>NZ_CP090026.1:0-43861 GCF_021391315.1 Cereibacter azotoformans | reverse complement strand
GTGCCGTCCTCCGAGGTCTTTGAGGGGCATCTGGACTCGTCGGTTTACGAGGACGCCAGGGCTGCGGCCCCCGGATGGGATGTCCGGTATCTCGAACAGGAGTGGAGGCGCTGGTGTGCGGCTGAAGAAATCGAGCCGAAAGTGCCAGAGCGGCACTTCGTCAAGTTCTGCGCGACGTGGTTCGAGAAACGTGGCCGCCCGTGAGCGCCCTGCCCCGCCGGTCTTGCCCAGATGTCGGAGCGCGACGCTGTGTCGGTTCCTGCATGTTGACAGCGGCCCTTCGTGGTTTCAGCCGTGAGATATCTGGTAGCTAGCTACTAGCATTTAGCTAACAGATAGCTTCTAGCATTAGCGAGAACCGCCCCGTAATGGTAGCTATCCGATAGCGATAGGCACAAGCCAAGGCGCCCCGCTTCCTCCGGTCATCTTATTGTGCTTAGCTGGTAGCTATCAGACCTGACAGGCTACTTGGTAGCTATCCACAAATCCTGAGGCAGAGCAGTCATGCCCGTCATTTCGTTTGCAAATCCCAAGGGTGGGGCAGGGAAGACCACAACCGCCCTCATCCTCGCCACGCAACTCGCCGAGAACGGCGCCAGCGTCTCCATCGTCGATGCGGATCCTGAACGATGGATTTCGCAATGGGCCAGCTTGCCTGGCAAGCCTGACGCAATTCGTATCGTGAACGGAGTCACCGAGGACAGCATCGTGGATGTGGTCGAGGAGGAGGCTGCTCGGTGCCAGTTCGTGATCGTGGACCTGGAGGGCACCGCGAGCCTCATGGTGGCCAACGCCATCGGCATGTCGGATCTCGTCCTGATCCCGGCCCAGGGGTCGAACATGGATGCCAAGGGCGGGGCAAAGACGATCCGGCTGATCGCGAACCAATCGCGTTTGGCGCGCAGGAAGATCCCGCATCGCGTCGTGCTTACGCGCACGAGTGCCGCGGTAAGATCCCGCACCCTCCGCAACGTGCAAGAACAGCTTGAGGCGAGTGGGATCGAGGTCCTTCAGACAAGCATCGTCGAACGCGCCGCGTTTCGGGACCTGTTCGACTTCGGAGGCACTCTGTCCTCGCTTGATCCGGCGCAGGTCAGCAATCTGCCGAAGGCGATCGAGAACGCCCGCGAGTTTGCCGGAGAAGTCGTCACCCTCCTCAAGACCGAAAGGGAGCTTGCATGAGCCGCCAGCGTGCCGACCTGGGATTCAGTTCCGCCCTCGACGATCTGGGTAACTTCGGCCCGGAGCCGGCTCCGAGGCCGAAGCCGTCCCCGGGTGAGGCCAAGCAGGCTGCTGAGGCAGCCGGCTTCCGCAGCCGGGATCCACAGCCACCATCCGAACCGGCCAAGCCGCTCCGACGGAGGAGAACAGGCCGGAATGCACAGTTCAACCTCAAGGCGCGCCCCGAGACGATCGAGGCATTCTGCTCAGTTGCCGATGCACATGGTTGGGGGCTTGGCGAGACGCTGGAGAAGGCAGTTGAACTGCTGCTGGATCGTTACGGGAAGTAGAAGCATGGGTGGGCAAATAAATAGCTATCCGATAGCTATCAGCTGAAGTTTCACGGACGGTCAGGAGGGCTCCTCCTGACCTGCCGCTTGATAGCGCGGCAGCGCCTTCGACCGCCATTCCGTTTCCTTGCCCTCGTCCTCTTCGATCCGGGCGCGGGGCACACGCACCGTCTCGGTGCCGAAGGTGCCGGTGAGCTGGCGCTCGCGGTGGCCGTGGCGATAGCCTTTCGCTGCACCGCCATCGCCGCGATCGTAGCGCATGCGGGCGAGAAGCTCGGCAAGTTCCTCTTCAAGCATCGTCTCGATGGTCGCGCGCATGCTTACACGCATGCGATCCTCGATCGGGTCATATCCCGTCGTGTCGGGCAGTAGCGAAAAGGCCGCGCCGCCGTAATCTCGTTCCTGGCGTGACCTCCCTGGCGGTTGGCGCCGCCGGTTAGGGGGTGTCAGCTCACCCGGAGATTACGCCGCCTGCAAATTTCCACCACTTCCGCGACACGACCCACTTCGTTTGTTGCCTTACTCTTGCAACTTCATTCTCAGGGTGCAAAACCGCCGGTAGAACCGTCGAGCTATACAACTATGGCAGTAGCCGATTTGTGCCAAACGTGCTCACACGCCTAATCTGGCCGCCGCAAGTGCGATTATCTGGGAGTCTTGTCAGTGAACGAACCGACCGACCACGCCGCAATTATCCATGTCTGGCATCTCGACGTTCTGGACGATCTGACCGAGGCGTTGGAGCACCTGCACGAGACGGCCGACCAGTTCGTAACGCTGCCCGTTTCGTTCGGGCAGGAGCAGCGCGACCGCGTTACAGCCGCTTTCCCGAAGGCAATGATTGTCGAGGTCGAGAATCGCGGGCAGGACATCGGCGCGCTGTTCCAGCTGATGCAAAAGGTGAATCTTGGTCGCTATGATTTTATCTGCAAGATCCACACGAAGAAGGGCCCCAACATGCCCGAGGAATGGCGCCGTGCGCTGCTCGACGGGGTGCTCGGGTCGAAACGCCAGGTAACCCATATCGTCGAAAGCTTCCGTGCCGACCCCAAGGTCATGCTGGCCGGGGCGCGGCAACTGTTCGTATTCGGGCCGGCCTATCTGGAACCCAACGCCGAAAAACTGGCTGAGAATTATGCCCCGCTCATCGGCGATTTCGACGTTCGTTCCGAGGACTGGGGCTTCATTGCGGGCACCTGTTTCTGGATCCGCACCTCCATCTTGCAGGACATGGCTGCCTGTGCGGTGGAATTCCTTCCTGCCGACTACGTCACCGACGGTGCACCCGCCCATGCGGCCGAACGGATGTTCGGTCTCTCCGTTGCCTTGCGCGGTGGCACGGTTCTGTTGCAGGACTTGCGCTTCGCAGATCGGCTGCCCGAGGCCGAGACGGGCTTCCCGGCGGATCTGCCGCGAAACTGGCGACGCCTCGCCCAGATCCTCACTCCGCTGGCGGTAAACCTGTTCATCAGACCCCGCTACCGGCCGACGGAGGCACAGCCCGCGCCGCGCCGCCGGGTCGCCGTCTTTGCCTCCTACACCGGAGACGGCATCCTGCCGCCGCAGGTCGTTCCCTATCTCGAGGGATTGCGGCACCTGACCGAAGCCATCGTCGTTGTCTGCGACAACGACCTGCAGTCGGGCGAAGCGGCCAAGCTCTCGGGACTGGCCGCGCATGTCATCACCGGCCGTCACGGCGAATACGATTTCGGTTCCTACAAGCGAGGTGTGGCCTGGCTGGAAAAGGCCGGAATGCTGACGAAAGCCGATGACCTGATCCTGTGCAACGACAGTTGCTATGGCCCCATCGGCTCGTTCGCGCCGATGTTCGCCGAGATGGAAGCGAAGGGGCTGGATTTCTGGGGCGCCACCGACAGTCGGGAAATCGACTATCACCTGCAAAGCTATTTCGTCGTTTTGACGCGCAGGGTTTTTTCCTCCGAGACATTCCGCAAGTTTATTTCGAGCGTCGAGAAACAGCCGAATGTGCAGGAGGTTATCAAGAAATACGAAATCGGCATGACCCAGACGCTCGTGAAGGCCGGCTTCAGTTCGGGCGCGATGGTGGCGAACACGTTGGCGGGCGTGCATGAGAAAGACCCGACATCCCGGAATCTCACGCTGTTTCCGCTATATACGTTGAACAGGGGCCTTCCGCTCCTGAAAGTGAAGGCGCTCACAAAGCCGTCAAGCAATGCGAATGGTGCGGCTGCCATTTTCGACTGGCTTGCCGAAAACGCCCCCGATATCCATGCCGTCGCGATGTCGGAATTCGAGGTAATGAAATTCGCGGCAACTTCGAAGATCGGCTTTTCCGTTATCATGCCCACCTACAATCGGGCATGGTGCATCGGTCGAGCCATTCGCGCGGTTCTGGCACAGACGCATCGCAACTTCGAACTGATCATCGTTGATGATGGATCCACCGATGATACGGAGCAGGAGGTTCGCCGCCGGTTCCCGGATGAAATTGCATCGGGACGCATAGTCTATGTCCGGCTGGAAAGGAATGTCGGTGTTTGCAAAGCCCGCAATATCGGCATGATGCGGGCCCGTGCGGACTGGATCGCCTATGCCGACAGCGACAATGAGGTGCGTCCATATTTTCTGAACATGTTTGCCCACGCGATTATACAGCATCCTGGCAAGGACACAGTATATGGTCGGTTTATAAATGTGAATTCAGGCAACATTATTGGCATCGCCTTCGAAAATGGTGATGTCCTCCGGGGCAATTTTATTGATCTGGGGGTCTTCGCGCACAGGCGCAGCCTAATGGGAAAGCTGGGATGCTTTGACGATTCACTTCGCAGGCTTGTTGATTGGGATCTGGTCATCCGATATACGCGGCACGATGTGCCATCATATATCGACAAGATACTCCTGGATTACGTTGATGAAGAGCGAAACGACCGCATTTCGGTCGGGGAATCCTATGTCAAGGCAAATATACAGGTGCATCGCAAGCACAGCCCTCTGCCGACCGTCTCCACCATCATTGTCAGCTACAATCACCTCGAGTTCATCGTCGAAGCCATTGAGAGCGCCCTGGCCCAGAAGGGGAACTTTCATCACGAAATCCTGCTGTCCGACGATGGCTCCACCGACGGCACGGCCCGCATTATGGCGCGCTATGCTGAGAAATATCCCATGCGTATCCGGAACATCAGCCGGGGCGGCAATCACGGCGTTTCAGCGAACTATCGCCACTGCTTTGCGGAGGCGCAGGGCGAATTTGTCGCCGTTCTGGAAGGGGACGATTACTGGAGCGATCCGGAAAAACTCGCAAAGCAGGCGGCATTCCTGCGCGAACATGCCGAAGCCGCAATGGTCCTGTCGCGCATCGAGCTGCTGGATATGAAATCGGGCAAGCGTCGATTGCTGAAGCGTCAGGAAGGACTGCCAAACATCATTTCCGGGAAGCATTTCTCCGAGAACCAGCATCTTAATCTGATCGTCAACTTCTCGTGCTGCATGTTTCGGACTGACATCATGCAGCATCTGCCGGACATGATGTATGATCCACGGTTGAGCGAGATCCCTCTCGCCTTCTATCTCGACCGGCTGGGAGGTATCGGCTTCCTCTCTGACGTGATGTCCACCTACCGGTTGAATGACAAAAGTGTCTGGACCGGAGCCAGTATGGCCAACAAGCATCGGCAGGCAATCGATGTGCGGCAGACCGCCCTGCGTGTCGCGCGCCCGATCTATCAGGCAACGATACAACGGCATATTGAAGCGCGGCAAAAGCAGCTCGAAGCCGAACTCTTCAAGAATGCGGTCGCTGCATAAGCGCACGTTCCTAGTAGCCCAAGTTCGACAAAATCCACCCGGGACTGGCGCGATTCCGGCGGGCTGTTCGAGTCGTTTCAATGGGTTGGCCGTCAGCACGCCGAGGTTTCATGTAGTTACATGGAGCGCAGCTAAAAGTTCTTGCTTAGAAGGCGCAATGCTGCGATTTCGTAGGGATGTTCATTCGCATCACCGAAAATGGCGGCCGGCGCTACCTCCAGATCATGGAGTCCTACCGTAACGACGCCGGCAAGCCGCGCAGCCGCGTGATCGCGAACCTCGGGCGCATCGACGACAGACCGGACGGCCATCTCGACTCCCTGATCCGGGGGCTGTGCAAGGTCACGGGGCGCGATGCGCCGGAGGCCCTCAGGATCGAGCAGGAGCCCGGCCGCGCCTTCGGCGACGTCTTCGCCCTCCACGAGCTGTGGAAGGACCTCGGCTTCGACCGCGCGCTGGCGCGGGCACTGCGGTCGGGCAAGCGGCAGCTTGATGTGGAGGCGCTCGTCAGGGCCATGGTTTTCAATCGGTTGTGCGAACCGGACTCGAAGCTCGGCTGCCTGCGCTGGCTGGAGACGGTGGCGATGCCGGCCATGCCCGAAACGGTGACGCATCAGCATCTGCTGCGCGCGATGGACGCGCTGATGGACCATGCGGAGCGGGTCGAGATCGAGTTGGCGAAACAGATCCGGCCGCTGGTCGACCGGGATCTGGCGGTGGTGTTCTACGACCTGACCACCGTGCGCATCCACGGCGAGGCGGAGATAGAGGATGATCTCCGCGCGTACGGCATGAACAAGGAGAAGGGCGGCATTGCCCGCCAGTTCGTGCTGGGCGTCGTGCAGACGGCGGAAGGCCTTCCGCTCATGCACACCGTCCACCCCGGCAACGTCGCGGAGACCAAGACGCTGCAGGCCATGCTGACCACCGTCCTGCAGCGTTTCCCGGTCGAGCGGGTCGTGCTGGTCGCCGACCGTGGGCTCCTGAGCCTCGACAACATCGACACGCTGACCACGCTCGCCGATCAAGGAGGGCGGAAGCTCGAGTTCATCCTGGCCGTCCCCGCCCGCCGCTACGGCGAGCTCGTCGAGACTTTCCGCGGCCTTGCCTTCGACAAGACGGGCCTCTCCGAGGCTCGCTTCGCGGGTCACCGGCTGATCGTGGCCCACGATCCGCTGCGCGCGGCCGAGCAGTCCGAGAAGCGCCGAGCCCGCATCGCCGAACTTGAGGTCATGGCCGAGCGCATGGTCGGCAAGCTGAATGCACAAGACGCGGGGCAAAGCGACCGGGGCCGGCGGGCCTCCGACCGTGGTGCCTACAGCCGCTTCACCCGCGCGGTCGCCGAGGCCGAACTCACCCGCTTCCTCAGGGCCGACTTCACCGCCGACCGCTTCAGCTGGTCGCTGGACGAGACCGCCATCCACGAGGCCGAGCTCTTCGACGGCAAGCTCGCGCTGCTGACGAATGCTCCCGACCTGACGCCGGCCGAGGCCGTCGCGCGCTACAAGGCGCTGGCCGACATCGAGCGCGGCTTCCGGGTGCTGAAGTCCGACATCGAGATCGCCCCGGTCCACCACCGCCTGCCCGATCGCATCCGCGCCCACGCGCTGATCTGCTTCCTGGCGCTCGTGCTCTATCGCGTCATGCGCATGCGCCTGAAGGCCAAGGGCCACACGGCCAGCCCCCGCACCGCGCTCGATCTCCTCGCTCGCATCCAGCGCCACCGCGCGAAAATCGGTGAGCGCACGGTCAATGGGCTCTCTGTGACAACGCCTCAACAGATGGAACTCTTCGACACCCTGAACCTGCCAAAACCCCTCTGACGAACGCCGTGTAGTCACATAATGGCTCATTCCGCCATAATGACATCAATTGCTTAGCGGTTTTGCTGTCGAACTTGGGCGGCCAGCGCCTTGTAGCGCGCGACGGCCTCGGCCGGCGTCAGGTCGGGAGCATTCGTCAGCAGCGCGAGCTTGCCGTCGAAGAGCTCGGCCTCGTGGATGGCGGTCTCGTCCAGCGACCAGCTGAAGCGGTCGGCGGTGAAGTCGGCCCTGAGGAAGCGGGTGAGTTCGGCCTCGGCGACCGCGCGGGTGAAGCGGCTGTAGGCACCACGGTCGGAGGCCCGCCGGCCCCGGTCGCTTTGCCCCGCGTCTTGTGCATTCAGCTTGCCGACCATGCGCTCGGCCATGACCTCAAGTTCGGCGATGCGGGCTCGGCGCTTCTCGGACTGCTCGGCCGCGCGCAGCGGATCGTGGGCCACGATCAGCCGGTGACCCGCGAAGCGAGCCTCGGAGAGGCCCGTCTTGTCGAAGGCAAGGCCGCGGAAAGTCTCGACGAGCTCGCCGTAGCGGCGGGCGGGGACGGCCAGGATGAACTCGAGCTTCCGCCCTCCTTGATCGGCGAGCGTGGTCAGCGTGTCGATGTTGTCGAGGCTCAGGAGCCCACGGTCGGCGACCAGCACGACCCGCTCGACCGGGAAACGCTGCAGGACGGTGGTCAGCATGGCCTGCAGCGTCTTGGTCTCCGCGACGTTGCCGGGGTGGACGGTGTGCATGAGCGGAAGGCCTTCCGCCGTCTGCACGACGCCCAGCACGAACTGGCGGGCAATGCCGCCCTTCTCCTTGTTCATGCCGTACGCGCGGAGATCATCCTCTATCTCCGCCTCGCCGTGGATGCGCACGGTGGTCAGGTCGTAGAACACCACCGCCAGATCCCGGTCGACCAGCGGCCGGATCTGTTTCGCCAACTCGATCTCGACCCGCTCCGCATGGTCCATCAGCGCGTCCATCGCGCGCAGCAGATGCTGATGCGTCACCGTTTCGGGCATGGCCGGCATCGCCACCGTCTCCAGCCAGCGCAGGCAGCCGAGCTTCGAGTCCGGTTCGCACAACCGATTGAAAACCATGGCCCTGACGAGCGCCTCCACATCAAGCTGCCGCTTGCCCGACCGCAGTGCCCGCGCCAGCGCGCGGTCGAAGCCGAGGTCCTTCCACAGCTCGTGGAGGGCGAAGACGTCGCCGAAGGCGCGGCCGGGCTCCTGCTCGATCCTGAGGGCCTCCGGCGCATCGCGCCCCGTGACCTTGCACAGCCCCCGGATCAGGGAGTCGAGATGGCCGTCCGGTCTGTCGTCGATGCGCCCGAGGTTCGCGATCACGCGGCTGCGCGGCTTGCCGGCGTCGTTACGGTAGGACTCCATGATCTGGAGGTAGCGCCGGCCGCCATTTTCGGTGATGCGAATGAACATCCCTACGAAATCGCAGCATTGCGCCTTCTAAGCAAGAACTTTTAGCTGCGCTCCATGTAACTACATGAAACCTCGGCGTGCTGACGGCCAACCCATTGAAACGACTCGAACAGCCCGCCGGAATCGCGCCAGTCCCGGGTGGATTTTGTCGAACTTGGGTTTATCCAACCTCTGCCGTTCAAGCATCCTTTTAACGTTGATAATGTGAGCGCCCCCGCAGGAATTCCTGCCACGGCAAACGCAATTTACGCTGTTGGCTTCTTAAGCAGGATTGAGAACGGCTCTCCCACTATTTTTGTCAATGCAGGCAAGTGCGGCGGCATGTGGCCCGCCTTCTCATCATCATATTCGGTGAATGAAATTTTATCGACCATATCAGATGCCAGACAGAGGTTGCGGAACGGCCTATAATGTATTTCGAAGTGGTGGTGGTCGGAACGGTTCTGAACGTATCGGATTTTCCCACACGCTTTAATGCGAGAAAATTTGTAGGACTTCAAATCGGAATCGCAGGGCATTCCACCGCGCTTCTTCATAAATCTATCCACCGCATCGCGAACTTCGAATTTTAGGACATCAACTTGCGGATTGATCGCAATCGCTTCATCGAAAAGCCCAAGCAAAGTGCCGCCGATAGCCGCGAACCCACCACCGGAGCTGCCAAATGCGACGATTTTGCTGTCCGGTGACTTTTCTCGTATTGAGGCAAGCAGCGGTCCAACCATTTCCGGCAGGGCATTTCGGCCGGTAGCCCCCAAATACCAGCCCAGGTGGATTGGGTTCTTATCGATCGTAAGTGGGTCTGCGATCACAGCAACCGGATGTTTGAAATGCTTGGCCCAACTCCAACGCTGAAAAATTGCTTTTTCTGCGGCCACCTTACCCGGGGTCAGAGCGCCGTTAAACATGACAATGATTTTCGACCAATCGTCCGCATTGTGGAAATACACATTTCCACACACGCCCTCTGCTGTATCAAGCAGATCAGTTATGCTATCGAACTGGCGGAACTCAACTAGGTCATTGGCATGTAGTCGGTAGATCCACTCACATGTGCCATTAACCTCATAACCCAGTTCCATCCCGGCCGTGAACAGAAAGTCGAATTTATACCCCAAAGGCTGACTGATATTACTGAAATTCATTTTTTGCAGATGCCGTTCAACATCTTGGCGGAAGATGTTTATACCAGTCTTAAAGATCGTTCCGTTTGATTTGACAACGACATCCCGCACCACCCCTGCCGCAGAATACGCCCACCCCGATAGGGTCACCTTACCATTCGATGCGTGACCGGCTATCTCGGGGTTCAAAAAACTCTTGATAGCCGAATTTCCGTTTATTTTCTCTATTCTAATTTTCATATTAGGCATCTTTTTGATCACGTCACCCACGGCTCCGGCTAGGGCGACGCGGGCCTGCTCTGGAAACAAGAACATTAAAACAATTAGATGACACATGCAATGCGGCTGCCCGGTCTAAGGAGGCAGCCAATGAAGACGCAACTTGCTGAAGTTAAGGGCCGCTTCTCCAGCATAGCGGACGGTCATTGGGACGCAGCACGTCTTTCGCCTCGGGACCTGGCGGCTGGCGTGGACCATTTTCACAACGTCGATCCGGTTGGCCGCAACCTGGATGAGGCTCGCGGCCTCCGTGATAATGTGCCTCCTACTAGGCCATGGCAGGCTGATCGTTGCTCACCAGATGGAGATTCCCGTTTTTGGTCATGTATGTCATGTTCGGGCAGATCGTGTAGCGACCAGCCGCGGCGACGTCGCCGGACGACCCGTAGTGGACGACCCGTAGTGGACGGGAAGGACCCTGCCCATTCGCGCTCGAAGAACTCCCAGTCGATCAGCGCCTCCAGCGCGACCAGCTCATGACGCAGGTCGATCATGTCGATGAGGCGCGGCCGGAAGAGATCGGTCTGCTCGGGAGGACGGGGGCGGTGCTTCATGTGGCGAGCCGAAACTGCAGGGTTCCGGCCGGAATCGGATAAAATCTTGTAGACCATGGCGACAGAAACCTCGGCTTTCACGCACTGGATCAATCATTTCGGCGTTGGTCAGGCCGGACTAGGTTCATGTGTCGGAACCTTGCTGAAAGGGAAGGATGAGTTGTCCCGCGCCCCGAACCGGGCGGTTCGGGGTTGGCTTGCGAAACAGGACAGGTGGGTGTGCGGGCTGCCCGAGGCCGTTGCCCCGGATCTTCCTTGCAGAACGTCGGACCACTCGGATCGCTCGGACCACACGTCGAAGCCGGTCCGATCCGATGACCGTCAGGCTGCCAGCGGCTGCGCCGGCTCACCCTCCTTCAGGATCAACGTCCTGATGGTGTAGGCGCGCGTCCTGACGCTCCCGATCCCACGCGGCAGCTTGCGCGGGAGATTGTCTCCCTCCCCGCGGACGAGGAGGCCAGCGTCAGCAAGGTGGCGTGCAGACCGTATCGGATCGTGCCCGTCATGTGCCTGCTTCCAGGCCTCCGGCGCAATGTAGAAGAAGTGGCCATCGCGCCATCCCAATGTATCGGCCGGAACGGAGCCACGGGCAGCTTCGGCGAACCGAGCAGAGTTTGCCTTCAGGAAGGCACGGGTGCGTTCCACGCTCGCCTCGATCTCCTCACGGACATCACCCTCGCGACCCTCGAGCCAGATCCCCAGCACCTCGAGCGCGGCTTCCTTGGGCTCCTCCCTGTTCCATCCGGTGAGACCGAACTTGGTCGCGAGTTCTCCGGCTGCAGCGCAGAGGGCGAGGCGGTCGACCGCACGCTGGATCGGGCCATCGTCAAGCGATCCGAACCTGTCGACCGCCCTCTGCCGGAAGCCGGTGACGAGCCTGGGGACCACCTCCTTGCAGACGTCCAACTTCTCCAGAACGCCCTTGACGAACAGAGGACCCGCGGTGCCATGGAACGTCGAACTCATGGCCTTCGCGTGCTGCGAGAACCTCGCTCCATCGGGCTGACCGTGGAGACTGTCGAAGGCTCCATACGGCCGAGCATCCGCCTCGATGTCGAGCAGGCGCACGTTCTGCCCGGCCATGGCTTCACGACCGCTCTCCGCGAGCTTGCGGGCCAGCGATATCTCGCCCGATGACAGCACCATCAGCCGCCAGTTCAGCGGCCGGACGGTGGCACCCGACATGTTCGCGCGCGCCTTGCCACGACCGTTGGCAAGCATGTAGCTGGCCTCGTCCGCATCGCGCGCGGAGATCTGCGCCAACTCGTCGAGAACCAGCAGCGAGCTGTTGCAGGCCGCCGCGATCCCCTCGAGGCCGTTCGAGGTGGCGCGCCAGGTCAAGGCAAAGCCCGGGCTGCCCCAGACGGAGGCGGCGACACGCTGGATCGTCGTCTTGCCGCAGGAGGAGCCCCCGCGCAGATGCAGCCCGCCGCCCTCGAAGCCCAAGGGCTCGAGGAGGACGCCCGCGAAGGCCAGCGAGACGGAGACCATCATCAGCGGATTTCCGACGCAGAGAGCGCCCACCTTCTCACGCCAGTCGGCGATGGAACCCGCGGACTTCATCTCGGCGGCCACCGATGCGAGATGACCGCCGGTGAAGCGGACATCCTGCGCGCCGATGATCCGGCCGCTGCCCGTCACAAAGGACCGACAGTCGGCGATCCAACCGGCCCTGTTGGTGGTGAAGAGACGAGCCTGCGGCGTCCAGTCGTGGAGCAGACGAACCAGAAGGGTGCCTGCCTCCTTATCGATCGAAATGCGAGCGCCTGCGCGGGACAGCCGCTTGCGAAGAAGCGTTCCGGTGCCCGTGAGTTCGACGTTCGGCACATCCACCTCATGGATGCGCCCGTCGGGATCGGTGACTTCGACGAGCGTTGTCCAGTTCACGCCGTCGACATCCCGCGCGAGTGCCTTCACCTTGAGGGGCGAGCAGAGGAAGACTTCCGTCTCGTCCTCGCCGTCCTTGTTGGTGACGCGACAGTAGATGGAGCCGTCAGAACCCACCGTGTATCCCGCCGGCATTCCGCTGGGCCGCGAGCTGGTGAGGGGTGAGGGCGCGCTGGAGACACTTTCGTTCTGGCAAGCAGATTCCGTTCCGCTCATGGCGGGTTCTTCCTTTCATAGGGACGTGCGGGTTCGTTCCGCCTTCAAGGACGGGTGCCGGACGTCTGTTTGTGGATGTTCAGAAGCGGTCAGCCGGGCCTGACGTGGCAGGACCGGCCTTCAAGTTCCGCAAGGACCGCCCGTGCGAGGACGAAGCCAACCTTCAGTCGAGCTTCACACTCCACACGGGCAGTTCTCGCCTGACCTTCTTGGCGAGCATGCCTTCCATCTTCTCTATGCGGAGAAGATCCTGGAGAGCCTTCTTGCGGGCCGCCGGGTCGGACAGGTCCTGCGCTTCCGTCTGCTGCCGAAACTTCCTCAGTTCCGAGCGCTTGTAGTCGTTGATTATCTGGGCAAGCTCAGTGGCTGCGTCGAGCAGGCAGTCGACAAGGACTTCCGCTCGCCCGATCGATCCCGCTGCACCGCAGAACGTGTTGATGCGATCCTCCTCATCACTGGGAAGAGCCACGGGAAAGGCGTTCTCCAGGGGGCCACTGTCGTCCTGGAAGACAGGCGGCTCCAAACCTGCCAACTCCAGCGCCAATGTCACGCTGGACCAGTTCCCGTTTTCTTCGACGACCTCGAAGAAAGGAGTTCCCAAGTAGGGATAAGTCGCATCCGCGAGGAGCTGACGCTCCTCCTTCTGCCGCGCCACCTGCTTTCTCTTGCGTTCCGCCGCCGTCATTGCCATCGCGCCCCTCCGTCGTGATTGTGATTGCTGTATATCACAGTCACGATCACAAAGTCAAGCTCGGCGTCTGCCGTCGGAGGGGCAGAGTGCTGTTCTTGCCTTGGCAATGGCCGTTTGGCTTGTATATACTAACTGTATATACTTGGCGGTGCGTGGATGGAGGTGCCGAGGTGGATCGAGGATCGGTCTTCATGAACAACCGGACGCAGGCCATCCGCCTGCCGAAATCGGTTGCCCTGCCGGAAGGCACGCGGAGCGTCGACATAGTCCGGCTGGGCAGGGCTTGGCTCATCGTGCCGAGCCAGGACAGTTGGGCTCAGTGGTTCGATGAGGTCTCGTCGAGTGAAGACTTCATGGAGCGCCGGGAGCAACCGGACGCTGATGAACGCGACGATCTCTGATGCTGCGCTACATGCTCGACACGAACATCCTGATCTACACGATCAGGAACCGGCCTGGCGAGGTCAGGGCGAAATTCGAGGCCCACCATGGGACGATGTGCATCTCGACCGTAACCGCGATGGAACTGATCTTCGGCGCGCAGAAATCGCAGGCCGTCGAACGCAACATGGCGGCGGTCGAGGGACTTCTTGCGCGCCTCGACATCCTGGATCTCGACTTGGCGGCTGCCCAGCACGCTGGGGAGATCCGGGCGCAGTTGGCGAGGGCAGGGACGCCCATCGGACCGTTCGACGTGATGATCGCCGGACACGCGCGATCGAGGGGCCTGGTCCTCGTGAGCAACAACACGCGGGAATTCGAGCGCGTCGACGGCCTGAGGCTTGAGAACTGGGTCCAGCCGTCCTGAGGGACAAGCGCTGCCTGCCATTCTTCGGAGCGGGTCCGGGCGAAGCAGAGGAGGTTTAGCCCCCGGGACATGCCGCCCTCAGAAGCGATCCCCATCGTGTCCCTGTGAAATTTCTAGGACTTCGATGGGAGCCTCCGCCCGTGCCCCTGAGGGTGCAGAGCCATTCCTCCCGAAACACGTCAGGCGTTTCGCCTCATGCACGGTCCTTCCGATGTTGAAGGAAGGAGCCGGCTGCCGCAGGGTGCTGGACTGTGTTGAAAGAGACTCTGAACGGAGAAGCCACCAGATGTTCCAGGTCGATCGCTTCCAGAACCGCCTGCGCAAGCTCGAATGCGTGAGCTTCTCCGAGCTTGGCTACCGCGAGCGGGAGCATCTGCAGGAGTGGCTCGCGGCGATGCCGGAGGCCCTCTGTGGGTCGATGAGCGAGGGCGAAGACGGTTTGCTGATCATCCAGAAGGAGTTCGATGGATTCGACGGCACCCGGGAGCGTCTCGATCTCCTTGCCCTCGACAAGCAGGGCCAGCTCGTCGTCATCGAGAACAAGCTGGACGACTCCGGCCGGGACGTCGTCTGGCAGGCACTGAAATACGCCGCCTATTGCTCCAGCCTGAAGAAGGTCGAGATCGTCGGCATCTTCCAGCAGTATCTCGACCGGAACGGTGGCGGCGATGCGGCCAGGACGATCTGCGAGTTCCTGGGGGAAGACACGCTGGACGAAGTGGTGCTGAACGACGGCATCAGCCAGCGCGTTGTCTTCATCGCGGCGAATTTCCGACGCGAGGTGACGGCGACGGTCCTCTGGCTGCGTGAGCACCAGATCGATGCAAGGTGCATCAAGGTCCTGCCCTACCGGTTCGGCGACGAGATCTTCATCGACCTGCAGCAGGTGATCCCGACGCCGGAGGCTGCGGATTACATGGTCCGGATGGCCCAGAAGGAAAGCGAGGAGAAGTCGGCGAGTTCAGCGCAAAGCCTGCGACACACGATCCGCATGGATTTCTGGCAGCGAGCCCTCGACAGGCTGCGCGCCGATGGCTCGTCCAGGCATCACAATGTCGGTCCGACGAAGGAGACCTGGTTGGGTGTCGGCACCGGCGTTTCCGGATGCTCTTACACGCTGGTGCTCCTCAAGACCCTCGTCCGCGTGGAGTTGACGATCCAGAGGGGCAGCACCCAGGAGAACAAGTGGCTCTTCGATCAACTCCATGCTCAGCGCGAGGAGTTGGAACAGGCTTTTGGTGCCACGCTCGAATGGCATCGGAACGACGATCAGAAGCGATGCCTCATCAATATCTCGGAGCCTTGCGACGGGTTCGACAAGGGGCAGTGGCCAGACATGATCGCTTGGATGAGCTCCCACATGAGGCGCCTGGAGGCAGCTTTCTCGGCGCCTCTGGCGAAGCTGAACCAGCGGCTGAAGGCTGGAGAGGCGACGGGCTCAGGGCGCTGACTTCCGGATCACTCGGACCAGCTGCCAAGGAATTTGGTCAGGTTGGGTGCTGACGCTAGGGCAACACCTTGATCAGGGTCACGGTGAGCCCGACGATGCCGGCCGCCACGATCCAGAGCTGCTTGTAGAGGTCCGCCTTCAGCTCGGCGAGGTCGGTCTTGGTGACCGGTGTCGGCGTCGGACATGCCCTCGGCGATGGCTTGGTTCGCGTTCATCGTGTGTGGGCCTCCTCCTGGGGAAAGATAGACGGTCGGGATCGAAATGCCACACGCGCCTATGTGCGTCGTTCCTGATAGCACTCGTCCGGGTCGAACATCGGGTGCTTGCAGGTTCTCTCGCTCACGGCTGCTCCTCCTCGGGAGGAGGGGCAAGGACGGCCCCGGCGGCCTCCTCGGCAATGTCGAGTGCGGGCCAGGGGTGGGCACGACCGGCGTCGGCCCGGACGCAGGCGGCTTCAGATTGCCCGCAGGCCCTCACACGAGGGCGGCCGGATGCTCATGGATCCGTGGGGAAATGGTCATGGAGCGAGGAGGACGAGTGGTTCCTTCTGCTCGCGCAGCGACTGGATGTAGTCACGGCCATCCTGACGGCGCTCGATCAGCGCGTCGATCAGCAATGGCTTCGTTTCGAACACGTCCTGGAACTCGCGCAGGTTCGCCACGAAGCGACGCGCCTCGGGCAATTGCCGGCGAAGCTCGAGGTGCGGCTCGCGCGAATTTGCGGCGATCCGGGCACGGGCAAAGTCTACAGGCGTGATGTCGGGCGAGACCTGCGGCCGCAACGGCTGCAAGGGCGTGATCGAGGCGCTCGAGCACGACGGCTGCACCTGTCACCGCGGGCACCCGCCCTGTGACAACTGCACGACGCCTTGGGAATACTGCCCCGAATGCGACTGGAATGCCCGCGACGAGGACGCGGAGATCTACCGGCGCCTGCTCTGGCACGAGGAACTCAGGAAGGAGGGCCTGGAGATCCCGAGCACCTACTTCGTCGCCGAGGAGAGCGCCCATGCCCAAGCCCAGCAGGACCTACGAGATGGTCGTCCGCTACCGGACCCAGAAGACCCTTCCGATCAAGGCCCGCAGCCGCCAGGAGGCGATCGAGAAGGCCGGCAAGCGGTGCGAGAAGCTCGGCATCGACGATCGCGCTGGAGGTGCCCTTCCTAGAGGGTGACGAAGGCTCTCCGCAAGACGCCTCTTGACTCTTGTGCGTAAATTCTGTAATTTACAGATATTCAGAGTAGGAGTCACTGAATGCCTGAAGCAAAGATCATGGAGGAGTTCCCGAAGACGGCACTCTCTCGCAAGGTCGGTGATGTATTCGCCGCTGCGGCTACAGGACCTGTAAGCCTTACGGACCACGGGAAGCCGCGCTTTGTGGTGATGTCCGTGGCCGATTTCGAGAGGATGGCCGGTCGGGTGGATAGCCGGATCGCGCGTAGGACAGAAGATACGCCGCCGGACGAGGCCGATCGTATGATCGCCGAACTGGAGAGGCTCAACATGGAAGACGAGTAAACAGTAAAGGGGACAAGTATGAAGGAACCAAAATCAGGAGACATCTGGCGCTACCCATATCTCTGGGACTGGCAGGCCGAACAAGGAGAAGAAGACGGTCGCAAGAACCGCCAGAGTCTCGTCCTGATGGCTATCGCCAAGGACAACCAGATCTACTTTTTAAGCATTACCAGCCAGCCGCCAAGGCCAGGCCAGACCCGCATTGAAGTTCCCGAAATGGAACGGCGGCGCGCCAAGCTCGATGACAAGCGCCTTTGGGTTGTCCTCGAGGAATACAACCGAGACAGCCTCACGGACTCCCTCTACTTCCAGCCCGACGGTTACCTGGGCGAGTTCTCGAAGGGGTTCATGAAGATCATTCGCGCCACCTTCGCGGTGCAGCTCCGCGCCCGCAAGGCGAAGGAGGTGGCCCGGCGTTAGCGGGCGCAGTCCACCGCCACATTCAGGTAGCCATTAGGCATCGTCTGGGAGCCAGGGATCGTCCGACAACCACTGGCCTGCTCCACAGCCCTGCCATACCGCGCATATTTCGCAGCAGCCGGACCCTGGCTTGCAAGTTGGTTCACGGGTCCAGCCTGCCACACCCCATTTCCCATAGGTCTCGCATAAAGCTCATACCCGTCCACCGTCACAGGGATGGCTCCGGGTGTGTCAGCTCGTCCTCCTTCAGTATCGCGATCCCGGCGGAAACGCCTGTCAGTGCCTCATGCCAGCAGACGCTTAGAACCGGCCAAAATTGGGATTGTCCTTGTAGGGATTGTCGTCGTCGGGCTCTGCCTCCATCCGGAGGATCTCGAGGGCACTTCTCCGCGGGCGCCTGAGGGCCGGCACGGTCCAGGGTCTGTTCCTGCCCGTGTAGATGCCCGCGTGGTTGAGGGCTTCGGCAAGCTCGGCATCAGTGAGCTTCTGCCGCCCTGGATCCTCCCCCAGGAAGCGGGCGATCCGCTGGACCAGGGCGTGCGCCTTGTCGGAGCGGACGCGGGCAGAGGCGCGCGCGGCCGCCTTGTTGTCTCCCCTGGAGCCCAGTGCAACACCGGCTTCTCGCCGACCTTCAAGGGCAGCAACCGTGCCTCTGACGATGTTGTTCACAGAGCACTCACCCTTCCGGACAGTGGCAAGGAGCACGGCTTCCGAGATCTCTCCGCCATCCCCGATCGAGATGACGGGCACTCCGCACTGACGCATGAAGCCCTCAGCCTCAGCGACATTCCGAAAAAGACGATCCGCCTTGGTCACGACCAACGGCAGACCCAGTTGCCGTGCCTCGCGAAAGGCCTCGTGGAGAACAGGGCGCCTGATCTCATCAACGCTGCCGCGGCCCGACGCCGTCTCCGCATGGATACTCACCGGCTGCATGCCCCGTGCGACGGCCCACTGACGGATCCTCTCCGCCTGAGCCTCCAGCGAGCCATTCTCCTCCTGCCGGGCCGTGCTGACCCTCACATAACCAACGAAGCGCGGTCTCTGGTTGGAAGCGTCACTGTGCATGTAGTCGTGCATGAAGGAGTGGTCCTGGGTGTGGAGTCGTGATGGTTGTTGAGACAGGGGGGGGGGCGGGTGAGCAATAGCATACGATTTTGCTGTTGCTCAGTCCACCTCTTTGCTGACGCTTCGGGTAGAGGAGCTTTGGTTTCCGGGACATGCCGGCCTCAGGAGGCATCCCCATGCGGTCTCCACGGAAAACCTAGGACTTCGACGGGACGGGCCGCCCGCTCCTGTCGGGAGACCCCGCCATTCCTCCGGGAGGCTCCTGGCGTCCATCTTCTTCATGCTGGAGCTGACGTGTCCCTCGATCCGGAGATCGGTCAGGGGCCATTCCTGGTGGGTCTTGCGCACCGTGATCGAGGCTCAGGCGGGGCAGCGGGTGAATTTGCCCTGAGGGCGTCCAGAGCATCGTTTCGCGACATGCCGTGCCGTGAACAGCGCCGGATCGGCGGGAGGCGTGTCAGGAGACCAGACACCGATGTTGTTGCCGAGGAGGGCAGTGTTCCGCCGGTTGAGGGGCAGACAGACATAGGAGGGAAGGCTGGCAACTAACTGGCGGTGCAGACGGCATCCGCATGGGAGCCTGCCATCCTGCGCCAGCCGAGCCATCGACGGCTGGCCCCGGAGCGTGCTCCCGAAGGGCCATGGGCGCGCAGATCCCATGCCGGAGGCATCCCGTCAGCGCGGAGGCAGACATGAAGGCGAGGCTGACTGGGGCGGGCAGGATCTCTCTTCGATCGCCCGCTTCCGCGGACAGGAGCCCTCAGCCCTGCACCAGCCGCCGTGTGAGCTGGGCGGTGGTGGACGGCATCTCGACCGATCTGCAGGCCTTCTACGAGGCGCTGGAAGGGCAGACACAGCCAGGGGTCGCATACCGGGTGTTCTGGAAGCGCGTGCGCACGCTCGAGGGACGCCTCCTCGAACTGGAGGCCGGGATCGGCCGCAAGGTGGCGCTCACCAGGGAACTGCTGACCATGGCGGCGCTGAGCTGCCCGGTCGAGTGGCGGCACGGCTGGGGTGCGTCCCGGCTCAGCCCCCTCGAGCATGAGGGCCGCGTCTATCCGACACGGCTTGCCTTCGTGCATGCGGCCGGACGGATGGCGGACCGCAAGATGATCGTGGCCCGGCTGAAACGTGGCGTTTCCCCCGGGGCAGCGCTCGAGCCAAGGATCGATCCCGCCCGGGGTGGCTTCGTCTACCTGATCCGGCACCTGACCTCCGGAAGGGGCTATGTCGGCGCAAGCACGACGACGCTGGACCTGCGTTGGGACGCGCATTGCCGGCAGGCGCGGATGGGCAGCACCAAGAGGTTCCATCTGGCGATCCGGGAGTATGGCGAGGGTGCTTTCAGCCGGGATATCCTGAGGGACGGCATTCGAGGCGAGGCGCTGCTGGCGGATATCGAGCGGTCGCTGATCGCGCAGCTGGGCACGCTCTGGCCCCAGGGCTTCAACGCCAACAGGGGCGGTGCCACCAGCCGGGGCAGGACAAGGCCCTGCTTTCACGAAGGTGAGGAATTCGCCTCGGCCGAAGAGCGGAACAAGATCCTGGGCGAGCGGCACGGTGTGCCAGCCTACGTCATTGCCAATCGACTTCGAAGCGGCCTGGACCTGAGAGGACCGTCGCGAAAACGGCATGCCGAGCATCTTGGAAACGCCGTTTGGCAGCGCCAGTGGCTCGGCATCCTGAGACGGGCGGATCGAGGCGAGTTCCATGTGCATGACCCATGGCGGACGGCCTTGGGCTGGCTGATGGATATCCGTCCCGGCGAGCACGAAGGGCTGGAACTGGTCCGCCTCGATCCGACCGGTCCCTTTGCGCCGGGCAA
The DNA here is from genome assembly GCF_021391315.1 of Cereibacter azotoformans. NCBI lineage: Bacteria > Pseudomonadati > Pseudomonadota > Alphaproteobacteria > Rhodobacterales > Paracoccaceae > Cereibacter > Cereibacter azotoformans. Next base: position 23,475 of record NZ_CP090026.1, on the reverse strand, counting down.
CGTCGCGTGGGTAACGGAGGCGGAAAAGATCGAGCGGGTGCACGGGAAGGACACTGCCTGCTTTGATCGCCGCTATCCCAGCATCAGGGCGCTGGCCGCGGCCTTCGACATCGGCGAGTCCACGTTGAAGCACCGCCTGTTCGTGCAGAAGATGACGCGGGAGGAGGCCGTCACGAAGAAGAAGGGGACGACGCTCGCCAAGCAGATCGTGATGGACGGGGTGTGCTATCCCTCGCTCCACAAGGCCGCCGAAGCCTATGCCCGGCGCCGTGGAACAAGCTACGAGAAGGCGCGCTACATGGTCCGCAAACTCGCAGCATCCGGATGACCGGACAACAGGCCGGGACAATGCGGTCACCGCGGGCCTGCCTTGACCTCTAGAACGCCCCGTAGAGCGGGTCGTTGGTGTAGCTGACCTGCTCGGCATCTAGGATCGCCCTTGCCTTTCTGAGCTTTGGATGCAGGCGGTCCGTTGTCCATTCCAGGTTCTGACCGGTCCGGACCCCTTTCTGGTTGAGGAGCTCGGCAACTTCCCTGCAGGTGAGCTGGGAGTGGTGCCGCTCCTGCGATCGCAGCACGTCGGCGATCTGGCGAACGATCGCGTCGGCCTTTTCCGTGATGGCTTGCGCGCCCTTGACCTGGGCCTCCAGGATGTTCGGGTTGCCAAAACGCACTCCTTGATCCTTCAGGCGGGCAAGGCCAGCTTTCGTGCGCCGGGAGATCTCGTTGCGTTCAGCCTCGGCACGGGCAATTTGACCGAGACGAGCAGCTTCCGTGAAGGTGTTGGCTTCCTTGATCGAGACGAGGCGATCCGTATCTGGAAACAGCCTCTTGATGTCGGCAGACGTATCCTCATGCCGGGTCAGGCGCGCCCAGTTGTCGGTGACGACGTAGGCGTTTTCTGCCTGGGCGAGCTTGAGGGCCTCAAGCAGGTTCTTCCGCTCGATAAAGCTATCAGGACCGGCGCCGGTGTGGACATCGTGGAAGATATCAATGACGTCCCACCCCATGCAGCCTGCAAAGGTTCTGATCGCGGCCTCCTGGGCAGACAGACTGATCCCCCGCTCACCCTGCCGCGGGGTCGAGACACGAACATAACCGACGGCTCGAAGTGCCTCCGTGCCTTTTCCGCCTGCAGCCACCTCTGCGCCCCGCCCGGTCATGCCCTTCATCTGTCGCTGTCCCTGCCTGCACCATGTCAACCGCGCGCCTACTTCTTCCTGCAGCCTGACATTGGCAAGGGAGGTGTATGGGAGGGTGGGGAGTTGTGAAGCCCTATCCGATCCCCTTTAGGGTTCATCAGGGACCTGACGCACCTACAGGAGCCTCGAGAGCCTCGGCCGGCCTGCACAGACGCAGGGTGTGGCGCGGCAAGGCTCCTGTGTCGATCTCGGCCAAGGGTTGTGCCTCTCCAATCGTGACCCTCCCTGTGCCTGCCCCTCATCGCTGCACGTCCTGGATCATGGCCTGAAATCTTGCCGGAACATCCGTTCTGCTTGCGACAGGGTCTATCGTTGAGGAAAGCCTTGCTTCGAGACGGCCCTAGAAAGCCTTTATATCAAAGGCTTATGGTAGCCTCTCGACCCATCGGACTTTACATCCCCCGAAAGAAATCGTTCCCGGAAGGTCCCCGATGTCAACTTTTGGTAAACTTAGGGGTAAGTTCTCGTGTCCCTCGAGCCCCTGAAACCGCGATTGCAGGCCTCTCGGGAGCAGCTAACTTAACACGACAAAAACAGTCATGTTAAGTTTCCGAAACCGCATGTAAAGCAACGCGGGCGGCAGCCTGCGGTTCGAACGGGCCTCCTCTGTCCTCCTCATCTCTTCATCTTGACATGATAGGGGTCTGCTGCCGGAGGGGGCAGAATAGTACGCTAATGCCCAACCGGTCGGCTGGCGCGATTCAGGGTTCGGTAGACGGTCGGCCTGGAGACGGAAAAGAGCTCGGCAAGGTCGCTGATCGAGTAGTCGCCTGAGCCGTGCATGCGCCTCAGTTCTTTTTGTTGCTTCTCCGATAGCTTGGGCTGCTTCCCGCGCAGCTTGCCCCGCGCTCTGGCGATCGCCATGCCCTCGCGCGTCCGCGCGCGGATGAGGTCGGCCTCGAACTCCGCGAAGGTGGCGAGGATGTTGAAGAACATCTTGCCCATCGGATCCGTGGGATCGTGGACCACCGCCCCCAGCGCAAGCCGCACGCCCTTGGCGGCGAGCTGGTCGGCGATGGCGCGGGCGTCGGGAACCGACCGCGCCAAGCGGTCGAGCTTGGAGACCACGAGCGTGTCGCCCTCGCGCACCGCGGCGAGAGCCTGGTCGAGGCCGGGGCGGGTGCGGTTCGTGCCGGTCATGCCGTGGTCGGTGTAGATGCGATCTTCCGCGACGCCCAGGGCCGCCAACGCCTGCCGCTGCGCTTCGAGATCCTGCTTGTCGGTCGAGCAGCGAGCATAGCCGATGAGTGTCCGGGTCATGCAGAGGAGCGTACGGATAGGGGCCCTCTTGCGCAACTCTTTCCGTACCACTCATACGAGACGACTTTGCCGAGCATCTTCCTGAAGCCGAAAGGCTCGGCCACATTGTCCGCAGAGGGTTCCTCTTGCGGACAAGACCGAGGGGTTCTCCGACCGCGCCGGTTACGCGGCTTTCAACCGCCGGCCGGCCGTCATCGTCCGCCCATCCCGGATGTTGCGCGCCATCATCAGGATGTTGAGCGCGCCCACGACCAGTTCGACCGTTTGAACAGCCTGGAAGGTGCCATCGAATTCCCCGGCTCGCGCCTTTGCGGCCAGGAACAGGGCCGCCGGGATCAGCACCAAGAGCCCGTTGGCCGCGATGAACGGCATGCGCTTGCGCTTGGCGCCCAGAATGCCGCCCGTGCGCCCCTTCGCCAGCTTCATGCCGGTCGCGCCGGCGGTGATCATGGCGGGAACGAGGATCAGGAACCCCCAGGGGATCAGGACTTTCACGGTTGTGACGGCGTCCTTGCCCAGAAGAAGTTCGGTCGCAGCCGTCGACAGCCAGAAGGTGGCGATGGTCAGGATGGCCAGCAGGCCGGCGGCCTTGTGCAGACGCGGGATCATGCTACAGACTCCTTTGATAGCTTGCTATCTATATTGCATCGCAGGCTATGCATTTCAAGGAGGCATCATGCCGTTCGATCGTGAAGCTTCGGCGGGCTATCTCGCCAACCACATGGCCCGGCTCTTTGCGCGGCACCTCGAGGCGCGGCTGAAGCCGCATGGGCTGGCGTTGGGGGCGTTCCCCGCGCTTCTGCATCTCTGGGAGCAGGACGGGCTGACCCAGAGGGACCTCGTCGAGCGTCTTGGCATCGAGCAGCCGACGATGGCCGCCACGCTGACCCGCATGGAGCGCGACGGGCTGATCACCCGCCATCGCGACGAGGGCGATGGCCGGATGCAGCGGGTGCGCCTGACCGAGCGGGCGCGTGGCCTGCGCGACGCGGCCGTGACCGAGGCGGGGGACGTCAATGCCGTTGCGACACGGATGCTGACGGCCGAGGAGAAGCAGCAGTTCATCACGCTCCTGCGCAAGGTCATCGAGGCGCTGGAGCAGGATCGCTGAGCGGCGCCGTCGAACACCCGCCAGGTGCCTGTCCTCCGCAGGATCGTTGCCACTTAAAAACCCGCGCCCAAGTGCAGGAACCACCATGGCCAGACGCTCCGTTCTCACCGATCGCCAGCGGTCTGCCGTCTGGGCGCTGCCGACGGACGCGCCGACCTTCCTGCGGCATTACACATTGGCCGATGACGATCTTGATCACATCCGCTCCCGACGCCGGTCACACAACCGCTTCGGCTTCGCCTTGCAGCTTTGCGCCCTGCGGTACCCGGGGCGGCTTCTGGCGCCGGGCGAGATCATTCCCGAAGCGATCTCACGTTTCATCGGCGCACAACTCGGCCTGAGCCCCGACGCCCTGATCGGCTATGCCATCCGGGCAGAGACGCGGCGCGAACATCTTGGCGAGTTGCGTGCGATCTATGGCTACCGGATGTTCTCCGGCCGCGGCGCGCGGGATCTGAAGATCTGGCTCGACGGTCAGGCCGAACTGGCGCGGACGAACGAGGATCTTGTGCGGCGCTTCGTCGAGGAGTGCCGGCGCACGCAGACCATCCTGCCGGGGCTGACCGTGATCGAGCGGCTCTGCGCTGACGCGCTGGTCGCCGCCGAGCACCGGATCGACGCGCGCATCGCTGCCCGTCTTGATGCCCGGATGCGCGAGCGGCTTGCCAGCCTGCTCGAGGAGGCGGTCGAGCGCGTCAGCCGCTTCGTCTGGCTTCGGCAGTTCGAAGTGGGGAAGAACTCGGCGGACATGAACCGCCTGCTCGACCGGCTCGAGTTCCTGCAGGGGCTGGGGCTCTCCGCCGATGTACTGAAGGAGGTGCCGCCGCACCGGATCGCCCGGCTGCGCAGGCTCGGGGAGCGCTACTTCACCGACGATCTGCGCGATGTTTCCGGCGATCGGCGGCTGGCGATCCTGGCCACTTGCGCGGTGGAGTGGCAGGCCGGCCTTGCCGATGCGATCGTCGAGACGCACGACCGGATCGTCGGGCGGACATGGCGCGACGCGAAGGCGCGCTGCGATGTCCGCATTGCCGATGCCCAGGCGGCATTGCAGGAGACGCTGCGGACTTTCTCGGATCTGGGGGCTGCCTTGCTGGAGGCGCACGGCGATGACGCCCCGCTCGATGGGGCCGTCGCATCCTCCTGTGGCTGGGAAAAGCTGCAGGGGCTGGTCGCTGCCGCCAGCTCGCTCACCGACACGATGGCGGCGGACCCGCTGGCGCATGTCGTTCAAGGCTATCTGCGCTTCCGCCGCTACGCGCCGCGCATGATCCGCGCGCTCGACATCCGGGCGGCACAGGTGGCCGAGCCGCTGCTCGCGGCCGCGAAGATGATCGTCCAGGATGCTCCGGCCGGTCCCCGCCCGACCACCTTCCTGCGCCGCTCGTCACGCTGGCATCGCCATCTCCAGCGGCAGGAGGCCGGCGATCATCGACTCTGGCAGGTGGCGGTGCTGTTCCAACTGCGCGATGCCTTCCGCTCCGGCGACATCTGGCTCGCGCATTCGCGCCGCTACGCCGACCTCAAGGAGGTGCTCGTGCCGATTGCGGCGGCGCAGGCCACGGCCCGCCTCGCGGTGCCGTTCGATCCGGCGGACTGGCTGGCGGACCGGAAGGCGCGCATGGCTCAGGCGCTGAAGCGCCTCGCTTCGGCCGCGAAGGCCGGGGCGATGCCCGGCGGCTCCATCGAGGACGGCACGCTGAAGATCGAGCGTCTGACCGCGGCGGTGCCGCCCGAGGCGGACGAGCTGGTGCTGGACCTTTACCGGCGTCTGCCCGAGGTGCGGATCACCGACGTCCTGCTCGAGGTGGACGCGGCGACCGGCTTCACCGATGCCTTCACCCACCTTCGCACTGGCGCGCCCTGCGCTGACCGGATCGGATTGCTGAACGTGCTGCTCGCCGAGGGCCTGAACCTCGGCCTGAGCAAGATGGCCGAGGCCACCGACAGCCATGACTACTTCCAGCTCTCGCGCCTGTCGCGCTGGCATGTCGAAAGCGCCGCGATGAACCGCGCGCTCGCCATGGTGATCGAGGCGCAGGCTACGCTGCCGATGGCGCGGTTCTGGGGTGCCGGCTTCACCGCCTCCAGCGACGGCCAGTTCTTCCCGGCTGCCCGGCAGGGCGAGGCGATGAACCTCGTGAACGCGAAGTACGGCAGTGAGCCGGGGGTGAAGGCCTACACCCATGTCTCGGACCAGTTCGGTCCCTTCGCCACCCAGACCATCCCGGCCACGGTGAACGAGGCGCCCTACATTCTCGACGGCCTGCTGATGAACGAGCAGGGCCGCCGGGTCCGCGAAAACTTCGCCGATACGGGCGGCTTCACCGACCATGTCTTTGCCATCACGGCGGCCCTCGGCTTCCGGTTCGTGCCGCGGATCCGCGATCTGCCATCGAAGCGGCTCTACGTCTTCGACCCTGCGAGCGTCCCGAAGGAGCTGAAGGGCCTGATCGGCGGCAAGGTCCGCGAGGGCACCATCACCAGCAACTGGCCCGACATCCTCCGCAGCGCGGCCACCATGGTGGCGGGCGTCTTGCCGCCGAGCCAGCTCTTGCGGAAGTTCGCGGCCTACCCGCGCCAGCACGACCTGGCCGTGGCGCTGCGGGAAATCGGACGGGTCGAACGGACGCTCTTCATCATCGAGTGGCTGCTGGATGCCGACCTCCAGCGGCGCGCCCAGATCGGGCTCAACAAGGGCGAGGCGCACCACTCCCTGAAGAACGCCCTGCGCATCGGCCGCCAGGGTGAGATCCGCGATCGGACGGCCGAAGGCCAGCACTACCGGATGGCCGGCCTCAACCTGCTGGCCGCGATCATCATCTACTGGAACACCGCGCACCTCGGCCGCGCCGTCGTCGAGCGCCAGAACGCCGGACTGGCCTGTCCGCCCGAACTCCTGGCCCACACCTCGCCGCTCGGCTGGGCACACATCCTGCTGACCGGGGAGTACAGGTGGCCGAAACAGTAGCACTCGCTGTTAACGTACTATTTTGCCCCCTTCGGCAGCAGACCCCTGATACGGCGCAGCGCCTGCACGACATCGAGCGTAGGTGCGGGCACCTCACGGCGACTGCTCGTCTCACGCACACCTCGATCCACCTTCTCTCGTTATCGGTGAGGGCTCCTCGGCAGAGGGCAGGCGAAAGCCCTCCACCACCCGGCGATCACATTCGCTCATTTGCCGAATATCGCCCGCAAGGCCGCCCGGGAGCGCGAGGTGAGCCTGGGATCGGAATGGTCCGATGCAGCGCGGATCTCCTCAAGCCAGGCCCTTTCATTCGCGCTTACCGGTGTGCCGAAGATCTCGACAAGCGCCGAGGCGGCCGTATCCCCTTCGGCCTGTTCCAGGGCAAGACGCATGAGGTAGCCGGGATCGGCTTCAAGCGCCTTCGCGAGCGCGGGCACGCGGTCGAGTGCCAGCTTGGAAGTTCCGCTCTTGATCATTGACAGCATGTTCGGATTTACAAAGCCCGTCTCGCTCGCAATCTCGGCCTGCGTCTTCGGACGCATCTCGAGAATGCGCTTTTCGAGGAACCGCGCGAGGCGCGTCCCGGAATGGGGTTTTTTAGGCACTCTGCTTGATCTCCATGAAGTTATTCGCAGCAATCGCTGCATGTCTTCTTCATAGCGATCGGCCGATGGGGAGCGGGTGGGAGTTCAGGCGGACTTGTAGGTTCATCAGACCGCAGCGGGCATCTCATCATGCTGATCTCGTCGCATCACCCGGGTCGAAGCCGGGCGCGATCCCAAGATTCTCCACGCCATAGAGAGCTTCGCGGTTCCTGAGCCAGAGGTGATGGCGGGCGGGGTCCATGTGATGATCGGCGCTGGCGTCCACGGACCAATGGACGAGCGCATAGCCGCAGAGTGCTGCGCGCAGCCGAACATGCAGTCGCCCATTCGTCATGCCGAAGTCCCGTTCCACCGGCTCCGAACGCGCCAATGCCGGGTGGGGAACAAGGTCGAGTTCGACCATGCGCATCCACTGATCGTCGGCTTCACGACGCTCGCGGGGGCTTGTTGCCCCGGAAACAGACTCTGCATCTTCGATCCGCGTCAGCACGAAGTCCGAGAAGCGCAAGCGGCGGCGATCATAGGCCCGGACGTGCCATCTGGCCGCTGTGTCCACCAAGGCGTGGGGCACGATCTCGCGGACGGTCCTCCCGCTGGTAAGCGAGTGGTAGACGACGCGAACAGCGGCTCCTCCGACAATGGCGCGGGTGAGTGTGGCGATGATTTCGACGGCCGGGACATTCAGGCGCAACGGGTGCTCGGTCCGGACGTGTGGGGACAGGTCTCCAACCTCGGCATCGCCAAGCCCTTCGGCGATCGCGACAAGGGAGCGGAAGGGATCATGCTCGAACAGCGGCGTGAACTCTTCTGCTCGGCGATAGATCTTGGCGGATCCGTCAAACTCGAGATTGCCGGGCGCCAGCGCCCGGTAAAGCGCCAGGTCCCGGGTGGCCGCAGCTTCCCGGATGCCAAAGCGGGCAATCAGATCCTGCCGCGAGACCTGTCCGCGGAAGTTCGCACGGAAGTCGATATGGAACAGTCTTTCTCGCTGAGGTTGCGACACGTCGCTCAACATGATGTGCCCCTTGTGCGTCACACCACACCATACCCTCATCTTCTCCCCGAGACACTACGAAAGAATCGTTGATGCGATCTTTTTGATCGCCTAGCGTGATCTTATTGAATGTGTGAGGCTGTAATGTGCGATTTTGCCCGGAGGTTCGCGGCATTGACGACACGGGAAGGTCGTCCGGCCTTTTCCCCGTTTCCCTGGCAGGAGAGACTTCACGCGCGGCTGGCTGCCGGAGAAATCCCCACGACTGTTGACCTGCCCACGGGCCTTGGAAAGACCTCCGTCATCGCCTGCTGGCTTCTCGCACATGCCAGCCACCCCACGTTCCTGAACCCTGCGCTGCCACGAAGACTTGTCTATGTGGTCGACCGCCGAGCCGTGGTCGATCAGGCAAGCGAGGAGGTGGCCCGGTTCACCGGAACATGGAAGGCGGCGGCAGGGCCTGCAGCACCGGACATCACGATCGCCACTCTCCGCGGGCAGCACATCGACAGCGGCGAGTGGGCGCGGCATCCCGCGAAGCTTTCGGTGATCGTGGGCACGGTCGACATGATCGGCTCGCGGCTCCTCTTCTCCGGATACGGCGTTTCACCCCGCATGCGCCCGGTGCATGCGGGCCTGCTCGGACTGGATACGCTGCTCGTCCTTGACGAGGCGCATCTTGCGCCTGTTTTCGCCGATGTGGTCCGCACGGTGGCCGCTGATCCCGGCCTGCGCGGGGAGCTCGCACCTCCAGTGGCGCCCTTCCGGATGATGGCGCTCTCCGCCACCCAACGCCCCCACGACGCGGCAACTGCGCCGTTTCGCCTTGATGAGGCAGATCACGCACACCCGGTCATCGCGCAGCGGCTGGCGGCGGAGAAGACGCTCGAGCGGCGGGAGGGTGCATCGCCCGAAGACCTCGGCGCGGCGGCCGAGGATCTCGTTTCTCTGGGCCATCGCATTGTCATATTCGTCGACAGCCGCCAGACCGCCGAGAAGGTCGCGCGGCTCCTTGCCAAGCGACATGGCGACGATGCTGTCCTGCTCTTCACCGGCGCCCGGCGCGGCTGGGAGAGGACAAGGGCCGAGCAGCAGTTGCGCGAGGCGGGCTTTCTTGCCGACTCCGAACCGCCAGCCGCACCCCGGTTCCTTGTCGCCACGGCGGCAGGCGAGGTGGGCGTCGACCTTGATGCCGATCATGCAGTCATGGATCTGGTTTCATGGGAACGCATGGTGCAGCGTCTTGGCCGCGTGAACCGGCGAGGAAACGGCAAGGCTCGCGTCATCGTTTGCGACGCAGGCCAGGAGGAGATCCGGGGCGCCTCCCTCTCCGACTGCCGCGCTCTGCTTGACCGCCTCGGGGATGCTGGTCCCGCAGCCCTCGCAGCCCTTGCGGCAGAAGAACCCGATCTGGCCGAGCGTGCCTCGTCAGGCCGACCCCTGCGTCCGGCTCTTGTGCGTGCCGAACTGGATGCCTGGAGCCTGACGGGCCTCCGCGAGCACCCTGGTCGAGCTCCGGTCGCGCCCTTCCTGCGTGGCTGGGTCGAGGATGAGGTGCAGCTGCGTCTTGTCTGGCGGCATCATCTGCCGGTGCGTGCCGACAACAGCCAGAGCCTCTCGGAGTGCACCGCCTTCTTCGAGACCGCGCCCGTCCACCTCTCGGAAGTGCTCGAGGCCGAGATCGGGCAGGTCTCCGACTGGCTGAAGAAACGGATCCGCATGCGCCATGATGCTCTGGAGCAGGATCCTCCCGCGACAGCCGTGGGGCTGGTGCTGGATCAGGACAGCCAAGTGGTCAGGGTGGTGACGCTTCCCGAGCTCCGAACGATACTGAACGGCCCGAAGCTGCAGTTCGACCGGTTCCTCGGGAGCCTGGTGGGCGGCACTCTGGTTCTGGATGCCCGCTTCGGCGGCCTCTCTCCCTGGGGTCTTCTGGATGCCGGAGAGGACGTGCCTGCTGTCACGGCCGATGGAGGCAACGCACCCACTGACTGGGCGGCCGTCATCGGCTTCTCGGTTGATCGGGAGACCGATCCGGCCGAGACGGAACACGGATCCCGCAGACCAGAGCGGATGCGCTTTCCGCTCGGTGCCGAGGAGGACAATGCCCCTGCCCTTGTCGTTCGCGGCCCCGCTCGTGAGGCTGATGAAACACGGGCCGATGCACGGTCCCGCGGCCGTCCAGTCCTGCTTCACAACCATCTGGAGCACGTTCGCACCGAGGTTGCCGCTCTTTCCCAGGCCTTGGGACTTCCGGAACGCGCGGGGGCGATCCTCGATCACGCCGCTCGCCTCCATGATGTCGGAAAGGCCGCGTTGCTGTGGCAGCAGGCCATGCACGCGCCGGCAGGGGGCCCCTGGGCCAAGACAAGGTCGGGTGACGGCCGGGCGCTCGCCGGCTACCGGCACGAGTTCGGGTCGCTCCTTGCTGCCGAGGAAGATCCGGAACTGGCCCCGCTGGCAGCCGAGGACCGCGATCTGGTTCTGCACCTGATCGCGACCCACCACGGCTGGGCACGTCCCTTCATCCCGGCTCATGGCGGCGACCGGGGTCCGCCCAGCCTCAACGAGACCGTCGCGCACGCGGCCGCCCTGCGGTTTGCCCGTCTCCAGCGGCGCTGGGGGCCTTGGGGGCTCGCATGGTGGGAAGCGGTGTTTCGTGCAGCCGACTGGGCCGCTTCGGTCAGGGAAGAGGAGGACCGTGCCGATGGCTGAATCAGTCATTCCAGTCGATCCGGCCAATCCAGGGCAAGTCTTCGCCTGTCTGGGCTTCATGGAAGTGGCCGAGATCCTCTGCGGCCCTGTGGAGGGAGGATTCTCCCGCACCCTTGGGCAAGAACGCTTCCTGCTTGGAAGCACCCGCTCGGAGGATCCGGTTCTGGACGTTCTGACCTTCCTGACAAAAGCCGAGGTCAGGGTCGCCACACCGGACAGGCAGAACGCGAGCTTCGGCAAGGCCCTCTTCAAAGCTCATGCGGAAGCATATCCGCCGGGTGTTTATCCATACAATCAACCGTCTAAGCAGGATCGCTATCCGGCGGTCCTTGTAAGCGGCCAGACCATGGTCGTGATCGATCACTGGGCTGATGCAGCCCGCAGCGATGCCATGAAGTTCTGGGCGGGAGCCAGCGGATATCCCGGCGTGGCACTGACTCGCGACGCCCTTGCCCTCCTGCCCTCGGATCCTGCGAGAATGCGCCTGTCGCCCTTCGCCTTCAGTGCGCCGCAGTCGAGCAGCTTCCGGTTCGATTGGCGCCGGGATTACGTGCCGATCGATGCGGGCTTTTCCCCGAACCGCCACGACGGGATCACCATGGTCGGCTACCCCGTCGTCGAACTGCTTGCAGCCATCGGCCTGCGCTACGCCCGCCCGGCTCGAGAGCACCGCCTGAGCTACCGCTACACTGTGTGGGAGGAACGGCTGCCCTTGTCGCTGGCCCGTGCAGCCCTTGGCGCTTCCCAGCCTCTCTGGCCAGGCATGGGGCATCGACGGTTCCGCATGACCCTCTCCTGGCCCGGTCAGGAAGGCCAGGCAAAGTGCATCACACGCGTGGATGAGGAGACACCCGCATGACGACCACCCCGAGCCACGAGGACATCGCGCACTGGATCGCGAAAGATGGCCCTGTGGCATTGCATATCCGCGAGATGCTGGAACCGGTGGAAGGTCCGGGGATGCCGATCTTCCCCGCGACCTACGCCAACATCGGCTACAATATCGACACCCTGTCCGATGGCACGAAGATCGCCTCGATCGACAGCGTGGGATCGCAGGCCAACCGGATCGAGCCGCTGTTCAAGGACGCGCCGCTTGCCTCCCTCGTGCCCCAGATCGACATCACCTACGGTAACGACAAGACGCTCTCCATCCTCGAAGCGGGACACCGTCTGGGCGACGCGGTCATTCGTTGCACCGAGCTTGCCTCGGAAGCCCATCAGGCCTTCATCGCCCTGCTTGATCGGGGCGACGCGACGCTCATCGCGCGACTTGCCCCGACCTCCCTTGTTTTCGGGGCGTGGGACAGCCGTGACACGCAGGCCAAGCTGCCCAGGATCGTGCAGTCGGTGATCCGGGCCTGGGATGTGGAGCCGCTGACGCGGTCGGCGCAGTATACGCCAGCCCTCGATTACTCGGCGCTCGAGGTTTTCAGTGAGGCCGAACGGGAGAAACAGGAAGGCAAGGCGGGCAGCCAGCTCGCCGAGCGCGGCTACGTTCATGTGCCTTCGACAGGACAGCATGGCGGCGTGATCGCCCGAGGCGTGATCCGGCGCGACGTGACGGTCAACCTTGTCGCCCTGCGCAGGCTTCAGGGCGAAGAGAGCGAGCTGCTGCAACGTTACGTGCTGGGGCTCGCGCTCGTGGCCGCCACGGCCCCGCAGGATGGCTTCCTTCGCGCTGGCTGCCAGCTGGTTCCTGCGGGCCCACTGACCGTGCAGCGCGTGGCGCGAGACGGCACGCGGACGGACATCGCCCTGGACCACGCCACAGCGCTTTCCTATGCCCAGAAGGCGGCCTCCGCTTTCGGCGTCGGCGCGTCCCGCACCGTGGCCTTTGACAAGACGCGCGCGAAAGACGACGCACGACCCGCCCAGAAGAAGGCCTGACGCCATGGTCGCCCTCGCGCTGGAAGTCCGGTTCCTGGACCAACGCTACCATGGCACCCCGGATTGGCCGCCCTCACCGGGGCGGCTGTTTCAAGCCCTCGTGGCGGGCGCGGCCAGCGATGGCACCGGCTGCGAGGCCAGGAGGGCGGCGCTGCACTGGTTCGAGACACTGGAGGCACCGGTCATCCTCGCTCCCAGAACAGAGCCTGGCAGGGCCTACATCTCCTATGTTCCCAACAATGACGGCGATGCAGAGGGAGATCCGACCGATCCCAGCCGGATCGGCAAGCGTATCCAGGCCCGGCTCATCGCAGAGGATGCGCCCCTGATCTACCTGTGGTCGGGCCTTGAGGCCGTGCCCGACGGCGTGGCGGATCTGGCGGAGCGCCTCTGCCAGCTGGGGCGAGGGATCGATCCCGCCTACGCACGGGCCGTGGAACTGGAGGAAGAGGCCGTGGCTGCGCTGATGGCCGACCATCCAGGCTCTGTCCATCGTCCGGCGGGATCGGGTCCTGACGGCCTCGATTGTCCCCTGCCCGGCTCGCTTGCCAGTCTCGAGGCTCGCCACGAGGCCTTTCTGAAGCGACTGGCCGTGCAAGGCGCCGGGCGAAAGTCCAGGATCGAGTTCTCGAACCCGCCGCGGGCGCGGTTCGGAAGAGTTCGCTACGACCGGGCTGCCGAACGGATCCTGTTCGATCTCAGGGATGAGAAGGGACACTTCTGGGCCATTGATGCCGCACATGCAGGCCAGCTCGTCTCCGACTGGCTCAAGGACGCTGCCGAGCGGCTGGGTCCCACCCTCGCTCCTCTGGCCGAGCGTTTCGTCATCGGTCGAGGCGCCGGTCCACGCGACCTTGATCGGCGCATCCGCGCCTTCGCCCTCCCCACGCTGCGCCAGCATGGCGACCGGAACATTCGTCGCTTGGCGGTCGAGATCCCGCCCGATTGCCCGATCCGTCGCGACGATCTGGTCTGGGCGCTCGGCGGAAGCGCAGACTTCGTGGGGAAATGGGGTCAGCCGGTGCAAACGGAGGATCACCGGATGCTTGAGCGCTACTGTCAGGCGTCCTCCCGCTGGCAGTCGGAGATCCCGCTGGCACTCCCGGTTCAAAGACGGCGCCTCTCCCGAGGAGAAACCAAGGCTGGATCCGAGCGGGCGCGGGAGGAGGCCGCCGCCCGGGCGGCAGTCGCCACCGCTCTGCGACATGCAGGCGTTCACGCCAAGGTCGCTGCGATCGGCGTCCGAAAGGAACCCTATGCCGATCAGGGCGTCATGGCCGAGCGATTTGCCCAAGGGACGCGCTTTGACAAGCACTCGCTCTGGCACGCCGAGGTCGAATTCCTGGAGCCCGTGGAGGGGCCGCTGCTTCTCGGGAACGGACGCTTCGCAGGGCTCGGACTGATGCGGCCCGCGCAGGACGGGGCCAAGAACGACATCCTTGCATTCCGGATTCTGGAAGGTCTCGAGGCTCCAGACGCCGAGAACCTGGCCCAGGCGCTTCGCAGGGCCGTGATGGCGCGCTGTGGGGCCAATGCACCGGCCTTCATCACCGGGCACGAGAATGACGGAAGCCCGAGCAGGCCTGGCCGCAATGGCCATGTGGCGTTCGTAGCAGACCTTCCCCGCAGGCGGCTCCTGGTGATCCCGCCACATCTTGCAGATCACAGGGCGCAAGGCACAGGTGAGGACGCGGCCATGCGCGATCTGGCTGACGCTCTTCAGGGTTTCACCACACTGCGCGCCGGCCGGTCCGGGTGCCTCCAACTCGCAGCGGATCCCGTGCAGGATGACGATCCCCTGTTCTGTCGCGCCCGCGTCTGGGCAAGTGTGACACGCTACCAAGCCACTCACCATCCTCGCGGACGGCCGCTGGATGTCGTGCTGAAGGATGATCTCTCGCGGGAGCTGTCACGCAGGGGGCTACCGGCCGCAGAGGTCTCTGTTCTCAAGTCAGGCTTCAACCCGGGCGGTGGCCTCTTTGCCCACCTGCGCCTGACTTTTTCTCACCCGGTTCAAGGGCCTGTGCTGCTCGGGCGCACCCTGCACAAGGGCGGTGGCCTCTTTGCCGCCGTCATGGCACCGGACAGGTAAGAAACGATGAGCGATGTCCTTCAGGGTGAACTGCTCCTTCCCTCGCCGTTGGGCGAAGAGGATGTGCCGCTGGTTCCGGTTCGGATGATCAACGAGTGGGTCTATTGTCCGCGCCTCGCCTACCTGATGTGGATCGAAGCGGAATGGGCCGACACTGCCGATACAGAAGATGGGCGCCGAGTTCACAGGCGCGCCGACCGACCGTCCGGCAGTCTTCCGCAGCCGGGAGATGCCGTGGTCGAAGAGGAACCGGCGCCCTTTCGGTGCCGCTCGGTGACACTCTCCTCCACGCGCCTCGGCATGGTGGGCAAGATGGACGTGGTGGAAGGCGAGGGACGCCACGCGGTCCCCGTCGAACTGAAGCGCGGCGCGAGACCTCATGTCGCCCAGGGCGCCCATGATCCCGAGCGTGTCCAACTCTGTGCCCAGGCCCTCTTGCTCGAAGAAGCGGGCTTTGAAGTGGCCGAAGGGTTCATCTGGTTTGCGGCGAGCCGTGAGCGGGTTCCCGTCCTCTTCGACAGCGAGCTCCGCGAGAAGACGCTCCGAGCCGCAGCCGATCTTCGCCTGACGGCAGCCACCGGGCGGCGACCACCCCCCCTCGAGAACTCTCCGAAATGTCCCCGCTGTGCTGTCGCCGGGATCTGCCTGCCCGACGAGGTCAACTTCTTCCGCGATGGCGCCCTGCCCCGTCCGCTCAATCCAGCCGACGATCCAGCGCTGCCATTGCATGTGCAAGCTCAGGGAGCCTGTCTGCGGAAGAAGGGCGAGACGCTTGTGGTCGAGGCCGACGAGGAGAAGACGGACGTTCCCTTGATCGACGTTTCTTCGGTCAGCCTCTACGGACGGGTCTCCCTCACGACTCCGGCCCTGCATGAGTTGATGAGGCGCGAGATCCCGGTGGCGTGGCATTCGACAGGCGGGTGGCTGATGGGCCACACCGTCGGAACCGGCACCCGGAATGTGACCATCCGAGCGGCCCAGTTCCGTGTCGCGGATGATCCCCCACGGTCGCTGTGCATTGCCGCCGGACTCGTGGCCGCCAAGATCCGCAACCAGCGCACCATCCTGCGGCGAAACTGGAAGGGAGGCGCTGAAGACCCGGCACTGGCAGATGTCATGGACCGCCTCAAGCAGCTGGCCGCCAAAGCACCACACGCGGGAGCCTCCGCCAACCTGCTCGGGATCGAAGGGGAAGCCGCCGCGCTTTACTTCAGGCACTTCCCGAAGCTGATCGTTCCGTCCAAGTCGGAAACCGTCACCTTCGACTTCGAGGGGCGCAATCGACGTCCACCAGCCGATCCGGTGAACGCGCTACTGTCCTTCAGTTACGCGCTCGCTGTCCGCCTGTTCGTTTCAGCGCTGGTGAGCGCAGGCTTCGATCCCTACCAAGGATTCTACCACCGTCCACGGCATGGCCGCCCTGCGCTCGCCCTCGACATGATGGAGCCGTTCCGCCCGCTGCTGTGCGACAGCACAGTCCTGATGGTGATCAACAATGGAGAGGTTGGGCCATCCGATTTTGTCACACTGGGCCGAAGCTGCAGCCTGACCCCGTCGGGACGAAGGTCCCTCGTCGCCGCCTGGGAACGACGCCTGGATCAGGAGACCACGCACCCAATCTTCGGCTATCGCCTGACGACCCGGCGCCTCATCGATGTCCAGTGCCGTCTGCTGGCCCGCCACATCGCGGGCGAGATCCCCGAGATGCCCCACTATGTCCCGCGCTGATCGATGCCGTCCGAGCGCCTCTACATCGTGACCTATGATATCGCCGATCGGAAGCGTTGGCGGAAGGTCTTTGCCACCATGGAAGGATTTGGGCGGTGGCTGCAGCTTTCGGTCTTTCAATGTCGCCTGAGCGCCCGCCGCCGGGGAGAGCTCTCCGCGCGGCTCTCCGACATCATCCGCAAGGACGAGGATCATGTTCTCATCATCGACGTCGGTCCGGCGGGCAATATAGAACCGCATGTGGAGAGCCTCGGACGCAGCTACAGTGCGCTGGAGCGAAAAGCGATCGTGATCTGATGCCACTGCCACAGATGCTGCGAGGGCTCCCGTGATGCTCAGGATGGCGTGAGCGCTCGCGACAGGCTAATAGCATGAAAGACAATGCTCTTTGACACCGTTAAAAGAAACGCGCCGACGAAACGAGTCCGTCCGCATCCCGCCGACAGGCAGCGCTCGCATCGCGGCTCTGTTGACCTTAAGGTTCAGGATGTTGTGGAATGGGCACCTTCCGAGGCGGGCACGCCTCGGCCTCATTGAAGCGCGAGGGCGGCGCGGGCATCTTTGCGAGCAAGCCGCAGCCTTCCGAGGCGGGCACGCCTCGGCCTCATTGAAGCGCTGGCACACGGACGCAGCATCGCATGGCCGTGCGGATCCTTCCGAGGCGGGCACGCCTCGGCCTCATTGAAGCCTGCCTCGAGGCAATACCCTCTGGGGCAAGAGCCACCCTTCCGAGGCGGGCACGCCTCGGCCTCATTGAAGCGAGATCTACGCCGAGCAGCCGGAAGACCTGCGCCGCAAGCCTTCCGAGGCGGGCACGCCTCGGCCTCATTGAAGCGACAATGGCCTGGCAGAGGCCCGACCGGACCACGTCGGCCCTTCCGAGGCGGGCACGCCTCGGCCTCATTGAAGCCTCATCCGCCGCGGTGCGGAAAGCTGCAAAACACGCCTTCCGAGGCGGGCACGCCTCGGCCTCATTGAAGCGCGGCCTGATAGTTGCGCTGGCTGACCTCCGCCCATTCGGCCCTTCCGAGGCGGGCACGCCTCGGCCTCATTGAAGCGCGAGGCCGTAGGGCGCTGCCGCCTCGGCCGCGCGCCTTCCGAGGCGGGCACGCCTCGGCCTCATTGAAGCGCGACAAAAAGCTGATTGACGCTGGCGAAATCGAGACCTTCCGAGGCGGGCACGCCTCGGCCTCATTGAAGCCTCCGGGCTTCCCAAATCCATGGGCTAAGGAAGATATACCTTCCGAGGCGGGCACGCCTCGGCCTCATTGAAGCTTCGCTCGCGACGTGGCGAAGGCCATCACCTGCTCCACCCTTCCGAGGCGGGCACGCCTCGGCCTCATTGAAGCCCTGCCGAGCCGTGGGCTGATGAGGGCGAGTCCTGGCCCTTCCGAGGCGGGCACGCCTCGGCCTCATTGAAGCGGCAACTTCGCGGATCTCATCGTCGGCATGTGGGGCGCCTTCCGAGGCGGGCACGCCTCGGCCTCATTGAAGCCCCACATCCGGCGCGCGCCGTCTTTCCGGCATCCTCCTTCCGAGGCGGGCACGCCTCGGCCTCATTGAAGCGGGACAACCGTCTATGGCTTCTTCCGCGATTTCTCCATTCCTTCCGAGGCGGGCACGCCTCGGCCTCATTGAAGCGCGTAGAGGGCCGCGGTCTTCGCCTTGACGTGGCGCCCGCCTTCCGAGGCGGGCACGCCTCGGCCTCATTGAAGCGTGCGGAACAGGTAACGGGCATCCGAGAGGTCATCCTCCTTCCGAGGCGGGCACGCCTCGGCCTCATTGAAGCCCGGACAGGCTGCGCCACTCGGCATTGTCGCCCGCCCTTCCGAGGCGGGCACGCCTCGGCCTCATTGAAGCTCCCCAACTCCGAGGAGGCCCACGGCAAGCGGGAGCAGCCTTCCGAGGCGGGCACGCCTCGGCCTCATTGAAGCTGGCGTGTTCAGCGCTAATGGTGCAGCGCCCCTTGCCGCCTTCCGAGGCGGGCACGCCTCGGCCTCATTGAAGCGTGCCGCCGGTCTTGGTGTATTCGGTGCTGATCCCGGCCTTCCGAGGCGGGCACGCCTCGGCCTCATTGAAGCAAGCGCAACAGCGAGAAGGCGGACAAGCTGACGCTGACCTTCCGAGGCGGGCACGCCTCGGCCTCATTGAAGCGATTGACCATGAGCGGAAGACGATCCACCACCGCACCGGCCTTCCGAGGCGGGCACGCCTCGGCCTCATTGAAGCCTTACGAAGCTTTTGAGGACTACCGACTTCATGCCGCCCTTCCGAGGCGGGCACGCCTCGGCCTCATTGAAGCGACAACTGCCAAGTTCGCCCAAGGGATCGAGCCTGCCTTCCGAGGCGGGCACGCCTCGGCCTCATTGAAGCAGCTCTGAGACCCGTGCCGGGGCGTTGAGGCGTCCGCGGGCCTCCGAGGCGGAAACGCCTCGGCCTCATTGAAGAATGATGACAGGCGTGCCGTCGTAGGCTTTTATCGGACTATCCGAGGTGTTCCCACCTCGGCCTCATTGAAGGCGGTCATCGAGCAGCGGGATGTAGTGGTAGAAATTGGTCTCTTTTGAGCGTCATTGACTGAACAAGCCGTTGTGATGGAAGAATCTCCCTCGACCCCGTGGGGTAGAAGCCCGACCTCAATCAACGGGTGCTGCAATCAACGGGTGCTGCCGGACGACCACCTCATCGCTGGACGCTTGGCCTGTCCCAATTCATCCCGTGCAGGCGAGCGTCAGCGTCGAAGGAGTTCGTCGGAAATTCCATCCTGTGGCGCGGAAACTCACGGCGGACCTGCGCGCCACCGGATCCGATACGGATGTGCCAGGTCTGGCGCTCGGAGTGATCGCGGGCAGCAAAGGCGTGGCAGGTCAGAACCGCCAGGTTGGCCCCCTCCGCCGGGTCGCGAACCGATCTGTATCGGATCACCTCGACACCGGTATCGCGCGCAGTGTCCGCAAGTTCCTGGCAAGGTGCGTAGTCCGTCAAATGGGTCCAGCGCATCGCGTCGTGCGCCAGTTTGCCGGAGGTCAGATCGAGCGATAGCGGCGTCGCCACCTTTACCGAGAAGGCGGTATATTCCGCCGCGTTGTCGGGGAACGGGGTCGCGGGACTCTCGGCATAGAAAAGGAAGCGATAGAACACCATCTCCGCAACGGCCGTCTCTGGAGCCTCGGCGCCATACCAGACGCCGGGCGTCAGCCCCGCGCGGCGGAAACGGGAGCCATGCGGATAAGGCCGGTAGCGAAATGGTGTGGACAGCAGATAGCCGAGGTGGCGGCACTCCTCTGGCACCGGGGGCTTCGTCTCGTCAAGAATGGCTTCCAGGATGTCCTGTTCCGCTCCATCGACCAGCTTCATGGTCGAGACCTGATGCTGTGCTTCGACGAGGCGCCAGGCGAGGCCCGAGAGCCCCCTTGCTTCAGAGCGGAGCGCGTCGGGCGTCCAGGTAGGTAGCGACATCGACCAAGCCGGAAATCTTCGAGATGCGCTCCACAGGCGGCACGCCCAGAGCGGTGTTGGGAGCCTTCATCCACGCACGAGCGACACCTTCGTCTCCTCCGACGATGGCGTCGAGGGAGCGAAAGATCCGGACGAGCAGAGCGGCAAGTTGGAAATGTGCCGAACCATCCTCGAGAGTCGCTGCGCCCCGCTTCATCCGCGATACGGTAGCCTCGGAGAGACCTATGATCTCTGCCAGTTCCCTCTGTGAAAGACCCAGCCGATCGGCTGCGTTCAACGTGGCTTTCGTCAGCACAGCCCCCCGATCACGAGCCGGTGCCAGCTTGGCGGTGTCGTGCATGGCAATCTCCGTCCTGTGAAAGCAGGATAATCAGAAGTTTCACATGGAAGAAAGGGAAAAGACGCCAGCGTGTTCCATCTTGCATGTTGTTTCTTGGCTGCGCCTCCATCTGAACCCCAGAGCGCCTTACAACGCGCAACCGGTGCGCTCGATGCGCCCTTCAAGGGAGCGGGCCAGGATATTTCGGACGGTGCCAGCGTGCCATGCCCCACCTCTGGCGGTTCGAACGCCTTGTGCGTTCAGCTGGGAAGCTACCTGGCGAAGGGACGCGCCCTGCTCGACATGCTGGCGCACGAGGTGGAGGACACTCGCAGCATGCTGGTCAGCCTTGAGGACGTTCTGCAGAGCGCCTGAGGCCGAGGCCCTGCGCTGTTCGTCCTTCCTCTCCGGCATTGACCAGCCGAGCTTCACACCCCGCGCCCTTGCGGCGGCGAGCGCCGCCCTGGTGCGCTCGGAGATGGCTCTCCCTTCCTGCTCGGCGACCGCTGCCATGATGTGGAGGACGAACCGGTTGGCCTCCGGCATGTCGGCTGCCGTGACCTCGACGCCGCTCTCGAGAAGGTTCGCGATGAAGGCCACGTTGCGGGCCAGGCGATCGAGCTTGGCGATCAGCAGGATGGCCCCTGCCCTCTTTGCAACAGCCAGTGCCTTCGCAAGCTCGGGCCGGTCGGACCGCTTGCCGCTTTCGATCTCGATGAACTCGGCCACCACCTCGCCGCGCGCCGCGACATGGGCTGCCACCGCGGCACGCTGCGCTTCAAGGCCAAGGCCGCTCTGCCCCTGACGTTCGGTCGAGACGCGGAGATAGGTGACAAACTTCACGATGATCGGCCTTCCAGCAGCGCGTGTATAAACTCTCTACCCTCGTAGGGCGTTTATACAAGTTTCTCGTCTTCCACGTCACGCCGGCATCTTGCGCTCGAAGCAGCAGCGATCCGGCCAGATGAGGGTCTTGCGTGTCAGAAGGGATCTTCGATCCGGACGCCGGTCGGCCGGAAGTCGTCAACATTCCCCGTCACCACGACCGCGCCTCGAGCTAGGGCCGTTGCGGCGATCATGAGGTCAGCTCCGTTGTGCCCGATCCGGCTTGAGAGCCTGCCCCAGATCCGGGCATCCTCTGCCTCGAAGGGCAGGATGCGATCGGAGAAGAGGCGCATCGTCCTGTCGAGCCATGCCTGAAGGTCAGCGGCAAAGGCAGGGTTGCCCTGCTCCTGGCGGGTGATGCCACGCTCGATCTCGCCCAGGGTGATGACGCTCAGGAACAGATCCGCCTCGTTTCGACCCGCAAGCCAGGCCGCCACCTGGGGTGCACGGTCGGGACGGCGAACCGCCGAGATGACATTGGTGTCGAGCAGATACATCAGAACCCGACATCCCGGGGCACCACCTCGGCACGCTCCAGACCATCGCCGGGGAAAGCCATGAGATGATCGGCGAAGCTGCCGCGGTTGCCTTGCGCGCCGGACAGCAGCCTGTGGTATTCCTCGACCGACAAGACGACCACCGCAGGGCGTCCCCGGCGGGAAACCTCTTGCGGCACGCCGGCCAAGGCTGCCTCAACCACCGAGCTGAACCTGTTCTTGGCGTCCTGAAGCGTCCACATGATCCGTGCTATCTGGCTAGATTTCTGACTAGATAGGCGCATCCTAGGCGACCGTCAATGTAGGCGCACCGGATACCGGCCAAAGCTGTTGGGCCGTGCGCGTCGCGCTCGAAGACATGCTGCAGCCACCCTCTTGCGGATCCTTCAGACGCGGACACTGACGATCAGGCTCTGGTTCTTGTCCTCGAAGCAAGTCGGCTTGCCCCCGTGCGATCGGGAGGCGATCAAGGCATGGCATCCTGAAACGCATCGGGCAGAAGCCGGATGTTCCCAGCGCACTGAAGGGTTTCGCCTGCCGGCACCAGCCGCCGATCTCCTGGCAGACCGAAGGTCCAAAGCTGTGCCAGCCGATCGAATTCGGAAGCTCCCTTGCCCGGCCCCTTGGTCCCGTTCGGCTCTCCGAGGGTGTTAAAGTGGGTTAAATATAGTGTTAAGGGCTCCGAAACCCCCGTTTTTATCGGATAAATCAACAGGTTGCTCAGGTGGTCGCTGTGTAAAGTGGTGATTCTCTCTGTGTAAAGTGGTGATTCTCGCTGTGCAAAGTGGTGATTCGCCATCTCGCCGCGACCTGCGACGCCCAGCCCCTGATCCCTGTGTGAAGTGTCGTTTCTCGTTGATCACCTGTGTGAAGTGTCGTTATGTGTGAAGTGTCGTTATGTTCGGCAGGAGCCCCTTTTTCGATGAGCACTCCCCTCCTGCCGGACCGGCATCCCCAAGGCGATTTCTTTGTTTGCGACATCTTTGACGCCGCACCCAAGGGCGACATCGGGTCGATGGAGCATCCGATCTTCTCGCTGTCGACGAAGCCCGACACCAGGTCACGACGGTATGAGCATCGAGGTCTGACGGTCGAGATCAAGCCATCAAGCGATGGGCTGGCCACTGTCCATGACCGTGATGTCCTGATCTTCTGCATCTCCCAGCTCATCCACGGAATGAACAACGGCAAGGAACCGAGCCAGACTGTGCGGTTCCAGGCCTCTGATCTTCTCAAGGCCACGAACCGCATGACGACGGGCCGCGGATACGAGCTGCTGAAGGCGGCCATGGAGCGCCTGGCCGGAACCCGGATCTCCACAAACATCACCACGGGCGGCCAGGAGATATTCGAAACCTTCGGGCTCATCGAACGCGCCCGGATCGTTCGGGAAACCCGCGAGGGACGGATGCAGGAGGTCGAGGTGAAGCTCTCCGACTGGGTCTTCAACGCCATCCGCGCCCAGGAGGTGCTTACGCTCAGCCGCGATTACTTCCGGCTTCGACGGCCTCTGGAGCGGCGTCTTTACGAACTCGCCCGGAAGCACTGCGGCCGACAGACCGAGTGGCGGATCGGACTGGAGTTGCTGCAGAAGAAGTGCGGGTCCGGCTCACCCCTGTTCGAGTTCAAGCGGCTGGTGGGCAAGATCGTCACGGAGGACGAGCGGCACTCGCACTTTCCCGACTACTCCATCCGCTTCACGGAAGACGAGAACGGAATCGTTTTCCAAAGCCGCGGGTCCGTCCCT
>NZ_CP090025.1:0-49699 GCF_021391315.1 Cereibacter azotoformans | reverse complement strand
GTGTTCGCCCATCACGAACTTGCCGGACATCAGCTCGTCCCGCGCGGCGATCAGCTGGTCGGCCTGCGACAGCGCCGGGTCGCCCGCGTTCCGCATCCGGCCCTCCTTCAGCGCCATCTGCCGGAGGGCCATGTTCTTGGCCACGCAGCGGAACGACTGCGTCAGCACGAAGCTGAAGGGCGCCGTCAGCATGTCGTCGAACATGTTCGGGCGGGTGAGCGCGTGGTACTCCTTCACCGCAAAGATGGCGCCGTAGGTGCTCGCGTCGGCGTGGCGGATCTCCAGCGCCTCGCGCCCGAAGATGACGCGTTCGGTATGGATGGCGGAGCCGATCGTGCCGTGGACCACCGGCACCGGCTCGTGCCGGCCGGTGATGATCTGCCTGAGCACGCTTGCGGGTTCCGAGATCAGCAGGCCGCGCTCGTTCCGGATGATCGAGAGCTTGCGCGGGTTGAACCGGGCCAGCGTCCGCAGGAGCTGGTTCGCCTTGTCGTCCAGTTCGGTCAGGAGATCCCGGTCAACCTCGACCTCGCTGGTGCGGGCGCGACGGACGCCGCGGGCGAGGCTCATGCCGGGGGCGACCCGCGGCTGCATGTAGATCGTGAGGTAGAGGTCGTTGCGGAACAGCCGCCGAGTTTCCAGCCTGCCCCTGTAGCTTTCGTCGATCCAGCCCGCCGTGGCCGACTGGAAGGTGCCGCCCGGATATTCGGCGTCGGGCGTGTGGATGACGTGGACATAGACCATCACATTGTCGGCCGCGATGTTGCGGATCGCGTGGTTGAGGCCGTTGTGGAACGTGTTGATCGCGCTCGTGTCCGCGGTGCGGAACGACACGCCGTCCAGCTTGAGCATCTGGAAGGCGCCGCGGCTGCGGGTGATGATCGTGTGCTCGTCCGAGTGCCGGATGAACGGCAGGTAGCGGTCGGCGACAAGTTCGGTGGCGATCTTCTTTCCGAAGCCCATCAGTCGATCTCCTCGACCTTGAACGACCGGCGGAGCCGCAGCGGCGAGCAGGTGGTGCCGCCCCAGAAGGCGCGGTTCCGGCAGCGCGCCGAGGTGTCGAGCCACCGGAACAGGATCTGGAAGGCGTTCTGGTCGCGCTCGACGATGATCCGCGACGCGACCAGGAGGGGGACGGCGAGGAGAAGGTAGAGGATGGAGTCGGCCGAGATCATCGCCAGGCCGGCGGCGCCGCACGACAGGGCGAAGGCCTCCATCGGGATGCCGAAGATCATCGCCGGGCGCGTGAGCGCCAGGAACAGCGGATCCTCGTTCAGCTTGACCTTTTCCATCGCCGTCACCCGTCGATCAGGCCGTGATCATCGAGAGCACCTCGGTCGAGGCGTAGAGCAGCACGACGCCGGCCACGGCCCAGCCCGCGCGGCGCAGATCGACGAAGTTGAAGAGCCAGCCGGCGCCGATGAGCATAAGCGCGATGAGCGCGACTGGCTGCTTGGCGGCGTCGAACTCCTCCACGATGTTGTTCAGGAAGTCGGTGAACCCCGCGGCCGCGGCAGGTTCAGCCATGACGGTCGCCAGTACAGCCGAAGCAAGAATCACAAAGAAACCGTGGCGTTTCGCCATGGGGAACGGCATGGTCAGTGTCCTTCTGTTACTTGAAAATCAATTCTTTGGACGTTCCGGCTCCGCCGAAGACGTCCCAGTTCCTGTCCAGCTTCTGGTCCGCCAGCACGACAGGTTGGGGGGCCGAGGCGACGGTCGGGGCGGCCTTGGCCCCCATTACGCGATCGACGTAGCCGTTGGCGAAGCCCCGCGTCAGGGAGCCGGTGTTGTAGCTCGACAGAGCCTGCCGAAGGGCATCCTCGCGCGAGGCTCCGGCCGCCCTCGCCCGCTCGTAGCCGTCACGAAGCACCTTCTCGGCCGCCGCGAGGTTGCGGCACGGGTCAAAGACGCTCTCCGGCGTGAGATCCAGCCAGCCGAGATTCGCGCTGTTGATCTGGCCAAGCCCCATGTCGATCGACTTGCCCTGCGCGATGAGGTCGCGCGCGAGCTTGGCGGCCTCGTCGGACGTCGTGGGGCGGAAGCTCGCGCGGTCCTTGCCGTTCACGCCGATGGCGTAGGTATGAAAGCCGCTCTCGGTGGCAACGAGCTTCTCCATGATGTCCGGCGCGACGCCGGGGGCGCAGTTCTCGGCCACGAGCCGGAAGGCCGGTCCCTTCAAGGCCTCGGCATGGGCCGGAACGGCCACGATGGTCGAGGCCACGAGGGCGGCTGTCAGAAGATCCAGTGCCGACCGGAGGTGACGAGATCCGGCCGCGGGCAGGATGAACCCGGGCGCGGCGCCGAGGCGCGCGCGCGTGACGTCATTCGTGGTCTGTGGACGGCAGGCCGGGCTTGTCGCTCTTGGGGGCCGGAATGAAGACGCCACCTTGGTCAGGGTAAATCCGCAGGTGGAAGGCCAAGACGGCGTCGGCGGATTTGAACATCCGCGTCTCACCGGTCTTGCTCGAGACCACAGGCTCGGAGCTACCGTCCACATGAACGCCCCAGAGCTCCCAGTTGTAGCCCTTGGGAGTATGGACAGGGCGATACTCGATCTGCCCGCCGCGTTGCAGGAATAGCTGGAGTGCATCGGTCGTTATCACCCGAGGATTCCACATGTCTTCGTCACCTGTCCGAGAGTTCGTCACAGGTGTTGCTAACGTTGAATCACACATTTTTCCAACAGTAAAGAAAAATCGCGATCCGCGCCGATTTCAAAAAAGCACCCTTTGACATTATGTGCGAAGTTGACAAATCAGGCGCCGCACAGCATTCAAGCGGATGCGTGGCAACTTTTGGGCGGGCTTGGTAAGCGCTGCACAACCGGAGCGCAAGTTGGTTCCTGAAGTGTCTGCCGTGCGCCGACGTGCTGGTGGGAGAGGAGGCTCTTGTGAACGCTTGGAATTCCCTGCGACAAACTGTACTTGGTGCGGCCTTCGGTGCCGCTGTGCTGGTCGGCGCTCCTCACGGCGCCCGTGCCTATCCCATCGACTGCGCTATCGTGATCTGCATGGCAGGCGGTTTCCCGGCGAGCTCCGAATGTGCTGCGGCGAAGCGGGAGGTCATCAGGCGGATCACGCCGCACCCGGTCCAGCCGCCGCTGCAGCTCTGGAACTGCCCGATGGGTGTGGACCCGGATGTCGCGTCCTCTGTCGGTCTCTCCCAGACCTCCTTAGGGCGTGACGGCCTCACGCAAGAGGTGCGCCAGATCCGCGACGCCATCGAAATCTACCAGATCAACTACTGGCACAGCACGGGTGGAGAGAACGACCGGGACGTGATCATCGACAACACGGTCGCCGGCACTTACGACGAGGCGACCGGCGAGTTTTCCTGGAAGAAGTCAAGCTACCGTACCGGACCCGACTGGCTTGCCGAGGTCGCAGGGGGGCGGCGAGAACCCGTATACGAGACGGACAGCGAGGGGCGCCGCCGCATCAAGGTGGGCGAGGTCAACGACTATCCTGGCCGCCTCAGGGCCGTGGCGCTGCGCTTCCGGGACTACGAGGGCCGCACCTACTCGGAGATCGTGCGTTACTAGCTGTAGTGCCGAACGGCGATCCGCGCTCAATGTTTGCGACGGGCGCCGAATCCGCGTATTGCATTAACAACACATAACAGAGTCGAGAGCAGGCAGCACCACACCCCACAAACGAAAACCCCCGCGCGGCGGCAACCACACGGGGGGTTTTAGAGCCCGGACCGGCAAGTCCGAAAAGCCACTAATGTCAGGCATGGTTCTAACACCTCCCACGACAAACGAGCAAGCAGAAAACGCATTTTGTGCGACCAGAGAAGGCTTGCCAGGCCGCCTCGCTCCCTGAGGATCGAGGACAGTATCATGCATCTAGCTTACCGGCAGGAGTCCGAACTCCGCCCCCACCTGCCCAAGGGCATGCAGCGCGGCGACGTGGAGCGCCTGCTTGTCATCTGCGCCCCGCGCCTGGGCCTGACGTCCAGTCTGCTCCATGTCCTGCTTGTGATGATGCATCACACGCGGCCCGAGGACTGGACCTCACCCAAGCGCGACCCGATGTGCTTCGCCGCCCAGTCGGCGATCGCCGACGACCTCGAGATCTCGCCCCGCGCGCTGCGGGCCATCGAGAGGCAGCTTGAGGATCTGGGCCTTCTCAGCCGCGACACGGGCGCCGGCGGCCAGAGGGGCAAGTGGGGCGACTTCGCCCTGGGCCACAGCTTTGCGCCGCTCATCGAGCGCGTCCCAGACCTTGTGGCTCTGGACGCGCAGCGGGCGGCCGGCCGGCAGCGGGCGCAGGTCCTGCGGCGCCAGCTCTCGGCGCTTCGGCGGCAACTACGCGAGAAGATCGAGCAACTCCTGACCACGGTGCCGAAGAGTCCGGCGCTTCCGCCGCTGCTCTCCGCCATGGCCGCCCTGCCCCGGCGCTACGCCGACCTGCCGCTGGATCGCCTGGAACTCCTGCGCGCGGACCTCGAAGTTCTCCACAGGCAGGCGGCCGAAGCTCTCCGTGAAGCCGAGAGGGAACCCTGCCGGTCGGAAGCAGACGACCGGCCACATATACAAGATACAAGCTACGATGATGCCTGTATCTGTAGCGTCTCCTCCGCCACTAAGCGGACAAGCGGCACGCCGCTTGTAACGGTTTGTTCAGCTTCCGCACCTGACGGTGCGGAAGGCAGCAAAGAAAACAAGGATGGGGGATATGTCAGCCCCCACAAGCCCGATCTTCTGACCAGCTTCACCCCGCGAGCCCTCTACAACGCTGCCTCAGACGACTTCCGCCTCTACCTCGACGGCTACAAACGCGGGGTCTTGCCGGACGCCGGGACATTCATCCAGGCTGCGATTGCGATCCTGCCGGATCTCGGGGTCAACCTGTCAGCCTGGGATGAGGCAGCCGAAGCCATGGGGGACTTGGCCGCGGCCCTCTCAGTCCTAGTCATCGACGCGAACAGGTTCCACCCGGCGCGGCCCATCCACTCACCCGGAGGCGCCCTTCGTGCCTTCACACGAAAGGCGCGTGCGGGGACGCTCAATCTGGCCGGATCCCTCATCGGGCTGCTCGAACGCAGCAGAAATGACAGGAGATGTAATGAATGATTTTTTCATTATTTTAGCTGGTGTCGTGCTGGTTGGTGTACCTTCCACTGCGACGGCATCTTTGTCTTGTCTAGAGCCTGCTCGGCCTAATCTCGCGCTTCTGCGTGACGCGGGTCTTTCTGTCGAGGAGGTTCGAAGCGAGTTCCAGACTTACTTCGTGGACGTCGAAGGCTTTTTGAACTGCATCAATGAGACTTCCGAGCGCGTTCGAGTGGAAGCTCGATCTGCTGCTTATGATCTCGCCCAGATACGTGCTACGTTCCTCAACGATGTAGGATCGAGCCCTACCCCGGATGGACAGGTGCCTGCTGATAGCAATCTCGATGAAACAGGCCGTCTTATTCTGTTTCCCCTGCGGTAATGAGGCAATGAGGCATGGGATCAGCAGTGCGACGTTCTAGGGGTTGTTTGCGGGACGGGGCGAAATCCTACGTTAGCGGCGGGGCCACCTGTATTCTCCGGTCAGGTTGATGTGCTCCCAGCCGAGTGGCGAGACGTGCGGCAGCAGGTGTGAAGGCACGGGCAGGCCCTCAGCGAGGCGCTGTTCAACAGCCTGGCCGAGTTGCTTCGTGTTCCAGTAGATGATGATTGCGGCCAGCAGGTTCAGGCCGGCGATCCGGTAGTGCTGGCCCTCGTGCGTGCGGTCGCGGATCTCGCCGCGGCGGTGGAAGCTGATGGCCCGCTACAGCGCTACAGCGCGCAGGCGAGCCAGGTCTTTCCGACACCGCAGGGTCCGGTGATCAGCAGGTTCCGGGCTTCCCGGATCCAGCGGCCGGTGGCCAGTTGCTGGAACAGCGCCCGGTCGAGCTTGCGCGGGGTCTTGAAGTCGACATCTTCTATGGCGGCGCCGATGTGGCGAAGCTTGGCAGAGCGCATGCGGGTCTGGAAGCGGCGGGTGTTGCGGGCGGCGATCTCGCGTGTGTTTCGGCATGCAATTTTGACCCCCCTGGGGTCTGCTGCCGGAGGGGGCAGAATAGTACGCTAATGCCCAACCGGTCGGCTGGCGCGATTCAGGGTTCGGTAGACGGTCGGCCTGGAGACGGAAAAGAGCTCGGCAAGGTCGCTGATCGAGTAGTCGCCTGAGCCGTGCATGCGCCTCAGTTCTTTTTGTTGCTTCTCCGATAGCTTGGGCTGCTTCCCGCGCAGCTTGCCCCGCGCTCTGGCGATCGCCATGCCCTCGCGCGTCCGCGCGCGGATGAGGTCGGCCTCGAACTCCGCGAAGGTGGCGAGGATGTTGAAGAACATCTTGCCCATCGGATCCGTGGGATCGTGGACCACCGCCCCCAGCGCAAGCCGCACGCCCTTGGCGGCGAGCTGGTCGGCGATGGCGCGGGCGTCGGGAACCGACCGCGCCAAGCGGTCGAGCTTGGAGACCACGAGCGTGTCGCCCTCGCGCACCGCGGCGAGAGCCTGGTCGAGGCCGGGGCGGGTGCGGTTCGTGCCGGTCATGCCGTGGTCGGTGTAGATGCGATCTTCCGCGACGCCCAGGGCCGCCAACGCCTGCCGCTGCGCTTCGAGATCCTGCTTGTCGGTCGAGCAGCGAGCATAGCCGATGAGTGTCCGGGTCATGCAGAGGAGCGTACGGATAGGGGCCCTCTTGCGCAACTCTTTCCGTACCACTCATACGAGACGACTTTGCCGAGCATCTTCCTGAAGCCGAAAGGCTCGGCCACATTGTCCGCAGAGGGTTCCTCTTGCGGACAAGACCGAGGGGTTCTCCGACCGCGCCGGTTACGCGGCTTTCAACCGCCGGCCGGCCGTCATCGTCCGCCCATCCCGGATGTTGCGCGCCATCATCAGGATGTTGAGCGCGCCCACGACCAGTTCGACCGTTTGAACAGCCTGGAAGGTGCCATCGAATTCCCCGGCTCGCGCCTTTGCGGCCAGGAACAGGGCCGCCGGGATCAGCACCAAGAGCCCGTTGGCCGCGATGAACGGCATGCGCTTGCGCTTGGCGCCCAGAATGCCGCCCGTGCGCCCCTTCGCCAGCTTCATGCCGGTCGCGCCGGCGGTGATCATGGCGGGAACGAGGATCAGGAACCCCCAGGGGATCAGGACTTTCACGGTTGTGACGGCGTCCTTGCCCAGAAGAAGTTCGGTCGCAGCCGTCGACAGCCAGAAGGTGGCGATGGTCAGGATGGCCAGCAGGCCGGCGGCCTTGTGCAGACGCGGGATCATGCTACAGACTCCTTTGATAGCTTGCTATCTATATTGCATCGCAGGCTATGCATTTCAAGGAGGCATCATGCCGTTCGATCGTGAAGCTTCGGCGGGCTATCTCGCCAACCACATGGCCCGGCTCTTTGCGCGGCACCTCGAGGCGCGGCTGAAGCCGCATGGGCTGGCGTTGGGGGCGTTCCCCGCGCTTCTGCATCTCTGGGAGCAGGACGGGCTGACCCAGAGGGACCTCGTCGAGCGTCTTGGCATCGAGCAGCCGACGATGGCCGCCACGCTGACCCGCATGGAGCGCGACGGGCTGATCACCCGCCATCGCGACGAGGGCGATGGCCGGATGCAGCGGGTGCGCCTGACCGAGCGGGCGCGTGGCCTGCGCGACGCGGCCGTGACCGAGGCGGGGGACGTCAATGCCGTTGCGACACGGATGCTGACGGCCGAGGAGAAGCAGCAGTTCATCACGCTCCTGCGCAAGGTCATCGAGGCGCTGGAGCAGGATCGCTGAGCGGCGCCGTCGAACACCCGCCAGGTGCCTGTCCTCCGCAGGATCGTTGCCACTTAAAAACCCGCGCCCAAGTGCAGGAACCACCATGGCCAGACGCTCCGTTCTCACCGATCGCCAGCGGTCTGCCGTCTGGGCGCTGCCGACGGACGCGCCGACCTTCCTGCGGCATTACACATTGGCCGATGACGATCTTGATCACATCCGCTCCCGACGCCGGTCACACAACCGCTTCGGCTTCGCCTTGCAGCTTTGCGCCCTGCGGTACCCGGGGCGGCTTCTGGCGCCGGGCGAGATCATTCCCGAAGCGATCTCACGTTTCATCGGCGCACAACTCGGCCTGAGCCCCGACGCCCTGATCGGCTATGCCATCCGGGCAGAGACGCGGCGCGAACATCTTGGCGAGTTGCGTGCGATCTATGGCTACCGGATGTTCTCCGGCCGCGGCGCGCGGGATCTGAAGATCTGGCTCGACGGTCAGGCCGAACTGGCGCGGACGAACGAGGATCTTGTGCGGCGCTTCGTCGAGGAGTGCCGGCGCACGCAGACCATCCTGCCGGGGCTGACCGTGATCGAGCGGCTCTGCGCTGACGCGCTGGTCGCCGCCGAGCACCGGATCGACGCGCGCATCGCTGCCCGTCTTGATGCCCGGATGCGCGAGCGGCTTGCCAGCCTGCTCGAGGAGGCGGTCGAGCGCGTCAGCCGCTTCGTCTGGCTTCGGCAGTTCGAAGTGGGGAAGAACTCGGCGGACATGAACCGCCTGCTCGACCGGCTCGAGTTCCTGCAGGGGCTGGGGCTCTCCGCCGATGTACTGAAGGAGGTGCCGCCGCACCGGATCGCCCGGCTGCGCAGGCTCGGGGAGCGCTACTTCACCGACGATCTGCGCGATGTTTCCGGCGATCGGCGGCTGGCGATCCTGGCCACTTGCGCGGTGGAGTGGCAGGCCGGCCTTGCCGATGCGATCGTCGAGACGCACGACCGGATCGTCGGGCGGACATGGCGCGACGCGAAGGCGCGCTGCGATGTCCGCATTGCCGATGCCCAGGCGGCATTGCAGGAGACGCTGCGGACTTTCTCGGATCTGGGGGCTGCCTTGCTGGAGGCGCACGGCGATGACGCCCCGCTCGATGGGGCCGTCGCATCCTCCTGTGGCTGGGAAAAGCTGCAGGGGCTGGTCGCTGCCGCCAGCTCGCTCACCGACACGATGGCGGCGGACCCGCTGGCGCATGTCGTTCAAGGCTATCTGCGCTTCCGCCGCTACGCGCCGCGCATGATCCGCGCGCTCGACATCCGGGCGGCACAGGTGGCCGAGCCGCTGCTCGCGGCCGCGAAGATGATCGTCCAGGATGCTCCGGCCGGTCCCCGCCCGACCACCTTCCTGCGCCGCTCGTCACGCTGGCATCGCCATCTCCAGCGGCAGGAGGCCGGCGATCATCGACTCTGGCAGGTGGCGGTGCTGTTCCAACTGCGCGATGCCTTCCGCTCCGGCGACATCTGGCTCGCGCATTCGCGCCGCTACGCCGACCTCAAGGAGGTGCTCGTGCCGATTGCGGCGGCGCAGGCCACGGCCCGCCTCGCGGTGCCGTTCGATCCGGCGGACTGGCTGGCGGACCGGAAGGCGCGCATGGCTCAGGCGCTGAAGCGCCTCGCTTCGGCCGCGAAGGCCGGGGCGATGCCCGGCGGCTCCATCGAGGACGGCACGCTGAAGATCGAGCGTCTGACCGCGGCGGTGCCGCCCGAGGCGGACGAGCTGGTGCTGGACCTTTACCGGCGTCTGCCCGAGGTGCGGATCACCGACGTCCTGCTCGAGGTGGACGCGGCGACCGGCTTCACCGATGCCTTCACCCACCTTCGCACTGGCGCGCCCTGCGCTGACCGGATCGGATTGCTGAACGTGCTGCTCGCCGAGGGCCTGAACCTCGGCCTGAGCAAGATGGCCGAGGCCACCGACAGCCATGACTACTTCCAGCTCTCGCGCCTGTCGCGCTGGCATGTCGAAAGCGCCGCGATGAACCGCGCGCTCGCCATGGTGATCGAGGCGCAGGCTACGCTGCCGATGGCGCGGTTCTGGGGTGCCGGCTTCACCGCCTCCAGCGACGGCCAGTTCTTCCCGGCTGCCCGGCAGGGCGAGGCGATGAACCTCGTGAACGCGAAGTACGGCAGTGAGCCGGGGGTGAAGGCCTACACCCATGTCTCGGACCAGTTCGGTCCCTTCGCCACCCAGACCATCCCGGCCACGGTGAACGAGGCGCCCTACATTCTCGACGGCCTGCTGATGAACGAGCAGGGCCGCCGGGTCCGCGAAAACTTCGCCGATACGGGCGGCTTCACCGACCATGTCTTTGCCATCACGGCGGCCCTCGGCTTCCGGTTCGTGCCGCGGATCCGCGATCTGCCATCGAAGCGGCTCTACGTCTTCGACCCTGCGAGCGTCCCGAAGGAGCTGAAGGGCCTGATCGGCGGCAAGGTCCGCGAGGGCACCATCACCAGCAACTGGCCCGACATCCTCCGCAGCGCGGCCACCATGGTGGCGGGCGTCTTGCCGCCGAGCCAGCTCTTGCGGAAGTTCGCGGCCTACCCGCGCCAGCACGACCTGGCCGTGGCGCTGCGGGAAATCGGACGGGTCGAACGGACGCTCTTCATCATCGAGTGGCTGCTGGATGCCGACCTCCAGCGGCGCGCCCAGATCGGGCTCAACAAGGGCGAGGCGCACCACTCCCTGAAGAACGCCCTGCGCATCGGCCGCCAGGGTGAGATCCGCGATCGGACGGCCGAAGGCCAGCACTACCGGATGGCCGGCCTCAACCTGCTGGCCGCGATCATCATCTACTGGAACACCGCGCACCTCGGCCGCGCCGTCGTCGAGCGCCAGAACGCCGGACTGGCCTGTCCGCCCGAACTCCTGGCCCACACCTCGCCGCTCGGCTGGGCACACATCCTGCTGACCGGGGAGTACAGGTGGCCGAAACAGTAGCACTCGCTGTTAACGTACTATTTTGCCCCCTTCGGCAGCAGACCCCCCCCTCAGCATTCGTCGGACCCGTCTCGCCGGGCCACGTCCAGCGCGCGGCGTCCAAGGACGGCGATGTTGTCCGGCCCGTTATCCTTGCGGTTGCGCGCGGCGTCTTCGCGGAACGAGACGTCGAGTTGCCAGTGCAGCGCGTTCTCGATCGCCCAGTGGGCGCGCACGGTGGCCAGCAGGACCTCGGGTGCGGGCATCCACGAGAGGGCGAACCAGCGGGTCTCGGACTGCACCTTTCCATCGCTCTCGCGGGTGGCCTCGATCCGGCCGAACGCCTTCAGCCGAGGAAAATCATGATGCTCCGCCAATCCCTTGGCCGAGACCACCGTCGCCGTCCGCGTCTCGCGGCGGCCGTGCCCCGTCTCCTCCTGGCGGGCCGTCAGATGGTCGGGTGCCAGCCTGCCGAAGCAGGAGCGGGCGTCGGACAGCAGCGAGTCCTGGTTGGCCTTCAACGAGAGGCACCAGTCGCCGCCCCGGGCGTTGATCTCAGCAACCGTGCGGCGATTGCAGTGCAGCGCATCCGCCGTCACCACCTTGCCCTTCAGCGCGATCAGGCCCAGCACCTCGAGCGCCGCCTCCAACTCGCCGCCATTCTCTGCCGGCACCGAGGCCAAGGTAAGCCGCAGCCGGGACGCGTAGGCCGAGACCATCATCCGGGTCCGCCCGCCCTCGGCCCGGTCGCGCGAGCCGCGCATGACCTTGCCGTCGATGGCGATCACGTCGCCCTCGCCGAGGAGGCCCACGATCTCGGCCAGCACCCGCCCGAAGGCCGCGTCGAGCGCCTTCGGATCGAGCATCCGGAACACCGCCGAGAAGGTGTCGTGCGAGGGGATGGCGTGGCGGAGCTCCAGGAAGTCCCTGAAAACACGCTCCTTGGGGTCCGGTGCCGGAGAGGGCAGAATGACACCCTTAGCTTCATCAGGATACGCGCCTAAGAAGCTGCGCCCGGAGTGATCACCCTCTCGGAGCCATCGGAGCCTGATAGGCTCAGTGTGGCTGCCGAACGCTTCGTCTGCGTCTACGCGGTGGATACGCCCTCCAGCGTCACCGCTACGTCGCGCGGGCGGGCGTAATAGGGCTGCGAGGTCACCAGCACATCGGCCCCGGTGGCCGCATAGTCTGCAGCGTTGGCGGCGTTGATACCTCCGGCAGCCGCCACCCGCACTGGCGAACCCGACAGTTCGGCCACGACGCGCGCCACGGCGGCGGGCGCGAACTTCTCCAGTTGCACCACGTCGGCGCCCCATTCCGCCGCCCGTAGTGCCTCGTCGTGATGCGTCACCTCGACGACGATGTGCCTCTCGGGGCAGGCCAGGCGCAGCCGCATGAGCTGCCCTTTCAGGCAACCCGGGGCGAAGGCGCGGTGTTCGGGGAAGAGCAGCACCGTGTCCGACAGGCCCGCCCGATGGATTATGGCGCCGCCGGCCGTCACCGCCTTGAGCGCCAGCGCCCGTGTGCCCGGCACGGACTTGCGTGTGCAGGCCACCACCACCCCCGGCCGGGCGGCGTTTGCCGCATCGACCAGTTCGCGCGCCGCGGAGGCGAGGCCCGCAGCCCATTCCACCAGCACTTGCGCCACCTTCCAACCGGTAAAGAGTGCCTCGGCCGATCCTGCAGCGGCGAGGATCATGTCGCCCGATTGGCGCGCCTCGCCCGACGCGGCGGCAAGATCGGCCGCACAACCGAGAAGTTCGAAGATCCGCGCCGCCTCCTCGACGGCGCACAAGGTCATTGGATCGCGCGCCGTCATCACGAGGTGCCCCCGTGTCAGGCCGAAGCCGAGAGAGCGCGTGGTGAGGTCGCCGAACGGGACGTCCTCGCGGATCAGCGCGAGCAGGGCTTGGTCGTCGATGAGGAACATGGATCACTCCTTGAACGGGATAAAAGTCTGATCTCTGCCGGCATTTGGTCTTTCCAGCGGGCGTCCCCGCCAAGGATCTCGGATCGCCCTCATTTGTGTCGCCATACCTTCCAAGCCGAGACAAGCAAGATAGCCGCCAGCCCCGGCAGCAAGACGGTCTCGGGGACGATGCCGAGGAGGAGACCGCCGAGGAAGGTGCCGAGGACCGAACCCGCCGCCATGACCAGCACGAAGCGGAGGTTGCGGCCGAGGACGGCGAAGCTTTGGTCGCGGCTGTAGCGGGCGAAACCCACCAGCATCGTCGGCAGGCTGACCGCCAGCGACAGGCTGCCCGCCAGCTTGATGTCGGCACCGAACAGGATCACCAGCGTCGGGATCAGAAGCTCTCCGCCCGCCACGCCCATCAGGGAGGCGACGACGCCGATCACAAGCCCGGCCAAAACGCCCACCGCCATCTGCAGCGGGCCCTCGAGAAGTGGCGTGCCAATCCTGACCTCGTGCCCCGCCACAAGGACCACCGCGGTCCTCGAACTTTTTAAATACTCATTGCGCCAGCAAGTCCGCTAGACGCGCTGGACTGGCCGCGCCGTCTCGAAGAATGACGATCTTGTCCGGTTCAGAGACGAACCAAGCGAACGATCCCCAGGCAAGGCCCGAGGCCGTCTTCCTGAAACCGGCCGACTCGCGATCCTGATAGGCAGTGAGGAAGGCGACCTGATCGCGCGCGAACCCGGCCTCGTCTGTCAGTGCGAACAAGGCCTTTTGCCGGCGAGCCGTCACAGCGCCGTCCGTCGCGACCACCTCGACAAAGACGATGAGGGGTTCGGCCGGTCCAAGGTCGGCGAGAATGATGTCGGGCAGGTTCTTGTCGGCCTCGATCTTGAGGCCGATACCTGCTGCGAGCTTGTCGTCGCGAGCGACGACCTTGTTCCCGCTCTCGCTGAGCCACAGCACTGCTGCGTCTTCTAGGAAGTTCGGTGCGAAGACCTCGATAACGGCACGGGTGATGATCGAGCTAGGGCCGGGGGCGAGCTGACGGGTCTCATTGTTTGGAAATGTGACGAGGACACCGCTTGCGCCGGCGGCCGCACCTGCCCGCATGATTGAAACCCGCGCGAGGGCACTCTTGGACAGGTGCTTTTTCTGGAACGCGCCAATGGCGGCTTCGAGCTGGTCGCCGTCGAGGGCGGGATCGAAGAGGGTCGCAAAATCCAGCTTCAGCGCGTAGCGGGGATTGCCGGATGTAGTTGGAAGATCGGTGCGTGCAAATACCGCGCCGATGGCGACCAAGCCCTCGCGCAGCGTCTCATCCCGGATTGGCTCGCGAGTGTTATCGGCATACCATCGCGAGCCTTCGGGCGCATACTTCTTCTTGAGAACAGCGCTGGCATACTGCAGGCGCGCGACGTTCTCCGCCTTGGCCGCCTGCTCCGCGGTCATGCGATACACGTGGACCGGCCCAAGATAGCGCCCCGACCCTTCAACAGCCCCGATATAGAGCATGGCAAAGACGGTGCTCGCGGCCAGCTCCCGGACACAGTAGGTCCGGTTGGGCGTACCCTCGGGGAAGATCAGGGCGAGACGTTCGGAGACAAGATCACGGGCAACGTAAGGGGGTAGATCGGCCATGCTTTAGGCAGCTCCATCTTCGTAAAGCTGCGCGCAAGCCGCCTCGATCTTCGCTCGGCCGGCCTTTTGCGCAATGAGCTGCGTAAGATCCCGCAGATCTTCTGGTGCCGGGAGCGGCAAGGCTTTCAGTTCGTAGGCCGACACGGCTACGCTGCCGCTCACGCAGCGGAAGGCGCGATCCGCAGCGGCGCTGTTGAGGAAGGCGGCGAGCGTAGCGGCGGGAACCGCTGGCCGATCAGGCAGGGGCCGCAGCATGTTCAGGTGGTTTTCGATAACGACCGCACCGTGCGTCTCCATGAACTCTGCCGGCAGCGCCGCAGCAATGAGACGGCGGCTCTGTTCCTTGGCGGTGGTTCGCTGCAGCAGGACGCAAAGACTGCTCGTGACGAGCCAGTCGTCCCCCGGCCGAGTCTGGAACCAAGGCGCATGGTTCTTCTTCTCGGCCCGCCAGATAAAGCAGCCGTCAGATGTGATGGCCTCGGCCCAGATCAGCGGATAGCACTTCCGGCCGGACCGGGTCACGAGTTGATCTTTGTAGCGGTTCCAGACGAGCGGACCGGTACTGACGGTGTAGCCCCAATCGGCGAGCCTGTGCGTCATCCGGGAAAGAGTCGCGACAAGGGGTCCCTGCTGCGCGCAGCGCGGCAGAATCCAAGGGCTGGCCGGATCGTCCGGCAGTGTGAAGGAACCTGCGTCTTCAATAGAAAGGCCGGAACCGTCCACAGGCGTGATCTCATGGACGGTGGCTGCGGCTGGATCGCTGCCGTGCCTGTAAGTGGCGAGCAGGGTTTCCTGCAGCACATCGTCGAAGACGCCCTTGCGGACTGAGACGAAATCGAACGTCGCCGGCGGCGCGGCGCGGCCGAGCAAGGTCCGGAGGTTCTTGAAATACTCGCCTGCCAGAAAGCTCGTCGGGGTCACATATGCGACCACGCCGCCTGGACGGACATGGCGAAGGGCCAGATCGGTGAAGAGACCGTAGAGATTGGCATGGCCAAACAGGCTGCGTTTGAAGCGTTCACGTGTAACCGGATCAAGGCGGACGCGGCCATAAGGCGGGTTGCCGATGACTAAGTCGAAGCGGTCGCGGGGCGGATTTTTCTGAAGGCTGTCGCAGACGGTTACGATGACTGGGAGCTGCCGGCCTGACGCCTGGGTGATCGGGAGAAGAACCGCATCGAGCGTCACCTGGGAAAGCCAGGCTCCGAAGGGATCAATCTCGTAACCGCGTAGGCGGTTGGCGATGTTCTCGACAAGAATGCGGGGGCTACAATCCTGCAGCTCCTCGACGATCTGCCGGGCGACAGGCGCGAGGAACGCGCCGCCGCCGCATGCTGGGTCTAGTACGCGGCAGGTGGCCCAATTTACGCCGCTGGCCGTCGCTTGAGCGATCAGGCGAGCCGTTAGGCAGGGTGGCGTATAGTAGATGCCAAGCTCCGCACGGTGCGTGCGCGGGAGCGTGCATGTGTAGGTGAGGCCGATCTGATAGGCGGCAGATTCCGGATCGAGCTGGGCGGCTGCCTTTCCAAGGCTCGCAGCAAGGGCCGCAGCCGAGTCCGGCAGTTCGGCGGTATCGAAGTCCTGCAGCGGTGGACGAAGGCGAACGGACGTGCTCTCGGCCGCTGTCAGTGCGCTCCACCATGCTGACATAAGAGCGACACCAAAGGCGCGGGCAAGGGCTAGGCGTTCGGGCGCGGTCGTGCTTTCGGCCAAAGCGCGCGCCATTACCCGACCGGATTCTAAGGTTTCAAGCGGTGGAGGTTCGCTGGTCGGCGGAGAAGAGGAACGTCTCTTCGTAAGGGCATCTCGGATCATTCCGGACGCCTCGTGGTTCGGGTCGAGGACAGATCGAGCGGGTGCTGCATCTTGCGGCCGCGGTGCCGGTCTAGGAACTCCGTAATCGCTTGCCTGCCGAGCCACGCTTTCGAAATTCTTGCACCCTTCGCCAGTGCATCCAGTTCCCGATGCTCATCGGGCGACAGGTTGACTGAGACGCGGTGTTTCGAGGTCATGCTGCTTAATTCATGTTCCATAATGCTGCACTGTGCAGCACTTTCTTACTTTGTTCGAGGGCGGTCAAGTTCTCTTAGCATGCGCTGGTCGCCGTCATCCAAGAAGCGTGGACTTCGGCCGGCACGGCCACCTGGAGCCTGACTCGCTGCCCATCTCTACGTCCAGGCGCCGCGAAAACTGTTTCGGCCGAGCCAGGTCTCGCGGCGGGCGAATGGTCGTGGCGTCAGGCCAGTCTGGTCCTGCGTGTGACGGGCACCTTTAGCGGAGGGATCGAGAGCTCCCAGGGCCCACGCCGGTACAGCCGCACCGCCAAGGCGGACGTGACCCACCCTTCCCGTTGAGACGATCCGCCTGACATCCTTGGTTCCGGCTGAACAGGGATTGGGATGCGACGGAAGATGGGCCCCCAAAGGTGAGCCCGTGCCGGACTCGAGCCCAAGCGGATTCGCTGTGTGCCGCTGCGCGAAGACTTCTCGCCATGGCTGAAATCAGCGCTGCGGATGAGGTCCAGCAGCACCGAACCGCAAGACAGTTGGATGCGCTCTCTGTGTCTCGCGCTGTTACTTGAACATCAGCTTCATGCCGCTGCAGGCATTCAGCGAGGAAGATCCGCGCGGAAGGACGAGCACAAGGCAACGGTGCACCCGCACTATCGGCCCTCGTTTCGCCTATTCCGCTTCGACTTTGAAAACTACAATTGAACCCGCAGGTCGTCGGCGGATTTGCCGACCTTCATAGCCTCCTCGAACCAGCGAGGCTTGCGACCCCTGCCCGACCAGGTATCGGCAGGATTGGCCGGATTGGCATATTTTGCCTCGGCGGGCGCGCGCTTGCGCGGAACGGTGATGCCGGTCAATTCCGCGAGCGTGAAGCCGAGTTCACGGGCTTTTTCTTCCAGTTCGGACAGCGCGTCTTTCTTGCGGCGATCCTCATAGGTCGCGATGGCTCTGACAACCTGCGCCTGTAGTGCCTTGAGTTCCTTTAGCGAAAGGGAATCGAGATCTATGTCGGGCATTTTATGCTCCTGCCGCGTTTCTTTTGTCCGTGGTAGCCTGTGCAGGAGGTGCCATCAACAGAATTCCCCAGTCCCTGATACCGAAGACCTGGATGCGCCTCTTGCGGAGATGGATCGCCTTAAAATACTCTTCGGTAGAGTTCAGGCAGGGCCGTCGCGTTTGACTCAGCCCGCGGGTAACTGCTTGAGAAGGCGCAGAAGAAAATCGTCGTCCCACCCCGCCCGCTTCAGCTTGATCGACAGCGAACTCTTGGACCCGTCTCGCCGGGCCACGTCCAGCGCGCGGCGTCCAAGGACGGCGATGTTGTCCGGCCCGTTATCCTTGCGGTTGCGCGCGGCGTCTTCGCGGAACGAGACGTCGAGTTGCCAGTGCAGCGCGTTCTCGATCGCCCAGTGGGCGCGCACGGTGGCCAGCAGGACCTCGGGTGCGGGCATCCACGAGAGGGCGAACCAGCGGGTCTCGGACTGCACCTTTCCATCGCTCTCGCGGGTGGCCTCGATCCGGCCGAACGCCTTCAGCCGAGGAAAATCATGATGCTCCGCCAATCCCTTGGCCGAGACCACCGTCGCCGTCCGCGTCTCGCGGCGGCCGTGCCCCGTCTCCTCCTGGCGGGCCGTCAGATGGTCGGGTGCCAGCCTGCCGAAGCAGGAGCGGGCGTCGGACAGCAGCGAGTCCTGGTTGGCCTTCAACGAGAGGCACCAGTCGCCGCCCCGGGCGTTGATCTCAGCAACCGTGCGGCGATTGCAGTGCAGCGCATCCGCCGTCACCACCTTGCCCTTCAGCGCGATCAGGCCCAGCACCTCGAGCGCCGCCTCCAACTCGCCGCCATTCTCTGCCGGCACCGAGGCCAAGGTAAGCCGCAGCCGGGACGCGTAGGCCGAGACCATCATCCGGGTCCGCCCGCCCTCGGCCCGGTCGCGCGAGCCGCGCATGACCTTGCCGTCGATGGCGATCACGTCGCCCTCGCCGAGGAGGCCCACGATCTCGGCCAGCACCCGCCCGAAGGCCGCGTCGAGCGCCTTCGGATCGAGCATCCGGAACACCGCCGAGAAGGTGTCGTGCGAGGGGATGGCGTGGCGGAGCTCCAGGAAGTCCCTGAAAACACGCTCCTTTGCCCGACCGAAGGCGGCCATCTCGGCGCATGACGTCGCACCGCAGAGCACCGCAACAAAGGCCACGACGAGGAGTTCACCAAGGTCATGACGGGCGTTGTCGGCCCGTGGATCCGGGATG
Source organism: Cereibacter azotoformans (assembly GCF_021391315.1). Classification (NCBI taxonomy): domain Bacteria; kingdom Pseudomonadati; phylum Pseudomonadota; class Alphaproteobacteria; order Rhodobacterales; family Paracoccaceae; genus Cereibacter; species Cereibacter azotoformans. The sequence goes on along the minus strand of NZ_CP090025.1, from coordinate 31,168 downwards.
TCGTCAAAGGCGGAGAGGAAGATCTGCATCGGGCGCGGGCCTCCGGAGCGGGTTGTCTCCGCCCGAGAATCCATATCACGCCCGAGCGCAAGCGCCTTCGATCAAGCCTCGGTCCAAACGCGATTCCCCTGAGAGTTCAGGCCGGGGCATGAGCCCCGGCCCTCACCTTCGCGGTCATCGGCGTCCCCGCCTGTACCGCTCCGTTGTTTTAGCACGTCTCCCTGCCCGGAGGGAATCCCCCTCGCAGTGGACCTTGGAATGCAGGACCAATCCCTTCGCTCTGCGCAGGAAAAGGAGAGCCCGCAAGCGCGCTCATGTCGGGGTGGCCGCGCCGCCAGGTCGGCGCGACGTTCTTTCCGTTCAGACGATCCGCCTGACAGCCTTGGTTCCGGCTGAACAGGGGTTGGGATGCCACGCGCGGGCGCGTGTCACCGGCGCCGGAGAAAATCGGCTCCCCCCACGCGGGCCAAGGCCCGCGCGGGTGCCCCCCAATTTTCACCGTCACCGGCCCCTGTCTCATCCGCCCCCAGGGCCGCAGGCAGGGCTTCGCCCTCCCCGCTCTGTCCTCCGGGAAACACGTGGTGTTTCCGAAGAACAGATCGGAGAGGCCGCGCCCATTGGCGGATGGGCAGAAGGCCCCACCGCCGCTCACCGAAGGAGACCCACATGGGCTATCATCATTACATGCGCGGGATGAGCAACGGTGGCTCGATCTTCAGCCGGGGCGAGCCGCTGACCAACGCCGAGCTTCACGCGCGCGTCCCGTCGATCTTCGCCACCGAGGCACATGAAAGCCGCAGCGCCCGCTTCGCGCCGGTGCCCACCATCACCGTGCTGGACGGCCTGCGCGCAGAGGGCTTCGAGCCGTTCTTCGCCCAGCAGGCCCGCACCCGCACCGAAGGCAAAGCCGAGTTCACCAAGCACATGCTGCGCCTGCGCCATCGGGGCATCGTCAACGAGGCGGGCGAAGCCTTCGAGATCGTGCTGGTCAACGCGAACGACGGGACCAGCGCCTACCAGATGATCCCCGGGTTCTTCCGCTTCGTCTGCGCCAATGGCCTTATGGCTGGCGAGACGTTCGAGGAGGTGAAGGTTCGCCACAGCGGCAACGCCATTGGCGAGGTGATCGAGGGCGCCTATCGCGTCCTCGAGAATGCGCCGCGCGTCGCCGACCAGGTCCAACGGTTCAAGTCGATCCGCTTGCAGGACCGCGAGCGCGAGATCCTGGCCGAGGCTGCCCACAGCCTCCGCTTCCCGGCGACGGTGGAAGGCAAGGCGGCGCCGATCGACCCCCCTGCCCTTCTGCGGCCCCGCCGCTCCGAGGATCGCGCGACTGACCTCTGGACCGCCTTCAACGTCGTGCAGGAGAACACCCTGCGCGGCGGGATGCGCGGCCGGATCCAGACTGGCAGCGGCTTCATCCGCCGTCAGACGGTTCGGGAGGTGACCGGGATCGACCAGTCTCGCGCGCTGAACCGCGCGCTTTGGATGCTCACCGAGCGCATGGCCGAGTTGAAGTCGGCGGCGTAAGACGGTTGGGCGGGGCGCAAGCCCTGCCCCCTCCCCTGCGATGGCAAAGGAGATCCGCGCAGACGCGGATCGCCGCGAAGCAGCCGCGCCGCCAGGTCGGCGCGACGGCTTTCCTGTCTGCAGGGTCCGCCTGACAGCCCTGGCTCCGGCTGAACAGGGATTGGGATGCCACGCGCGGGCGCGTGTCACCGGCGCCGGAGAAAATCGGCTCCCCCCACGCGGGCGGGCCGCGCGGGTGCCCCCCAATCTTCACCGTCACCGGCCCCTGTCTCATCCGGCCCCAGGGCCGCAGGCAGGGCTTCGCCCTCCCCGCTCTGTCCTCCGGGAAACACGCGGTGTTTCCGAAGAACAGATCGGAGAGGCCGCGCCCATTGGCGGAATGCGGGCAGAAGACCTGCCGCCGCTCACCATCTGACGGAGTTTCTTCATGTCGCGGATCGACAGGATCGAGCTTGAAACCATGGAGGAGGCGGGCGCCCAGGGCACCGGGCTCGTCTCCATGAACTTCATCGAGCGGATTGCGGATGCGCGTTCCGCTGCCCTGCAGGCCTTCGAGACGGTGGGCCAGCAGTTACAGGCGGCTTTTGCCGCGGCGCGCGAGGCCGGGAAGATCGCCGGCGTGGCGCACGGCGGGCATGGCTATCACCGGGGCTCGCAGAAGGAGAAGGAGGCGATCGACCTGTTCGGGGCCGACTTCGACGCCGCGCGCAGCCTGACGGCGCTTCGCCGTGATCTGGATGCCCGGATCTGGACGCGGCTTCTGGAAGAGACCGGCCTGCGGACGATGATGGATCGCAAGGAGCGGGACGACTTCGACCGCTCCCTGTCCGGCGATGAAGTCCCCGAGGCGACGCTTGAGAACATCAGCGCCACGTTCGAGCGCCTGTGCGGCGAGGCTGACCTGATCTTTCTGCGGGGTCTCGCCCGTGCCTTCTCGTCCCTCGATCGCCGCTTTAAAAGCCACGACGGTTTCAAGATCGGCTCCCGGGTCATTCTGGATGGCCTCATGTCGGCCGACTTCGGATCATGGAGCTACCGCAGCGAGCGGGAGGGGGTCTTTGCCGACATTGAGCGCATCTTTGCCATTCTGGACGGCAGGCAACCTGCGCCCGGTGCGCTGCGCCGTGCGATCGAGGACGACCCTCCCGGCTGGGGGCCGCGGCAGTCCGAGACGCTGACGCGCTACTTCAAGTTCCGGATCTTCAAGAACGGGAATGCGCATTTGTGGTTTCAGGTGCCCGAGCTGGTCGAGGCGGTGAACCGCAAGCTGGCGGAATATTATGGCGCCGCGCTGGCCGACGCCGCGCCGGCAGATGCAAGCCCAGACATCTTCCGCAACCGATCGAGCCTGCCGGCGCGCGATCTGGCTTTTTATCCCACTCCCGCCGAGGTGGCCGCGCAGGTTCTTGGGGTTGCCGATGTTCGGCCCGGCATGAAGGTTCTTGAACCGTCGGCCGGCATCGGCGGCCTGGTCTGGTCAGTCGTGGAGCGCGGCGCCCTGGTGGATGCCATCGAGATCCACCCCGACCGCGCGGCAGCGATTGAGGGGCGGCGGCATCCCAGTGTCACCGTCCGGTGCGCCAACTTTCTCGCCCTGACGCCCTGCGAGGACTACGACCTGGTGCTGATGAACCCGCCCTTCGCGGGCACCCACTGGATGGATCATGTGATGCAGGCATGGGCATTCCTGAAACCCGGCGGGCAGCTCGTGGCGATCCTGCCCGCCTCGGCCGAGGTGAACGAGACCGCGAAGCATGAACGGTTTCGGGCGTGGGCGCGCAAGGTCAACGCGAACCGTTATGGTAGCCTCTTTTCCGATCTTCCCGCCGAGAGCTTCCGGCCCGTGGGGGTGAACATCAATACGGTCATTCTGAAGATGCGGAAGGGTTGAGGGGTCGCGGTCAGCGGTCCCGCAACGGACGCCGCCCCGCTGGGCCACTGTCGGCGTGGCGGCAGCCGATGTGGCCCCGGGCCACAATGGGCACCCGCGCGACGGCCGCAGCGGGACGTCCAAGGCCAGCATGTGTTGCCTTTCAGCCATTGATCGAGGGAAAGGAATGTACCAGCTTCTGTATGTAAATATGTATGTATATAATGGGAGCGTGACGCGGGGTGTCGCGACGCGCGCGGCCTCTGCCAGTCTTTTGGCGTCGATGGCGCTCGGCCTGTCGGCGGAAAGGGAGACCTGCATGGCAAGCACGCCAACGCGCTTGTTCTCGATGAATATGCCAGTCCCGCTGCATCGCGCCCTCAAACGTGCGGCGGTCGAACGCGAGAAGTCGATGGGCGAAATCGTTGTGGAAGCCCTCAAGCAATGGGGCCTCGAGCCCCTGGAAGAAGAGGATTCGGGCAGTGAAGAAGATCGTAGTCGTCAACAATAAGGGCGGCGTCGGCAAGACCACGGTCGCCTCGCAGCTGGCCTTCCATCTGGCCGAGGCGGGCCATTCCGTGATCGCGGTCGATCTCGACGGCCAGAAGAACCTGACGTCGGTGATGCATGGCCAGCGGATCGGCGGCCAGACGCTCCACATGATCGAGACCGGAGATGCGCCCTCCATTAAGGTGCAGTCCGGGGAGATCGTGCTGGTCGAGAGCAGCGACGAGCTGCCGGTCAGCACCGATGACGCGATCCTGCAGCGTTCGGCACAGGCCATCGCGGGGCTCGACGGTGCCGACTTCTGCATCATCGATACGCCGCCCACCTTTTCGGCCACGGTTTATGGCGCCTTGCTCTCGGCCGACTTCATGATCTCGCCGATCGAGCTCAAGAAGTTCTCGCTCGACGGCATCGAGGCCGTGCTGAAGGCGTTCGTGCAGGTGCAGGAGATCAACGAGCACATCCAGTTCCTCGGGCTTCTGCCGTCGCGCTTCGACGCCGTGAAGCAGTCCGAGCGGGAGACGCTGCAGATGGTGGCCGAGTCCTACGCCAACCTCATCATTCCCCACGCCATCCGGAACCGGATCGCCTACGAGTCCGCCAGCGCCGAGGGGATGCACGTCAAGGAAGTAACCACGGCCAGCGGCAAGGAAGCGGCGGCCGAGTTCAAGGCGTTCTTTCAGTGGTTCATGACCGCCATCGGAGAAGGAAACTGACGATGGATCTGAAAAAGAAAATCACCAGCACTACGGCAACGCTGGAGCGGTTGAAGCAGTCGGGTCAGTTGGACGCGCTCAAGCGGCCGAAGCCCCAGCCATCGGGTACGCAGGAGATCGCGATCGACCAGATCGTGCCCGATCCTGACCAGCCGCGGCGCAGCTTCGACCAGGACAAGCTGAAGTCGCTGGCCGAGAGCATCCGTGCCCAAGGCGTTCTCCAGGCGATCACCGTCCAGCCGGCCGATGAGGCGGGCAAGCATGTGATCATCATGGGCGAGCGGCGCTTTCAGGCTGCGAAGCTGGCGGGCCTTGCCAAGATCCCGGCAGTCGTGCGCGAGGCGACGCTGGAGATCCGTCTGGCGCAGCTCACCGAAAACGTGCAGCGGGACGATCTGACGACGCTGGAGATCGCGCAAGCCGTCGCGGCGATGCGGGATGCTGGGCAGTCGCGCGAGGACATCGCGAAGGCTCTGGGATGGAGCGAGGGCAGCGTCTCGCGCTTCGCCTCCATCAGCAAGATGCCGGAGGAGCTGCAGCAACTGGCGGCGCAGAATGTGCCCGTTCGCGCCGTGGCCGACCTGTTCGCCCTCTGGAAGAAGGATGAGGGCGCTGTCGCGGCGTTCCTGGCCTCAACCAGCCCGGAGAGCGTCAGCCGCTCGACGGTCGAGGCGCTCCGGGATGCGATCGATGGGAAGGGGCAGCCCGCAGGCGGGCCTAATGATGTGGCGCCGGCAGAAGCCGACGTGCCGGCCTCCGACTTGGCGCCATCGGCGGCCGAGGATCAGGGCGAAGCGCCCGCGGCAGATGCAGAGCCGGCCAGCGGCCGGGCGAAGGCGCGGCCGGGCAGGGGTGTCGTCATCGTCTGCAAGGTTGGCGATGCCGTGGGGCGTCTGGACCTCGAGACCGTGCCCAGCCAGCCCAAATGCGTCGTCGTCCGGTTCGATGCGGGGGAACGTGTTGACGAGGTGCCCCTGAGCGAGATCGAATTGGTCGACGTCATCCCGCTCTAGGATCAGGAGAGACGAATGCTCCGGGCCGCGTTCTGGAATGCAATGGTTCTGGTGCGCGCCCCGGTGCAACTCGGGCTCAAGGTCGTGATGCTCATTCACTTGATCGGCGCGCTCGGCGGTGTCGTCGTCCTGTTCACGGGGACGGGGCTGCCCGCCTTGGACAGCGCCCCTTTGATCTTCCGCCTGCTTGCCTCCCTGTACATGCTCGGCGTCTATATACTCGCGAGTTGGGCGTCGCTCCGTCTGGATCGCGCCGTCGAGCAGGGGGCGCCCGGCAAGCGGCGCATCTTCCTTCCTCTCTGATCGCAGGCAGTTCCTGCGCTGCTTCGGACGAGCCGGGCATGATCGCTTGCTCACGCAAGCACCTCACCTTCCTGAAATATCCTCGGGGGGAGCGCCAAAGGCGCGGGGGGCAGACAGCCCCCCGCAAGGCGGCCGATGCAGGGTGGCACGTGGCCCGGGGCCACATTTGGGTTTCTCTTGGTTTGAATGCAGGATAGGCTAGTCGCCAGCATTGTATACAAATCGCATGTCATGACCGAGAAATCCGTTGTGGTTCACGCCAGGGTCCCGCCCGAGATCCGCGCCCGTCTCGAGGGGCTGGCGGCCGAAGCTGGCGTTCATGTGTCGGGTGTCCTGCGTGCCCTGATCGAAGATGCCGTTCGGGATACATCCACCCAGAAGGCGCCGCCGCTGCTGTCGAGGGCGCGCCGCGAGGGCAAGGTCACGGTTCGTCTGGCCGCCGATGTTCGCGACGTACTCGAGCGGGAAGCGAAAGGGCAGGGGGTCTCGCTCTCCACCTGGGCGGCGGCGGTGATCGGCGCCCGTGCCCGGCACGCGCCTCAGCCGGTCCTGAGCGAACGCCGCACGATCCAGGCAGCCTTCCGCCAGTTGCGTGGTCTCGCGGTAAACGTGAACCAGATCGCTTATGCGCTGAACCGCGGGGTGCTGACCGGGGCAGGGGCCGAATTCACCCGCGAGGAGGTTAGGGCCCTTCGCCAAGATGTCTGCGCGCTGCGGGACGTTCTTCGTGCCTATGCCGCAGGCCGCCTGTCCTTCCAAGCCCCGCGCGGAGGTGGCGATGAGTGACTTCGAGACGCCGATCGGGTTTGAAGACTGTTGGCCCTCGTACCGCTCGTCCCGGAAGGCCAAGGCTGGAGCCTCAGGCGGCTCAGGTCTGAGCCGCGCTGGTGGAAGGCGGGAAGGGGAGGAGGGTAGGAACCCGCCCACCGATCCTGCTTCGGGGCCAAAACGCCCGGCCCTGTCCCCCGAGGACAAGGCGAGGCTCGCCCGGGTCGTTCGCCGCGCGCCAGAAGTCGTGGTGAAGGTCTCGGTGCCCGCCAAGCACGACAAGCAGGGCAACCCGATCCACGTCAATCGCTCCACCGAGGCCGTCCGGGTGGCGGCGCATCTGTCCTACATCAGTCGGAACGGGAAGCTGGAGCTGGAGAACGATCGCGGAGAAGTCGCGTCCGGACGGGCAGCCGCCGCCGCGGTCTTTCGCGAGTGGATGGACAAGCACGACGAGGACCGTGCGAATGGCATGGCCACGGATCGCACCCGGATCACGACAAGCATGGTCTTCTCGATGCCCGGCGAGGTGAGCCCTGAGATCGTGCGTGATGCCGTCCGCGCCTTGGCCGAGCAGGAGTTTCGAGGGCGGCACGACTACGTCATGGCGCTGCACACCGACACTCATCACCCGCATGTCCATCTCACGGTCCGAACGGTCGGGCATGATGGTGCAAAGCTGGCGCTGCGGAAGGCGGATCTACAGCATCTGCGCGACGTCTTCTCTCAGGAGCTGCGGCAACGGGGCGTCGAAGCCGAGTCCACGCCCCGGCACGCGCGCGGCATCGCGCGCCGCGGCGAGGCCACGCCGGCCTACAAGATCCGGCAGAGGGGTGGCAATCCCTTGGCCGACGCGCGGATCCGGCGGGAAGTCGATGCTGAACTCGCCCAGAATGCCGGCCGCCTTCGGGACCGGCCGTGGGACGAGGCCATCTTGCAGCGGCGGGGCAGGGTGATGGCGGCCTATGCCGCAGCCGCGGCGGCCTTGGCGCAGTCGCCTGACGCAGGAGACCAGGCGCTAGCTCGCGAGACGCAGCGATTTGCGACGCGACTGACCGACACGTCAACGCGCCGAATGGCGGTCGCGCTCTCGCTCAAGCTGAGAGTGCGCTCGCACACTCAAGATGGCGGCCGCGAGGCGCCAATCAAAGGGGATGACGCGCGCCGCAGTCGAAGCCATGACAAGCAGCCGGGCCGCGAACGCTGAGGTGGATGCTTCTGGTCGGCAGATCCGCAACCAGCGGAACTTCTGACGGCCCCCCTCGGCGTCAGGATGAGGATAGTAGGATCACACCTGCGATCAGCACTCCGCACCCGGGGGCCGTCCCATCCGCTTCTTCATGACCGCCGGTCAGGTCAGCGACTACACCAACGCGGCGGCCCTGCTGTGCCGCTTGCCCGGCGCGGAGTGGCTGATCGCGGACCGGGGCTATGACGCGGACTGGTTCCGGTATGCCTTGAAAGACAAGGGGATGAAGCCGTGCATCCCGGGCCGGAAGTCCCGCGGCAAGGCCGTCCGATACGACCGCCGCCGCTACAAACGCCGCTACCGGATCGAGATAATGTTCGGCAGGCTCAAGGACCGGCGCCAGATCGCCACGCACTACGACAGGTGCGCCAAGGTCTTCCTCTCCGCCGTCGCCCTCGCCGCACCCGTCATGTTCTGACTTTGACGATCAATGAGACTGGAGTGTAGCGGCCATTCCGTTGCGCATGCAGAATCTGGAGTTGATCGGATCTACAGACAGCGGGAGTTTTGAGGCATTCGCCGCGGGTGCAGTGAATTTTCTCGTTGAAGCAGTTTCGAGATAAGCCACTTGAGTTAGTAAACGAGGAAACGGCATTCATGGTGTAACCTCCCACCCTGGCGCATCAACGCTGTTGGGGCGGTGACACCATCAATATCTACTGGATCGAAGAGGTTAATCCAATATGCTCCACGCCTAAAGCCTGTCTGTACAGAGCCTGCAGTCTGTCATCCGCAAGGCATACAAAATTCGAAAAAACTATTGGGATCCGCCCTGACGCTCGCTAACAATGTGGCCCGACCGACGTCTTGTAAAGGTGACCTGTGAAGACAACCCTGCCGACCGGCTGTAAGCTGAGCCAGCGCGTCCTTGAGACCGCCGAACTTATGCCTCGCGATGGCGAGAATTACAGCATTACAGATGCTCAATACGCCGCACTGGATGCTGGCCTCGCTGATGGCAAAAGCCTATTGATCTCCGCGCCCACGTCCACCGGCAAGACTCTTATCGGATGGTGGGCCGCCGCAACCGGCTTGGAGCACGGCAAGAAGTTTGTCTACCTCGTGTCGCACCGTGCCCTTGCGTCGCAGAAGTTCGACGAGATCCAGAAGCTATTTCGGGGTCCGTGGCTTGGGGATGACCCGCACACCCTCGTGTGCGCAACAGGCGACGGGGTGACGGACGGGAGCGGACGAGCAAATAGCGCGCCGCTGTCGGCCACTATATTGGTCGCCACCTACGAGAAGTACCTCGCGCTGATCTCTGCGGGCGGCCCCCCTCAAGACTTGTCCAACGTAGTATTCGTGTGCGACGAGATTCAGCTGATCGGGGACGGCAGCCGGGGCAAGCATGTCGAGCTCCTGCTCTCCGTGCTCAAGAGAACCGGATGGTATCAGTTCATCGGCCTGTCCGCAGTGATGGACGATGTCGGTGCACAGCAATTCGCGCATTGGCTCGACCTGTCTTTGGTGAAGGTCGAAACGCGCGAGAAGTCACTTACGATCGAGGGTCGTTGGCGAAACGGTCGCCTTATTGCCAGATCCACCCCTGATGGCATAGAACCTCTCCGCCAACTGCCGTCGGTCAAGAGGATGGAGCTGAATGGCATGGTCCAAGAGCTTATCGCTTTGGACAAGAAGCCAGTCATCGTGTTCTGCATGAAGGTGGACGACTGTTATGAACTTGCAGCAAAGTGGGCAGCGACCCAAGCTGTGACGCAGTCTGTAGAAGCACCGGCTGGCCTCGACCTAGATTCCGGTCTACTGCAACTGATCAACAAGCGCTGCGCATTCCACAACGCGGAGCTAAGCGAAGCGGAACGCTCTTTCGTCGAAGACCTGATGGAAGCCAAGACCGTGGACGTGGTCTTTGCAACGTCGACGCTCGCGGCCGGCGTGAACTTCCCGTTGGGCAGCGCGGTATTCTCGAAATGGAAGCGCTGGGACTTCGACAAAAGGGAGCATGTGCCTATCCGGCGCGACGAGTTCCAGAACATGGCGGGGCGCGTTGGCCGGATGGGGCAAGGCACCGATGAGGGGATCGTCCTGGCAACTGCCGGTGGGGCATCTGACTTGGCACTCCTACAACAACTGATGGACTTCTCGAAGCGGGAGACACTCGGCGTTGGGATCACGCCGGCTGATTTCGGCTCGCTTGTGATTCAACTCTTCGCGGGTGGACTGTGCACGACGCGCAACGAAGCATTCACGCTAATGGCAGCGACCCTCAGCGCGAGCCGTGAAGCAGAGAGGGGGGTTGGTAATGTCGAACATTGGCGGCGGCATCTCGATCAACAGATCGACCGGCTTATAGAGACGCATTGCCTTATTGAGACGAAGACGCGACTTGTCGTCACTGAGTTCGGCAAGGCGGTTGCAAGAAGTGGCTTGAAGCCCGAGACCGTTGAACACTTCCTGCATTACCTGAGCGAGCATGGCGAGCAAGCTGCTAAGCTGCTACCCACGCCTGGACAAGAAGGTCGAGACGATGATCTGCTCTTCATCTTCGCGCACGGAAGCCTACTCTCCCCGGAATTCACCCTGACCGGCGGACCCCGAACGCGGAATGTCAGCTATCGCTTTAGCCGTTACGGCGCAATAGCGAACCCGAGAGCGGAGGCTCTCGAGGATCTACTTTTCGAGCGGCCCTGGATTGCTGATCCCGGCGCGGCCAACGGCGCGCGGGCGCTGTCAGAGTGGGCGGCTGGGGCTGACCGCGAAACGCTCGAACAGCTTGTGCCAGACGTTCGTCTTGGGCTGATCGAGAGTTTAGCGCGCGACGTAAGCTGGCTTTTGGCGGCAGTCTCAGAGGTCATAGGGTCCTCGTCTTCACCGACACTCGCCGATGCGGCGCGGCATCCGCTGCTAAGATCTACCAACCCCACCCTGCCGCACATCAGAAAGTTCTCCCGGGTCTTGCGCAGGTACGCGGTGCGCATCGGGTTAGGTCTGCCGTCTGAGTGCCACTGGCTGAAAGAGCTTGAGCTCCGGGGTCCTGCGAAGCGCCTCACTCGGATGCAAATCGTGAGCCTCCACCAGCAAGGCATTTCGCGCCCCCACTTGCTCATGGACGGAAGCCCGGCGATGGACGCCCTTCGCGAAGCGGCGCTTCCGAAAGTCGGTGGCATCGCATATGCGAACCAAGTCCGAGACGCCGCTAGAAACTGGAAAGTAGATCAGAGGCGGCACTTCCGTGGACGTCACGAGAAGAAGGCTGTCAGGCACAGTGTCGAAAACATCGTCTCTGATCTGTACGACATGAGGGGCAAGGATCTTGAGGCCGCCGTGATCGCCGCCTTCGAAGATCTTGGCATCAACTGCACCGTGCTAGACGACGGCACCAAGCCCGCTTGGCCGGACCTGAAAATCGAATTTTCCGCGAGCGGCATGGCGAGCGACATCGTCGCCGAGGTTAAATCCAAAGAACGGGAAACGGCGTTGGTCTCTCTGAACGATGCTATCGAGGTCATCAGTGCCGCTGCTATCGCTGGATTGAGCGGAACGCCGGTCGCCACGATTTGCAGTCCTGGCGTTGAACCTAGCGTCCCCACCGCGATCTCGGGTTGCAATCACCTCAGCGTTGTTGAGCTGGTGGATTTGGCGGAGGCCTACCTCCGCATCAAGGATGGCAACCTGACCATCGCTGAGCTCCACAATTGGCTCACCACGCCGGGAATTGCCATCACGGAAGATCTTCCCTTCAACAACTCCTAAGGCGCGGGACGGCGGGCGCGTGCGTGTCCGACCGGCCTGAACGACCGAAGCGCGGCGCGCGATATGTTCAACCTAGCGCTCCGCGGCCGCTGGCGCTCTGCCCTCCCGACGCTCATACATGTGACGCCGGGGCCTGGGGTGCATTGTGGCGGGTCAGTGCGGCGGCAGCAATGGGCGGGCGCCGCACCACATTGATTGCCCGTCGTGTTAACGCCCGCTCCGGCGGCCATGCGGTCGCGGTGGCCGCGACGATGCTATAAGGCTGATCGAGCGGCCGCTTCCGGTAACGGCCGGAGCTGGCAGAGAGGTGATCGTCGGCAGAGGGCGAAAGCGACCCCTTCGGGACAGCGCCCTCGAATAGAACCGACCGACGCTGAGCCGCCGGTCGCCCCTCCCGGCACGGCCTTCAAAGCTGCCAGTCGAGCGCGCTGCAGGGTGACGTCCCTTCAAATGGTGTAGCTCGCCGGTAGCGCCGCCGCCCGCTCGCGCGCTCACATCAAGCGCCGTAGCGGGCGGGCGGCGGTGCGGTGGTCATCGGGTTTTTCGGTAGGGTCGGGTTGCTGAGCCAACCTTGAACCGAGGAATGCCCCCGATGACCAAACCCATGATGGACCTCCGTGCGCTGGTGGAGAAGAGCGCTGATGCCGACCTGCTGCGCGAGATGATCGGCTTCGCCGCCGAGCGGCTGATGGAGCTCGAGGTGGGCGCCAGGACTGGCGCCGACTACGGCGAGAAGAGCAGCGAGCGGCTGGCGCAGCGCAACGGCTATCGCGACCGGGACTGGCAGACCCGGGCCGGAAGTGTCGAACTGCGCATCCCCCGCCTGCGCACCGGCTCTTATTTCCCCTCCTTCCTCGAGCCGCGGCGCTCGGTCGAGAAGGCGCTGACGGCCGTGATCCAGGAAGCCTATGTCCAGGGCGTCTCGACCCGCGCGATGGATGATCTCGTGCAGGCCATGGGCGGGACCGGGATCTCCAGGAGCCAGGTCAGCCGGCTCTGCGAAGAGATCGACGAGCGGGTCGACGCCTTCCTCACGCGGCCGATCGAGGGCGAATGGCCCTATCTGTGGATCGACGCCACCTACCTCAAGGTCCGCCAGGGCGGGCGCATCGTGTCGGTGGCCGTCACCATCGCCGTCGGCGTGAACACGGATGGGCGACGCGAAGTCCTGGGCATGGCCATTGGGGCCTCGGAAGCCGAGCCGTTCTGGACCGAGTTCCTGCGCGACCTCGTGCGCCGCGGGCTCTCCGGCGTGAAGCTGGTGATCAGCGACGCGCACGAGGGCATCAAGGCTGCCACGGCCCGGGTGCTGTCCACCAGCTGGCAGCGCTGCCGGGTCCATTTCCAGCGCAATGCCCTGGCGCATGCCGGCAAGAACAGCCGACGGGTGGTTTCCGCCTTCATCGCCACCGCCTTCGCCCAGCCGGACCACGCGGCGGCCAAGGCGCAATGGCGGCTCGTGGCCGACCAGATGCGGCCCAAGCTGCCGAAGCTCGCCACGCTCATGGACACGGCTGAGGAGGATGTGCTGGCCTACATGACCTTTCCCGCCCAGCACCGCGCCAAGTTACATTCCACGAATCCGATCGAGCGTCTCAACGGCGAAATCAAGCGGCGCACCGACGTGGTCGGGATCTTTCCGAACGAAGCATCCATCCGCCGCTTGGTCGGCGCGATCCTGATGGAGCAGACCGAGGAATGGACCGTCCAGCGCGGCCGATACCTGACGCTGGAAACCCTCGCTCCGGTCTGCGATGATCTCACCGTCAGCCTGCCTGCCGCGCAGCGCGACTGACCAGCTCGACCCGCTTCCGAGCACGAGGCCCGCGGTCAGCTACACCACAAGATGGGACACGATCCGCTGCAGCGAGGGACCGAGCAGCCCATTGCGGACTGTCGTCCTGGTCGCAGCGCAAGTCATTGCGCAGACTCCAGGGCGGAGAGCCTTCTCTGAGGTTGCGGCATGTTCCAATTTCATTTAGTGACCGATATAAGTGCCTAGTCAAGAGTGGAGTTGCATTGTGAAGCACCTGGGAAGAATAGTACCTTCAGCTGAGCAGCTTAAACTAATTAGCGCCAATCAGACGGGTGCTGAGCTAATTCGAGGCTCCGCGGGCAGCGGCAAGACGACCACAGCGCTTCTACGTCTCAAATCGCTCGCAGGAATGATGCGCGCTCGAAAGGAGCGTACTGGAGACGATGCGCCTGTCAAATTTCTGCTGCTCACCTTCAATAGAACGCTCGCCGGATATGTTCGCGCCCTTGCGGAATCTCAAATTTCTGGGCCCAATCAGGAAATAGAAATTAGAACCTTTGCAAAATGGGCAATGACTAAACTGGGTGTGGGGGCGGTGAACGCAGACTCGGCAAACGCTTTTTTGCGTGAATTGGCCAATCGTTTTGCTGGGTTGGATCAATCATATGTTGTCCACGAAGCGGAGTACCTTATGGGCCGCTTCGAATCTCATGATTATGAAAGCTACATCGCAACTGAGCGGGCGGGGCGCGGAGCTCTTCCGCGCGTTGATGCGGCCTTGCGGCGACGGATACTGGATGAGGTTATTTATCCTTATCGAAAAAAATTAGGTGATGAAGGGTGGCTGGACTGGAACTCTCTAGCACTAAAAATGCGCTCGGATCTTCCTTCTATAGGCTACGACATCATAATAGTGGATGAGAGTCAAGATTTCTCGGCGAACGAGATACGCGCAATCAAACACCACTTAGCTGACGATCATGCTATCACATTTGTAATCGACACTGCTCAGCGCATCTATGCACGAGGTTTTACATGGGCTGAGGCAGGTATCGACGTGACGGGAAACCGTTCACATCGTCTTCGGGAGAATCATAGGAACACAAGAGAAATTGCAGCATTCGCATCGAGTATATTGACCGGAATTCCGGTCGACCCCGATGGTGCCTTGCCCAATCTGGCAGCGGCGCAATCTCAAGGGCCGCTGCCCAAGGTTATTTCGGGTAATTACTCTAGGCAGATCGAATGGGTCATAGACTATATAACCGAAGCAGTCGATCTCACAACGGAAACCGTCGCGTTCTTGAAGCCTGAAGGTGGGCGCTGGTTCGATACCGTCAGGCACGAGCTAAGACGAGCGGGCATGAAGTATGTCGAAATGCAGCGGAATGGAAAGTGGCCTGACGGTGATGAGAACATAGCTTTATCCACCTTTCATTCCGCCAAAGGCCTTGAGTTCGATCACGTGATAATAATTGGCTTCAACCAAGAGAACACTCCGTTTGGAGATGAAGAAATAACTGACCAGATTCAGGTTCTGCGACGGCTTCTTGCCGTGGCAGTTGCGCGAGCCAGAAAGCAGGTAATTGTTGGGTACAAGCCTGGTGAGGAGTCTCGACTTACCGACTACTTCGATGCCGGAACCTACGAAGAGGTGCATCTGTGAGTCTCGAATCGTCAATACAAGAGCGCGGCATTACTGAAGTCCTGCACTTCACAACAAACCGCGGATTGGTGGGCTCACTCGCTAGCCAAAGTCTGTTGTCGCGCTCCCTTCTGGGTCAAAGCGCCTACCTCAGCCATGTCTTGCAATTAAATTCTCAAAATCGACCGGAAGAGTCTGAGTTTTTCGATAAAACAGAAGACTGGCTCCGCTTCGTAAACTTGTCTGTTTCCGAAATCAATCGAAGATTCTTTGAATTTTCTCTGCGCTGGCATACGAATGATGATGTTTGGTGGTGCATTCTCTCCTTTTCGCCTGATATCATGACCCATGATGGCGTGTGGTTTGCCACAACAAATAATGGCTACGACGGATGCGAACGCCGCCAAGGCGAACAAGGCTTTGATGCATTGTTCGCGCCGCGCATCAGGCGGAAAGCCCGTGGTGCCAACGGGCAGCCCTGGGATGTTAGGAGACATGGCAGAAGCGACAACCTGCCGACCTGTGAACAGGCCGAAGTTCTCTATCCAGAACGAGTTAGCTTAGACTACTTGAATCGTGTATACGTTCAAAATGCCGAGCACCAGGATACCGCCGTTGGCTGGCTGAGCGAGTTCGAATATTCTGACGTCGCGGTGTCTGTGTTGCCTCTAAAGTTCTTGGGGGAGAAAAATTGAATATTCGAAACGAACAAGCCCCTGCAAATTCATACGGTCTAGCTGACTATCGGCGTGCGGTTGTCAACTCGGCCCTCTGGGCGGCAGCAGGCGACGCTCTTGGATGGATGACAGAGCTTTCGCGTGACGCAAGCGGCGTTGAACATCGGACCGGCAGTCGGAACGTTTTCGAACCAGTTCCATGGAAACGCCTTATTGGCGGGCGCTCGGGTGTGACTGTCGATTTGCCTGCAGGAACATATTCCGACGATACGCAACTCCGGTTGTGCGTTTCGAGGGCGATCAGGGCCAACGGATCCTTTGACGTCGAAGCGTTTGCGAAGGTGGAAGTAACGGTCTGGCAGGGCTACTGCTTAGGGGCTGGCGTTGGCTCCAAGGCGGCGGCAATGAACCTGTCCAAACGAGGTGTAAACTGGTTCTCGAACTTTTTTGCGACAGATCGGCAAAATTACGTGACTGCGGGCGGCAACGGAGCTGCCATGAGGATACAACCTCACGTTTGGAGCGCCCGCGGTTCGATAGATGAGCTTGCGCTGCGCATCATGCGTGATGCAGTGGTAACCCACGGCCATCCCCATGGATTTTGTGGAGCGCTTTTCCACGCTCTGTGTCTTTGGGAAACGCTATCGAAACGAGCAATTCCATCAATCCAACGCGCAGAGGAATACGTATCCTATTGCGGGCACCTTCCGGAGCTTATAGAGCGTGACAACGAGCTCGCATCTTTCTGGAGGCCCACCTGGGAGCGCGAAGCGAAAGAGAGCTTCGATGCTGCAATTCGACAATTCCAAGAGGAGGCGCTCCGGGATATTGCGATTGCGAAAAATGTGATCAATGGCAAGAGCAGCCCAGATTATCATGAGCTGCTGATCAAGCTCGGCTGCCTCACAGACCAATATCGAGGTTCGGGCTTCAAAACAGCTTTCGCCGCCTTGCTGCTTTCTGAGCTTTATACCCCAGAAGGCATCGAAGACGCCCTCGTAAGGTCTGCGAACGAACTCGACAGTGACACTGACACAATTGCTACTATGACGGGAGCAATCCTTGGGGCTCTATCTTCGCGAGAGCCGAGTTGGATCGTCCAAGACGCAGAATATTTGCGAGCCGAGGCCTTGCGCATGGCAAATATCGCGCAAAATCAAGATGCGTCGAGCTTTGTGTATCCAGATGTTGCCACTTGGGAACCTCCGTCGACCCAATCTGACTCTGTCGTGACGTGGAATAGTGCCTTAGCCCTCGCTGGAATTGGAGAGCTTAGACCAAGGGGGGGCGAGTACAAATCTGGAGCTTCCGTGTGGCAGTGGTTTGAGTTGCCTTTTGGTCAGAGTATCCTTGCAAAACGAAGAACAAAAGTCACGAGCGCAGTGGGCGAAAATCAAATGCCTCGCTCATCTCCAAATCAGCGAACCGAGCAACGGCAATCGCCCGACAGAAGACAGCCCGATATTTTCGATCATGCCGACAGACTCGTCCCTTCAAGACAGCTTGACCGGCGGGAAGAAACTCGGCATCAGGTAAGAATCGAACGTTTTCCTGGGCTGGATAGAGCCACAGACATAATCATTGCTTCAGGGTTTGATGATGCCACGATCGGACGTCTGATTAATCTCGCAATTGATGATACTGGGGGAATTGAGGCAGCGGTGGCGCTCTCCGCGATCATCGGAAAGGCTCAACTCGCACGGAAGCGACGTAGATGATTGCGAAGGAGCTTCAATTGGTCTGTTCCACAGTGTGTCCGCTCGAAGTACTTGGGCCAGTTGGCAAGGAGGAAGGGATCAGCGTGGCGACGCTCGCGAAATGGCGGGCGGAGGCGCGGGCGAAGGGACAGTTCCTGCCTGACGCGTTTGCCGGGCCAGAGGGCTGGACCTCCCAGGACAAGCTGGCCGCAGTGATCGAGACGGCGTCGCTGAACGAGGCCGAGCTCGGCGAATACTGCCGCCGCCGCGGCATCTACCCCGGGCAGCTGGCCGTCTGGCGCGAAGCCTGCGCGCGCGCCAACGACTGGGAATGGGTCGCCGCGGTGGCGCTGCTCGGGCGTGACAAAGCGGATCGCGCTATGGCGGTGCTCGGTGTTGTACCAGCGGACGAAACTCTGCACCCAGGCCCGTGCCTCTTCGATCGTCGCAAAGCCGTGGCAAGGCCAGCGGGGCGTATACTTGCAGGTGCGGAAGAGGGCCTCGGAGAACGGATTGTCGTTCGACACCCGCGGCCGGCTGAAGGACGCGATCACGCCCAGCCTGTCGCGCTGCAGGGGCGTGCGGGGCTTCGAGGCCGTACTGCCCGGGCGGGCGGGTCATCCCGACCTTCCCCTCCACTTTGGCGCCCGACGGATCAAGGGCGGCGAGCTTCTGGTGGTCGCCTCCTCGCACCCCGCGAGCGGCGAGCGCATTCTGTGGCTCTACCGGAAGCGGTGGTTCATCGAGTGCCTGTTTGCGGACAGCAAGACGCGCGGGCTGAACCTCGAGGACACGCGCCTCACGCTCGCGCGAAAGTTGTCCCTGCTCGTCGCCATCACGGCCATTGCCGTGGCCTTGCTGTGCCATGCCGCGGCGAGGCTGCTCGGGCACAGGTACCCGGCCCGGAAGGCGCACGGCTACTGCGCGAAGTCGTGGTTCCGGACCGGGCTTGACGAGGTCCGACGACGCCTGCGGGGCAGTCCCGAGACCCCGATCATAGCCCCCGATTTCGTGGTGCCGAGGCGCCGGAGGCCAAGAGTCGTGTAGCATGCGAACTTGGGCTCCCAGAGGCTGAGGACGCCTCCCGCAGCCAGTTCTTCACCGCTCACGCGCCTTGGGCACCGGCTCGCGCTGCCGTGCCTCGGCCCGACCCGCCGCCTCGTCTGATCGCGCGGCTCCTGCTTCCCTGACTTCTTCGCGTGTCACGTTGGGGAGTTTCTGGACCTGGAACGGCGTTCCCGCCCGCAAGCTCTGCGCGAGGAGCTTTGAGGCCTCGCCTCGGGCGGCTTCGCGATCCCCTTCGCTAACACCTGCCGCGCGCATTTCGGCGTCCATGCGAGCAAGGGCGCTGGCGGCGCCTTTCACCGGCGTGTCGCCTGGCTCGTAGCGCTTGATCCGGTCCTCAAGGCGGTCGTGGCGGGTATCCTGTTCACGGGGTTTGTCTGCCATGGCGGGGCTCCCGGTTTGTGGCTGTCGCGTGGCGGTCTCTGCGAGCGGCTGAGCTTGTGCGGCGGCACGGTGGGCCGCGCGCTCGATGTCCTGTACGTCCCATCGGCGGCGGTGGCCTTCGCGGGCGACTTCATCGCCAGTTGCGGGGTCTTTCGCGGCATAGGTCACCGTCTCCACTCCGGGCGAGACAAAGGTCGCGCGGTCGCCGGTGCGGAGGCCGTTCTTCTCCAGCACCGCGGGCAGCCCAAGTTCGACAAAATCCACCCGGGACTGGCGCGATTCCGGCGGGCTGTTCGAGTCGTTTCAATGGGTTGGCCGTCAGCACGCCGAGGTTTCATGTAGTTACATGGAGCGCAGCTAAAAGTTCTTGCTTAGAAGGCGCAATGCTGCGATTTCGTAGGGATGTTCATTCGCATCACCGAAAATGGCGGCCGGCGCTACCTCCAGATCATGGAGTCCTACCGTAACGACGCCGGCAAGCCGCGCAGCCGCGTGATCGCGAACCTCGGGCGCATCGACGACAGACCGGACGGCCATCTCGACTCCCTGATCCGGGGGCTGTGCAAGGTCACGGGGCGCGATGCGCCGGAGGCCCTCAGGATCGAGCAGGAGCCCGGCCGCGCCTTCGGCGACGTCTTCGCCCTCCACGAGCTGTGGAAGGACCTCGGCTTCGACCGCGCGCTGGCGCGGGCACTGCGGTCGGGCAAGCGGCAGCTTGATGTGGAGGCGCTCGTCAGGGCCATGGTTTTCAATCGGTTGTGCGAACCGGACTCGAAGCTCGGCTGCCTGCGCTGGCTGGAGACGGTGGCGATGCCGGCCATGCCCGAAACGGTGACGCATCAGCATCTGCTGCGCGCGATGGACGCGCTGATGGACCATGCGGAGCGGGTCGAGATCGAGTTGGCGAAACAGATCCGGCCGCTGGTCGACCGGGATCTGGCGGTGGTGTTCTACGACCTGACCACCGTGCGCATCCACGGCGAGGCGGAGATAGAGGATGATCTCCGCGCGTACGGCATGAACAAGGAGAAGGGCGGCATTGCCCGCCAGTTCGTGCTGGGCGTCGTGCAGACGGCGGAAGGCCTTCCGCTCATGCACACCGTCCACCCCGGCAACGTCGCGGAGACCAAGACGCTGCAGGCCATGCTGACCACCGTCCTGCAGCGTTTCCCGGTCGAGCGGGTCGTGCTGGTCGCCGACCGTGGGCTCCTGAGCCTCGACAACATCGACACGCTGACCACGCTCGCCGATCAAGGAGGGCGGAAGCTCGAGTTCATCCTGGCCGTCCCCGCCCGCCGCTACGGCGAGCTCGTCGAGACTTTCCGCGGCCTTGCCTTCGACAAGACGGGCCTCTCCGAGGCTCGCTTCGCGGGTCACCGGCTGATCGTGGCCCACGATCCGCTGCGCGCGGCCGAGCAGTCCGAGAAGCGCCGAGCCCGCATCGCCGAACTTGAGGTCATGGCCGAGCGCATGGTCGGCAAGCTGAATGCACAAGACGCGGGGCAAAGCGACCGGGGCCGGCGGGCCTCCGACCGTGGTGCCTACAGCCGCTTCACCCGCGCGGTCGCCGAGGCCGAACTCACCCGCTTCCTCAGGGCCGACTTCACCGCCGACCGCTTCAGCTGGTCGCTGGACGAGACCGCCATCCACGAGGCCGAGCTCTTCGACGGCAAGCTCGCGCTGCTGACGAATGCTCCCGACCTGACGCCGGCCGAGGCCGTCGCGCGCTACAAGGCGCTGGCCGACATCGAGCGCGGCTTCCGGGTGCTGAAGTCCGACATCGAGATCGCCCCGGTCCACCACCGCCTGCCCGATCGCATCCGCGCCCACGCGCTGATCTGCTTCCTGGCGCTCGTGCTCTATCGCGTCATGCGCATGCGCCTGAAGGCCAAGGGCCACACGGCCAGCCCCCGCACCGCGCTCGATCTCCTCGCTCGCATCCAGCGCCACCGCGCGAAAATCGGTGAGCGCACGGTCAATGGGCTCTCTGTGACAACGCCTCAACAGATGGAACTCTTCGACACCCTGAACCTGCCAAAACCCCTCTGACGAACGCCGTGTAGTCACATAATGGCTCATTCCGCCATAATGACATCAATTGCTTAGCGGTTTTGCTGTCGAACTTGGGGGGCAGGCTGACGCTCCAGAGCGTGTGCTCGCCGCCGCTGTCCAGCGCGAGGCGGGCGAAAGGCACGTGCATCGCTCCCTCGCGATCCTTGTAAGGCGCGGTGCCGGTCGCAGCGATCGTGCCGCGAAGGCCTTCGGCGTAGGACGGCCGCGCGGCCTGCGCCTCGGCCCATCGCTGGCGCACGCCGTCCTCGATCTCGAAGCTGCGTTCGGCGATATGGGCGCGTGAATGGCCCTCGGCCCGCAGCCGCGCCACCTCAGCACGCACCGCACGGTCGAGTTCCTTCTCCGGCATGTCGCCGCCGTTGGCCGGCCGTTTCCCCGGCACTGGGTCCCGCGCAAGGCTGCTGCGCTCGGCCATGATCTCGGTGCGCCGCCACGCCTCATCGATGTCGCGATCGGTGGCGCGGTAGCCGTCGACCCGGATCCCGTGGGCGCTGGCCTCGATCCACATCTCGCGGCGGAAATCCTCCGGGCCGGCCACGCGCAGGCTCTTCCAGCCGCGGTGCGCGGCGAGGTCTATCATGTCCATCGCCGTGGCGCGGTCGGCGGCCTTGGTCGCCAGTCGGTCGCCGGTGTCGATGATGGCAGGCAGCGCCGCATCATAGCTGCGGAACAGCTCCTGCCGGTCCTTGGCCTTCGTGATGAGGAAGCGGTCGGCAAAGGAGGCGGGGGTGGCGAAGCGGTCCGCTCCGTCGCGGCGCGGCCCGATCGGCTCGGCCGTGCCCGGCGTGACGGCGGTGCGGGCGCTGACCGGGGCAGGGGGCACGCGGTCGGTGGTCTCAGCCATGTCTCACCTTCTCCTTCTTCGGCTTCGCGCCTTTCTCTTCGGGCACCGCCACGCCCATCTCGCCCAGGATGGCGGCCACGCCTTCCTTCGTGCCGATCGTGCCGGCGGCGGCGAGGCTCCTGATCTTCGCTTGCATGTTGTCGCCGGCGAGCGCGAGCCGGTCGAAGGAGATGGTTTCGGGCTTCGCGATCTCTTCGTCGGTCATCGGCACCTCGGCCGGCTGGCCCGCGGCCACATTGGCCGCTTGTGCGAGCTTCAGCGCCGCGATCCGGCGCACCTCGGCCGTGAGGACTGACAGGTCCTCGCGCATCCGCCGGTTCTCGTCGCGCAAGCGCCGGACATCGTCGGCGGTGGCGTCAGCACGCAGGGCAGGGATCTCGGGCGGGGGGATGCGGCTCCGCTCGAGGAAGGCCTCCTCGGCATAGAAGCGGATCTTCTTCGCGCGGATCGGCGGGTGGCCGGCGGCGAGGATGATCGCCTCGCTCTGGTCGAGCTGCAGCAGTTCCTGGGGCATCATCAGCGAGCGCTTCTGCTCGCTCACGCTGATCGTCGGTGGGTTGCGGCTGGTCAGCAGCTTCGAGCGCGAGGTGGAGACAGCCTCGGCGCCGTAGGTTCCCAGCCGCTCGGAGAGGTTCCGCGCCTCCTTCAGCCCCTTCGGGGTGAAGACCACGGTGATCCCGGCATTGTCCATATAGGCCTCGGCGCCGTCCGACCCGTAGATGTCAGCCAGCTGCGCCGGGGTCTGGACGATGGTCAGCACCTTCAGCCCGTAGCCCGCGAAATAGCCGATGCCGCGCTTGAAGGCAGGTAACTCACCCACCGCCGCAAACTCGTCCATGCAGAGCAGGACCCGGTGCTTCAGGGCCGGATTGTGCTCGGGCAGCTCCTGCATGTTGGCGTCCACGCAGGACTGGAAGAATAGATTCAGGAGCGGCCCGAGCCGGCCGAGGTTGTTCGGCGTGATGCCGACATAGATCGTCATCCGCTTCCGCCTGAGATCCGCGAAGTCGAAGTCCGAGGCCGCCGTTGCCCGGTCGAGGATCGGGTTGGCGAAGAGGCCGAGGTTGGCGGTGATGGTCGATTTCACGCTCTCGAAGGTGTTCTCGCTCTTCGAGAGGAAGTCGTTCAACGTCGCGACCGTCTGGAGCGACAGCGGCCGTCCCGCCTCGGCGCGCTCGTCGATCCGGGCCTTGAAGGTGCGGACGAAGTTCGGGGTCAGCGTCAGCTGCCGGTAAAGCTCGCCCAGCGTGAAGGGCAGTCCGGGCGTTTCGGCGAGATAGCCGCCGACGCCGACGAAGGCGGTCTGGGCGGCGCGGTCGAAGAACGGATCCTTGGAGGCCACCGGGATGAAGAGGTCGGCAAGGCGCTGCAGATCCTCCACCTGGAAGGCCGTGCCGCGGCGGACGCTCGCCAGCGGGTTCCAGCGGTGGGTGCGGCCCTCGGGGTCCAGCGGATCGAAGAGAAACACCTCCTGCCCGCCGGCCTTGCGGAAGCCGGCCGTCAGCTGCCAATTCTCCTTCTTGATGTCGAGCACGACGGCCGAGTCCGGCCAGTTCAGCAGGTTCGGCACCACCACGCCGACACCCTTGCCAGAGCGGGTGGGGGCATAGAGCAACATGTGTTCCGGGCCGCCATAGATGAGGAGGTTTCGGGCGTTCAGCCGGCCCTTCTTCTCCACCTTCACCCGGCCATGCTCTTCGTCGAGTTGCCCGAAGCGGCCCACGGGCTTGCCGTAGTGCGGCGAGGGCAGGGGGCCGGTGAAGCCCGCAATAAGCCCTGCCTTGGCGCGCATGCCGGCCGCCGCGATCTCGCTTTCACGCGCGAAGGCGGCGGTGCCGTGCAGGTCGACCTTCGGCCGCGTCTTCAGGATCGCCGCCACCAGCGCGGCCGTCGGCAGAAGTCCCGCCAGCCCGGCCAGCTTGATCCACTTCACGGTGAGCGGGTCGCTGTAGCCGGCCAGCGCCGCCTCAGGCCAGAGAAGCAGATCGCGGGGCAGGGCGAGGGGAACCTTCAGCCCCCAGTGCAGCACCCAAGCCTGCGCCGCGAGGCCCCCGCCGATGCAGAAGGCCGCGGCCGAGGCCAGTGCTGCTGCCTTCGCCGGGCGACCGAGCCGGTGCCAGTTCGCGACGATCATCGCGCGGCCTCCGGGGCGGACGCCTCCAGCTTGCGACGCGGATCGAACCAGACCTCGGTAACGCGGCGGCCGTGGGCTGTCTTCTTCACCTGCAGGACCACGTCGATCATCTGCACCAGCATCGCCTTGATTTCGGCGCGCGAGAGGTCGCGGCCGGCCTCGCTCTCCTTGACCAGCAGCGCCAGCTGCTCGAAGGCAAGTCGGGCCGAGTCCGCGTGGATCGTGGTGATCGAGCCCGAATGACCGGTGTTCACGTTGCGCAGGTAGTAGAAGGCCGAGGCGTCGCGCAGCTCCTGCAGGAAGATCCGGTCGGGCCGCATCCGGAGTGACGCCTCCAGCAGGTCGCGGGCCGTCACCTTCGCGTCGCCCTGGCCGCCCTTGGAATAGATGAGCCGCACCACGTTCGGCTGCGGCAGCTCCAGCTCCAGCGTGTCCTCGATGGTGATGAGCCGCTCGGTTTCGGGGATCAGCGGGATCAGCGCCTTCGAGAGCGTGGTCTTGCCGCTGCCGGTGGCGCCCGAAATCAGGATGTTCTTCTTCGCCGCCACGGCTGCGGTGAGGAACTCCGGCCAGCGCCGGTCGCGGTGCAAGGCAACCAACTGCGCGTCGTCGGCGCCGAGGGTCTCCGGATCGGTTTCGACCGCATCGAACATGCCCGTGCCGATCAGCGCCTCCAGCGAGAAGGTGCGGTGCGCGGGCTTTCGGATCGTCAGGCTGATCGTGCCCGCAGGCACCGCTGGGGGCAGCACCACCTGCACCCGCTCGCCGTCCGGCAGCGAGGCCGAAAGCAGCGGCGCCTCGGCGTTCACCTTCTGGCGGGCAAAGCTGCTGATGGTGGAGATCAGCCCCGACAGGAACTCGTAGCTGAGGGCGGGCAGGGCGATCCGCTCCCAGCCCCGCGGTTCCTCGACGAAGACCTCGCCGGGGCGGTTGATGCAGATCTCCAGGATGTCCTGGCGATCGAGCCAGGGCTGGATCGGCGCGAGGAAGGCGGTAAGGGCGAGTGAGGGGGAGGCGCTGGTCATCGAAGCCGATAGACCCCCGAGAAGTCGAGGTCGCGCGCCACCATCACTGCCACCTCCTCGCCCTGGTTCTTCCGCAGGATCACCGGCACGTCGATCATGCGTTCGAGCTCGGTCTGCGCGAGATCGCCGACATTGGTCGTCACGGTCTCGGCCGAGCTGTTCTCGTTCGCGGCCGCGATGAGCGCGCTGTCGATGACCGACAGCATCAGCGTGCCGCCGAACCGGCTCCAGAACTGCGTGTCCACATCGCCCGAGAAGCCGCTCCGCCCCACGGCATCGACGGCCGGCGAGCCGAGGTTGACCACCACGCCATGCGGGGTTTCGGCACGGGTCCAGAGCACGAACATGCGCTTGCGCCCGCGTTGCATCCCGCCGCGATACTCGCCGACGATCCGCGTGCCGCGGTCGAGCAGGATAACAGAACCCGTGGTCGACCAGACGTCGTCGGTCACGGTGCAGCGCACCATGCCGGGCGCGGTTGAGTCCATGGCGGTGTCGAGCACGCAGGGAATGATGGTGCCCTGGGTGATCGTCAGTTCCGGATGGGCCAGCCGGGTCGCCTTCACCGCGCCCCGGTCGGATGTCACGAGTTCCGCGGAAAGTCCCAGAGGGCCACCCTCCGGTCCCGTTCCGGAGCCGAAAAGGCCGCCGGCGCCGGAGACTGCCGGTTCGCCGCTAATTTGGCTTATGTTATTATTATTGTTTCCAGAAAACGCCATCAGTGGCGCGCGCTGCGAGCTTTCGTAGAGCAGCTGCGCTTCCGATGGCCCGGCCTGCGCGGCGGTGTCGGCCCGCGCGCGCTCAATCGGCCCCATTGGCGCTGCGGGTTTCGCGGGCTCAGCCGCAGGCGCTGCGGTAGCCCCCGGCGCAGGCTGCGGCTCCGTGATCTCGGCCGGCTGAAAGTCGCGGCTCGGCCGGAGGCGGCTGACCTCCTGCACCTTCTCTTCCTCCGGCGGCTTCTCGTCGGACGGCCACTGCAGATAGGCCAGTGCGCCAAGGAACATGATGCCCGCCGCCACGAGGATCTTCTTGTTTGCCTCGCTCAGGCCGGGCGACTGTCCCGCGGTGATGGGCGAGATGCCGCGTTCGCCTTCGACCGAAGCCTCGGCCGGCTCGGCGCTTGTCCGTTCTTCTGCCATGTCAGCCTCCGATGATTTCGCGGTTCACAGTCCGGCTCGTCGTGCCGGTGCCTGTGTTTCCGCCGCGGTCGTAGGTGGGGCCGACGTTGTAGATCGCGATGACCTCCTTCCCGAGGCGCAGCCGGATCTCCGGGGCCACGTCATGGACGATGACCTGGTTACGGCGGACGGTGGTGTTGGCCAGGCGCTCCTCGCCGTTCCGATCGACGAGGTAGACCGCCGGCAACCGCGTGCGGCGCGCGAAGGTCAGCACCGTCTGCTCGCCGTTGTCATAGGCCTCGGTGGGCTGCAGGTCGGTCGCACCGGCTGCGAGATACATCCAGTTCTTCTCGCCGGCCGTCGCGACCGAATGCGCGAGCCGCGCCTTCGCGGCTTCCTCCCGGGCTCTGGCCTTCTGCTCGGCCGCGGCCTCGCGGCGGGCCATGGCCTCGTCGCGCGGATAGGCGAAGCGGATCTGGAAATAGACGTCCCGCGAGTTCGCCATGATCTCGCCTTCGCGCACGATTAGTTCGAAGGAATAGGTGCGCGTCGTGCCGTCCGGGCGCATCGTGGCGACCTGCAGGTTCGTCGGCGGGTTCTTCTCGCGAGGCTTGAGGTAGAGGATGTTGCCGCGCGGGACGACTTCCCACGACACCGTGTCGCCGCCGGCGACGTCGACCACCTCCTCGCTCTGCCCAAAGACGATCTGGACGCTGGTGCGGATCGTACCGACGACGCGCACCACGTCCCACTCGTTGTAGGCGACCGAGCGGACGCGGCTGTCCGAGTTCGAGGGCTTCGGCACGTCGAGCGCGAGAGCGGGACCTGCGGTGGCCGCCAGCAGGCCGGCCAGAAGACCAGCTTTCAGCATCATTGGACCACCTCCGGATCGACGCGGTAGTTGCGGACGACGAAGCCGAGCGGGTTGACCAGCCGGTCCTCGGCGCTGATCTCGGCCTTGGGGTCGAACTCGAACTGGATGGTCGAGACCCAGAGGGTCTCCTTCTTCAGCTTCTCGCGCTCGTTGCGCTCGGTCCGGGTGAAGCGGACCTGCGCGAGCTGGTCGCCGAGGAACGAGATCGACCGGATGCGGATGCTGGCGTGGGTGTCGCGGCCGTAGAGGTACTGCGGGCTCTTGGGATTGGTGGCGTTGAAGAACTCGGAGAACTGCCGCGTCACCTCGGGCGCCGACATGAGCGTCACCTCGTGGAAGATGTTCTGGCGCTCGGCGAAGCTGTAGCTCTCGCGCACGCGGGCGTAGCGGGCGAGGAAATAGCGCGCCACCGCCTCGTCGTAGCTCTCCCGGCCGTCCGTCAGCGCCGTCATGACCTCGGGCACGCCGGTGGCCTGATCGACGCGGATCACGAAGGGCACCACCTCCTTCAGCGGCGCGAGGGCTGCCACCGCCGCCACGCTTGCGGTGGCCAGAAGGCTCGCCACGCCCGCGAGCGCCCAAGCGATGCGCTTCGAGCGTTCCGCCGCTAGCCTTTGGTCATAGTCGAAGGTCCGCGCGGCCTTCAGGTAGGCGGCCAATTCCTTGTCGTCCCTGGCGATCATGCGTCCGCTCCCTGCCCCGTCCCGGCGCCGAAGCCGATCTCGCGCTGTTTCTTCGCGACCGCTGCCTCGTAGTCCCACTTCGTGGGGTTCAACGGGCGCACGGTGGAGCCGCGGACCTCTGGAAGAGGCGTCGTGCTGCTGCATGCCGCCGTGCCGAGCACGGCGACCAGAAGAATGATGTTCCGCATTCTCAGGCCTTTGGGTTCAGGACGTGGGGGCCGTGGCCGGCCCTCAGGATGTTCGGGTGGCCGATCCGCTCCGCGCGGACCCGCCGGATAAGCCGCCACCGCCGAAGCCGCCGAGGATCTTGCGCTCGACGAACCGCTGCGCGACCCCTGTCGAGGCCCCGACGCCGGCGCTGAGCGCCGCCGCGATGGAGGGAAGAAGGAAGAAGAAGAGCGTGGCGCAGGCCAGCGCCACGAGGAAGGCGGCGACGGCGGCCGCGCCCGCCTCGATGTCCACCTTCGTGTAGACGTCGCCCAGGAAGGCGGTGATCGTGATCATCAGCACGATGACCAGCAGCTTCAGGATCGCGAAGTTCAGCGTCTGGCCGAGCCAGGCGAAGAACCAGCCGCGGCTGAAGTCAAAGAGCGCGAAGCCGATGAAGAGCGGGCCGATCGAGGCCAGAAGCGTCAGGCCGAAGTGGACGAGAAGGCTCACCACGAAGGCCAGCGCCGCGAAGGGAATGGCCGAGAGCCAGACCACCATCGACATCAGGTAGCCGTAGATGCTGCCCGCGATGCCCGTGCCATAGGCCTCCTGCACCGCCATGCTCATCTCGCCAGCCATGGCCATGACCGGATCGGACGGCAGCGATGCGGGGGCACCGCCCGCGATGGTTTCCACGAAGGCCGGGATGCCGTTGGTGATCGTGTCCCCTACCCACGAACTGTAGTCGCCGGCGTTCGCCACGAGGGTCCAGATGATCGCGAGCTTCACGCCCCGGATGGTGAAATCCATCACCGGCTCGTGGATCGAGCCGCGCAGGATCGCCCAGCCATAGAGCATGATGTAGAGCGTCATGGCCGCCGTGAGCGGGGCCGTCAGCTCGCCCGAGATCGCGCTGCTGATAGTGTTCATCTTGTCCGTCAGGCTGGCCACGAAGTTGTCGTAGAGCATCTGCAGCATGATCCCGGCCCCCTGCCCCGCCTAGAACGCCGGCTTGCCGAAAGTGCTCTGGAAGCCCTTCGCGTCGCGCTCGCTCGCGGCCTGCCGCTCGGCCTCGCGCGCGTTCACGCAGTTGGCGTCGTCTGCCGAACGGTCCTGAAGCTCGCAGTCGGCCAGCCGCTGGGCCCGCTCGGCGGGGTTCTCGACGAAGAAGGCGACCGGGTGCTTCTCCTCCTCCTTGCAGCCGGCAAGGCCGAGGAAGATGGCGGCACCTGCAATGACTATGAAAATCTTTTGCATCCGAGACCTCAAAATGATGTGCCGCCGAAGGTGGCGCTGAAGCCGGCCGCCTCTTTCTGCCGGCGCTGCGCCGCCAGCTCGACCTGCCGCTGCTCTTCCGCCTGCGCCTGCGCCGCCTGCAGCATCGACAGGCCCTGAATGCGGTTGGTGTCGTTCTGCAGCATGGCCTGCTCAATCGCGATCCGCGCGTTCAGTGCATCGACCTCCTTCTGGGTCTCGACCATGCCGATCTGCTGGCGGAGCCGCTCGAGGCCACCAAGTCGGTCGTCGGAGAGATTGACGATCCGCTCGCCGGTCGCGGTGTTGCGCCCCGCCTGCTTCTTGATCCGGTCAAGTTCGCTCCGGTAGAAGCCCTCGGCCGTGATGTTCTCGTCCTCGAGCGAGGCAAAGGCATGGACCGCCTTCGCCGTGTCGGCGAGATCGCCCAGGTCATCGAGGTTGATATCGAATGAAGCCGCGATCCTCTGCGCGTCGGGTCCGAGCACCTCGCGTACGTCCGGATCGTTGAGCATGGCGACCACATCGCCCATGCCCGTGGCGCCGTTGATGGCGGAATAGAGCCGCTGCGCCTCCTCGAACTCCTTGATCATCTGCGCCAGCTGCTGGGTGAACTGCGTCTTTGCGTTCGAGATCGAGGTGGCGTCGATGACGGGCACCCCCTGCCCGCTGGCGGCGGACGCCCCGAGAAGGATCGAGAGAGCGGCGACGATGCCGAGGCGATGGGTCATCAGTTCGTCTCCTTTCTGCGCTGGAACAGCCGGGGCAGCCAGTCCGCGGGATCGGGGTGGGTCTGGCGAAGCTCCGTGAGGATGGCGTTGGTGGATGTCCGGCCCGACAGCACCGTCAGCACGTCCTCGAGGCCGGTCAGGTCGAGGTCGCAGACGATCGAGTTGCCGCCCTGCTTGACCAGGAAGTGGCCCCGGGGCAGCTCCTCGCGCACGATCTCGTATTCGCGGTACGAGAGGCCGAAATGCTCGACCAGGTCCGAGGCGCTGGCGCGGTCGGACCCGAACCAGATCTGGCTCGCGCATTGTTCGATGATCGTCCGGGCGATCGGGCTTGCGATTACGTCCGAGGCCGACTGCGTGCCCGCGACGATGATCCCGTTCTGCTTCCGGATCACCTTCAGCTTGTTCTTGATGAAGTCGCTGAAATACGGGTCGGTCAGCGCCTTCCAGAACTCATCGATGAAGATGGCGATGCGGCGGCCGTCGATCAGCTGCTCGATCCGGCGCATCAGGTACATCATGATCGGGTTGCGGATCTCGGCATCGTCGAGGAACTCGGTGATGTCGAAGCCGACGAGATCGGCGCTGAAGTCGATCTCGTCCGGGGGATTGTCGAAGACCCAGCCGAGGCGGCCGGACTTCGTCCAGCGGTCGAGGCGGCTGCCGATGTCCTCGGCCCCTCCCCCGAAGCCCAGCAGGTCGCGAAGGGCGCGCACCGTCCGCTGCTCGACTGGCAGGGCGCCCAGGTGCTGCACGGCCGCCTCGATCCGGTGCTGGTCATCGGCGCTGAAGCCTGCCCGGTCGCCGCCGAGCATCGACTTCACCAGTTCAACCATGAACGCCTGCGTGTCGGGCGTCATGTCCAGCGCCATGAACGGCGCGCAGCCGGTCGCCGCGCCATTGCGGAAGTCGAGATAGGAGCCGCCGGAGGCGCGCACGAAGATCTCGGCGCCCCGGTCCTTGTCGAACAGGATCCGCTTCGCGCCGAACTTTTCCAGCTGCGACAGCAGGAAGGTCTGCAGCACTGTCTTTCCCGACCCTGAGGGGCCGGCGATGAAGGTGTGGCCGAGGTCGCCCACATGGAAATTGAAGTAGAAGGGGCTGCCGGCGCTCGTCTGCAGCTTGCAGATCGCGTCGCCCCACTCGTTCCCGTGGCGGTGCCCGGTCGGATAGTTGTGGAGCGGCGCCATCGCCGTGAAATTGCGGCTGGTCATCAGCGCGACGCGGGCTCGGAAGGCGTGGTTGCCGGGCAGCTGCGACCAGAACTGGCTTTCCAGCCCCATGTCCTCGCGCGCGACGACGGCGCCCGAGTCCGCCAGCAGGTTCCGGGCATCCGCCACGCGGTTCTTCAGCTCGGCCGGGGTCTCGCAGAGAACCAGAAGGGTGAGGTT
>NZ_CP090024.1:0-134031 GCF_021391315.1 Cereibacter azotoformans | reverse complement strand
GTGTTTCTCGCGTAATTTAACTCGTGACGTTCAATAGCGCGAAAACAGAAAGCTGCCAAATGCTAATCTGCCAAAATCGCGTTTCTGAAAGTGTGGGGCTGAAATATGCCTCCCTGCAGCACGTCCACCCGGCGTTTCGGTGACACGACGACACAGTCTCGGGGCCAAATGGTGACACGGCGCCCCTCATTCAGTGACACCCAGGGTGTCCCCCAATACCTTTTAAACCAGAAATCACCATTTTTCCGTGGAAGATGGGCAAATCCCGTCATCCGAAACCGTTTGACAAATAACGGGAGGCTGCCACACTGCGTCTCACAGGAATCGGCGGGTCAAGCTGATCGGGCAGTAGAGGCTTAGAATGCAGAATGCGCGACTTGCGGGCCCCGGAGCGGGTGCCGAGAAATACGACATTCTCACCGCTCTGGCAGTCAAGGGGCTGTCATCGAGTGGCACTCTGCAGACCTCGATCCTTCGCCTGGTGGCACTTGTAACGGCCCGCTACAACTGGGCGCGCGGGGAGATGGCCATAGGTCAACGCGAAATGGCCGCGCTTTGGTCCGTGGACGAGCGCACCGCGAAGCGGGAGACCCGTCGCCTGATCGATACAGGCTTCCTCGTGCTGAAGGTCCGGGGCGTGAAGGGCAGGGTGGCTGTCTATGCCCTTGATCTTCCCGCGATCTATGCCGCAACCCAGGAAGAGTGGGGCAAGGTCGGATCCGACTTCGCCCTCCGCATGGCGGGCCGCCACGAGCCCACGCCGCAGCGGCAGGTTCCACCGCAATCCCCGGATGCACATGTGGTCCATGTGGATTTCTCGGGCGGCTCGCGCGGCGCATCAAGCCCGTGGGCGCGGATGATGCGGATGCTGGAGGACGCGAACCCAGCCCATTTCGCATCGTGGTATGCACGCCTGTCGCTGGTACGAGCCGAACGGGGCGTGGTGACCGTATGCGCGCCGTCGCGGTTCGCGGCGCAATATCTTGAGACGCATCTGAGGCGCGAGCTCGAGCATCCGCTTCGAGTCTGCTTTGGCCCAGATACGCGCTGCGAAATAGTGGCAGCGAGCTGAACAGCTCCAGCTCTGGGCGCGGCTGACCGCCACCACCGTCGAGATCTTCGGGGCCGGCCACCGGCGCGCGTTCGGCCCTCGAGGTCCGTGGCGCGCAGAGGGTCGGGCCTGTCAGGCCCCACCCTCTGCGAAGGAAACACTTTCGGTTTGCGCCGTTGACAAGCGACGCGGAACGCGGTCCGACAGGGGCAGGGGCGCGGACGATCCGTGGGGACCTGTCAGGACAGGGCAGGTCGGAAACAGGCGCCAACCCCGGAGAAAGGCAAGGACCCGCCCACGATGCACGTTCTTCTCACGCGTCCCACCCTGCAGGCTGAGGCCATGAGGCCGTCCCTTGAAGAAAAGGGCCACCGGGTCTCTGTCGAGCCGGTGCTGGACGTGTCGCCTGTCGATTTCAGCCATGAGGCCCTGAGGGACTCCCGGACCATTGTCGTCACGTCGGTCCATGCCTCGCTGCGGATCGCCGAACTGCCTTCGATCGACAGGACGGTTCCGATCTACGCCGTCGGCGCCGGCACGGCCGCGCCCCTGCATCGGGCCGGCTTCGCCTGCGTTCACGAAGCGGCCGGAGACGCGCCAAGCCTGCTGGATCTCATCCTGAAGAAGCGGTCCGCGTCCGAGGGCCGGATCACCTATCTGAGCGGGTGGGACATCACCGAGGACATGGCCGCGGCGCTGAAGCGTCATGGCCATGATGCGCAGCGCCTCGTGGCCTACCGGGCCACGCCGGCCAAGTCCCTGTCGCCCGCGACACAGGACATGCTCCGCCGGGGCGACATCGACTGCATCGTCTTCATGTCCTATCGCACCGCGCACTTCTTCACCCTGCTGTGCGACAAGGCAGGGCTGTCGCCGTGCCTGCGGACCATCAGCGCGGCGGCGATGTCGGAAAAGGTGGCCCGCGGGCTCTGCCGGACCGACTGGCGAGAGACAGGCATTGCGGCGAACCCGTCGCGGGAGGCCATGGTCGACATGCTCACGGACCTCGCGGGGCAGGGCGCCCGCGGGCATGGAGTCTGATCCGACGCAGCGATTGACGAACCGACGCGACCGTGCCCGGTCATGCCCGCGCGGGCAATGTCACGGTGATTGCCAGCCCGCCACCTTCGGCCTCGGCAAGGATCAGCCTCCCGCCGTAGGCCGCGATCCGGTCGGCCGCGATGGAAAGGCCGAGGCCATGGCCGGGCATCGTTTCATCCAGTCGCGCCCCG
This sequence comes from Cereibacter azotoformans, assembly GCF_021391315.1. Taxonomy (NCBI): domain Bacteria; kingdom Pseudomonadati; phylum Pseudomonadota; class Alphaproteobacteria; order Rhodobacterales; family Paracoccaceae; genus Cereibacter; species Cereibacter azotoformans. The sequence goes on along the minus strand of NZ_CP090024.1, from coordinate 131,748 downwards.
CGGGCAAGGATGCGGGCGCGGTCGGCCTCGGGGATGCCGGGGCCGTCGTCGATGATGGTGACCTCTACGCCGTCAGGACAGGGTTCCGCCGCCAGCCGCACGGATGTCCGCGCCCATTTCACCGCATTCTCGGCCAGGGCACCCAGAATTTCGGCCAGATCCTCGGCATCGCCCCGAAAATCCGGGGCGCCGGTCGCTGCGACCTGCAGCGCAACGCCGCGACGCCGCGCCTCGGGCGTCAGGACCAGCGCCACATCCTCCAGGACCGGAGCCAGCGCGACATGGGCGGACGGATCCAGCCCGGCCGCCGCTGCACGGGCGCGCTTGAGGTGCCAGCGGATGATGCGGTCCATCCGGTCGATCAGGGCAGCGTCCTCGGGGCCCGCGCGGTTGGCCAGCACCGCCAGCGGGGTCTTCAGCGCATGCGCCAGATCGCCCGCATGGGCGCGCGCGCGCTCCAGCTGCGCGGCATTGGCGGTGATGAGGCGGTTCAGCTCATCCGACAGGGGCTCCAGCTCGGCGGCCCGTGCCCTGGGCAGCGCCTTCGCCCGCCCGTCGCGCACGGCCGCCACGGCCCGGGCGAAGTACGTCAGGTCCATCAACCCTGCCCGTACCGCCAGCACCTGCGCGGCCATCAAGGCCGCCCCCAGCACCGCCAGCGCCAGGGTCAGGGGGCGGCGAATGACGGCCAGTGCTCCTTCGGCCTCGGCCGCAGGCAAGGTCACCGTCACCGTCAGCCGCCGCCCGTCGCCCGGCGCAGTGAACCCGGCGACGTGCGAGACCAGCGCCGCGCCATCCGGCCCGGTCCGACCCGCGCCATCCACGCCTAGCGTGCCGGTCACCAACGAAGGCGAGCGCGCCAGCACCGCCGCCCCGTCGCTGACCTGCCAGTACCAGCCGGACAGCGGACGCTCGAAACGCGCATCGGCAGGGGACGGAACCACCGCGACGCCCCCCGTCGCATCCCAACGCGCCGCCGCCATCACGCCCCGTGCCGCCGCCGTCAGTTCCGCATCAAGCCTGCGGCTCACGAAATCCGCCAGCACGGCCGACAGCGCCACCCAGGCAACGACCAGCGCCGCCATCGTCAGCCCCGTCGACCAGGCAAGCATCCGCGCGCGGATGGATCGCAACCTCATGCCGGATCGCCGGGCAGCAGCCGATAGCCCTCGCCCCGCCTGGTTTCCACCCGCGCCTCGCCGATCTTCTTCCGCAGCCTGCCGATCACCACCTCCAGCGAGCGGAAATCGCGGTCGGCGTCACGGTCATACATATGTTCGGACAGTTCCGTCCGACTGACGACACGGCCCTTGTTCAGCATCAGGTAGCGCAACAGCCGGGCCTCGAAGGCTGTCAGCCGCAGCGGCATGCCCTCCAGCGTGGCAAGCCCGGTCGCCGTGTCCAGCACGAGGCCGCCCGCCGCCAGTTCCGCCGTCGCGTGCCCCGCCGCGCGGCGGATGAGGCTGGAGAGGCGCAGCGTCACCTCCTCCATGCGGAAGGGCTTCAGCACGTAGTCGTCAGCCCCGGCCCGGAACCCCGCCACCTTGTCCGACCATGCGTCCCGCGCGGTCAGGATCAGCACGGGAAAGGACAGTCCCGCGCCGCGCCAGCGCCGCAGCACCTCGATCCCGTCGATCCCCGGCAGGCCGAGGTCCAGCACGGCGGCGCCGACCGTCTCGGTCGCGCCGAGGAATTCGCCCTCCTCGCCGTCATGCGCCAGTTCCACCGTATATCCCGCCTGCGCCAGCGCGGCCGCGATCTGGCCGGCAAGGTCGCGGTCATCCTCGACCACCAGAACCTTCACGGGGCGCCCTCCGGCAGGATGCGCGCCTCGGACTGGCCGACGCCGTCCACCTCGAGGAACCGGCATCCGGGGCCGGTGATCTCGATGTCCAGCACATTTCCGGCGGGGGTAAGCCAGCGGATTTCCTGCACCAGCCCGTCATCCTCCGCCTCGATCCGCAGGGCCTCGCCCCGATAGCGGGCGGAGACGCAGGCCAGGGCCGAAGCAGCGTCGATGGCGGCGGCATCCTCGGGCGGGTCGGCCATCGCCGGCGCGGCAAGAAAGGCAAGAATCAGGAGTGCGAACGCAGGACGCATGGTTTGTGGATAGTAGCCCAAGGCTCAACGGAAACCAAACCGCGCGGTTGCGGTGGCGTTTGGCGCGAATCGCGCAGAACAGCGCCATGATGAACTCCAAGGAGAAACCGATGAAACGCGTTCTTGCCGCCCTGATCCTGACGACGGCCCTCGCCACTCCCGTTGCCGCGCAGGAAGTCCCGCTTTCCGGCACGGTGGCCGAGGTCTTCGGCACCCGGATCGTGCTGAGCACGCCCGAGGGCCGCGTCCTCGTGACCCTTCCGCAAGGCACCACCGCTCCCGCGCCCGGCACGCGGCTGGACCTGACCGGCACGCGCACGGGCGAGACCTTCGCCGCCACCACCGTGACCGAAGGGCCCGCCGCCGCTCCGGCCGAGGCGGTGCTGCCCTCTGCTCTGCGCGGCCTTGACCTGACCGACATCCGCACCCGCTCCCGCAAGGACGGCAAGATCTACATCTATGCCCGCGGCGGCACCGGCTGGCTCCGGGCCGAGGCGCGGGGTGACCGGCTGCTGGAAGTTCAGACCGATGGCGCGGGTCTGCCGCAGCCGCTGATCGAGACCCTGCTGCCCGCCGCCGTCCGGGCCGAGCCGCGCCTTGCCGAGATCGCCCGCCTGACCGAGATCGATCTGGACGACGACGGCGAAATCTCGGTCGAGGGCTTTGCCACCGACGGAATGCGGATCGAGATCGAATTTTCGCGCAACGGAACCCTGAAGGATTTCGAGCGCGAGCGCGACGACCGCCGCTCGCTGTCCGAGGCCGCGGCGCGGGAAAAGCTGGTCGCGCTCGGCTACACCGACATCGGCTTCATGGAGCGGGGCGGGCGGCATGTCACCGCGCTCGCCACCAACCCCTACGGCGACACGGTCGAGGTGCGGCTGGACGATCAAGGCCGCGTCGAACGCGAGCGCCTGTGGCAGAACTGACGGGGGCCGCGGATGAGCGACGCATCTCGCCCCTCCCTCGTCGCCGCCACACGGTCCCGCCTTTCCGGCGCCCGGATGGCCGCAGGAGCCGCAAAGAGTGGGAGCACAGGAGCGGCGTTGGAGGCTTCGGGCCCGGCAGGACAAGCGCAAAGAAAAACGGGCGGCAGCGCCGCCCGTTCCTGTCTCGCTGATCGGATCGCTCAGGCGAGGGCGAGGTTCGTCGCCGACTCGCGGCCGTTGCGGTCGCGCTCGAGATCGAAGGTGACGGCCTGGCCGTCGTCCAGCTGGCGGATGCCGGCGCGCTCAAGCGCGCTGATGTGAACGAACACATCCTTGGAGCCACCCGCCGGAGCGATGAAGCCGAAACCTTTGGTGGTGTTGAACCATTTCACGGTGCCAGTGGCCATCGTGACGTCTCCTGTCTTGTGCCATCCGCAGGATGCGATGGCTTGGCTCAGTCCTGTCAGAGTCGCAACTGAAGCCGAAGGGAAACAGAAGGTCGAAAGAGGAAGCTTTGCCCGCCCTTCATGGCACGAATCACGTTCCAAAGCAAGCAATGGTGGAGCCACCTCCGCGAACGCACTGTTTCATCGCGGTGCGCAGGGCCGGGGGTGCGTCGAGGGACGCCGGGTCGAGGCGGTGATCCGGCAGCGCAGCGGGTGCCTCAGCCCAGGGCGGTGGCGAGGTCGTCCCAGAGATCCTCGGCCGACTCCAGCCCGACCGACAGGCGCAGCAGGTCGTCGGGGACCGGCGAGGTCGGGCCCTCGATGCTGGCGCGGTGCTCGATCAGGCTTTCCACCCCGCCGAGCGAGGTCGCGCGGGTCCAGAGCCTGACCCGTGCGGCGGTGGCGATGGCGGCCTCGCGCCCTCCCGCGACGCGGACCGAGAGCATCCCGCCGAAGCCGCCCTGCATCTGGCGCCGCGCGATGGCGTGGCCCGGATGCGAGGCGAGACCGGGATAGAGCACCTCGGCCACGCGGGGATGGGCGGCCAGCCGCTCGGCCAGCGCCGCGGCCGAAGCGCATTGCCAGCGCAGCCGGGGATAGAGCGTGCGCATGCCGCGCTGCAGCAACCACGCCTCGAACGGGCCGAGGATCGCGCCGTTCTGGCGCTGGACCGCGGCGATCCGGGCCCAGGAGTCATCCCGCTGCGCGCAGGTCAGGGTGCCCGCCACCACGTCGGTGTGGCCGTTGAGATATTTGGTGGCCGAATGCATGACGAGATCGGCGCCCAGCTCGAGCGGGCGGGTCAGGACGGGGGTGGCCACGGTGGAATCCACCGCCAGACGCGCCCCGGCGGCGCGGGCGATGTCGGCCACGGCGGCGATGTCGGCCACCTCCCACGTCGGGTTGGCGGGCGTCTCGAGCCAGATCAGCCGCGTCCGGCCCGGCCGCACCGCCGCCGCCAGCGCGTCGAGGTCGGACGTGTCCACCAGCTCGACCTCGATCCCCCAGCGGGTGGCGAAATCGAGCAGCCATCCGCGCAGGGCCCAATACATCACCCGCGGCGCCAGCACATGATCGCCGGGCGCCAGCGCGAGGAAGACCGCCGTCGCCGCCGCCATGCCCGAGGAAAAGAGCAGGCTCTCGGCCCCGCCCTCGAGCCGCGTCAGCAGATCGGCGGGCGTGTCGAAGGTGGGATTGTCGGCGCGGGCATAGACGCGGCCGCGGGAATAGCCGGTGTCGGCGTCGCGCTCGTAGGTGGTCGAGGGATGGATCGAGGGGATCAGCGCCCCGGTCGCGCCATCGACATGCCCGAGCGCCTGCGCGGCGAGCGTTTCGGGGGACAGGCGGCGTTCGGTCATCTCGGCTCCTCCGGGCGGGGTCGGCCCGCTGGCCGGTGGTAGCGCCCCGGAGCGGGACCGGCAAGCGGGGGCAGGGGGGCATAAAAAGAACGCTCTCCCGCGCCGGGCGCGCGGGCCGGACCGGCGGTGCGCCGGAGGGCGGCTATGGCGGAACGCGGGTCCGGGCGGAAGGGGCGGGGGCCGGGCCAAGCTTCCGTGCGGGCGTCGGCGCAGAGGTATGGCGGGGCTTGCGCCCCGCGCGCCGATCCGGTCTATCGCGACTCGCGGGAGGCCAGACGTTGGGCAGCAAGGAGCCCGGATGCGCGTTGAACAGGCACAGGGTGCGGCGATCACCTTCGACAGGGTCGAGAAGTCCTTCGCCCAGAAGGGTGGCGCGCCGGTCATGGCGCTGGCCGATTGCTCGCTGACGGTCGAGCCCGGCACGATCACCGGCATCATCGGCCGCTCGGGAGCGGGGAAATCCACCCTGCTGCGCATGGTCAACGGGCTGGAACGGCCCACGGGGGGCCGGGTGCTGGTCGGCGGGCGCGACGTGGGCGCGGCGACGGGCGCCGAGCTGCGCGAGATCCGCCGCGAGGTCGGCATGATCTTTCAGCATTTCAACCTGCTCGCCTCGCGCACCGTATTTGGCAATGTCGCGCTGCCTCTGGAGATCGCGGGCAGGCCCAAGGCCGAGATCCGGCCGCGGGTCGAGGATCTGATCGCGCGCGTGGGCCTCGAGGCGCTGGCCGACCGCTATCCGGCCGAGCTGTCGGGTGGGCAGAAGCAGCGCGTGGGGATCGCGCGGGCGCTGGCCACCGGGCCCAAGGTGCTGCTGTCGGACGAGGCCACCTCGGCGCTCGATCCCGAGACGACGCGGACGGTGCTGCGCCTTCTGGCCGATATCAACCGCGACCTCGGGCTGACGATCCTGCTCATCACGCATGAGATGGGCGTGCTGCGCGACATCGCCACCCATATGGCGGTGATCGACGGCGGGCGCATCGTCGAGGCGGGGCCGACCTACGACATCTTCGTGCGGCCCGCGCATCCCACCACGCGGTCGTTCCTGTCGGGGGTGACGGGGGTGACGCTGCCGGCCTTTGTGGCGAACCGCCTGCGGCCCGCCCCGCCCGAAGGGCACTCGCAAGAGGTGATCCGTATCACCTTTGCCGGCCGCCATGCGACCGACCCGATGCTCGCGCGCCTGACGGGCGAGCTGGGGATCGCGGTCAACATCCTCGCCGGTGCGATCGAGGAGATCGGCCCGCATCCGTTCGGCAACCTGCTCGTCTCGGTCGAGACGGGGCGCGGCGCCGAGGCGCGGGCCTATCTGGAACGCCACCAGCTGCTGACGGAGGTGCTGGGCTATGTGGGCTAACCTGATCCCCCTGCTTCTCGAGGCGACGCTGCAGACGCTTTACATGGTCGCGGTCTCGGGCGTGCTGGGCACGGTCTTCGGCCTGCCGCTGGGGGTGTTCCTTGCCACATCGCAGCGGGGCGAGCTGCTGTCTTCGCCGCTGGTGAACAAGGTGCTGGGGCTGGTGGTGAACGCCACGCGCTCGGTGCCGTTCATCATCCTTGTGGTGGCGATCATCCCCTTCACCCGCGCGCTCGCCGGCACCTCGATCGGCACCACGGCGGCGATCGTGCCCCTGACGGTGGCGGCCATTCCCTTCATCGCCCGGCTGGTCGAGAACGCGATCCGCGAGGTGGACAGCGGGTTGATCGAGGCCGCCCGCGCCATGGGCGCCACGCCCTTCCAGATCATCCGCAAGGTGCTGATCCCCGAGGCGCTGCCCGGCATCACGCTGGGGCTGACGCTCGCGCTGGTGAGCCTGATCGGCTATTCGGCGATGGTGGGCGCGGTGGGCGGCGAGGGCCTGGGCGACCTTGGCATCCGCTACGGCTATCAGCGGTTCATGCCCGAAGTGATGGCCGCCGTCGTGGTGATCCTTGTCGTTCTCGTCCAGCTTGTGCAATCGGTGGGCGAAGGCATCGCCCGCGCGGTTGACCGGCGCGCGCCGCGCAACCGCGGCCGCTAAATTTCGGACTCCCAAAGAAGGAACTTCTCATGCTGCGCATGACCACGCTTGCCTCTGCCCTGGCCCTGATCGCGGGCGGCGCCTTGGCCGATCAGATCAAGGTCGGCGTCTCGCCGGGCGAACACGCCGAGATCATGGAGGAGGTCGCGAAGATCGCCGCCCCCAGGGGGCTCGAGATCGACGTGATCGAGTTTTCGGACTATGTCGTGCCGAACCAGGCGCTCGCCGATGGCGACATCCAGGCCAACTCGTTCCAGCACAAGCCCTATCTCGACAACCAGGTGAAGGACCGCGGCTTTGATCTGGTGCCGGTGGCCACCACGATCACCACGCCGATGGGGGTCTATTCCTCGAAGATCGACAGCCTCGACGCGCTGCCCGAGGGGGCGCTCGTTGGCATCCCGAACGATCCGACGAACGGCGGCCGGGCGCTGCTGGTCCTGCAGGATCTGGGGCAGATCACCCTGGCCGAGGGCACGGGCCTTACCCCCACGGTTCTCGATGTGAGCGAGAACCCCAAGGGGATCAAGTTCCGGGAGCTGGACGCGGCGCAGCTGCCGCGCTCGCTCGCCGATCTGGATGCGGCGCTGATCAACACGAACTACGCGCTTGCCTCGGGGCTGAACCCCAAGACCGACGCGATCGCGAGCGAGAAGGCCGACAACCCCTACGTCAACATCATCGTGGTGCGGAACGGCGATCAGGAACAGCCCTGGGTGAAGGCGCTGGTCGAGGCCTATCACTCGCCCGAGCTGAAGGCCTTCATCGACGAGAAGTATCAGGGCTCGGTCATCACCTCCTGGTGAGCTGTGCGGCGGGGCCTTCGGGGCCCCGCCCGATCAGGCGACGAGGTGGAAGAACGAGCCGGTGACGAGGCCGCGGCGCGAGCCGGTCTCGGGCACCGGATGGCCCTCGGCGTCGGTGACGCGCGCGAGCGGCGCGTCGGGCTGTTCGAGGATCGTGGAATAGTGGAACTCGTGGCCGCGCAGCGCCGCGCCGGCCTCATGCCCCGGCATCGGCGCCAGCAGCTCGGCCCGGCGGTAGCCCAGATGCAGCCGCCGCCGCTCGAAGCTGGTGACGAGGCCCAGAAGGCCCGTCATCGCGTGGCGGTGGCCCTGCGCATCCACCAGAGCCTCGCCCAGCACCATGTAGCCACCGCATTCGCCATGCACCGGGCGCGTCTCGGCATGACGGCAAAGGCCCGCGCGGAAGGTCGTGGCGGCGGCGAGGCGGCCGGCGTGAAGCTCAGGGTAGCCGCCGGGCAGCCAGACCAGATCGGCGTCGGGGGGGGGCTCGTCGGCCAGCGGCGAGAAGGGCAGGATCTCGGCCCCGGCCGCGCGCCAGCCCGCGATCAGGTGCGGATAGGTGAAGGCGAAGGCCATGTCCTGCGCCAGCGCGATCCGCTGCGCGGGCGGGCGGGGCAGGGGGCCCGGATCGGCCGCGAGCGTGGGGCGGGCCGCGGCGCGGATCGCGCCCAGATCGGCGTTCTCGCGCAGGAGCGCGGCAAAGCCCGCGATGGCGCCGTCGAGGTCGGGATGCTCGCCCGCCTGCACCAGCCCGAGGTGCCGCTCGGGCAGGGCGAGGTCGGGGCGCCGGGGCAGCGCGCCGAGGACGGTCAGGCCGAGCCGCGCCATCTCGCGCCGGATCAGCGTCGCGTGGCGGGGGCTTGCGATGTGGTTCAGGATCACGCCGGCCAGCGGCGGCGCGTCGGGATGGTGGGCAAAGCCGAGCGCCGTGGCGGCGGCCGATTGCGCCTGGGCGCGCACGTCGAGGACCAGCACCACCGGCCAGCCGAGAAGCCGGGCCATCCCGGCCCCCGAGCCGTTGCCCGCGGCGCCCGCGGCCGAGGTGCCGTCGAAAAGGCCCATCGACGCCTCGGCCAGCGCCAGATCCGCGCCCGCGGCCTGACGGATCAGCGCGGCGATCAGGGGCGCGCCCATCGACCAGCCGTCGAGATTGCAGGACAGCCGGCCCGCGGCGACGCGGTGAAAGGCCGGGTCGATGTAGTCGGGGCCGTTCTTGTAAGGCTGAACCGAAAGCCCCTCGTCGCGGAAGGCGCGCAACAGACCCAGCGTGACCGTGGTCTTGCCCGCGCCCGAACCGGGGGCGGCGATCATCAGGCCGGGCGGCAGGGCCGACGAGGAGGGGGCAGTCTCGTCCCGCATGGGGATTGTCCCTTGAGATCGCAGCGGCGACCGCCGCGCCCGCGATCCGGGCGCGACGGAGGCGGCCTCAGGCCGCGTGATGCAGACGGTGGGTGAAGAGGCCGGAGCCTGCGAGGCCACGCAGAGACTTGGCGCCGGCGAGCACCGCCAGATCGGCCAGCGGCTCGATCAGCACCACCAGCATGTAGGCGCTGCCGAAGGCCAGGATCGAGGTCACGTTCTCGGCCCCGAACCCCTGCCCGAGGAAGGCCCAGAAGGCCACCCAGGCCACCACGCCGCCCTGGTAGGCGGTCGAGAGGGCCAGCGCCTGCCGGTAGTCGAGATCGACATAGGGCGTGTGCGGCGCGATGATCCGCCGGGCCAGCGCCTGCACGGCAAAGAGCGGCACCAGCAGCGTGGTCACGTTCATCCCGTATTGCGGCAGGTCGAAGGGGGCGAACAGCAGCCCCTGGATCAGGAGTCCCAGCGCCAGCCCGATGGCCGCGGGCGCGGCTCCCAGGATCAGGAACAGGGTCGAGCCGAGGATCAGGTGAACCTCGGAGACGCCGACCGGATAGTGCGGAAGGATCTCGAAGAAGGCAAAGACCGCGGCGGTCGCGATCAGGCTGCGCACCGCGAGCGAGGCGAGGCCCTTTTCGCGCAGGCTGTCCCACGCGAATTTCAGCGTCACGCCGGCCGCGGCGGCGGCGGTGGCAAAGCCCACGAGGGCCTTGGCTCCGGTCACAAGACCGGGTTCGATATGCATTGTCGTCCTCCTGACCGTCATCCCCGACGGCGTTTGGGGTTGGGCCGGTGTCCCGGCAGCGATGGCGCGGATGCGCCCGACGGCAGGTCTCCTGACTCGCGGGTCGTGGCCGTCCCCGAACCTTCCCGGCCATCGGCCAGTGGTGTCCGTCGGGGCGGCTCGCCGCTCACAGTTGCGGGGGCAGTCGCGGACTCGGGGTTTCCCCCTCACCGTGTTCCCTTTTCATCCCTCGGGCCGTGCGACCCTCGGGAACCGTCATGGCATGGCGTGACAGATCGGGGCCCCCGCGTCAATGCGGCGGCTGCGGCCGAGCTTGCGCCCCGCTATCGCGTGGGTGCGGAAGGCCAATGCGGCGATCCCCGGCGCTGGGGGGGCGCGCTCAGGACCCGTCCCGGTCCGGCGGGGGCACCACCAGCACATCGACCGAGGCCGAGGCCAGGACCTGCGCCGCCACGCTGCCCAGGATCGCGCGCGCCAGCCTGCCCTTGCCGACGCTCGACAGCACCAGCAGATCCGCCCCGACCTCCCCGGCCGCGGCGAGGATCTCGTGCGCCGGGGGCGAGCCGCTGCGCCGCACGATCGGATCGGCGTCCGACAGCCCGGCCGAGGCGAGGAACCCCGTCAGCCGTCCCATCGCCTCGGCGCGCTGATCGGCGAGATAGGCGCCGCGCGCATCCTCGGGCAGCGTTCCGGCCATCGCAAGCCGCAGGGCCGGCGCGTCGAAGACATGCAGCGCCGTCCGGGCCGCGCCCGCGCCGATCTTCAGATCCGCAAAGCGCCGCAGCGCCGCGTGCGAGGCCTCGGAGAGATCGGTGGTCAGCAGGAGGTGCCGCCACGGCCCGACGGGCGGGCCGTTCGCCATCAGGACGGGACAGGAGGCGGTGCGGATCACGCGCTCGGCCGTCGTGCCGGCGAAGGCGTCGCGCAGCAGGTTCCGGCGGTGCGGGCCGATCACCAGAAGGTCGGCCCCGGCCTCGGACGCGGCACGGGTGATGCCGGCGAACGGGTCGGCCAGCACGACCGAGGTTCTGCACCCGATCCCGTCATGGCTGCGCAGCGAATGGCCCAGATCGTGCAGCAGCCGTCGCGCGTCGCCCGTTTCATGCTCGACGATGCGGCGGGGGCGGTCGTCGTCCACGACATGAACAAGGTGCACCTGCGCGCCGGTGGCGCGGGCCAGAAGCGCCGCGCGGCGCAGGGCGCGGTCCGAACGCTCGGAAAAGTCCGTGGCAATCATGATCGTGCGCAATGGCGGCGCCCTCCGTTTCCGCCGGTCATTCCAGCATGAACGGGACCGGCCGGACTTGATCCATCTCAGGTTGATGCGCGGCGGACATCGCCATACTTGGCCAAACCCCGCCGACCGGGACGGCACGGCCAGAGACGGGAGGGGTGAAACGGGCAGGGAGACGGCCGATGACAGGGATGACCTCCTTTGCCGAGGTGGCGCTGCTGCTGGTGATGGCGGCGGGCCTCGGGCTTGTGGGCACGCTGCTGCGCCAGCCGCTGATCGTGAGCTTCATCGCCGTGGGGCTGATCGCCGGGCCGTCGGCGCTGGACGTGGTGCATTCGGACGCGCAGATCGACCTGCTGTCCGAGCTGGGCATCGCGGTGCTCTTGTTCCTCGTGGGGATCAAGCTCGACGTGAAGCTGATCCGGTCGCTGGGCGCGGTGTCGGTGACGACGGGCCTCGGGCAGGTGGCCTTTACCGCGGGCTTTGGCTGGCTGATCGGGCTGGCCCTCGGGCTGGGGGCGATCGAGAGCCTCTATGTCGCCATCGCGCTGACCTTTTCCTCGACCATCATCATCGTGAAGCTCCTGTCGGACAAGCGCGAGATCGACGCGCTGCACGGGCAGGTGGCGCTTGGCTTCCTCATCGTGCAGGATCTGGTGGTCGTGCTCGCGATGATCGTGCTGTCGGCCATCGGCATCGGCGCCCCGGCGGGCGAGGGGCATGGCGGGGGCGCGGTGCTGAGCGTGCTGGCCTCGGGCGTGGCGCTGGTGGCGGCGGTGGCGCTCTTCGTGCGCTACGCCGCCGATGCGCTGACCGAGCGGCTGGCGCGGGCGCCCGAGTTGCTGGTGATCTTTGCCCTGTCGCTGGCGGCGATGTTCGCCGCGATCGGCGATGCGGTGGGGCTGGGCAAGGAGGTGGGCGGCCTGCTGGCCGGCGTCGCGCTGGCCTCGACCCCCTACCGCGAGACCATCGCGGCGCGGCTTGCGCCCCTGCGCGACTTCCTGCTGCTCTTCTTCTTCATCGCGCTTGGCGCGACGCTTGATCTGTCGCTGCTGGGCGCGCAGGTCGAGGCGGCGCTGATCTTCTCGCTCTTCGTGCTGATCGGCAATCCGCTGATCGTCATGGCGATCATGGGGGCGATGGGCTACCGCAAGCGCACGGGTTTCCTCGCCGGGCTGACCGTGGCGCAGATCAGCGAGTTCTCGCTGATCTTCGTGGCGATGGGCGTGGCGCTCGGCCATGTGACCGAGGATGCGCTGGGGCTGGTGACGCTGGTCGGCCTCGTGACCATCGCGGCCTCGACCTACATGATCACCTGGTCGCACCGGCTTTATGCGCTGTGCGAGCCGGTGCTGGGCGTGTTCGAGCGGCGCGGCACCCCGCGCGAGCCGCACGAGGCGGGGGCGCACGGCGGCCGGTCGTTTCCGGTCATCCTGTTCGGGCTGGGCCGGTTCGGCACGGCCATCGGGCTTCGGCTGAAGAAGCGCGGGCTGCGGGTGCTGGGGGTGGATTTCAACCCGCTCGCCGTGCGGCGCTGGCGCGAGCTGGGACTCGAGGCCGAGTTCGGCGACGCGACGGACCCGGAGTTTGTGGCCGAACTGCCGCTGCGGGGGGCGGAGTGGATCGTCCTGACCGTGCCGCGCCACCCCACCGGCCTCAGCCATGAGGATACGCGGACGACGCTGATCCAGCTGACCCGCGCCGCGGGCTTTGGCGGGCGCCTTGCGGTGGCCTCGCACGGGGCGGGCGAGACCGAGGCGCTGTTCGGCGCGGGCGCCGACATCGTGCTCGAGCCGTTCCAGGACGCGGCCGACCGCGCGGTCGAGATCCTCGGCGGGGCGGCCGCGGCCGAACGCACCGAGATCCCGCAGATCGCCTCGGAGGGGCAGCCGGCGGCCTGACCCGTTCAAGTGCGCGGTGACTGGCGTCAATGTGCGCGCGCAGAAACGGCGGGATCCTCATCGTGACCGGGCCGCACCTGCGGAGAGGGCAGGGGAGGGCGCAGGAGACGTCGTGTCCGACGGGGAAGCAGGAGACGTGCGATGGTCGCCCTGACCGAGCTTGACCTTCACGACGCACCGTGCGCCGCGCTCGGACATCGGGGGGCGGCATGATCCGCCGGTTTGCCCGCAAGGCCCGTTCGGCTGCGGTCTCGGCCTTGGGGCGGGCCGGGTTCCTTGCGGAATGCGAGCGCTACCTGCAGGACCGCCGCACCCGGAGCTGCCACGAGAACGCCCAGGCCCAGGGTGTGGTGTTCGGCGCCGAGGCCGTGGTGCTCAACTGGAGGGGCGAGCCCGCGCGCATCCGCATCGGGCGCGAGTCCGTCATCCTGGGCGAACTGATCATCTTTCCGACCGGCGGCCGGATCCGCTTCGGCGAGGCCTGCTTTCTGGGCCGGAACTCGCGCGTCTGGTCCATGTCGGGCGTCGAGATCGGCAACTTCTGCCTGATCTCGCACAATGTCTCGATCATGGACACGGATTCGCACGAGGTCGATCACCGCGAGCGGGAGGCGAGCTGGCGGGACATGCAGAGGGGCCTGTTCCGCGAGCAGGGCAACATCCGCTCCATGCCGGTCCGCATCGGCGATCACGGCTGGATCGGGGCGGGGGCGACCATCCTGAAGGGCGTGACGGTGGGCGAGGGCGCGATCGTGGCCGCCGGCAGCGTGGTGACGCGCGATGTGGCGCCCTTCACGCTGGTGGCCGGCAATCCCGCGCGCGTGCTCCGCTCGCTCCGCCCGGCCGAGGAGCGTCGTCTCGAACCGACCGCCCTGAGCCGGGCGGCGCAGGGGCCCGGAGCGGGGGGCGCACCCGCGCCGGACGAGTGCGCTTCCTCCAAGGTTGAGAATCACGCGGATTTCGGATAAAATTACTGTGAGGCACATGTTCCTGCCGCCGTCCCGAGCGCCGGATCGGATCTGACAGTTCCGGCACTTCTTCCTTCGATTTCCCAGGATCTCATTCTGCGCCGGCGGGCCGCTGCCGACGCCCGTTCCTTGCTGCGAAGGCGCGTGCAATGGCCGATTTCGGCATCCTCAGCCATGTGACGGTGGAGCTTCGGCGCCAGATCTTTGCCGCGCTTCAGGCGACACCCGACACGGATTTCGGACTGGCCGGCATCGTGGACCGGATCACCCTGCAATCACCGGGCGAGGATCTCGACGCGGCGGCGGTGGCGAGCCTCTATCTCTATCATCTCGACATCAACCAGCATTGCCGAAACCGGCAGCCGCTGCCCGACCGCGCGCTGCCGGACCTGTTCCGCAGGCCCCCGCTGCCGATGCAACTGCGCTACCTCTTCACGCCGGTCGGCGACGACGAGACGGTGAACCAGTTGCTCCTGGGCCGGGTGCTGCAGCATTTCCACGATTTCCCCAGCTTTGCCGATGTCTCGGGTCGGCCGATCGGGGACGCCTTCGGCGGCGCCAGCCCCGAGCTGCGGGTCAAGCCGGACCTGCTGAGCCTCGAGCAGCTGGCGCAGATGTGGAACGCCTTTTCCGCGCCCTACCGGGTGTCGCTGGGCCTTCTGGTCGAGGTGGTGGCGGTGGACAGCGCCGTGCCGCCCGAACGGCTGCGCCGCGTCGAGGAACTGGCCGGCGGGCTGGGCAAGGTGGTGCCATGACCGGGCTCGCCTTCCCCTCGCGGCGCGTGGGCCTGCGGCAGGCGCTGGTCACCGGGCGCGCGTGGGAGAGGTTCACCGAGCGCGGCCTGCCCGTCCATGAGGCGCAGCTGCGCGGCAGCCATGCGGGCGGCGGCGCGGTGTTCCGAACCGGCCTCACCCTCCGGCCGGGCGGCTGGTTCGCGCTGCATCTCGATCCGGCGCGCGACATGCCCGACCTTGCGGCGGCGGGGGCGGTGACGCTGACCCTGACCCTGAGGGCCCGCGGCCTCGCCCCGGTCGAGCGGAGCCTGAACGTCACCGGCGCCGATCTGGCGCTGGTCGAGGTGCCGCTCCTTGTGGCGGGGCAGGCGCTGACGGCCGAGCGGGTGGCGGGGGCGCCCTTTGCCTTTTCCGTGACGGTCGATCCGCCGCCGCTGCTCCTCGAAGGGCTGGTGCTGCGCGATCACGATCCGGCCGAGCCCGCCGCCGGCGTGGCCGTCCGGGCGAACGGCGCCGACGCCGCCGTGACGGATGCCGAGGGCCGGTTCCGCATCGCCGCGCTGCCGCTGGCCGAAAGCGTGACGCTGGATTTCGACGACACCGCCGCCACCACGACGCATGTCCTGCGCCCCGACTGGGGCGGGCGCGTCCTTTCCGCAACCTTCTCGATCCCGAGCGCCTGACACAGGAGACCGACATGCCCGCATATCTCGCACCCGGCGTCTATGTCGAGGAGATCCCCTCGGGCCTCAAGCCGATCGAGGCGGCCGGCACCTCGACGGCGGGGATGATCGGCATGACCGCGCGCGGGCCGGTCAACACGCCCACGCTGGTGACGAGCCTCGGGGCCTTCTCGCGCGTGTTCGGGGGGCTGCTGGATCCGCTGGTCTTCGGCGAGGGGCGCGACGCGCTGCCCTATGCGGCCGAGGGCTTTTTCGTGAACGGCGGCGCGCGGCTCTTTGTCGTGCGGATCGTGGGGGAGGATGCGCGCGAGGCGGTGCTCGACCTCGAGGCGCGCGATACGGCGGTCGCGGGCGCGCCGGTGCTGGCCGAGGCGGCGGTGGTGGCGGGCGGGGCCGAGGTCACGCGGCTGGTGCTGGCCGATCCCGGCGCGGTGGCGCCCGAGGCGCGCCTGCTGATCCTGGACGGAGAGGCCAGCGAGGTGGTGAGCCTGTCGGACGCCGAGTTCGTGCCGCAGCTTCTGCTGGCAAGCGGGCTGCGCCAGCCCTTTGCGAGCGGCGACAGCGTGACCCTTCAGACGGCGACGGCGGCGGACGGCACGCTGGATGAAGACATGGCCGCCGGGGCGGGCGAGATCACGCTGACCTCGACCGACGGGATCGAGGCGGGCGACACGATCCGGCTCGGCGAGGGGGCGACGGCGGAGCTGGTCGAGGTGGGGGCGCTCGACGAGGACGGGCCGAGGATCACGCTGGCGCGCCCGGCTGCGCGGGCCCGCGCGCGGGGCGAGGCGGTCTTCGTGCTGGAGGATGCGGCCACCCACTCCGCGCTGTCGGCGGATGTGGCGGCCGGCGGATCGGGCGCGCTGCTGGCGATGGATGTCACGGGCTTTTCGGCGGGCGTCGTGGTGAGGATCGCGGGCGGCGAGGGCGAGGAACATGCGATGGTCCGCGGGATCGCGCAGGCGGTGACGCTGGCCGAGCCGCTGGCCAACAGCCATCCGGCGGGCGTGCGTCTGGTGGCGGCGCGGCCGGTGTTGCGGCTTCATGCGCGCTACCCCGGCCTCTGGGGCAACGAACTGCGCGCGACCCTGCTGCCGGCGAACATCGTCTCGACCGTGACGCGGGCGCCCGCCGGCGCGGGCGAGGCGGCGGTGACGCTCGGCAGCGCCTTCGGCCTCTTTCCGGGGTCGTTCGTCACGCTGGCGGACCCGGACCAGCCTGAAACGGCGCTGCTTTCCCGCGAGGTGGGCGCCGTCGATACCGCGTCGGGCCGCGTGACCTTTACCGAGTCGCACGGGCAGGCGCTGGCCGCGGGGCTTCTGGTGACGAGCCAGGAGTTCACCCTCGTCGTCGAGCGGATCGAGAAGGGCAAGGCCGTCGAAAGCGAGACCTTCGAGCGGCTGGCGATGGCGCCGACCCATCCGCGCCATGTGCTCAAGCTGGTGGGAAGCTGGGACGCGCTCACGGGTACGCCCTCGGTCTCGGGCGGGTCGAACCTCATCCGCATCGAGGATCTGTCGGACGCCGAAACCCGCGGCCTGCCGCTGGTCATGGGGGTTTCGCGCCGGATGGCGGGCGGAAACGACGATGTCGCGGGCGTCACCGAAGCGACCTATGTCGGGCAGGCCGCCGAGGATCCGGCGCGACGCCGCGGCATCTTCGCGATGGAGAACGAGCCGGCGGTCTCGATCGTCGCCGTGCCGGGGCAGACCTCGGTGACGGTGCAGAAGGCGCTGGTCGATCATTGCGAGCACATGCGCTACCGCTTTGCCGTGCTCGACACGCCGATCGGCGCCTCGCTTCAGGGCGCGCGCGAGCATCGGCAGAACTTCGACAGCACGCGCTGCGCGGTCTATTACCCCTCGCTGGAGCGCGCCGACAGTTTCGGGGCGCCGGGGGACCGGCGGATCGTCGCGCCCTCGGGGCATGTGCTGGGGATCTATGCGCGCACCGACACGGCGCGCGGGGTCCACAAGGCGCCGGCCAACGAGGTGGTGCGGGGCGCGCTGGCCTTTGACGTGAAGCTCGACAAGGGCGCGCAGGACATCCTCAACCCGATCAACCTGAACTGCTTCCGCGACTTCCGTTCGGAAAACCGGGGCCTGCGCCTCTACGGCGCGCGGGTCGCCACCTCGGACCCCGAGTTCAAGTATGTCAACGTCCGCCGCCTGCTTCTGATGATCGAGCAGTCGCTCGACGCCGGGCTGCAATGGGCGGTGTTCGAGCCGAACGACAAGCCGCTCTGGGATACGGTGAAACAGTCGGTGACGGGGTTTCTCACCACCGTCTGGCGGTCCGGCGCGCTGGAGGGGCAGAAGGCCGAGGAGGCCTTCTTCGTCAACATCGGCTACAACGTGACCATGACCCAGGACGACATCGACAACGGCCGGATGATCGTCGAGATCGGGGTCGCGCCGGTGAAGCCCGCCGAGTTCGTCATCGTCAAGATCAGCCAGAAGACCCGCGAAGCCCAGGGCTGAGCGGCCCCCCGGCATGACCTGAAGGAGAAGGCCCCATGCGCAACGATCCCCTCTCGCAGTTCAACTTCATCCTCCAGATCGATGGGCTGGATTCGGCCGGCTTCACCGAGGTGGGCGGGATGAACACCGAAAGCGACATCATCGAATACCGCGAGGGCAACGAGCTGGCGACCATGCGCAAGCTGCCCGGGCTGGTGAAATACGGCAACATCACCCTCAAGCGCGGCCAGACCGTCAACCGCGACCTGTGGGAATGGCGCAAGACGACCCTCGACGGCGCGACGCAGCGCAAGAACTGCTCGATCACGCTGCTGGACGAGGCGCGCCAGCCGGCCGTGCGCTGGAACATCTACGAGGCCTTCGTGAAGAAGCTGGAATGGCCGGCGATGAAATCCTCGGCCAACGAGGCGGCGATCGAGACGGTGGAACTCGTGTGCGAACGGGTCGAGCTGGCGGAGTGAGCGATGGATGAGCCGCGCACCCCCCGGCCGGACCGCCGCGCCCCGCCCGCCTCCTGCGGAGCGGACCCGTGCGCGGCCTGACCGCCCCCGGCCTCTGGTTCGAGCCCGTAGCCCCGCTGCGCGCCTCGGGGCGGCTCAGCCGGGGCGACGTGGCGGTGTTCCTGGGCTATGCCCGGCGCGGCCCGGCGGGTCGGCCGGTGCGGCTGGGCAGCCTGACGCTGGCGCAGGAGATCTTCGGGCCGCCGCTTGAAGGGGGGCACCTGCAGGCCAGCCTCAAGGGCTTTTTCGAGAACGGCGGCCGCACCGCCTATGTGATCCGCCTGGTGCCGCCGTCGGCGGGCACGGCCTCGGCACGGGTGGGCGGCTGGGTGGCGCGGGCCAGCTTTGGCTGGAGCCTGGTGGACCCGCGCGAGAGGCGGCGCGAGGCGCGCCCCGACGAGGCGACCTGGGTGCAGCTGGTGGAAGAGGTGTTCCGCACTACGGGCCCGCGCAGCCCCGCGCCCGGCGCCTGGGGCAACGCGTGCGACGTGCGGATCGTGCGCACCGCCCGCGCCCGGACCGAGAGCATCCCGGCCGCGCTCGACGATCCGCGCGCGCTCTGGCTGCGGTCGCTTGCGGGGCTCGAGGCGCATTCGGTGGTGGTGCTGGGCCAGACGCGGCAGGGCGCGAGCCGCGAGGTGACGGTCTCGGTCGCGGGCACGGACCCGGCGCGCCAGCGCCTCCTGCTGCCGCAGCGCCTGACCGGGCTGCGCGACGCGCACGGCCGGCCGGTGGAGTTCGCCCCGGACCAGCCGGTTCAGGTGACATCGGTCGAATTCGACATCGAGATCCGGGCCGCGGGCCAGCTGGAGCAGGCGTTCCGTGCGCTGGCGCCCGATCCGCGCCATTCCGCAAGCATCGCGGCAGTGATGGGGGCGGCCGCGCGCTCGGTCGCGCTGCTGCCCGAGGACGTGGGCGGGGACGACTGGGCCGATCCGGCCCACTGGCCCGCCGAGGGCAGCTTTCGCCTGACGGGCGGCAGCGACGGGCTGGATGCGGTCTCGGCCGGCGACTGGCTTGCGGGGCTGGCGCAGGTGGCCCGGCTGGACGAGGCGGCGCTGATCGCGGCCCCCGATCTGGTGCTGCAGCCGTTGATGCCCGATCCGGCCG
The DNA here is from genome assembly GCF_021391315.1 of Cereibacter azotoformans. Lineage (NCBI taxonomy): Bacteria > Pseudomonadati > Pseudomonadota > Alphaproteobacteria > Rhodobacterales > Paracoccaceae > Cereibacter > Cereibacter azotoformans. The sequence goes on along the minus strand of NZ_CP090024.1, from coordinate 112,371 downwards.
AGCCCATGCCGCCCGAGCCGGCCGATTGCTGCGACCTGAGCCCCCGCGCGCCGGGGATGATCCTGGCGCGGGTGGTGGAAGAGCGCGCGGACGGCGCTGCGCCGCCGCTGGCGGGGGTCGAGGTGGATGTGCTGGGGCCGGGGGGCCGGACGCGGACGGATGCGGAGGGGGTCTTTCTCGCCACCGGCATCCCGGTGGGCCTCGCCACGCTGCGGCTGTCGAAGGACGGCTACATCCCGGCCGAAGTGGTGGTGCAGGCCGAGGGCCATGTGCCGGCCGCGCCGGTCACGCTGTCGATGGCGCCGCTGACGCTGCCCCGCGCGCTGGTCGCCGACGAGGTGCTGCGCGTGGTCGCGGCGATGACCGATCCCGCTCTCGTGGGGCCCTACAAGGTGGCGGTGGTCGATCCGCCGCGCCCGGATGCCACGCTCGACGACCTGCGGGCCTGGCGCGCGCGGCTGGGCGAGTCGAACCGGATGGCCTTCGTCGCGCCCTGGCTGCGTCTGCCGCCGGAGGGGGCGGGGCCGGGGCCGGGCGGGCTGCCGGTGTGCCCGCCCTCGGGTCATGTCTGCGGCGCCTTTGCGCGCGCGGAACTCTCGGTCGGCATCCACCGCACCGGGGCGAACCTGCCGCTGCGCCATGTCGAGGCGCCGACCCTTGAGATCGACGAGGCGGCGCACGGGCTGATCAATCCCGAAGGCATCAACGCGATCCGCAGCTTTGCGGGCCGGGGCATCCGGCTTTACGGGACCCGCACCCTCTCGGCCGATCCCGAATGGCGCTACCTGACCGCGCGCCGGGTGGTGGATGCGATCGAGAAGACGCTCGAGCGCGGGCTGCACTGGATGGTGTTCGAGCCCAACGACCTGATGACGCGGCACGCGGTGGCGCAGTCGGCCGTGGCGCTGCTCGACCGGCTGTGGCGCGAGGGGGTGCTGGCCGGCTCGGCCCCGGCCGAAGCCTACGGGGTGAAATGCGACATCGAGAACAACCCCGAGGAGGGCCGGGCCACCGGGCAGCTTGTGGTCGATGTGGCCGTCGCGCCGACGGCGCCGCTGGAGTTCATCCTCTTCCGCCTCGGCAACGCGCTGGACGCGCTGAAGGTCACGGAGGCCACGCGATGAGCCGCCCCTGCCTCGGCCCTGCGGCCGTCCCCTCCCGATCCCCGGCCCCGAAGGAGCGCCCGCGATGATCCGGCTTGATCCCCTGCCCAGCTTCAACTTCTACATCGCGCTGATCGAGGATGCGGACAATCCGCTGAAGACGGCGGCGGCGGTGGGGCAGGCCTTCGTGCTGGGCGGCTTTTCCGAGGCCTCGGGCCTCGAGAGCGAGATCCAGATCCAGGAGTACGCGGCCGGGGGCATCAACGACCGGGTGTTCCGCTTTCCCGGCCGCGCGGCCTATCCCAACATCACCCTGTCGCGGGGCGTGGGCTTCTCCGAGGATCTCTACCTCTGGCACGAGGGGTTCCTCAAGGGCGAGGGCAAGCGGCGCAACGGGCTGATCTTTCTCGCCAACGAACGGCGCGTGCCGATCAAGGCCTGGACCTTCGAGAACGGCATCCCCGTCAAATGGTCGGGGCCGGCGCTCAACGCCGCAAGCTCGGCCGCGGCGGTCGAAAAGCTCGAGATCGCGCACGAGAAACTGACCCTCACCCTCAGCCCCGGCAAGGCGCTCGGCGCGCTCGCCGGGGCCATCGGCATCTAGGAGGCGGCCATGGATGTTCACATCGGCAGTGTCGAGACGCAGGTGACGGCGACCGACCCGAAACTGCTGGACGATCCGCGCTTCATCGCGCGCATCGTGCGGCTGGTGAAGGAGGAGCTGGCGCGCGACGATCTCGAGAAGGGCCGGCGCGAGCGCGACCGCAGCCCCACCCCGCCGCCGGGGCGCTGAGCCATGCGGCAACTGATGTTCCAGAAGATCGACCTTCAGGGCAATGCCATCGGCGAGCCGATGCTGCTGGATTATGCGCCCGCCGAGCTGTCCTTTTCCAAGGCCGCGCAATTTGCCGAGGTGGCGATACCCGGGCTGGAACAGCCGATCCTGCAGTTCGTGCGGGGCGACGCCGAGACGCTGAATCTGGAGCTGTTTTTCGATTCCACGCAGGACGGGACGGGGCCCGCGGCCACCGCCGTGACCCGCAAGGTCGAGGCCTTTCACAAGCTGGTGCAGATCCAGGGTGACCTGCACGCGCCGCCGCTGGTCAAGGTGTCGTGGGGCGACGACTTTCCGGGCAGCTCGATGGGCGCGACCGAGACGGCGGGCGAGAGCTTCAAGGCCGTGGTCCTGTCGGTCGCGCGCCGCTTCACGCTGTTCAGCCCGGACGGCAAGCCGCTGCGCGCGACGGTGACGCTGGCGCTGAAGCATTACGCGACGGTGGCCGAGCAGGTGGCCGCGATCAACTACCAGTCGGCCGACCACACCCGGCTGCATGTGGTGGCCGAGGGCGAGACCCTGCCGCTGATCGCCTTCGACGCCTATTCCGACGCGGCGCTCTGGCGGGTGATCGCCCGGCACAACAACCTGTCGGACGTGCGCGATCTGGTGCCGGGCGCACTGCTGGAACTGCCGCCGCTGGTGACGCCATGACGGCGGAAACCTTCCTTTCGGGCCGGGCCTTCCTGACCCCGGCCTTCCGCATCGAACTCGATGGGCGCAGCACCGGCCCCGAGGTGATCTCGGACGTTCTGGAGGTGTCCTTCACCGACGATCTGGCCAACATCCCCAGCTTCGAGTTCGTGCTGCACGACTGGGATCCGGTGGCGCTGCGCCCGCGCTATTCAAGCCCGTGGGACGCCAACGGCCAGCCCTTCACCCTGCACGACGGCGGGCCCGAGGTGCCGAACTTCGAGCCGGGCGCGCGGGTCGCGCTCTATCTCGGCTATCTCGAGGACGGGGCGCTGCCCCTGATCATGGAGGGCGAGGTGGTCTCGCTCGCGCCGGTCTTTCCCGCCTCGGGAACGCCGACCTGCCGGGTGCGGGCGCTGAACGCCTTCCTGCGGGGGCTGCAGAAGATCCGGGTGGAGCAGAACGAGAACGGCACGCCCAAGGATGTGGTGGATGCGATCTGCGCCGGGAACGGCGTGAGCGTCCGCTGGGCCACGCTGGAGGCCGAGGGCGAGGCGGAGACGAACGTCGAGGTCGAGGGCACGCTCTATGACGAGATCGCCAGGCGCGCCAAGGGCTACGGTCTGGTCATGACGGTCGTGCCGCCGGACGCGCCGGGCGAGGAGCCGGTGCTGTATCTTGCCCGGCCCAGCCAGTCGAACGACGGGCCGGTGGCCGAGTTCGTCTGGGGGCGCACGCTGATCTCCTTTACCCCGGCCCTGTCGGCGGCCAACCAGGTCTCGGCCGTGGTCTGCCGGGGCGGCGATCCCCACGCCGCCGGATCGGCGCAGAACATCGAGGTGGTGCGGACATGGGCCGACATCGGCCTCTCGCCCGAGGCGCTGGGGCCCGCGCGCGTGGCCGATCTCGAGACGGCGGTGCGCGGCATCCGCGAGGTCATCAAGCCCGCCGGGGTGCAGACCGTGGCCGACGCCGAGCGCGCGGCGCTGGCGCGGCTGCAGGAGCTGGCGGCCGAGATGATCACCGGCGCGGGCAGCGCCATCGGCCTGCCCGCGCTGCGCGCCGGAAAGACCGTCGCCATGTCGGGCATGGGCGCGCGCTTTGACGGGATCTACCGCCTGACGCAGACGACGCACGCGATCGGCGGCGCGGGCTACACCACCAGCTTCCAGTGTCGAAAGGAGGTGCTGGATGGCTGATCTGCCGACCGCGCTGGTGCTGGGACGGGTCGTCGAGGTGGAAATCTCGGAGCGCGGGCTCTGCGCGCGGGTGCAGCGGCTCGACCGGCCCGAGGGGATCGTGACCGACTGGGTCCAGGTCGCCTCGCCGATGGCCGGGCCCGAGGTGGGCGCGCTCTTCGCCCCCGAGGTGGACGATCTGGCCGTGCTGGCATTTGCGTCGAAGAGCCCGGTCATCCTGGGATTCCTGACGGCGGGCGAGGGCGGGGCGGCCACGCAGGAGCTGACCGAGCGCAGCCTCGTCTCGCGCGACCGGAACATGGTCGTGCTGATCGACGGCGACCGCAGCGGGATCACCATCCGCGACCGGCACGAGAACGAGATCCTGATGACCTCCGACGGGATCACCATCCGCAGCAAGGGCGACCTGACGCTCGAAGCCTCGGGCAAGACCGCCATCAAGGGCGCCACGGTGGAGTTGAACTGATGCGACAGCCCGTCCCCCGCCCCAAGGCCCGCGGCGCCCGCCCCCCTTCAGGGCCCCACCCGGCCAACGGGTCCGCGGGCGCGCCCGCCGGGCAGGGGGCCGCGCCATGATCGTCGAAACCCCCGATCCCGCGATCTTCTCGGCCGCGGTGCTGGCGGGGGCGCCGGGACTGGCGGTGGTGATGAAGGCGGCCTACGACCTCGTGCCCGACGGGGCCGGGGCGCGGCGGATGGTGCCCTCGGCCGATGCCGCGCGGCGGGCGATCCTGATGGCGGATCAGGGTGTCCTTCTGTTCAGCGCCACCGATCTGGCGCCGCCCGTCGATCAGGCCGAGGTGCCGGCCGGGGCGCTGCGGCTGGATCCGCGACCGGGCGAGACCCCTCCGGCCGTGCAGGTGCTGGATGTCGCGGGCCAGACGTTCGAGACCGAGGACATCGCCACCGACCCCGACAAGCGGCTCGAGTTCCGCGTCGCCCGCGAGGCCGATACCGCGCTGGAGAAGGCGCGGGCCGACATCGTGGTGCTGGGGTTCATCGGCGCCTCGCGGCGGGGCGCGGTGACGGTGGACGAGACGCTCTGGCTCGGCCGCGACCTCCCGCCCGCGGACGCGGATGGCGACAGCGCGCGGAACCTCTTCGGCTTCGAGCCCCGCGGCAGCGACGCGCGGCGCGCGCTGGCGGGGGACCTCGCGGCTTTCGCTCCGTTCCACCGTCGCGGCGGCGGGATGTTCGACGACAGCGGCACCGGCACGGCGCTTCCCGCGGGCGGGCGGGTCGAGATCTTTCAGGACAATGCCACGACCGGCACGCCCTACGCGCTGCGCCTGCCCGACCTCGTGCCGAGGGTGCGGCTGCGGGTCTGGTGCGGCCACGGCCCCGACTGGCCGCCGCGCTGGCGCAAGGTGCCGCTGGGGGCGATGCGGGCGGACACGCTGATCGTCGATCCCGCGGCCCACCGCGCCGAGATCCTGTGGCGGCTTCGCTGGGCCGCCGGGACCGAGCCCCCGGACCGCTATCGCAGCGTCCAGATCCGGGAGGAGGAGTGACATGGGCAAACCCGTCGCGCGCACCGAGGGCACCTGCATGGCCTTCCCCGACATCCTCAACACGCCGACGCCGAGCGGCGCGCTCGTGCCGATCCCCTATCCGAACATCGCCCAGCTGGCCGATGCCCAGGGCGCCTCGGCCGATGTCATGGCCGGCGGCAAGCCCGTGATCCTCGAAGACAGCCGCATCCCCACCTCGACCGGGGGCGAGGCGGGGACGGGTGGGGGCGCCACCTCGGGGACGTTCAACCAGGCCTGCACCTTCACGAGCTGTTCGCGCAGCGTGAAGGCCAACGGCAAGGGCATCGTCCGCCAGCTCGACCGGACGGCGCAGAACAACGACAACGCGCAGGGGGTGGTGCTGGCCGGCCTGCCCTCGGTGCTGGTGGGGGACTGACTATGCGCGCCGTGCCCCGCAGCGGATCGAGCCCGCGCCCCACGCGGCGCCGGAGCGCAGCCCCGCCCGGCGCGCCGGGGGCCCTGCCGAAGGAGGCCGGGCCATGAGCGACGCCTTTCTGGGACAGGGCTGGCGGTTTCCCATCCGCGTCACCGCGCAGGGCGGGCTCGACTGGTCGGCGGGCCCCGAGTCGATCCGCGAGGCGATCTGGATCATCCTTTCCACGCCGCGGCGGTCGCGCATCATGCGCCCCACCTTCGGCTGCGGCATCCACGACCATGTCTTCGCGCCCAACAATCCCGCGACCCGCGCCGCGATCATGGACGAGGTGCGGCAGGCGCTGATCCGATGGGAGCCGCGGATCGACGTCCTCGCCGTCTCGGCCGCCTCGCCGCCCGACACCGCCAACACGCTGCTTCTGTCGGTCGATTACCGGCTGCGCGCCAACAACGCCGCGCAGAACATCGTCTATCCGTTCTACCTTCTGGAAGGCATGGAGTAAGCCGATGCCGCTTCCCTCGCCCCCGCTGGACAGCCGCACCTTCAAGGATCTGCTCGACGAGGCGCGGGCGCGCCTGCCGCGCTACACGCCGGAATGGACGAACTTCAACGACAGCGATCCGGGCATGGCGCTGGTGCAGCTGCACGCCTGGATGACCGAGACGATCCTCTACGAGCTGAACCGGGTGCCGGAGCTGAACTACCTCCGGTTCCTCGACCTGCTGGGCATCCGCCCCGAACCCGCGCGGCCGGCCCGCACCGAGCTGACCTTTACCCTCAAGGACCCGGTGCGGGTGGGCGTGTCGATCCCGCGGCTGACGCGGGTGGGGGTGGAAGACCCCGAGGTGCCCTCGGATCTCGTGTTCGAGACCGACCGCACGCTGGCGGCGCTCGATGCCGCGGTGGGGGCGCTGGTGGTGGCCCGGCCCGCGCCCTCGGGCGGGCAGAGCCGCGATCTGGTGACCCGGTTCGAGAAGGGCGTGACGAGCTGGGCCTACAGCTTCGATCCGTTCGGGCGGCAGGAGGGTCCGGTCGCGCTCCATCTCGGGCTGCGGCTGCGGCCGGGGCGCGAGGACAAGGCCGGCGACTATTCCGAGGACCGTTTTCCCGCGGGGCCGCTCGATCTTTTTGTCGATGCGGTGGGGGTGGGCGATCCCGGTGCGGGCGACGGCGCGGGGATTGTCGAGGGGCCCATCGGCACCGCCTGCCCGCCGCCCGGCGCGGCCGGGGTGCCTCTCGATCATCTGGTCTGGCACGTCTTCACCGGGACGGGCGACGAACCGGACCCGTTCTCGGACCCGGAGGCCAGCGCGGGCTGGACCCGGCTGGCCCTGACCGAGGATGGCACCGCGGCGCTGTCGGGCTCGGGGCATCTGGTGTTCGAGATGCCCGCCGCCGTCACGCCGCTCGATCCGATGAAGCTCTCGGCCGGGTTCTGGAGCAGCTTCGGCGCCGTCCGCCCGCCGCGCGACCGGGGCGATCTGGTCGAGCAGCTGCGCGAGGGGCCGCTCGAGATCCTCGAGGGGCTGGCCGACCACTGGACGAAGATGGGCGCGACCGAGGCCGAGCTGGACGAGGTGGCGGCCTGCGGCGAAGATCCGGGCGCGGTGGCCGACCTGATCGAGGATGCCGGGCCGGGTGGCTTCGCGCTCGATCCCTCGCGGCTGACGCTGGCCGACTGGATCAAGGTGAACGAAGGCTATCGCGCGGCCCTTCCGCGCAACGACCGGGGCTACCTGCCGCTCTACTGGCTGAGGGCGCTCCTGCGCCCGCCGGGCGAGGCCGCGCCCCCGGTGGCCTTGCGCGGCTTTCACCTGAACACGGTGCCCGCCACGCAGGCGGCGACGCGGCTCGACGACCGGCTGGGCCGCTCGAACGGCCGCCCCGCGCAGGAGTTCCGCCTGCCGAAGGGGCCGGTGTTGATCGACCCGGCGACCGGGGCGCCGGACCTTGACCTCGAGATCGCCGAGCAGGGGCAGGCGCCGGGGTGGCAGCGGGTCGAGGATTTCCACCTCTCGGGCCTGGAGTCGCCGCACTATCTGCTCGATCCCGCGACCGGGACGATCCGGCTGGGCGACGGGCGGCGCGGGCGCATCCCCGTGGCGGGGGCGGCCGTGACGGCGGTGCGCTACCGGGTGGGCGGGGGCCGCGCGGGCAATGCGGGCGCCGGGCTGGTCACGAAGCTCAAGGGTGGGCTGCGCGACGTGAAGGGCGTGACGAACCTGCGCGCGGCCCACGACGGATCGGACGCCGAGCCGCTGGACGAGGTGAAGCTGCGCGCGCCCCATGATCTGCGGATGCGCGACCGCGCGGTGAGCGCGGCCGATTTCGCCGATCTCGCGATGCGGACGCCCGGCGTCGCGCTGCACAGCGCCCACGCCCTGCCGCGCCGGGCGGTCGGCGCGGCGGGTCTGGTCGAGAAGGACGGGGCGGTGACGCTGGTCGTCGTGCCGCGGCTCGCGCAGGCGATGCCCCAGCCGAGCGAGGACCAGAAGCGCGCCATCTGCCGCTGGCTGGAGCCGCGCCGGCTGATCACGACCGAGCTGCACATCACCGGCCCGGATTATGTGCGCGTCGCGCGCCTGTCGGCGCGGCTGACGGTCGCGCGCGACCGCGATCTGGCGCAGGTGACCGAGGCGGTGGCGGCGTCGCTGGTGGCGTTCTTCAGCCCCTTTACGGGGGGCGAGGCGGGCACCGGCTGGCCCTTCGGGGCCGACATCGCGCTGGGGGATCTCTATGCGCGGATGCTGGGGGTGGCCGGCGTGCGGCGCGCCTCGCATCTGGCGATCGCGCTCGAGGGGCAGCCCGCGCCCTCGGGCGACATCGTGGCCGTCCCCGAGGGCCATCTGCCGTCCCTCGGCCGCGATGCGGTGGATCTGGTGGCCGCCCATGACTGATGTTGGCCCCCCGGCGTCGCCGCGCGTCAAGGACACCGCGCCGCCGTTCCTGCGGCTGTCGGCGCGGCTGGGCTGGCCTCTCGGCCCGCCCGAGAGCCGGCCGGGCATTCCCCACGCCGACCGCCCGCTGGCGCTGGCCATCGCCGGACGCAGCGCGATCCCGCTGGCCGAGCCTTTCGGCACCTTCGGGGGGCGGACGCTGCCGAAGGGCCTCGCGATCTCGAGCGACGGGCGGATGTATCTGGCCGATCCGGTGCGCCGCGTGATCCTGACGGCGCAGGCGGGGGCCGAAGCCGGGCCGATGGGTCCCTTCGAGCCGCTCTGGCCCGCGCGGCCGCTGCCCGCGCCGTCGCCCTGCGATCCGGCCGAGGAGGGCCCGCCGCGTGATCCGTTCGCGCTGGTCGAGCCGGTGGACGTGGCGCTTGCCCCGTCGGGCGACCTTGCGATCCTCGACCGCGGCGCGCGGCGGCTTCTGGTGCTGGCCCTGCCGCTTGCGGCGCTGCGCCATGCGGCCGTGCTGGAGGGGGGCCGCCCCGAGGCCATCGCCTATGACGCGGCCGGCCGGCTCTATGTGGCGCTGACGGATCCGGGACACCTGCGCCGCCATGACGGCGCGCTGCGGGAGGATCCGACCTTTCCGCGCATCCCGCTGCGCAAGCCCACCGCGCTGGCGGCCGCGCGCGCGCCTTCAGGCGGCGGATGCGCGGGCGACGGCTGCGCCGCGATCCCGCCGCCGCCCGCCGTCATCCACGCCATCGACGGCGGCCGCATGGTCTCGTACGACGCGCGGGGCCGGGGCGTGGCGGTCGCCGAGGATGCGCTCGATCTGGCGCTGCCGCCGCTTCGGCGGACGGCCGAGGGTCTGGCCTGGGCCGATCCGGGGTGGCCGGGGCACGCGCCGATCCTGTTCCGGGGCCTCGCGCCCGACGCCACGGGGCGGCACGGGCCGAGCCGGCGGCCGCTGATCGCCCTGCCGCGGCGGATCGAGGTGCCGCGCGCGGGCGGCTTCACGACGCTGGCGCTCGACAGCGGGCGCACCGGCTTTGCCTGGGACCGGATCACCTTCGACCTCGATCTGCCGGTGAACACGCGGCTCGTCTTCGCGACGCTGACGGCGGATGCGGCGATCCCCTTCGATCGGCTGGCGCTGGTGCCCGAGGACCGCTGGTCACGCCCGCTGGTCCTCGGGCGCGGCGCCCTGCCCGAGGGGCTGGTCCAGAGCGGCCCCGGACGCTTCCTGTGGCTGAGGGTCGAGCTGTCGGGCGACGGCCGCGCCTCGCCCCTCGTGCGGGTCATCGACATCCACGGGCCGCGGCGCAGCTCGTTGCGCCACCTGCCCGCGCCCTTCCACGAAGACCCCGAAAGCGCGCGGTTCCTCGATCGGTTCCTGGGCTATTTCGACACGGTCTTCGCCGAGATCGCCGCCCGTCATCGCAGCATGGAGGAGATCCTCGACCCGCGGGTGGTGCCGGAGGGCTTCCTGTCCTGGCTCGGCGCCTGGTTCGATCTGGAGTTCCTGGCCTCTTGGCCCGAGGCGACCCGGCGCGCGATGATCGCGCAGGCGATCGGGCATTTCCGCCAGCGCGGCACGATCGCGGGCCTCAAGCGCATCCTGCAATGGCACACGGGGCTGGCCGAGCCCCTGCCGCAGGTGATCGAGCATTTCCGCCTGCCGCCGGTGGCCCAGCATCTCGGGGCGCCGGACGGGCCGGTGATCGGCGGCGCGCCGCTCGATCCGGCCGCGCCCGCGCACCGCTTCACCATCGTCCTGCCCGCCCATCTCGCGGCGACGCCCGAGGCGCGGGCGACGATCGAGCGCCTCGTGGCGGCCTCGGTTCCCGCCCATGCGCGTTTCGCGCTGCGGCTGTTCGAGCCGGGAGTTGCGATCGGCCGCCGGTCCACGCTGGGGGTGGACATGATCCTTGGCCCGACCGGGTTGCCGCTGGGGGCCGGCCGGCTGGGGGCCAGCCTCACCACCGCGCCGCCGCGGCCCGCGGACGCGCTCCACCTTCCGCATGTCTTGAGCGCCGACCCCGGCGAAGGAGCCCTCCCATGCTAGACGCCAGCAAGAAATCCTGCCTGCCCTGCGGCCTGCATCAACCGATCCGCACCAACTACTACGACGGCAAGCCGCTCTTCGCCCGCGACTTCATCACCGAGCAGGACTACCACCGGGGCCATCGCCAGATGCACAACGCGCTGCTGCACGGGGCCGGAACGGTCTGCGGGCTGAAGCTGGTCCAGCACCCGTCCGAGACCTGCCGGCGCGACTTTGTCGTGGTCGAGCCGGGTCTGGCGCTGGACTGCTGCGGACAGGAGATCGTGGTTCCGAAGCGGGGGCTGGTGCGGATCGCGGATCTGCTGCGGGCGGACCTTGCCCTGCAGGAGCAGCTCGACGGCAGCGCGCATCTCTTCATCGCCATCGAGCGGCAGGACTGCGGCGAGGAGAAGGCCCCGGTCATCCTGCCCGGCTGCGAGGGCGAGGGCGCCTTCGCCCATGTGGCCGAGGGCTACCGCTTCGTCCTTCACGCCGGGCGCCCCGAGGATCTGGCCCGGCACGAGCCGGTCGAGGCGCCCCGGCTCGATTGGGTTCACAGCTTTTCCTTCGCCGGGGCGGTGCCTCGGGCCGTGCATGTGAACGAGGGCGAGTCGCTGGTGCAGCTGGGCGTTCAGGACGCGCTCGGGGCGCGGCTTCTGGCCCATGACGGCAACACCCACGACCTCGAGGCGCTGATCGGCGGGTCGGCCAGTATCTCGGACACCGCCTCGGCGCGCGAGGCGCGGCTTCTGTTCGTCGCCGGTGGCGGCTTTGACGGCGCGGCCGCGAACGGCGTGGGGATCTGGCGGGCCGGGGCGCTCGGAACGCCGGTCGAGCCCTTGCGCGTGATCCCGACCGCGGGGGCGGCGGCGCGGCTGGCGGTGTCGCCCACCTCGGGGACGCTCTATGTGCTGGACGTGAACGGCGCGGACAGCCGCCTCGTCTCCTACAGCCGCGAGGTGATCGAGGCCTATCTCGAGACCGGCGAGACGGGGCATCTGGACGGGCAGCCGAGCCTCGCCTTCGGGCATGGGTTCGGCGGGCCGGAGGATGCGGCCGCCCGCGGCGCCTCGATGATCGAGATCACGCGCGACGGGCGTTTCCTGGCCATCGCCACGCCCGAGGGCGATGCGGCCGGGCGGCTTTACCTGATCGACACCGCGCTCTTCCGTCAGGGCGCGCTGACGCCCGAGGCGGCGCAAGCCAGCGGCTACGCCCCCGCGCCGGGCGCCCGGCTGGTCCTGCTGAACTGGAGCTTTGACGACGGCTTTCTCTACACCGCCTCGCAAGAGGACGAGACCATCCGGCTCGAGCGGTACCGGCTGATCGACGCCGGGGCGAGCGTGCAGAAAAGCGGGCGCGGCGTTCGGATGGCGGGCCGGGCCCTCGACATGGCCCTCGCGCCGACCGAGATGCGGGCCTACCTGCTCCTGGCCGATGCCGAGGGCGTGACGCGTTTCACCACCGTTCCGCTCGATCCGGTGAAGTCGCAGGATGCAGGCGATCCGCCGACGCTGGGCCTGTCGCCCGACGCGTTCCGCATCGAGGGGATCGGCCTCAACCTTGCGATGAACGCGAACGGCACGCGCATCTATGCCGCGGCCGCCGACCAGCCCGAGACCCTGCCCGAGCGCGGGGTGGTGGCGGTGATCGACATCGCCGAGGAGGATTGCGGGGCGCATTTCCTTCAGGCGCTGAAGGGTTGCCGCTTTTGTGGCGAGGGCCCCCACCGGGTCGTTCTGGGCCATGTCGCGGGCTACCGCTGGCCGGGGCCGGACGCGGACCTGCCGGTGATCCACGACCGGGCCGAGGCGCGCGAGGGCGAACTGTTCCTCGACAACCTGACCCACCGGCCGCTCGTGCCCTCGGCGGCGACGCTGCGGCAGGTGATCGACTGCATCCTGGAACAGGGTGTCGCCGAAGGCCCGCCGGGGCCCCGCGGCGATCCCGGCGCGCCCGGCAGCAAGGGCCCCCGGGGCGAACCGGGCGAAAGGGGAGAGGCCGGCCCCAAAGGCGACACGGGCGACCGGGGCGAGCGGGGGCCCCGCGGCCAGGATGGCCGGGACGGCGCGGACGGGGCGGGGCTTCTGCCCGGCATTCCCATCGTCGCGCTGAGCTGGAGGCACGCCGAGCCCTTCCCCGGCGGGCTGGGCGGCCTGAGCGAGCAGGTGAAGGGGCCGGGGCTCGCCATCGCCTTCAAGGGCAAGGTGCTGTGGCCCGCCTTCACGGGCCAGACGAAGGCCGGGCCCTCGGTCGTGGCGGAACTCGAGATCCCGGTGGAGGACGATCACGGCCTCATCCACTGGGCGCGGCCGCGCATGATCGCCCATCCGATCGAGAACCTGCAGATCGCGGGCGACCTGCTCGAGGGCTGGGATGTGCTCGACGAGGCCGAGGAGGTCGAGGGCTTCTGCCTGCGGGGCGATGACAACACGCACTTCGACCTGCGCCTTGATCTGCGGCTGCCCTTCCGCGTCGTCTTTCACGCCGATTTCGTGACGGACCCCGACGGCATCGCCGTCTCGGGCGCCTTCATCGGCGGGCGCCTGCCCACCGGCGCCGCGGGCGGGGGAGGCACGTTCCGAAGCTGGTTCCATGTCAGGGAGGAGAGGTAGCACCGTGGAGCGCAAGGCGCAGGCGCTGGCCGAGGCGAAGAACGGGGTCGTGACGCCGCTCTACTTCGACCGGCAGGTGATACGGGCCGAGGATCTGACGCTGGACCGCCGGTCGCACGACCGGGAACTGGCGCGGATGCGGCGGCTTCTGCACGGCTGGGGCGTGGTGGCGGGCCTCATCCCGGTGATCGGCCGGGACGACAGCCTGACCCTGTCCGCCGGCTATGGCATCACCCGGACGGGCGACGAGATCTACCTGACCGAGGCGCTGACGGTGCCCGACATCACCGGCCGGGTCTGGGGCTGCTGCGGGCCGGGGCCCCTGTCCTGCGAGGTGGTCGATCCCGACGAGCGTCGCAGGCGGGCGGGCGCGGCCGATCTGGAGACGGTGACCGCGTGGCTGGTGGCGCGCCCGGCCGAGGAGGAGGGCAGCCTGCGGCCCGGCGTGGCGGAGGGTTGCGGCCACCCGGCGAACCGGCTGCGGCCCAGCCGGGCCTGCGACGTGGTGTCGATCGAGCTTCTGTGCGCGCTGCCGCCCTCGTTCGCGGTGCCGGCGGCGGCCTGCGACGCGCTGGCGCCCTTCTTCTGCGCGGCTCCGCCCGAGATGCTGCCGATGCCGGCCGAACCGCCGCCCGAGGACAACCTGCTGGTGCTTGGGCGCATCCTCGCCGGGGCCGAGGGCTCCCGCTTCCAGCCGCTGGACCGCCGCGCCGTGCTGCCGCTTTCGGTGGTTCAGGACTGGTTGCAGGCCTGCATCTGCCCGCTGACCGTGCCGCGCCCCGCCGAGCCGCCCACCGAGCCGGGCGAGGTGGTGGTCGAGCCGCCTGACCGAAGGCCCCCCGACCGAAGGCCGCCGGTGTTCGACCGCCCGTTCGACGACTTCCGCGGCGTGCTGGTGGCCAACGGCTTCCGTCTGGCCGAGGTGCTGCCGCCCGAACGGCTGCGCATCCCGGACCTCGTGACCGATGTCTCGATCCGCGACAAGCTCGCGGCGGAAGGCATCGCCACGCCCGCGGCCTTCCTCGAGGCCGACGAGGCACAGCTTGCGGCCACGCTCGGCCGCACCGTCGCGCAGATCACCGAGATGAAGGCCGAGTTGGCCGATCTGGCCGTCTTCGCCCGCGGTCCGGGGTTCTGAGCCATGCGCCCGCGCCGCATCATCCCTCGCAGGCCCGGCGCCTGGCGGCCGGCGGGGCGGGGGTGGCCATGACGGGGGCGGACCGCCTCGTCCTCGGGCGCGTCGCGACCCGTTGCACCGCCGTCGCGGGCCCGGCGGTGGCCGTGGCCACGGGCGCGCGGCTCGATCGGGCCGTGCGCGAGGATCTTCCGGCGGCGCTGGCGTGCGCGGCGGCGCCCGTGATCTCGGCGCAGGAGGGCGTGGTGCGGCTGCGGCGCCTGCGCATCCGGCTCGATCTCGGCGACGGGCTCGATGAGGCGGCCTTTGCCCGCCTGCTGGCCGAGCGGATCGTGGGTGCGCTGAAGGCGGCGCTGGCGGGCGGCGCGCGCGAGGTGCGGCACTGGCCGGACCATGCCAGCTACATGGCGGCCTACATTCTCTTCCGCGCGGGCCTCGGGCCGGGCGAGGGCTGGGCCTTTCCCGATTTCGCGGCGCTGGAGCATCTTCCGGCCGAACGCGCCGCGGCCGAGCTGATCCTCGCCCGTCCCGAGGTGCTGGCCCGGTTGGCGGTGGCCCCGGCCGCGCGCGGCGATCCCGCCGATCCCGTGGCGCGCTGGCCGGCGGAGGCGCAGGCCGCCCTTGCGCGCGCGCTTCTGATGCAGGCGGCGGCCGAAGCCCCGCCGCTGGAGGACGCCCTGCGGCTCTTGCAGGAGGCGGGCCTGCCGCCGCCCGCCCGCCGCTCCGCCGCCCTGATCGCCGCCGAGGCGCTGCGCGTGACCCTGCGCCTGCTGGCGCGGGGCGGGCGCGAGATCGCCCCGCAGGCGCTGCTTCTGGCGGTGGCTGCGGTGCTGACCTTGCAGGAGCGCGCCGCGCGCCCCACGGGCGAAGCGCGGGCCGAGCCGCCCACGCGCCCGGAGGCCGAGGCGCCGGCGCTGGCGGCGGCCGTGGCCTGCGCGGCGGCCGGGCCCACGACGCGGCGCCTGCTGTTCCGCCTTGCCCGCCCGGCGGGCCAACCCGCCGCGCCGGAGGAGACGACCGCCGATCCCGCTGCGCCGGGGCTGGCCGGGCGCGCGCGTCCCGCGGCGGCCGAGGCCCCGGCGGCGCGCAGCCCGCGGGCGGGGCTCGCGCTGCTCATGCCCTCGGCCCTGCTGCTCGACGCCCCCGCCTGTCTGGCGCCCACGGCGCTGGCGCAGGCCCTGTGGCAGGCGCTCGATCCCGAAGACTGGGCCGATGCCGCGCACGACGGCGCGCTTCAGCGGATGCTGCCGGTCGAGCCGCGCGAGGTGGATATGGCGGCGCCCCAGCCCGATCCGCCCCCGCGGCTGCTGCGGGGGCTTGCGCCCGAGGCCCGCCGGGTGATGGAGGGCGCCGACCCCGCCCGCCGCTGGTCGGCGCTGCTGATGGCCGATCTGGCCAGCCGCCTGCGCGGGCTGCACGGCAGCTCCCACCCCTACCTGCGGCGGCAGTTCCTGCAGCGGCCGGGCCTGTTCGACCGTGGCCCCGACCGGCTGACGGTGCGGCTCGATCCGCTGCCTCTGGGGATCCTGCTGCGGATGGCGGGGCTGACCGGGCCGCAGGGCCGGCTGCCGCAACCGGGCCTTCCCCGGCTGGTTCTGCAGATCGGGGGCGAGCCATGAGGGACGAGGCGCGCCCCTTTTCCGATCCTGCCGTCTGGCTGGAAGGCGCGCTTCAGCTTCTGGCGCTGCGCCTGCGCCACGAGGTCGCCCTCACCCGCGCGCTGCGGGGCGAGGACCGGCGCGAGCAGTTCCTCGGCCTCTTTCTCAGCGACGCCGAGGCCGAGGCGATGCTGGACGAGATGTCGGGCCGGCTTGCGGCCGCGGGCGGGGTTCCCGCGCTCGATGCGGTGATGGCGGCGTGGCACGACCATGCCGCCCTGCGCCGCCGCGAGCCGCTGGGGATCTGGCCGCGGCTTGCGCAGGTCTTCGGGCTGGCCGAGGCCGAGCTGGACCTGCTGGTGCTGGCCGCGGCGCCGGCGCTCGATCCGCGGTTCGGGCGGGCCTACGGCTATCTTGGTGAGGACGTGACGCGCCGCCACCTGACGCCCGCGCTGGCGCACCGGCTGCTGCCCCACCGGCTGGATGCGCTGACGCTGCGCCGGATGCTGGCGCCCGCCGCGCCGCTGCGGCTGTTCGCGCTGCTCCGGCTGGACGAGGCGGCGCCCCGGATCGAGGCGCCGCTCGGGATCGACGAAGAGGTGGTGGATCTGCTGCTCGGCGCGCCGCCCCGGCCGCCGGGGCCGGTGCTGCCGCTGGGGCAGGGGGGTGAGACGGGCGCGGTGATCGTGACCGCAGGCACCCCCGACGCGATCTCGACCGCCGTGCTGGATCTGGGCGAGGCGCGCGGCTGGGCGCTGTGCCTGCTGCCCGAGGACGGCCGGTCCGACCTGCTGGCGGCCCGCATTCGCGCCGCGCGGCTGGCCGGCGCGGTGCCCGTGGTGCCCGATCCGGCCGCGGGCGCGCCCGAGCGCGCGGCGCTCGCGCCGCTTCTGGCTGAGGGCGCGGTGCTGATCACCCCCGACGCACAGCCCTGGCAGGAGGCGGGGCTGCGGGCGGACCAGATCGACCCCGTGGCCTGCGAGCGTCGCCACGCCGTCTGGAAGGCGCGGCTGCTCGGTTCCGCCACCCTGACGCAGGCGCGCCATGCCGACCTGCTCCGCCTGGCGCGGAGCAAGGCGCGCGACCCGCGCCCCGACGCGCTGCGCCACAGCGCCGAGGCGCAGGCGACCGCCGCCCTGACGCAGCACGCCCGGCGGATCGCGACGCGGCAGGGGATGGAGGATCTGGTGCTGCCGCGCCCGACGCGCGCGGCGCTGGAGCGGCTGATCGACTGGCAGACCCACGGGGCGCAGGTGCTGGGCGACTGGGGCCTTGGCGCGCTCTTCGGCAAGAGCCGCGGAACGGTCGCTTTGTTCAAGGGGCCCTCGGGCACCGGCAAGACGATGGCGGCGGCCATCGTGGGGGCGCGGCTCGGCCTGCCGGTGTTCCGGGTGGACCTGGCCGCGATGGTGTCGAAATACATCGGCGAGACCGAGAAGAACCTCGAGCGGCTGTTCCGGGCCGCCGAAGGGTCGGACGCGCTGCTGTTCTTCGACGAGGCGGATTCGCTCTTTGGCCAGCGGTCCGAGGTCAGTGACGCCCACGACCGCTACGCCAATCTCGAGACCTCGTACCTGCTGCAGCGGCTGGAGAGTTTCGACGGGCTGTCGATCCTCGCCACCAACCTGGCGCAGAACCTGGACGCGGCCTTCCTGCGGCGCTTCGATCATGTGATCGAGTTTCCCATGCCGGGCCCGGATCTGCGCCGCGCGCTGTGGGAGCGGGGGCTGCGCTCGGCGGCGCCCATCGCGGCCGATCTGGATCTTGGCGCGCTGGCCGAGCGGTTCGAGATGACCGGGGCCGAGATCCGCAACTGCTGGCTTGACGCCGCGCACCGGGCGGCCGCGCGCGGCTCGGCCGTGGGCATGGAGCTGATCCTGCAGGCGGTGGCGGCCGAGCTGCTCAAGCAGGGCAAGGTGCTGAAGAAGGCCGATTTCGGCAGCCACTATGTGCGGGCGCGGGGAGGGGCGGGATGACCGACTTCGACAGCGAGATGATGCGTGAGGACAAGCCGCCCCTGCCGCTGCCCGCGACCCGGGAGCCGCTGCGCGAGGGGCCGCGGGTGCTGCCCTCTGACCCCGCGTTGATGGCGGCGATGGCGGCGGCGCGGCGCCCCGAGCCCGCAGCCGAGCCGCTGCCCGCGCGCGAGGAGCTGCGCGCGGCCGGGACGGCGGGGGTCCGCGAGACGGCGGGCGATGTGCGGCAGGCACCGCAAGCCGATCGTGCGCCCGATGCGCGGCGGCAGGAGCCCGAGCCCGATCGCGCGGGTGAGGCCGAGGCGCGGCGCCGGCGGGAACGGATGCTGACGGGCGCACTGGCCGGGCTGTTGCAGGGCCCTGAGGATGCTGTCCTCGCGCCCTTGGTCGGGGCCTTCGAGGCGGCGCCGGCCTCCGATACGGCGCTGGCCGCCGATGCGCTGGTGGCGCTTTACCTGCGGGCCGAGGCGGATCTGCGCCGGAGGCTGCGGCCGGTTCTGGCCAGCCTCGTGCGCGCGGCCCCGGCCTCGGCGCTTGGCCGCGCGCTGGGGGCGCGTCTGGGGGCGCTGGCCCTGCCCGGTGCGGCGCCGCCGCCCGCCCCGCCACCCCCCGCACCGCCGGAGTAGGGGCATGGTGCAGCGCGCCTCCAGCGGACGCCCCCCGCCGTCGCCCGAAGGCGCTCCGCCCGCACGCGACCGGGCGCCGGCGCAGCGCACGCCGGATCGGACGCCCGACCGCGGGCCCGATGCCACGGCCGGCACGCCCGCCGCGGTCTTCGGGCTGCTGCCCGAAAGCGCGGGCTTCGTGGCCCGGCTGGGGCCCTCGGGCTGGCAGCTCGGCGCCGCCTTCCTGACCGGCGAGCCGGTGCCGCTGCGCGACCTGCCGCAGCCCGTCCCCGGCCTGCGCATCGACACGGTGCAGTGGCGCAACCGGCAGCTGCGCCTGCGGGGCGGGCTGTCGATCCCCTATCTGGACGATGCCGCCTTCGAGGTGATCGTGGATCGCGAGGGCCGGGCCCGCATCTCGGGTTCGGCGACCAAGCGGCTTGCGCTGCCCGCGCTCGGCAATCCGCGCCTGACGATCGCGATGGGCGAGACCGGCGCGCTGTCGGGCGAGCTGACCTTTCGGGACCTGTCGCTCCTGCCCTCGGGTCTGGGGCGCGGCGCGCGGGCCACCGGATCGGGCAGCATCCGGTTGCGCGACGGGCGCCTTTCGGGCGACGGGTCGGCCGAGATCACCTATCAGGATCTGGGCAACGGCAACGTCCGCTTTGCCTTCACCGAGGCCGGCGCCTTCACCGCCGAGGGCACCTTCCGCGTCACGCCGCCCTTCGTCAACGAGGTCAGCGGCGATCTGGCGGCCGACGAGGCCGGCAACCTGACCGCGAACGCGCGGATCGGCGTGGGCGACATGCGCACCAGTCTGCCGGGTCTGTCGCTGACGGGGGGCACGCTGACGCTCGGCTACCTGAACGGGCGGCCCTCGGGCGGGATCGAGGGCTTTGCGGCCACCTACGCGGGCCTCGGCTCGGTGACGCTGGAGGAGGCCACGATCGCCGCCTCGGGCTTTGCCGGAACCGGGCGCTTCGCGCTTGAGGTGGCGGGGCTGAACGAGGCCTCGGGCCGGGTCACGATCCGCAACGGCCGCGTCTCGGGCCTGTTGCGGCTGGGGGCCGATGCCTTCCCGGCCGGACTGCCGGTGCGCCGCCCCTCGCTGACGGTGCGGCTGGCCGAGACGGGCCGCGTGGGCGTCGATGGCTCGGCCACCGTCGATCTGGGCCCCGCCGGCACGGGCAGCTTCTCGGCCGCCTATTCCGAGACCGGCGCCTTCAGCTTCGGCGGCGACGTGACCCTGACCATTCCGGGCCTGACCACCGTGACCGCCCGCGTGGGCTACGCCAACGGCGAGATCTCGGGCGAGGTTCAGGTGCCGGTGAACACGCAGCTTCTGCCCGGTCTCGACGGCTCGGTGACGGTGCGCTACGCGCAGAACCGCTGGTCGGGCGAGACCACGCTGAACTTCGCGGCCGACAACGGCAAGCTGTCGGGCACCGTCACCGTCACCGTGGCGCAGACCGAGGCGGGCGCGCTGGAACTGGGCGGCGAGGGGCGGGTGACGGCCCAGCTTGCGCCGCGCCTGCAGGGCACGCTGACCGCGCGCATCCTGCCCGAAGGGGCGGTGGACATCTCGGGCGTGATCGAGGTGACCGAGCCGCTGGAGCTGTTCCCCGAAAAGCGGATGGACCGCGAGCTGTTCCGCTATGCGCAGAACATCCCGCTCTGGGCGATCCTCGTCGCGGTGATCCGCATCCGGGCGGGCGTGCGCGCGGGCGTGGGGCCGGGCGTCTTCCGCAACATCCGCGTCGAAGGCTCCTACACGATCGGCTCGGCCGAGGCCGACCCCTCCTTCACGATCTCGGGCGAGCTGTTCGTGCCGGCCTTCGTCGAGGGCTATGTGGCGATCGGCGCGGGGCTCGGGCTCGACGTGGTGCTGGGCGAGCTGACCGGCGGGATCGAGGCGGTGGGGACGGCGGGCCTTTACGGCGCGATCTCGGTCGAGCCGGCGCTGACCTACGCCGATGGCGACTGGGGCATCGAGGGGGTGGCGACGCTCGCCGCGGGAGCCCGCCTCAAGCTCGGGCTGAACGCCTGGGCCGAGATCGAGGCGCTCTGGGTCACGGTCTGGGACAAGCAGTGGAAGCTGGCCGAGGTGGTGATGCCCGTCGGCCCCGATCTGGGGCTTCAGGCGCGCATGTCCTACAAGTTCGGCCGCCCCGAGCCTCCGACCATCGAGATGACCTCGTCCGAGATCGACACGGCGCGCCTTGTGCAGGATGCGATGCCCAAGGACGGGCCCGCCCCCTCGGGCGCGCGGGAGGCGTTGCAGAACAAGGCCGAATGGAAGGGCCAGCTGCAGGCGCAGCGCGCCGCCGCGGTGCCGCCCGAACAGGTGGCGCAGCAGGCCGAGCCCGCCACCCCGCCGCCCGCCCCGCCACGGCCGCCGAAGGCCGCGGGGGGGCCGCCGGCCGCCACGCCCGCCGCGGGGCCCGCGGCCCCCGCCACGGCGCAGCAGACGCAACCGGGCGCCAGCCCGAACGAGGCGAACCTGCCCGCGCGCAGCGACGCCGTGGACCGGGCGGCCGCGCCCGACAGCAACATCCCGGCCGCGGTTCCCGAAGGCTCGCTGCCCGGGTCCGACCAGCCGCGCTATCCGCATCCGATCACGCTGAAGATGCTCGACGAACCGCCGGCCCCGATGCCGCGCACCCTCTCGCAGGAGGCCGAGGATGTCGCGGCCGCCAGCCGCATGGTCGAGCTGGCCAGCGCGCAGGCGACCGACAGCGACGCGCTCGACAACTACTTTCCGCGGATCAAGCAGCGGTTCGGTCTGGTCTCGCTGGGCTACGAGGGCGACTTCCAGCGCGGCTTTGCCGTGGTCGGGCGGATCAACCCGGAGTTCAAGCGCCGGGTGGCCGAACCCCTGAGCGGGACCGGGCTGCCGGGCGCGCTGGCCTCGGGGCATGTCACGAAGATCGTCCACGAGCACAGCCAGCTGGGCGGCGCGCAGGTCGGGCTGACGATGCGGGCCCGGCCGCTGGGGCCCGACCACCAGCAGGGCTCGGGGCCCACGGGCCAGGACGCGCTGATGGCGCAGCTGCCGACGGACCCGCGGATCTATTCCGACACCGCGCAACGCTATGTCCGCGGCCACCTTCTCAACGATCACATCGGCGGGCTCGGGCATCCGATGAACCTCTTTCCGATCACCGCCTCGGCCAATGCCCAGCACGAAAGCGCGGTGGAATCCTACGCCAAGGACTGGGTGAACAACCGCAAGCTCTGGATCGACTACACGGTCGAGGTGAAGGCCAGGCCCGAACTGAGCCGGGCGACCGGAGGGCTGAAGAAGATCGACGCCGTGGTCGACGCGACGGCCGCGGCGCTGGACACCAACCTCGACCGCATCCCCAACCTCACGCGGCATGTCACCATCGCCTCGACCTACCGGACCGCCTCGCAGGCCGAGGAGGGCGAGTTGAACGACTTCACGCAGGCGCTGGTCGATCCGACCGCGGCGGCGCTGCAGGCCGAGCGGCCGCAGGATCAGGCCCTGACGGCCCCGCGGTCCTCGCGCGAGACGCCGACCAGCTTCCCGCCGCACATCGGCGCCGCGATCGCGGCCGCCGTGGTCAAGCTGGGATCGCGGAGCCGCGTGGCGGCGGTGCTGCAGGATCATCCGGGCTTCGGCGATGTCTCGGAGGAGGTGCTGTTCGAGGTCTATGACCGGATCGGGACGACCGGCGCCACGGTCGATTTCCTCGGCTCGCCGGCCGAAAGGGGCGTGCTGACGCGGATCATCAACGCCTGGGGCGGCAAGGACGGCATCGGCGCCCGGCTGGAACGGGCGATTGCCTCGGCCGGGTCGGGCGCTGGCCCGTGACGATTTCTGCAAACGGTCACGGCCCATGATGAAGGACGCAGCGAATTGGAATGCCCTGAACGTCAGCCCCGGCATCGAACGTGCCGCAGGAAACGGGATTGCGCGGCAGCGTCATGGGCGGCGGCTTGACCCGCGGCAGGTCAGTGCGTGGCGTTCCGACATTACGAGTCGGAGTGTATTGTTCGTGGTCCGGTCCAGGTTTCCGGGGGTGGTGGCCCGCCTTCGGACATGTGCGACGGCGGTGGTCCTGACCGCAGGTCTGGCGGTGCATCGGACGCCTTGGCGACGGAGATCGCCAAGCGGCCTTAAGCGCCGGCAGGTCGGTCTTGCGCCGATCTCCTGCACAACCATGACATGCTCGCGCCCATCGGGTTCAGCCCGGGGAAGAGCCTCTGAGCCCGGCCCACCGCATTTCACGCAGCAAGATCAGATCTTGACTGCCGCGATCAGGATATCCCCGCGGGAGATCAGCGGTCAGGCTGCGCCGGAGGATGCCAGGACCGCACACTCCCGCAGATGGCCTTGCACCGGCGCTCAGGGACTCGCCTCCTGCAGCTTTCGGGCCTCTATGATCCCGCTGTAGGCGCGGATGGTCGTCGGCACGAAGTCCTTCGCCTCACCGCCGGCCACCAGCCGTGCGCAGGCGGCATCCGTCTCATGGAGCCGTGCCGTCAGGGGAACCACGGTGTCACGGACGGGCTGCGGAACGTTGCGGCTGATTACCAGCGGTCCCTCGGGGATCATGCGCGACTGCCAGAGCATCACGAGATCCGACATCCGGACCAGCCCGGCGCTCACGGCCTTGCGCAACGGCCCCGAACTGAACCCCTCGTCCCAGGAACCCACACCATCGCCGGAACTCACCCCGGCGTCGTATTGACCCTGAGCTACGCCTACGATCGTCTTCTCATGCCCGCCCGAAAAGGGGGTGGCGGCAAAGAAACGCGAGAGATCCCCATACTTCGCCGAAAGTTCTGCCGCGGGGATCAGGTAGCCCGAGGTCGAATCCGGCTCCCCGAAGGCGAAGGTCCTGCCGCGGGCATCCTCCATCGATCGGATGCCCGAGTCCTTGCGTGCAAAGGCATAGGAGAAATACCCGGTCAGCCCGGACTTGTTCTGCTTGGTCAGGGTGACGTCCACCGCATCGGGGTTGGACAGATGGATCTTGGCGAAGGACGAGGCCCCGAGCCAGGCCATGTCGACCGCGCCCTTGAGGAACCCGTCGATGACGCCATCATAGGTGGGGCTGGTCACGAGCCGTACCGGAACCCCGAGCGCCTCCTCGAGCTTCGCCCGGTAACACTCGTTTGCAACGACGGCAGCCTCGGGGGACTCACCCCCAGCGAGACCGAGGCGGAATTCGGTTATGTCCCCCGCGGCGAGCACAGCCTCCGGTGCGGCCAGGACCAGGAGTAGCCCGGCCAGAAGCGGGATCGGCAGCCGGGCGCGGAGGAGCGTGGCGGCGCCACGATTGCGGTCATGCGGCGTCATGGCGGCGGAAATCCTTGTCGAGCATGTCGTCGGAGGCACCTTTTTCCATGTCCAAGGCGAAGCCTCCGGGTGCTTTCGCTTTGGGTGTTGCCTTGAGGTTCGGGGTGGCCCGGCGAGGGGATCGAGCCGGACCCTCGACATGCACGGCCGACCCTGCTGCCGGTGCCTTGGAGGTGGCGGTTGTCGCCTCCAGACGGAAATGGGTCATCGTTCGCTGCAGTTCTTCGGACTGTCCGGAGAGGACCTCCGCCCCGGACGCCAGTTCAATTGATGCCGACGTCGTCTGCTGCGTGACCGTATCAAGCTGCTGGATGGCCGTGGCCACCTGCTGCGCTCCCAGCGCCAGTTCGCGCGAGGCCACCGAGATGCCGCTCACGAGGTTGGAGGTGCTCTCGATGTCGGGCACGAGTTCGCCGAGCATCTGGCCGGCAGCGGTCGCGGTCTGGACCGTGCGCGTCGAGAGAGCCGAGATTTCACTCGCGGCGGTCTGACTGCGCTCGGCCAGCTTTCGGACCTCGGAGGCCACGACCGCGAAGCCGCGCCCATGCTCGCCGGCGCGTGCGGCCTCGACCGCGGCGTTCAGCGCCAGAAGGTCGGTCTGACGTGCGATGTCCTGGACGACGTTGATCCGCTCTGCGATCGCCTGCATGGCGGAGACCGCTTCGGCCACCGCCGTCCCCGAGGCGCGCGCCCGTTCAGCCGATTTCCGGGCCATGATCTCGGTCGCACCGGCATTGTCCGCTGTCTGCTTGATGTTGGCCGCCATCTGCTCGACAGAGGCCGAGGCCTGCTCGGTGGCCGAGGCCTGTTCCTGCGCGCCCTGCGACAGTTCTTCCGACGTCGCTGCCATCGCAGAACTGTTGGCGGTCACCTGCTGCACCGATGCGCCGACGGTTCCGACCACCTCGCGCAGTTTCAGGATCATGCGGTTGTTCGCGGTCAGCAGCCGGCCGATCTCGTCGCGGCCGCGTAGGTTCGAAGTGGCGATCAGGTCGCCGTTGGCTACCCGTTCGCTCAGAGCCAGCGCCTCGCGGAGGCCACGCACGATCGAGCGGGTGATCAGGAAGGCCGCGATCGCCCCGGTCACGATGGCCGTCCCCACCGCGATCAGCAGGTCGCGCAGCGCCGTGCTGTAGGTCTGTTGAGACGCGTTGACAGCCGCGGCAACGTCGGCCGCCTGATGCTCTCGCAACTCGCTCAGGAGGCGCGACCTTTCGGCACGGCTGCCGCTTGCGGACGGGTCGTGCAGGACATGTGCGGCCCCGCCGAGGTCGAACAGCTTCGACCGCTCCAGCGCGGCGTCGTTGCGCCTGTTCCCCTCGATGTTCAGTTCGCCGATCCGGACAAGCTTCGCCCGCTCGGCCTCACTGGATACCAGCGCCTGAAGCTCCGCGAGGAGGGAGTCCCGCTCATTTCGGGCGGCAAAGACCGCCTTTTCGAACTTCTCGAGCTCTGCATCCTCGGTCGCCACCATGTGATCCCGGAGTGCTGCGGATTCCCGCTGCTGCTCGGCCACCATCCGCTCGACAAGAACCGCAGCGGGGAACTCGACCTGCGCCAGAGTCTCGATGCGGGCATTCATCGCCTGCAGGCGCTGGAGCGACAGGCCGGTTGCGATCAGGAAGAGCGTGAAGACGAACAGAAAGGCGAGGGCGAGCTTGATCTTGATGGACATCGGGAATGGCAACTCCTGCGAAGGCACGTGCGATGATGCTGGCTATGGGCGCCGGCCGACGGGCAGAGTCGGCCCGTGCGTCGGATGGGCGGGATTGAAGGGACGTGGAAAATCGCAGTCGCTCTTCCGAACAACATCTCCCACTTCCGGATCAGGTATCCGGGAAGATCGTCAACAAGGGCTGAAGCCGGCCGCTGGCGGTGCTTTTCCGCCGCCCGGCCATGATCGGCGCGCGAAGTTGCATAACGTCAGCGGCATCAGGAGCAGCCGGCCGTGCGGTCCACATCAGGATTCAGGCCTCGATACTGATACAGCTGGTCCTGAGAACGAAGTTTGGTCACATCAAGTTGGCGTCGCTCTGATCCGGCATGCAGTGGTCTCTAGCGTAGCTCTGTCAGAAATCTGATCCGGGAATTCGGGTCTTGATGCCATCTTAAGGATGTGTGGCCCCAGATGCGGTTCCAAGGCTGCCCCAATTGATATCCGAACCGTGGCCGCGACCAGCGCGTTGGCACAGAGCAGCCCGATCACGGTCGGCGAGGCTTGAGACCAGGACCAGGCACATCTCGTTCGTGCGGCGTCACATCCGATACGAACTCGCCCTGTGCTAACAAGAACTTGTCCGCAAGAGGAACCCTCTGCGGACGCAGAAGCAGGCCTTGGCGTCCTTGGGCGTCGCGGGAGTTCGCATCTGCACCGACCACGGCCTGACCGGGACGAGTCGCGCCCGGCCGGGTCTCGATCAGGCGCTCGCCGCCGTCCGGGAGGGTGACACGCTCGTGGTCTCCAAGCTCGATCGCCGGCGCGGTCGGTTCCGGATGCCCGCGCCATCGCCGACCAGCTCGCCGCCAAGGGCGTGAGGCTTGCGCTGGGGGCGGTGGGTTCACGATCCCACGGACCCGATGGGCAAGATGTTCTTCAACATCCTCGCCACCTTCGCGGAGTTCGAGGCCGGCCTCATCCGCGTTCGGACGCGAGAAGGAATATCCCCAGCGCGAGCTGGATGGCCTTCGCGCATTGGCCTCATCCGCGCGCGGACGCGAGAAGGAATGGCGATCGCGAGGGCGCGGGGCAAGCTGCCCAAACTATCGGAAAAGCAGCAGAAAGAGCTGAGGCGCATGCATGGCTCACGGGCTGCGCTATCCGGCAAGCTACTGGACGCGACCGGACGGGTCAGGCGGCGGCGGTCAGGACGTGGTTCAGAAGGCCAGCGGCAAGCAGGATCATGACAGCGCCCACCAGCAGGTCAAGAACGCGCCAGGCGAGCGGCCGGGCGAACAGCGGCGCGAGCAGGCGGGCACCGAAGCCGAGGGCGGCGAACCAGACCAGGCTGGCCATGCCCGCGCCGGCCACGAAGGGCCCATGCGCGCCCACGGGCTGCGCCGCCCCGACCGATCCCACCAGAAGCACGGTGTCGAGGTAGACGTGCGGGTTGAGCAGGGTGAAGGCGGCCACGCGGGCCAGCGCCCCCGCCCGCGTCAGCGCCTCCCCCCCGTTCTCGGCGACCAGCCGAGCGGGGTGCCACGCCCGGCGCAGGGCCGACAGCCCGTACCAGCCGAGGAAGGCCGCGCCACCCAGCGACAGACCCGTCACCAGCGCGGGCGCGCGCCCCAGAACCGCTCCGAGACCCGCCACGCCTGCCGCGATCAGCGCCAGATCGGCCAGCGCGCAGAAGGCCACGACCGCTCCCACATGTTCGCGCCGAAGCCCTTGCCTCAGGACAAAGGCGTTCTGCGCGCCGATGGCGACGATCAGGCCGAGGGACAGGCCGAAGCCGGTGAGGAAGGGGGCGAGGTCTGGCATGACGGCTTTCCTGCCGCGGGTGGCGGGTGTAGTCCAGTTCAGGATGCTAATGCTGATGAAGCGGAGCTAAGGATGCTGGACTATCCGCTGTTGGCCGCCCTTGCCGCCGTGGTGCGCGAGGGTGGCTTTGACCGGGCCGCGGCCGTGCTGGGCGTGACGCCCTCGGCCGTGTCGCAGCGCATCCGCGCGCTGGAAGAGCGGGTGGGCGCGACGCTGGTCGTGCGCAGCCAGCCGCCGGTGCCGACCGAGGCCGGAGCGCGGCTCTGCGCCCATGTCGAGCGCGTGCGTCTGCTGGAGAGTGAGCTGGCCGACCTGCCCGCGCTGGCGGGACCGGAGGAGGGGCCGGCGACGCTCCGGGTGGCGGTGAACGCGGATTCGCTCGGCAGCTGGTTCCTGCCCGCCGCGGCGCGCTTCTCGGCGGCCACGGGGGCACTCCTCGACCTCGTGCTGGAGGACGAGGAGCATACCGCGGCGCGCCTGCGCACGGGCGAGGTTCTCGCGGCCGTCACCGCCGATCCGACACCCGTGACCGGCTGCCGGACACGCGCGCTCGGCGCCCTCCGCTACGTCGCCAGTGCGAGCCCCGCATTCCTGGCCCGGCACTTTCCCGAGGGGGTCAACCCCACGGCCCTCGCGCGGGCGCCCGTCCTGCGGTTCGACCGCAAGGACGGGTTGCAGGCGCGCTGGGTGCGCCAGACGATCGGGCACGAGCTGAAGGCGCCGACTCATTGGGTGCCTTCGACGCAGGGATTTCTCGATGCAAGCCTCGCGGGGCTCGGCTGGGCGCTGAACCCGCTGCCGCTGGCGGCGGGGCATCTCGCGGCGGGCCGCCTGGCCGAACTCGTGCCCGGGCGCCCTCTGGACGTTCCCCTGCACTGGCAGCACGCCCGACTGGGCGCGCGCCTTCTCGAGGCGCTGACAAGGGAGGTGGCGGCGGAAGCGCGTCGTCGCCTGGTCATGACCGCGTGAGGCAAGCCGGTCGGCTAATGCGAATTATGTTGTGTGATGAAGGCTGCGGCCTTCTCCCGCGGGGTCGGGTATGCGGGGGCGTTCTCCGTGCGGCAGGCAGAGGGCTTACCGCAGGCGCAGGCGCCATGACAGGTCGAGGCCCACCTGGCGGCTGTCGAAGAGATCCACGGTCGAGTCGGTCTGCACATATTGCACCGACAGGTCGAGCCGGGGCGTGATCTGCCGGAACAGGGCGAGCCCGAGGGTCCGATCCCTCTGCCCGATCCCGAAGACCTGCCCGCCCGAGGCGTGCGAGCCCCAGAGCGACAGGCCGGTGACGGCCCCGCCCATGCGCCAGCGCAGTTCGGCAAAGGCCTCCAGCCGCTCGACCGTCTGGTCCCTGACCGGACGTCCCAGATCCAGGCCGAAGCGGGTGGCGGCGCCGGACCAGACCGAATGCCATTCGAGGCCGACACGCGGCTGGCCCATGCCCGGCCTGCGACGCTCGCCCAGTTCCATGCGGATCTCGTGATAGCTGCCGGGGGCCGCGAACAGCCGCGAGACGGCCACGGACCCGTCGCGCTGTTCGGACTGGCTCAGGCTGCGGTCGCTCTCGGTCTGCCGCAGGCACAGGTCGAGGAAGGTCCAGCCCGTGACGTGATTGCCGCTGCAGAGCAGGAACCGCCGGTCGCGCCGCTCATAGCCGCTTTCGCGCGCGCGCGAGATGGCGCCGTCCAGTTCCGCCTGCAGGAACCGGCCCGTCCCCCAGGCAAGGCGCGCCTCGCTTTCGAACCGGAGGCCGGCCGTGGCGCCCGCGCGCGCGACATAGGCCGGGTCGATCTCAAGCCAGCCGCCGCCGAACTCGATCCGGCGGCGGCTCACGCCCCCGTTCAGGTTGGGCGACCAGCCGAGCGTCGGACGCAGCGAAGCCTCGGCCAGCACCCAGGCGAGGCCGGGGCCTTCGTGGTAGAAGCCCTGCGCGGTCATGTCCGCCTTGAGCGATCGGATGCGCGCCATGGGGCTCGCCCCGTCGGCCAGCGCCCGGCCGTGGGCCAGGATCCGCAGCCGCTCGGACACGACCAGATCGCCGCTGCGGCCCAGCTCGTAGCTCTGGGCGCGCGCCTCGGCCACCCCGAGCATCAGGACAAGGATCCACGCCCCCAGCCACCCCCAGGGCGCGGCCCGGCACTTTCCCCGGACCATCAGCGGTAGTTGAGCTGGCTGCCCCAGAAGATCCCGTCGGATTTCAGTCGCTCGCCATCGGCGCTGAAGACCCCCGAGGTCGTCATCCTTTCGTTCAGCCGCTTGAGGCTGTCTTCGGTGCCGCTGATGCTGCCGCGCAGGTGGCCGCGGGCCGTCAGCGTCTCGCCTCCGACCCGCGCGGTCTGGGTGATGGCGCCGCCGAAGGTGCCGGTCACGATGTTGAAGGCCAGATCGTCGGCGAGGATCTGGGTCTCGATCTGCGACGTGTCGTTGACGCCCGTCCGCAGGTTGATCGCGGCCGTGCCCTTGTCGAAGTCGATGGTCAGGTTCTCGAGATCGCCCTTCCCGGTCAGGACCCCGCCGCCGTCCACGCTCGCATAGACCCGGAAGCTGCCCGTGCCGCGGAAGTAATACTTGCCGCTGCCGACCGGATTGCCGGCCTTGTCCACATTGTCGAAGGGCGCCTGGTCCGCGGTCAGGCGCAGGACCTTCACGACCTTGCCGCCGTCCTTGCCGCTCCCGTCCATCCGGGCGATGACCTCGACGAAGACCGAGTCGGGAAAGCCGTTCTCCGCCTCCTCGATCAGGCTGCGGTAGCCCGCGGGCGAGGCGGGATCGGCGTCGTCGAACTGGCCAAGCGCGTCGCGGTCGGCCTGTCTCGTGGCGTTGTCGATGCGGACCCGGCTGTAGCCGTTGTGGTCCGTGACGTAATTCTGGATTCCTTCGGTCACCACCTCGCGGCCGGGGAAGTTCGGCTCGGGCTGGCCGCCGCCGCCGCCCCCACCGCCGCATGCGGCCAGGCTGCAGCAGACCGCCGCCCAGAGCGCGGCGCGCACCCCCCTGCGGGCCGCCGGTCGTTCGTCCGCCATCCTTGCCGAGATCATCTGAAATCCGTCCCTTCCGCCTTCGGATCGCCCCTGCCGCCGGCAGAGGCTCCGCCGGGGCCCGGCCATCTGGACCCCCGGACGGCTCCGGTTGCAAGCCGGCATGAGAATTTCCTGGCCGATCGTGGCGAACTTGCCGGCATGAGAAAGACGCCCCCCCCCCGGCCCCGTCGCCGTTTTCCGGGCTTGCCGAGCGCGCCGCGGCCGGGTAACCCGCGCGCCCTGCCGCAGAGGAAGACCGCCATGAACGACACGCTCGCCCTCGACTTCGGCACCTCCAACTCGGCCGCGGCGGTGCTGGAGGAGGGTCGGCCCCGGCGGATCTGCCTCGCGGGCGAGGGCGAGACGCTGCCCACGGCCGTCTTCTTCCCCGCCGATGGCGGGCCGATGCGGATCGGGGCGGCCGCCGGTGCGGCGCTGGTCGCAGGCGACGAGGGCCGCTACATGCGCGCGCTGAAAAGCGTGCTCGGCGCGCCCCTCCTGCAGGAACCGCGCCTGATCGGCCGCCGGCGGCGCAGGCTGGCCGATGTGGTGACCGAGTTCCTGGCCGAGGTGAAGCGGCGCGCCGAGGCCGAGGTCGGCCGTCCCCTGCCGCGCGTCCTGTCGGGCCGGCCGGTGCATTTCCACCCAGACCCCGACCGCGATGCCCGCGCCGAGGCCGATCTGCGCGCCTGCTACCGGGCCGCGGGCTTTGAGGAGGTGGCCTTCCTCTTCGAGCCCGAGGCGGCGGCGCTGGCCAGCCACGGCCTCGGCCGCGAGGGCGAGACCGGCCTGATCCTCGACATCGGGGGCGGCACCTCGGATTTCACGCTGTTTCAAGGCGAGGAGGGGCGCTGCCGGATCCTCGCCAGCCACGGGATCCGGCTGGGCGGCACTGACTTCGACCGCGCGATCTCACTTTCCCATGCCATGCCGCTTCTGGGCAGCGGCGGAGAACTGCGCCGCGAGTTCGGACCCGGCCGCCTGCCGATGCCGAACGACCTCTATCTCGATCTCGCCACATGGGAGAAGATCCCCTTCCTCTACACGCGCGAGACCCGTCAGGCCGTGGCCGGGCTCGCGAAGCGCGCGGTTGAGCCGGGCAAGCTCGGCCGTCTGGCCGAGGTGCTGGAGCATGAGTTGGGCCATGATCTCGCCTTTGCCGTCGAGCGCGGCAAGATCGACGCCAACGCCGGCCGCCCCGGCGCGATGATCCGCATGGGCCGGATCGAGCGCGGGCTCTATGCCGAGATCACCGGCGCCTCGCTGGACGCGGCCCTCGCCCGGCATCGGGACCTGATCCGCGACGCGGCGGCCGAGACCTGCCGGAAGGCCGGGGTCGCGCCGTCGGACGTGGCGGTGGTGATCCTCGTCGGCGGGTCGAGCCTGATGCGTCTGGTGGCCGAGGAGGCGCGCGCGCTCTGCCCCGCGGCCCGGATCGAGAGCGCCGAGGCCTTCACCGCCGTGGTGGACGGGCTGGCGCTGGCGACCGCTGGCCGCTAGGCGGAGGCGGCCGCGGCCCGCGCGGGACCGGGCACAAAGCGCCGGCAGCCCCAGAACGGCCACGGATCGGGCGCCACAAGCAGCGCCCCCTTCCCCACCCGCTTGCTAGGGCGAAAGCCGACGCCGGTCTCCGGGATCCGTCCTGACACTTCGGGCGCCAGCGTCACGACCGCCCCCGCGACGAGGCGATGACCGCGCCGGCCAGAATCAGCGGCCCGGCCAGAAGGAAGGTCGCGCCGGGGACTTCGGCAAAGAACAGCACACCCGCCGCCGCGGCCCAGAGGATCGAGAGATATTCGAACGGCGCAAGGGCCGCGGCCTCGGCGTGGCGGAAGGACAGCGTCATCAGGATGTGCGCGACGCCGCCCGAGACGCCCGCACCGACCAGCAGCATCGCCTGCGCAGCTCCGGGCCAGGTCCAGCCCATCGGCAGCGTGGCGAGGCCCGCGAACGCCGAGACCACGGCAAACCAGAAGGCGATGGCGCCTGCGCGCTCTCCGGCCAGCGTCAGACGCCGCACCTGGATCAGCGCGCCGGCCGTCAGGACGGCGGTCACAAGCCCCAGCGTCACGCCCACCCCCGCCCCCGCGGGCAGGCTGCCGGAGAAGGCCGGCAGGCAGAAGGCCACCCCTCCGCCGAGGCCAAGCGCCACGCCGCCCAGCCGCCGCGGCCCAAGCCGCTCATCCAGCAGGGCCCAGCCCAGCAGCGCCAGCATGACGGGCGCGAGATAGGAGAGCATCGTCGCCTCGGCGAGGGGCAGCAGCCGGATCGTTGCGAAGGAGGTGAACATGGCCGCGGCGCCCATCAGGCAGCGGCCGATGTGGCCCAGCGGGCGGCGCGTCGCGATCCCCTCGCGGATGCCGCCGCACCACCACAGGAAGAGGGCCAGCGGCACCAGCGCCACGGCCGACCGGAAGAACACCACCTGCCCCAGCGGCACGCCGTCGCCCAGGGCCTTGATGCAGGCGCCCATCGCCGCAAAGGCGAGCGTCGAGCCGATGCGCAGCACAATGCCCAGCGGCTCGCCGGTCGGGGCGGCCAGCGCCTTCATGCGGAGGGCTCCCGCAGGGGGCGGGTCCCGATGACCGCGGGCGCCCCAGTCATTCGGGAAACCCGGCCGTGCATAATCGTGTGCCGGCGGTGAACCAATGGCGTTTCAGTCGGACGTGCGGACCGGGTGCCACCGTGCGGCATCGGCTGCCTGTCGGGCCGCAGGCGCCCAAGGGTCAGCGCCGGGACAGATAGTCGGCCGCGACATAGCCGGTCAGGCGCGGCGCCTCGACCAGCGAGACCCGGCACCAGCGTTGGCCCACCTCGGTCACGCACCCGTGGCGCACGAGGGCCGTGCCATCCGGCAGGCCGAGGAGAACACGATAGCCCAGCCCCGGCCCGGCGCGGAGCTTCAGAAGCTCGCCTCCCGCGCGTTCGACGGTGACCCGGCTGCCCATGCCGCCTGCGTCGCCAGCGCAACCGGCCACGAGCAGAATGGCTGCCAGCACGGGACGGAACATGTAACGCATGACGGACCCCCTTTGCCCGATCCGGCGGGCTGCGACCTGCATGTGGACGAGAAAGCCCCCCTCTGGCAAGGGTCGCCGCGCCCGGAGGGGCCGAAAGGCGATACCTCCAAAGAACCGTTGTCACGCAGGCCATCCGTGCCCTTCCATTGCGCAGGCCGGACCGGTTTGCCGGGATGCGCGGTTCGAGGGGGGGGTCAGCGATGGCCAGGACACGGGCAGCGGAGGTCGATCGGGACGGGCGGACCGAGGTTCTGCTCGAGCGGTTCGCCGAACATTATCCGATTTACCAATATGCCTTCGTGGAGTTCGTGGTGGACCATCTCACCGATCTCGCGCGCAGCTTCGAGGGCGATCTGCAGAAGATGCTCCTGCTGGCGGTGATCGGCCAGCGCCGGCTGCGGGCGATCCGCGAGGCCGGAGGCGACCCGCGCGCGGTTCCGGCCGAGCGGATGTCGGTCTCGGCCTCCCGGCTGGCCGATG
Source organism: Cereibacter azotoformans (assembly GCF_021391315.1). Classification (NCBI taxonomy): domain Bacteria; kingdom Pseudomonadati; phylum Pseudomonadota; class Alphaproteobacteria; order Rhodobacterales; family Paracoccaceae; genus Cereibacter; species Cereibacter azotoformans. The sequence continues at coordinate 78,508 of NZ_CP090024.1, read as the reverse complement.
TGACCGGGATCCCGCGCGAGTCGGTCCGGCGCAAGCTGGCGCGGATGGAGGAGCGGGGCTGGATCGCGCAGGCGGCGGACGGGGGATGGTTCATCCTCGCGGACGAAAGCGGGACGGACACGCGGGTGCGCCGCGACCTCGCCGAGGTGGATCTGAGGTCACGCCGCCGCGTCGCCCGACTCGTCGCCGATCTCGAGGCCCTGTGCGATCGCCCCGGCGGCTGAGGCGTCTCAAGGCCGCAGGGGTGCCCATTTTGGGCAGGTGCCCCCTCAGCGGTTGCCCGAAGCCGTGCTACCTCTTGACGCGCCAACCATCGTCATGTTCGGGGGAACGTCGGTATGTTCGACCCAGGTCTTTTCAGGCTGGATGGGCAGATTGCGCTGGTGACGGGCGCCGGAGCCGGCATCGGCCGCGGCATCGCCGAGATGTTCGCCGGCGCGGGCGCCTCGGTCGTGGTCAGCGATCTCAGGCAGGACACGGCCGGATCGGTCGCCACGGCGATCAGCGACGCCGGCGGCCAGGCGGTCGGGATCGCCTGCAACGTCACGCGCGAAGAGGATCTGGAGGCCGCGGTCCAGGCGGCGGTCGATCGGTTCGGCGGGCTCACGATCCTTGTCAACAACGCCGGGGGCGGCGGGCCGAAACCCTTCGACATGCCGATGGAGGAGTTCCGCTGGGCCTACGAGCTCAACGTCTTCGCCCCGTTCCGGCTGACACAGCTGGCCGTGCCGCACATGGAGGCCGCGGGCGGCGGTGCGGTGCTGAACATCTCGTCCATGTCGGGAGAGAACAGGAACCAGCGCATGGCCTCCTACGGGTCATCGAAGGCGGCGATCAGCCACCTGACCCGCAACATCGCCTTCGATCTCGGGCCGAAGAACATCCGCGTCAACGCCATCGCACCGGGCGCGATCCGCACCGACGCGCTGGCCACCGTGCTCACGCCCGAGGTCGAGGCGGCGATGCTGAAGCACACGCCCCTCAAGCGGCTGGGCGTGCCCGCCGACATCGCCGCGGCCGCTCTCTACCTCTGCTCGCCCGCGGCGGCCTGGGTGAGCGGGCAGATCCTGACCGTCTCGGGCGGCGGCGTGCAGGAACTCGACTGACCCGGCCCTTACCCTTCCCATCCATCGCCGAGGACACGCCATGAGCTTCGACGCCTTTGCCGAATTCCGCATGGACGGCCACACGGTCATCATCACCGGCGGCGCGCAGAACATCGGCGCCGGGATCGCCCGGACGCTGTCGGGCGCGGGCGCCCGGGTCATGATCGCCGACCGGAACGGCGACATGGCCCACGAAACGGCCGCCAAAATCGCCCGCGAGACCGGGAACGACTGCCGCGGCATGGCCTGCGACGTGACGGACGCCGCGGACATCGATGTGGTGGTGAAGGAGACGGTCGCGGCCTTCGGCGGCATCTCGACGCTGGTCAACAACGTGGGCTGGGGCGGGCGGCAGCCGGACCCGGCCGCGATCCCCGAGGACGAATTCCTCGCCTCCTACAAGCTGAACACGATCAGCGCCTACCGCATGAGCATGGCCTGCCTGCCCTGGCTCGAGAAGGCGAAGAACGCCTCGATCACCAATTCGGGCTCGTTCTCGTCGGCGGTGCCGGCCAGTGACATCCTGCCCTACGCGACGGCCAAGGCGGCGCTGAACCAGATGATGGTCTCGCTCGCGCACATGCTGGCCCGGCGGGTCCGCGTGAACTCGATCCTGATCGGGACGGTGATCACCGAGGGCTATGCCAGCGCCGGGATCACGCCCGAGATGCAGGAGCGGATGATGCATCCCGACAACCTGATCGGGCATCCCGGCCGGCCGCAGGACATTGCCAACGCCATGCTCTGGCTCTGCTCGCCCGCCGCCTCCTGGGTCAGCGGGCAGACGATCAACGTCCATGGCGGCGGCACCGTGGTGCGCCTGTTCGGGTCGTGAGGTGGGCCGTCGCGGCGGACCGACCCTCGCCGCGGCCTGCGGCCTTGTGCTGACGGGCGCCGCGGCGCTGGCGCAGGACGCCGGGCCGGGCCAGTTCGGCCCCTCGGTCCTGCCCCTGCCCGAGGCCGCGGTGGGCCAGCCGATCCAGCGCGCATCCCGATGTGGCAACGCTCGATCTGAACCTGCGCGGCAAGCTGGTGGTGCCGGTCGCCGTGCGGCTTCGAAATCCGGGATGCCCTTCGCGCTCGGCTCGGCCTGCGCCTCCACGGGCTTTGACGGCGGCGAGGCTCTGGCGAGCGCCGAGAGTGTCGGCAAGCCGGTCCACCCGTGGCGTCTGCTCGACGCCTTGGGGCGCGCCGTCGGGTTGGCGTGAACGGCCACCCTGCTCGCGCGCGGGATCTGGGCGGCGTTTGCGGCCGACTGTCTGCGGGGGGCCATTGGCGGAACGTCACGGCCCGACCCTTCGCGGTTGCCGCCGACCGATACCCCATGGATACTCTGCAAGCAAAACGGGCGGCCATAGGCCGCCCGTCCATGTCGATCCGAAGATGGTTCGATCAGGCGAGAACGAGGTTCGTCGCCGACTCGCGACCGTTGCGGTCACGCTCGAGGTCGAAGGTGACGGTCTGCCCGTCGTTGAGCTGCCGGATGCCGGCGCGTTCAAGCGCGGTGACGTGAACGAACACGTCCTTGGAGCCGCCCGTCGGGGCGATGAAGCCGAAGCCTTTGGTGGCGTTGAACCATTTCACGGTGCCGTTGGCCATCGTGATGTTTCCTTGTCTTGTGCGCCACCCGCTTGATGCGGTGGCCTGGCTCAGTTTCGTCAGAGTCGCAACTGAAGCCGCAAGGAAACAGAAGGTCGAAAGAAGATGCTTTGCCCCACCTTGATGACAGACATCGCCCGTCAAGACAAGCCTCGATGGAAAACAGAATATCGCCGCGCCGGAAGCAGGAGCCACAGGGGTCCTTCGCGCCATGTATCCCGAGCGGGGGCTTCGACCCATCCCGGGATGGGTCACGGCTCGTAGAGGCGGCGCAGGTCGGCCTCGGTCACTCCGTCAGCCTCCATGACCATCCGGATCATGGGATCGTCCAGCATCGCCTGCAGGAAGAACCGGTCGAGCGACTGGCCCGACGCTTCGTCGCGCGCGACCGCCGCGTCGATGTCCGCCAGCCGCACGGTCAGGGCCCGGGCGAGGTTGGGCATGTTCGCGGCGGGATGAAGATGGACCACAACCGATGCCCGCCATGCCGCCGGATCCGTCATGCCCGCCGGGGCCCGGATCTCGGTATCCAGCTGATAGCGGCCGGCCGGAAGCTCACCATCAAAGCCGGGCAGGCGGAACGGCCGCAGGAACACCGCGGTGGATCGGACGATGCGGTCGGCCATGATGGTCCTCCTCCTGTCTCGGGGTCCGCTCGCGACCCGCTGAGGCGCTTCATGCCCGACGAGCGTCCGGAGCGGTCGTCCGCGCGGTGCCGGTATTCACAGGTCCGACGGGACGACATTTGCATTCGCGACCGCGGCACGATCCCGGCGCAGGGCACCATCCAGGGCGCGGAGATCGATTGGACGCCGCTCGCGCCGGTTCCAGTGCTCGATCGTGATGTAGAACTGGATCTCCCGCCAGCAAACTTCCTTCGGTTGATGGCTGGCATCGACCTCGGCCCAGATCTCGTACGTCCCCGGTGGGAACAGGTTGCCACCCAGGCGGAACGCGGCCTGGAAGGAAACATTCCAGTGGAAGGTGCGCCGTTTCATGGCAACTCTCCTTTGCAAGCAACCGTGCAGCGCTGATGCGGGCCGTTGTGCGTCGCATGGCGCGCCGTCCTGAAGGGCCGGATCTCGGCGGCCCTTGTGTTCGGGATCTGTCGTTCCCATATCGAGCCAGGGCACGGGTCCTGCACCGCGCCGCCTTTCGGACCAGGGCCGGGACTGGAGGCGCCTCTTGAAGCCCGCTTCTTCCCGAAAATCCCTGCGGCTTCCCTCCTGCAGCCTCGACCGGCGCGTGCCTGCCGGAACCCCTTCAACCGGAGAGCCCCATGGCCAAAGGCATGAACATCCGCGGAAACCGGCAGACGAAAAAGCCGAAACAGCCGAAGAAGGCGCCCGCCGTCGTTACGGTGACGCGCACCCACACGGCCTTGGCGCCGTCGTCGGGCTCGGGGACCCTGAAGAAGCCCTGAACGGCACGACGCGGGATGGCGGGTGCATCCGCCCGCGTCCCGGCGGCGGCCGGAATGTGCGCGAGACCACGGACCTCGATGACAGAACAAGGAACAGCCATGCGATCCTCCAAGCCCGACCCCGTTCGCGCCGGCCCTGGTCATGCCGCACAGCGCGCCGACGCTGCCTCCAAGGCAATTGTCGCCGCCGAAACAGATGCGCGGAATGCGCAGGTCGCACGCCAGCGGGCCGCCCGGCTCGAACGCGACGCGACGCTCGCGGCCTTGCCCGCGGCGCCCAAGCCGGTGCGGAAATCCGGCCGGAAATGACCGCCGTTCCCTGGGGAGCCGCCCGGTTCGACCACGGATAATGAGAACCGGCTCTTCCCTGCGAAAGAGCCGGCCCGCCGTCACGAAACGAACTGCCCGAATATCGCCGCATCATCAGGCACCGAGGAATTCCCTCTCCCGTCGCAGGCCCCGTCCGGACGTGCCGCACCCGAGCCCTTCATCGCCGTCGCAGCGTGTTCTGCCCGACGCTGATCCCGGCGATCAGCCGGGCCGCCTCCCTGTGCAACTCGGCATCACCGTCCTCGGGATGCCCCGCATGGGCCGCCGCCGCATCCTCGAGGAGGCCCACGATCTCGGCCTCTGGCAGGATCTGCCTGTCGAACAGCGAGAGGAGCAGGGCCTCGCAGATCGCGAGGGCCGCGACTCCTGCAGTGTCCGGGGGAGGCGCTTGCATGGTGGACCTTTACGACAGGTGTGGTGATCGGATGCTTGGCTGCCGATGCCGTCGAGTATCGCAGCAATCGCGGGGCGGGCACTGATCCAGAGCAGCGTCATGCCGGTTCGCCGTGATGGACAGGTTCGACGTCAGCCGCTCTTCGACGGCCGGGATGCCATGCCGATCGCGAACCGCCCTCTCGGCCGCAAGCTCGACGCCTTTGCCGCGTGCTTTCCGAGGACGAGTTGACGGTTCTCGAGGCCATGCATCAACGCCGTCGCGTCTATCCGCCGGGGCAGGCATGATCCATCAGGGGCAGGAGCGGCGCTCGCCCCATGACCTCGCCTCCGGCTGGGCATCGTCCTGCAAGCTGCTCCCGGACGGGCGCCGGCAGATCGTCGATGTCCAGATCCCGCGTGAGTTCCTCGGGCTTCGGTCGCTGCTGTTCCGCACGTCCGATCACAACATCATGCCGGTGACGAGGATCGAAGCCTCCGAAGTCTCGATCCAGGATCTCCTCAGGGACTTCAACCGCGTGCCGCGTCCGGCGGCGGCGGTGCCGTGGGCGGCCTTGCGCGACGAGGCCATGCTGGTTGAACATCTGGGCGTCGGGGCGTGCTAGGCGCGGTGGTTCTTCTGGCCCTTGTGGGCAGGATCGTGGCAACGGTGGTGAACTGCATGACCATCACGACCTGCCTGAGGCCATCCGAGGAACGGGGCGCCGTGGCGGTGCTGTCAGCCGCTCCGCAGGCCGGCCGGATGTGAGCCGTCGGGCGCGGCGTCCCCGTCGGCCGCGCTCCAGTCGAGGCCCGTGAAGGCCTCGCGGAAGGCGAAGGTCACAAGATGCGAGTCGATCACGAAGCGCGTCTGGATCAGCCCCTTGGGGTCCGGCGCCTCGATACGGACCGTCAGGGCCCCCTCGTCCGCCACCAGCGCCGCGGTGCCGGTCTGGAAGGTGCAGGTCGCGCGGTGATCCTCGAGCTGCACCTCGACCTTGTGGGCGAAGTGATTGCCCAGCTGCCGCAGATATTTCGCCGCGTGGGGCGTGGCGTATCGGGCGGTCGTGGTCAGCATCTCTATCTCCGACTGTTTTTCTCTGGATATGGGCTGGACCGGAGGCGCGCAAGGCCTTAGGTGTCGTCCCGATGCGTGGAGCCAGTTCAAGCCACACGCCGGAGCATCGAGAGGAGATCGCCATGATCCGTCTTGCGTCCGGCCTGCTGGCCGGGCTTCTTCTGGCGGCACCCGCAAGCGCCGCGACCGTCGAGACCGCCCTCGGGCCGGTCACCGTCGGACAGGTGCCCGAGAGGGTCGCGGTCTTCGACATCGCCGCGCTCGACACGGTGACAGCCCTTGGCGTTCGCGTGGATGGCGCGCCGGTGCAGACCTTTGTGCCGGGGCTGGCCGATCTGGATGCGGCGCCCGTCGGCACGATCTTCGAGCCGGATCTCGAGGCGCTGTCCGCGCTGGCGCCCGATCTTGTGATCGCGGGGGGCCGCTCGTCGGCGCAGGTGAAGGCCCTGTCGCAGGTGGCGCCCACGCTCGACATGACCATCGGGCCGGACCTCATCGGCGATGCGCGGCAGCGGCTTGCGGCCTACGGCACCCTGTTCGGGCGTGAAGCCGAGGCCGAGCGGCTCGACGCCGCGCTGGGGGCGAAGCTCGACGAGCTTGCCGCCGCGGCCGAGGGCAAGGGGAGCCTTCTGATCCTCCTGACCAACGGGCCGAAGATGTCGGCGTTCGGGCGCGGATCGCGCTTTGGCTGGCTGCACGAAACGACCGGCATGGCCGAAGCGGTGCCCGAGCTGGAGGCGGCGACCCATGGCGACGCCGTGTCGTTCGAGTTCATCGCGCGGACGAACCCGGACTGGCTTTTCGTCATCGACCGGGGCGCGGCCATCGGCGCCGAAGGCGCCTCGGCGCGGGCCGTGCTCGACAATCCGCTGGTGCGGGACACGACCGCCTGGACATCCGGTCAGGTGGTCTATCTCGATCCGGCCGAAGTCTATGTCGCGGGCGGCGGCTACCGCTCGCTCATGGGCACGCTCGAGGATCTCGTCACAGCCCTCGACCGATGATCCTGCGCCTGATGCTTCTGGCGCTGGTGGCGCTGATGCTGGCCAGCCTCGTGGTCGGGGCCGCGGGGATGGGTCCCGCGGCGCTTCTGGCCGATCCGCAGGCGGGGCTGCTGCTGGCCGTGTCGCGGGTGCCGCGGACGGCCGCCGTGGTGCTGTCGGGCGCGGCGCTGGCCGTGGCGGGGGTGGTGATGCAGCAGGTCGCGCGCAACCGATTTGTCGAGCCCGGCACCACCGGAACCGCCGAGGGCGCGGCGCTCGGCCTGCTGGCCGTCACGCTTCTGGCGCCGGGGGCCCCGGTCTGGATCAAGATGGCCGCGGCCAGTGGCGCGGCCCTTGCGGGCGCGGGCCTCTTTCTTGCGCTGATCCGGCGCCTTCCACCGCGCGAGGTGCTGCTTGTCCCGATCGTGGGGCTGGTGCTGGCCGGCGTGCTGCAATCGGTGGCCAGCTTCATCGCCTGGAAGGCCGACATGATGCAGCTGATCGGCATCTGGCTGATGTCGGGCGAGTTTTCGGGCGTGATCGCGGGGCGCTACGAGCTTTTGTGGATCGCGGGGGCGGCGGCGGCGCTCGCGTGGTTCGCGGCGGATCGGTTCGCCATTCTGGGCCTCGGCGAGAGGACGGCCACCGGCCTCGGGCTGAACGCCGCCGCGGTGATGCGGCTGGGGCTGGGCGTCGTGTCGCTGGTGACGGCGATGGTGGTCGTGACGGTGGGGATGGTGCCCTTCGTGGGGCTGGTGGTGCCGAACCTCGTCTCGCGGGTGATGGGCGACGACCTGCGCGCCTCGCTGCCCGTCGTGGCGGCCGCCGGCGGCGCGCTGGTGCTGGCCTGCGATCTGGTCGGGCGGCTCGTGCGGCATCCCTACGAGGTGCCGGCCGGCACGGTGCTCGGTGTCCTCGGCTCGCTGCTCTTTCTCTGGCTTCTGTGGAGGCCCGTCCGTGGATAGGGCGCTTTTCTGGCTGGCCGCGCTGGCCCTGATCGTCTGCGCCACCTACCTGCTCTGGGGGCTGGGCGGAGCGAACTGGCGGTTCGTCCTTGGCCTGCGTTCGGTCAAGCTGGCGGGGCTGGTCGTGGTGGGAACGGCGATCGCCGTGGCGACGGTCCTGTTCCAGACCGTCAGCGGCAACCGCATCCTCACGCCCTCGATCATGGGGTTCGACGCCCTCTATGTGCTGATGCAGACCACGCTCGTGGCCAGCCTCGGCATCACGGCCCATGCGCAGCTCCCGTCCAGCCTGTCCTTCGCGGTCGAGGTGGCGGTGCTGGTGGCCGCGGGCCTTCTGCTCTTCGGCACGCTGCTGCGGCGCGGGGCTCAGGACATGATGCGGATGATCCTGACGGGAGTGATCTTCGGCATCCTGTTCCGGTCGCTCTCGTCCTTCCTTGCCCGGATCCTCGATCCGAACGCCTATTCGGTGGTGCAGGCCGAGAGCTTTGCCTCCTTCTCGCGCATCGAGGCCGGGCTGCTGCCGCTGGGCGCGGGCCTCTGCCTTGCGGCGGCCGGCACGGCGCTGGCGCTGGCGCCCCGGCTCGATGTGCTGGCGCTGGGGCGGCGGACGGCGGTGCCGCTGGGACTGGCCTACGACCGGCTTTCGCTGGGGGTGCTGACGCTGGTCGCGGTGCTGGTCGCGGTCTCGACCGCGCTCGTCGGGCCCGTGGGCTTCTTCGGGCTGATCGTGGCCGCCCTCGCCCATTCCCTGACGACAAGCGCCCGCCACCGTGCGCTTCTGCCCGCCGCGGCGCTGGTGGCGATCGTGCTGCTCGTGGGCGGGCAGACACTCTTCGAGCGGGTCCTGGGGATGGGCGCCACGCTCAGCATCGTGGTCGAGTTCGCAGGCGGGCTGTTCTTTCTGTGGCTTCTGATGCGGGGACGCGTGAAATGATCGAGATCGAGGATGTCTCGCACCACATGGGCGCGGCGCGCATCCTGGACCGCGTGACGACGCGGCTGCCCAGGGGCCGGCTGACCGCCCTGATCGGGCCGAACGGGGCGGGCAAGTCCACGCTCCTGAACCTCGTGGCGCGCCTTCTGCCGCTGTCGGCGGGCCGCATTCGCGTCGAGGGGATGGACGTGTCGCACACCCCCTCGCACGAGCTTGCGCTGCGCATGGCGGTGCTCGGGCAGGAGACGAGCGTGTCCAGCCGGCTCCGGGTGCGCGAGCTGGTGGGCTTCGGGCGCTGGCCGCACCACCGCGGCCGCCCCTCGCCCGCCGATGCCGCCGCCGTGGAGGAGGCTTTGGCCGCCTTCGACCTCGCACCGCTGGCGGGCCGCTTTCTGGACGAGCTGTCGGGCGGGCAGCGCCAGCGCGCCTTCGTGGCGATGGCCTTCGCACAGGGCACCGACTGGCTGCTGCTCGACGAGCCGCTGAACAATCTCGACATGGCCCACGCGCGGGCCCTGCTCGAGCGGTTGCGGGCGGCGGTGCGGGACGGCGGCAAGAGCGCGGTCCTCGTGGTCCATGAGGTGAACTACGCCGCCGCCTGGGCCGATCACATCGTGGCCTTGCGCGACGGGCGGATCCTGGCCGAGGGCACGCCCGCCGAGGTGCTGACGCCGGCGGTGCTGCGCGATCTCTACGGCATCGACATCGCCGTGGGGGAACATGCGGGCCGCCCGCTGGTCCTGCATCACGCCTGAGGCCCGGCCGTCCGGCCGGGCCGGTCACGAAACCCACGGCCCGGCCCTCCGGCCGGGCCGTGCACGGGGCTCAATGCCCGGCACTCCGGCCAGACCTTGCACGACCCCCGACCTCCCTCGGCCAGGGCGGGCACCCGAGGGCGCCCCGCCCCGCTCAGAACCGCGTCACCGCGCTGAGGGTGATGGTCCGGCCCGGCTCCTTCAGCGAGGTGACGGTGCCATATTCCGCGCCATAGGTCGCACGGTCGGCGAAGGTCGTGTCGAACAGGTTGTCCACCTGCAGTCGAAGCGTCAGGTTCTGCGCCTGCGGCGGCACATATTCGGCAAAGACATTGACCACCGAATAGCCCTCGAGATCGAAATCGGCCGCTTCGGGCATGTCGTGATCCAGCGCAAGGTCGAGCCCGCCGCCGAGGCGCAGGCCCGCCAGCGTCGTATCCTGCTGGACTTCGAACGCGGCCACGGTGCCCAGAGGCGCGCCGAAGTCGAGCGCCTCGTAGCCCGCGGCCTTCTCGCCATCCACCTTCACGTCGCTGTGCGACAGGGTGAAGCGCGCGAACCCGCCCTCCCAACCGTAGGTGGCGCCAAGGTTGAAGCCGCGGCTCTCGAAGTCGAAATTCTCCGAGGCGCTGCGGGCCCGGTAGATCTCCGTCAGGAACAGCTCGCCCCCCAGCTTCAGCGCGCCCCCATCCCAGTCGAAGCCGAGGCTGGCGTTCTGCGCCCGCGAGGGCCGCAGGTCCCCATAGCTCCAGCCCGGATTGAAGATGTAGTTGTCCTCGATATCGACGCCGCCAAAGATCGAGGACAGGCCACCGCGCAGCGTCAGGCTCTCGGTCAGCGCATAGCTGGCCGACAGGTTGCCCGAGCCGCCCGAATGGCGCTCGTCGCTGCCATCGACGCCCTCGAAATCCTGACGGTCGAAGCGCCCGCCAAAGGACAGGCGCCACCGCTCCGTGGGCTCGAGCCGGGCCTGCGCGAAGAGGCCGATGTTGCGCGACGTTTCCTCAAGGAACTCGCCGTAGGTGGGGCTCGAATATTCCCCGAACCGGCGCTGCCAGTCGATGCCGGCCGAGATCCGGTCGGTCGCGTTCAGGTGAAAGTCGTTCTGGACCGTGGCCGACCAGGTGCCCGACAGGCCGTTGCTGTCGTAGGGCTCGGGGATGACGATGTCGCTCTCCGAATAGCCGAGCCGGACGCTCGGATCCCACAGGCCCCCGGCCTGCGTGTTCTCGTAGGACAGCGACCAGCTTTCCCGCGTCGTGTCATAGCGGCGGAGCGAATCCTCCACCCCGTTCAGGCCGCCGAAATTCGCCCGGAACTGGCGCAGCTCGTCATCGCGCAGGCGCAGGGCGGACAGCTCGACCCGGTGCCCCTCGGGGGCCTCGTAGGCCAGCTTGCCCAGAACGCTCGTGAGGTTCGCCGCCGTGCCGAGCCGGGTTTCGCCGTCGCCATCCTTGTAATCCTCGCCCGTGGCGCGCTTGCCGTAGGCCAGCCACTCGAAGCCGCCTTCGCGCCCGGCCAGCGTCAGCGCGCCCTGCGCGGTCTGCCCGTTGTCGCCATAGCTCAGGCGCAGGTTGCCGCCGAAGCTCTGGCCCTCGGCCAGGATGTCGGCCGCATCGACCGTCTCGAACACGACCGAGCCCGCCAGCGCGTAGGGGCCCGCGTCGGCCGGCGAGATCGTGGCATCCACCCGCACCTGCTTGAGCAGCCCCGGATCAATGGCGTTGGCCGAGACATGGTGGAAGGCGCGGTTGTTCTGGGCCGCCCCGTCGATGCTCACGCCGAGGTTCAGCATGTCCACGCCGTTGACGAAGATCTTCTGCGTCAGCGGCAGCGCGCCGCCGACCGACACCGAGGCGATGCCCGCGAAGACATCCTTCAGGTCGCCCGTCCGGGCCCGCTCAAGCTCGGCATCGGCGACATACATCGAGGTGGCACGGTCGGCGGCCTCGGCGAACTCGTCGCGGGACTGCACGACGATCGGATCGAGCGAAAAGGCCAGATCCTGCGCGAGGGCCGCGGTGCTCGGTCCGAAGGCAGCGGCACTGCCGGCCAGAAGCCGGATCATTCGGGACGACAGGGGGGACATGGGACTCCAGGTTCTCAGCGGATGCAGGGGGTGCGGGCTGGGACGAGGAACCTGGCTCCGGTGACGCTACTGGAGGCCTGCGCCGGATGCAATCGCATGTTCGGACGGCGCGGGGGCGCGCCGCCCGAGTTCTCGATATGATTGCGGGGCCCGGACGCGGGATGCCCTTGCACTCCCCTCGGCCGGGGCGCCGCGCGAGGCTCAGAGCCGCTTGGTCACTTCCAGAACCACCTCGCGGCCCGCGCCGTAAGAGCAGACATAGGCGGTCTGGCAGCCGGTCACGTTGGCCAGCAGCGTCACCTCGGTCCCGTTCGCGGTGGTGAAGCGGTAGGAAGGCGCCAGCGTGCCGCGGAAGCCCTCGTTCAGGTCGTCGTACCTGTCGCCGCCCTCGGTCCGGCCGGTCAGGCGGACCGACCGGCCCGCGTCGAGATCGCGCCCCCAGTCCAGCTCCAGCCAGGCGCTCGTGGCGTCGTTGAGGCCGAACGTCAGCTCGCCGATGTCGCCGCCCGGCCGCTTCGAGACGTAGTTGACGAATCCCGCCGGGGTTCGAGCCGCCATAGAGCGCCGAGGACGGGCCCCGCAGCACCTCGATCCGTTCCAGCGTGTAGGGGTCGATGTAGAACGAGCCGAAGGCGAACGAGAGGTTCCGGGCATTGTCGAGGAAGACGCCGGTCTGGTCGGCCTGAAAGCCACGGATGCGCAGCCAGTCGTAATCGTTGTCGTCGCCGAACACGTCCGAGGTGACGCCGGCCGTGTAGCGCAGCGCCTCGCTGACGCTCTTGGATTCGCCGCCCCGGTCTGCGGTTCCTCGGCGGCATCTGGCGGGGCGACCCCACAGGGGCATCATCCGTTCCCGTCCGGTCGCTGCATCGCGCCCAGGATGGTTGTGAGATGCCTGCGCATTGCGGCTTCGGCGGCCGGCGGGTCGGCCCGCGCAATCGCCGCGACGACATCGGCATGCTGATCGCTGTGCAGGCCGGTGAATTCCCCGACGCCGATCCTGCGGTAGGTCCGGTCCCATTCCCGTTGCCAGGCGGCGCGGCGCCGGGCGCTGGCCAGATAGTCGAGAAACCCCAGGAGCAGGGGATTTCCCGCCACCTCGGCCACGCCGCGATGGAAGGCGGCATCCGCCGTCTCGGCCTGCCCGCGATCGGACGCGCCCCGGCCCCGGGCCACGAGGCCCTGAAGATAGGCCATGTCGCGCGCCGAGGCGCGTCGGGCCGCTTCGGCCGCAATGGGCGGCTCGATCATCAGCCGGGCCTGCATGAGCTGATCCGGGGCGGTCGCACTCAGCAGGATCGTTTCCTTGACGGGGTGGCCAAGCGGGGCGGGTCCGCGGAAGGTGCCCTTGCCGACCTGCCGCCAGATCTCGCCCTTCCGCTCCAGCTCGAGCAGCGCCGCGCGGACGGTCTGGCGGCTGCAGCCCAGCAGACACGCAAGCGCGCGTTCGGTGGGAAGACGATCGCCGAGGGAGGGGGCTTCCGCGTCGACAAGACGGCGCAACCGTTCCAGGGCAGTGGCCGGACTCGTTCTTGGCACGGGATCATCCCTCCGGGACCTCGCGGACCAATTTGCAGACCATTCCGGCGACGGGCAAGAGCAGAGCGGTGATTCACCGGCCGGAGCTTGCCATGACCGTCTATCTTGTCCTGATCCTCGCGGGCCTTGCCGCGGGCGCGCTGAACGCCGTGGCCGGGGGGGGGACCTTCCTGTCCTTCCCGGCTCTGGTCTGGACCGGCGTGCCGCCGATCATGGCCAATGCGACCGCCACCCTTGCGGCCCTGCCCGGCTATCTCGGAAGCGCCTGGGCCTTCCGGGCCGACATCCGGCGGGGCCGCGGCCTTCCGGTGCGCCTGGTCCTGATGGTGTCCGCCGCGGGTGGCATCCTCGGGGCGGCCCTGCTGCTGGTGACGCCGAACGCGGTTTTCTCGGGCATCGTTCCGTGGCTGCTGGCCTTCGCCACCGCGGCCTTTGCCTTCGGGCCTGCGATCACGCGGCAGGTCGCCCGTGCCGGACGGGGCGCGCCCGGTCTGCCCCAGTCGGCGGCTGTCCTGCTGGCCGTCACGACCTATGGCGGCTATTTCAATGGCGGCGTCGGGATCCTGCTGCTGGCGGCCTTCGGCCTGATCGGCCTGACCGACCTCAAGGAGATGAACGGGTTGAAAAATCTGGTCTCCTCCGTTCTCTCGGCGGTGTCCGTGGCGGTGTATGTCGCAGCCGGCCTGATCGTCTGGAAACAGGCGCTCGTGCTGGGGGCGGCCTCGGCGGTCGGCGGATATATCGGCGCGGCGCTCTCGCGGCGCATCCACAATGTGAAGGCGATCCGGGTCTTCATCACCCTGGTCGGTGCGACCATGTCGCTCGCCTTCTTCCTGCAGTGACACCGTGCCCGGAGTCGCTCAGGCGAACGGGCCGTGCCTGTCCTGCAGCGGCCGGATCGCAGGGTCCGGCCGAAACGGGGCCTGCGCGCCGGAGGGGTGGGCCATGACCCACATCAAGGCGAGGGCGGCTTGCCCTGCTATCGTGGCAAGCGACTGTGATCCGACGGCGGACGTCCCGTCTTCGGTCATTCATGCTGACGTTGGTTCGTATCGAGTGGTCGATCCTTCCGGGATCACGCGATCCTCCTGCGAACGGCCTACGAAAGGGGACTGCCGTGCTTGAACAGGCTTCCAGACCGCGGCGACGCGGCTTGCGCCGCGTTGCGATGGTGCTGCTGGCGGGCGTTGCGGGGTTTCTGGTCGTGACCTCACCCGCCACCTGGTCGATGATCCATCCGACGCGCGATCAGGCCGACGCGGGCCCGGCCGATCTCGAGAACGGCCGGACGATCTTCCTTGCCAGCGACTGCGCCACCTGCCACGCCACGCCGGGCCAGCCCGACCAGACGAGGCTGGGCGGCGGCCGCGTGCTGGACACCGACTTTGGCCGGTTCCACATGCCCAACATCTCGCCCGATCCGGTGGACGGGATCGGCAACTGGACCCTGGCCCAGTTCACCCGCGCGGTGCGCGAGGGGGTGGGTCCCGACGGGATACTGCCGGACGGGCAGAACCTCTATCCGTCCTTCCCTTACACCTCGTACCAGCGGCTGGACGCCAACGACCTGCGCGACATGTATGCCTATATCATGTCGCTCGAGCCGGTGGCGGGACAGGTGCCCGAGCACGAGCTGACATTCCCCTACAACATCCGCCGCGGGATCGGCCTGTGGCGGCTGGCGTTCCTGGACGGCCAGCCCTTGCCCTCGGCCGACGAGGACAGCGCCGACCCGCATCAGGCCCTGCTGGCGCGGGGGCGCTATCTCGTCGAAGGCGCGGGCCATTGCGCCGAGTGCCACTCGCCGCGCAGCTTCATGGGCAACGTGATCGCGGACAGCCGCTATGGCGGCGGGCCCACCCCCGACGGCCACGGCCATTTCCCCAACATCTCGCCGGATGAGACCGGGATCGGCTTCTGGTCGGTCAATGCCATCGCCAACTATCTCGAGACCGGGATCAGCCCGATCGGCAAGAAGGCCGGCGGCGACATGGAAGAGGTGATCCTGAACACCGCTCAGCTCTCGCGCGAGGATCGCCTCGCCATGGCGATGTATCTCAAGTCCGTGCCCGCCGTGGACGCGCCCGGCCCCGGCCGCCCCGAGCCGAACCGGACACCGACCGTGGTGATGCTGGAGCGGCCCGCGGGCCAGGCGCCGGTGCTGCCGACATCCCCTGTGGCGGTGCTGGCCGAGGCCGCGGACGTGCATGTGGTGACGACAAAGCCGCTGTTCCTCGATCCGGCCCGCGTGGGCACGGAGGGCGCCGAGGATGGCAAGCTCCTTGGCGGGGCGCGCCTCGAGGTGCTGGCCCGCGAGGGCGACCGGATGCAGGTCCGCCTCGACGGCTGGCAGGCCGTGGGGGCCGAGCAGGTGGTCTATGCCGAACGCGGCCAGCGCATCCTGCTGGCGGTGCTGGGCGATGCGGCCATGGCCGCGGTCAGCCGCAAGGCGCCGGAGGAAGATCCGGGCACCGGGCAGCCCTGGGCGCGGGCCAGCCTGACCGCCTGGGTGGATGGGCAGGGGCTTCATGCCGATCTGCCGGCGCTCTGGGGCTATGCGGGCGATCTGTTCAACAGCAGTTGCGCCACCTGCCACAGCCTGCCGCACACCGACCGCTACCTCGCGAACCAGTGGATCGGCAACCTGAACGCGATGAAGCGTTTCACCTCGCTGAACGACGAGCAGTATCGTCTGCTGCTGGCCTATCTGCAGAACCATTCCAGGGATGTCGGGCCACTGGCCGAGGCGGAGTGAGGCGCCTCGCCGCCGCCTCCGCAGGACAACATCCGACATTCGACGACAGAGGAGACACCCTCAGATGAGCAATTCGTGCGGCAGACCGGGCGACGATCGCAAACGCGGCCTCTCGCGCCGGGGCTTCCTGCGCCAGAGCGCGACCGTGGCGGCCCTCGGCATGGCGGATGCCGCCCTTCCGCGCGGCGCAGCCTTCGCGCAGTCGGCCGGGACCGAGATCCTGACCGGCTGCCACTGGGGCATGTTCCGCGCGACCGTCGAGAACGGGCGCGCCACCGCGATCCGGCCCTGGGAGGGGGATCCCTGGCCTTCGCCGCAACTGAAGGGGGTGCTGGATTCGATCTATTCGCCCACGCGGATCAAGTATCCGATGGTACGGAGGGCCTGGCTGGAACAGGGGCCGGGCGCGGACCCCGCCGGCCGCGGCACCGATGATTTCGTCCGGGTGAGCTGGGACGAAGTGACCGAGCTTCTCGCGCGCGAACTGGTGCGGGTGCGCGACAGCTACGGCCCCGAGGCGATCTTCGGCGGCTCCTACGGGTGGAAGAGCCCGGGAAGGATGCACAACTGCCAGACCCTGCTGCGGCGGCTCCTGAAGCTGAACGGCGGATTCACCAGCTCGATGGGCGACTATTCCACCGGGGCGGCCCAGGTGATCCTGCCCTATGTGACCGGCTCGATCGAGGTTTACGAGCAATGCACGGCCTGGCCGAACGTCGTCGAGAACACCGAACTCATGGTGTTCTGGGGCGCCAACCCGCTGCGCAACTCGGAGATCTGCTGGCAGGTGGCCGACCACGGCGCCTTCCTCGGGATCGACGGGCTGAAACAGAAGGGCACCAAGGCGATCTGCATCGACCCGATCCGCACCGAGACCGCGCAATATCTGGATGCCGAGTGGATCGCGCCCCGGCCGCAGACCGACACCGCGATGATGCTGGGCATCGCCCACACGCTCTACAGCGAAAACCTGCATGACGCGGAGTTCCTCGCGAAATACACCGTGGGCTTCGACCGCTTCCTGCCCTACCTGCTGGGCGAGAGCGACGGCACGCCCAAGACGGCCGACTGGGCCGCGAACCTGTGCGGCATCCCGGCCGAGACCATCCGCGATCTGGCACGCCGTTTTGCCGCCAACCGCACCATGCTCGCGCTCGGCTATTCCACCCAGCGCCAGCACCATGGCGAGCAATCGACCTGGATGCTGGTCACGCTGGCCTGCATGCTGGGCCAGATCGGCCTGCCGGGGGGCGGCTACGGGCTCAGCTATCACTATGCCAACGGCGGCGCGCCCACGCATCTGTCGCCGATCCTGCCCAGCATCACCGACACGCCCGGCCAGTCGGCCGGCGGCGGCGCGGCGTGGCTTTCGGCGGGCGGAACGGTCGCGATCCCGGTCTCGCGGCTGGTCGAGACGCTGCTGAACCCCGGCGCGACGATGGACTACAACGGCACGAAGATCACGCTGCCGACGCTGAAACTCGCCTGGTGGGCGGGTGGCAACCCCTTCTCGCACCATCAGGACCGCAACGAGATGGTGCGGGCGTGGCAGGCGCTCGAGACCTTCATCGTGCAGGACTTCCAGTGGACGGCGACGGCCCGCCACGCCGACATCGTGCTGCCCGCCACCACCTCCTACGAACGCAACGACATCGAGCAGGTGGGCGACTACGCCCTCAGCCACATCGTCGCGATGCGCAAGCTGATCGAGCCGCTGCACGAGGCGCGGTCCGACTATGACATCTTCACCGCGGTCGCGGACAAGCTGGGCTTCGGCTACGCCTATACCGAGGGCCAGACCGAGATGGACTGGATCCGCAGCTTCTATGAGGCGGCGATGATCGAGGCGCGGGCCAAGGGTATGGAAATGCCGGTGTTCGACGTGTTCTGGAACAGCAACCAGCCGCTGGCCTTCCCCCTGCCCGAGGAGCAGCGCCAGTTCGTCCGTCATGCCACCTTCCGCGCCGATCCGCTGCTGAACGCGCTCGGCACCCCCAGCGGCAAGTTCGAGATCTTCTCGCGCGCGGTTCAGGCGATGGGTTATGACGATTGCCCGCCGCATCCGACCTGGATGGAACCCATCGAGCGGCTGGACGGCCCCACCGCGAACCATCCGCTGGGCGTGGCGGCCAACCATCCGGTGAAGCGGCTTCATTCGCAGCTCTGCGGCACCATCCTGCGCGAGGACTACGCCATCGCCGGGCGCGAGCCCTGCTGGATGAACCCGGCCGACGCGGCGGCGCGCGGGCTGAAGGACGGCGATCTGGCCCGCGCCTTCAACGACCGGGGCCAGATCCTTGTCGGCATCCGCATCACCGACGAGATCCGCCCCGGCGTGGTGCGCATCGACGAAGGCGGCTGGTATGACCCGGCCGACCCCCGCACGCCGGGCAGCCTGTGCCGCTATGGCGATGTCAACGTGCTGACCACCGGCATCGCCACCTCGCGGCTGTCGCAGGGCAACTGCGGCCAGACCGCCGTCTGCGAGGTCGAGCGCTACGAGGGGACGCCCCCCGAGGTCCGGGTTTTCCTCGAGCCGGGGGCATGATCCCGGCCCGGACCGGCGCGGCGCCACGAAGGCTTCGGCAAAGCGGCAGGCATCAGTACGGCAGGACCGGCCCCGGCATTGCCTGAGCCGGAGATCCTGGCCACGCGCGGGTCCCTTCCCGGAGGACCATGCCTTCGCGCCCCTCCTGCGGGGCCCATCTGCGACAGCGCCGGGCGTCAGCGCATGGCGACGGGGACGCTGGCCGGCATCCCCGCCCCTGGCACCGCGCCTCCCTCACGGGCGTAGAGCATGGCGACCGGGGGCTGCGGCAGCGAGATCCCGGCCCGGCGCAGCGCCGCATCCACCTCACGCCATATCGCATCGCGGCAATCCCATTCGTGATCGAACCGACCGAGCCAGTAGCGCAGCGCGTACCGCACCCCATCGGGCTCGATGGCCTGGATGCGCACGTCGGGCGCGGGCGACTGGCGGATCAGCGGCGCGTCGCGCAGGGCCTTGTGCAAAAGCTCCGCCCCTTCGGCCGCCGGAGTGGCATGTCCCAGCTTGATCTCCATCTGCGCCCGGAATTCGGACCGGGGCGCGCTGTAGTTGACGATGCGCTGACGCGAGACCTGGCTGTTGGGCAGGATCACATAGGTCGAGTCGCGCGTCAGAAGCCGCGTGGTGCGCCAGCCGATCTCGACCACCCGGCCCTTGCCCAGCCCCTCGATATCAACCCAGTCCCCGATGCGGAACGGGGCCTCCAGCCCCAGGGCGATCCCCGAGAGCGTGTCCGCCACCACGTTGCGGATCGCGAAGCCGAACAGGGCCAGCATGACCCCCGACCCCGCCAGCGCGCTGCCGGCGCCGTGGCCCAGGATGAGCAGCACCCCCGAGACGATCGCCGTCAGGAACAGAAGGGCCGAGACGAGGTCGCCGAGCAGCTTCGGCACCGGCCGGCTGTGCGGCCTCAGCCGGGCCAGCAACTGACCCAGGATCCGGCTGAGAAGCCAGGCGACGCCCAGATAGGCCGCCATCTGCAGCGCGTTCTGCCCGTTCCGGCCAAGCGGAGCCATGTCGAAGCGCCGGCTCACCTCGGCTTGCGCGAAGGTCATGCCGGCGATGCCGAGCAGCAGAAGCGCGGGCGCGATCAAGGGGCGCAGCCTGATCACGGCCGCCTCCCGGGCGGACGGGGCGCGGCTGCGCCGTTCCCGGCAGGGCGGCCGATGTGGGACATCGGCCCCCCCTGAGAGGGTGACCTTGAGCCGACCCCCGCCGGGGCGAACCCGACCCGGCAGGAGGGACAGCGTCCGGCGGCGGCCCGGGGAATGGCCGCGCCGCATTCGGCACAACGGGCGGGTATCATCCGATGCGACATGGCAGCCTCCCTCCCTGGCCCGTCAGGACAGCTCGGGGCGCGGCGCGGCCGGGGCCGCAACGGGCCGGGGCTCCGACCCGACCTGCAGCACGGTGAGGCTGCGCCGCTCTCCGGCACGGGTCTGCCACTGGAACCGATCGCCCGCCGACAGACCCAGCAGGGCCACGCCCACCGGGGTCAGGATCGACACGGATCTGCGGCTGATGTCGGCATCTTCGGGCCAGGACAGCGTCACGCGCCGGTCACGCGCGCCCTGATCGTCATGATACAGCACCTCGCTGCCGATGGTGACGACATCGGACGGCAGGCGGGCGGGGGCCAGCAGTCGTGCGGATGTCAGCTTGTTGATCAGCGGATAGGCCACATCGGGCAGCCGCGCGATGGCGGCGCCGGCAAGCGTGTCCAGGCGCTCGATCAAGGTGACGTCGATGGCCGGCTGCGAACGGCGCGGAGTGGGGGACATGAGGAACCTCCGTAAAAGGGACTGGAAAAGGGGGAATTGGGCGGACCCGGCGGCTGGCTGGCCACGGCAGGCGCCCGGGAGACCCCCGGACACCCGCCATGCGCCCGCGAGGCCCGCCTTTCGGCAGGCCCCTTCAGGCAGCCAGCGTCAGCTGATCAGCGCGGCCGGAGCATCCCGGCCCGGCGCGGCGCCGGACCCATGCGGGACGCACCCCGCGCCCGGAGGCGGCGGGACTTCGGAAGGGGATGGCATGATGGCTCCTTGCGGACGATGTCCGCCTGGCAGATCCGGATCTGGGAAGACGACAGCGCCCCGGGAAGAGGCGTCAGCGGGTGACCGCCTCTGCCCGGGGCAGAGCGTGCGTGAGCAGCGAACCGCAGAAGACCCGGAAGCCGGCCATATGAAGGAGCGTCAACATGCAGGGAAGGTAGGCCCCTGCGGCCGTCAAAACAAGAGCGCCCGACGAATCCCGCGAATAGCCCCGCACTGTGGCCTTTCTGGCACGGTCCTGTTGCAGCCACCCCGCGCCTGCCCGGCGGTGCGCGCGGCCGGAGCGTATTGCCACACCCACCCCGAAAGGCGGAATAAAAGCTTTTCCAACCGCGCAGGATCCTGTTCACCTGTTGGCGGCACAAGATCCGATCTGGTCTTGAAGACTTCTGATTCCCACGGAGAATTTGAATGACAATCAAGCTGCGCCTGACGGCGAGCTTCCTGCTGTTCTTCTGCCTTTCCGGGCTGTCGGTCGGTCTGGCCGGGCTGGGCCTCTGGCGCACCACCGGCACTCTCGACACGCTCATCCATCGCGACTTCGGCTATGTGCGCGCAGGCGACCGCCTGATCGCGGCGCAGCTCGAGTTCGACATCGCGCTGCACAACTATGTGCTGGCGGGGGATCCGGAAGAGCGTGAGGGCTACGCCGCCGAGCTCTCCGACCTGCGCCGGGAACAGGCCGATATCGTGGCCGGGCTTGAAGCCACCATCGACGCGGACGGGCTGGAAAAGCTGGACCTCTTCCGCGACCTCGGGGCCGGGGCCAACGAGGTGGCCGACGAGGTGATGCGGCTCCTGCAGGCCGAGGGCCGCGACGCGGCCCTGGCGTATCTCACGCGCGAGTCCCAGATCGCGCTGTTCGACGCCCGGATCGTCCTCGCCGACTTCCGTGACGGCTACGCCGCCCTCATGGAAGAGGCGACGGACGAAGCCGTGGGCAGTACCCACTCGACGCTCGTCGCGCTGGCGGCCCTGGTCGCGGCGGCCCTGCTGATCGGGGTCCTCGTCGCCGCGCATCTGATGTGGACCATAGGCCGGGGCCTGAACCGGGCGCTGGCCGTCTCGCAGCGGGTGGCGGCCGGAGACCTGACCTCGACCACGGCCGTGTCCGGGCGCGACGAGATCAGTCACCTGCTCGCCGCCAACGATGCGATGGTCGTCCGGCTGCGCGAGATCGTGACCGCAGTGGCCGCGGCCTCGCGGCTGCTGTCCGAAGGCGGGGAGCGCATCGCCCGCAGCGCCCAGCGGCTCAGCCAGCGGGCGAACGAACAGGCGGAGTCCACCGCCCTGGCCTCAGCCTCGGTCGAGGAAATGGCCGCGAGCATCCAGCAGACGGCCGACAATGCGCAGCAGACCGAGCAACTGGCGGCCAGCGCGGCCGGCGAGGCGGCCGAAGGCGGTCGCGCCGTCGTCGAGGCCGCCGACGCGATGCAGCGCATCGCCGAGCGGATCCTGGTCCTTCAGGAGATCGCGCGCCGCACCGATCTGCTGGCGCTGAACGCCGCGGTCGAGGCGGCACGCGCCGGCGAACACGGGCGCGGCTTCTCGGTCGTCGCCTCCGAAGTGCGCAAGCTGGCGGAAAACAGCCGCACCGCGGCGGTCGAAGTGTCCGATCTGTCGCAGAGCACGGCCGATCTGGCAGGGCGCGCCAATGGCGTGATTTCCCATCTGGTGCCCCGGATCCAGCAGACCTCGAGCTATGTCAGCGAGATCTCGGACGCCTCGCACGAGATCTCCGCCGGCGCGCAGCAGGTCGCCGGAGCGATCGGCCGCCTCGACGAGACGACGCGGCAGAATTTCGCGGCGGCCCGGGACCTGGCGGAAGAGGCCGAGCACCTGCTCGATCAGGCGAAGCTGCTGGACGAGGCCGTTTCCTACTTCCGACTGGAGGACGCTGACGGAAGCGCCCCCGCGGCACCAGAGCCGGCGGAGCACCCCGCCGCGCCGGACACCGCACCGGACACGGGGCCGGATCCGGCGACCGGCGAAAGCGGCGCCCCTTTCGGCCAGGACCCGCGGGAGCGGCGCGGCGCACGCAGGCGGATCGGGGCCCTGGCCATCGGGAGCAACCTCGGCTGAGCGCCGGCCCCCGCCGGACCGGCGCCGGTCCGGCGGGGGCCTTCCGCGCCAGCCTTCGGGCGCCGTCGGGGCCGCGGCTCGGCAGACCGACAAAAGTCAGCGACCATACCAATGCGCACGCGACCAGGACTTTCCGGAGTGGTATGCGCATTGGTCACCGAGAGATTCTCATGAACATGTCGCCCACGACGCACCCTCAGGACCGGACGCCTCCCCTTCGCAGGAAGCGTGGCAAGGGGGAAGCGGCCGGCGCGCCTGTGATGTTTCCGCCTGACCCGGACCCGGAACCCGGATGGCAGCCGCCCCTGCCCCTTGCCCAAGACCTCCGGCAGACGACGGCCGGGCTTCACGAGCGGACTGAGACGCTCCTCGGCCTGCCCGACAGCATCGCGGACCGGGCCGACTACATGGCCTGGCTCGGACATTATCTTGCGCTTTACGAACCGCTCGAGAACCGCATGGCCGCCTTCGACGGCTGGAGGGAACTGGGGCCGTTCGACCCGGACCCCGGCCATTCGCGGCGCCTGATCCGGGATCTCGACGACCTCGGCATCGACGCGCGGCGTCTCGGGCGCGCCCCTGCCGCGGTCTGTCCCTCGCTTGCAAACTTTGCCCAGGCGCTCGGCGCGCGCTATGTGCTCGAAGGTTCGGCGCTTGGTGGGAAGGTCATCCTGCGCCATCTGCAGGCGCGGATCGGCGACGCGATCGGGCCGGCCACCGCCTTCTTCGGCGGCCCGTCCCATCCCGAGGCGGGGCACTGGCGGACCTTCAAGGCCGCGCTCGACCGGTTCGGCGACGAACATCCGGACAAGAGGGCGGATGTGCTCGCCGGAGCCGCGGCGACCTTCATGGCGCTGCTGGAATGGTTCACTCCCTTCATGGCGGAGCGGCGGGCGTGACCGCCCCGCGCCGTCAGAAGGCCCCTCGCCTGCCGGGACGCGATGGTCCCCGATCCCCGCGAGTGCAAGGACACATCCTCATGACGGCCGCCTGCGACCCTTCGATCTGCGAGACGGAACCCATCGCAACGCCCGGCGCGATCCAGCCGCACGGCGCGCTGGTCACGGCGCAGGCCGACAGCGGCCTCGTCGCCCACGCCAGCGCCAACCTGGCCGAGATCCTCGGCCTGCCGGCGGCCGCGGCCCTGGGCCGTCCCATCTGCGACGTGATCGGGCACGTCAACGAGGTCCTGCTGCGCGAGGCGCGCCGTCGCGGCTCCGAGACACTGGAGTCGATCGGATCGCTGCGCCGGGCGGACGGGCGGCTGCTGCATCTCCATGCCTTCCAGTCGGGCGACTACATGTGCCTCGACCTCGAGGCGGTGCGCGACGAAGACGACCGGCTGCCGCCGGGGCTCACCCAATCGGTGATCGAGACCTTCTCGGCCGCCGTGACGCAGGTCGAGCTGTGCGAGCTTGCGGTGCATGGGCTGCGGCAGGTGACGGGCTACGATCGGGTGATGGCCTATCGCTTCGGCCCGGACGGCCATGGCGAGGTCATCGCCGAGGACCTCAGGCCGGATCTCGAGCCCTACCTCGGCCTGCGCTACCCGGCCTCGGACATTCCGCAGATCGCGCGGGCCCTCTACCTGCGCCAGAGGGTGGGCTCGATCGCGGATTCGCACTACAAGCCGGTGCCGCTGCTGGGCCATCCCGGGATCGACGCTCTCGACCTGACGCACAGCGCCCTGCGCAGCGTCTCGCCGATCCACCTCGAATACATGCGGAACATGCACACGGCCGCCAGCCTGACCATCGGACTGGCCGATGGCGACAGGCTGTGGGGGATGCTGGTCTGCCACAACATGACCCCCCGGACCGCCGGCCCCGAGCGTCGGGCGGCGGCGGGCATGATCGGTCAGGTGGTCTCGCTGCTGCTGAGCCGGCTGGGCGAGGTCGAGAATGCCGCCGAGAAGCTGGCCCGGCAGGCGACGCTCTCGACGCTGGTCGATCGGCTGTCGATCGGGGACACGCTGGCCGCGGCGATCACCGCGGCCGATCCGCTGCTGCTCGATCTGGTCGGGGCCAGCGGGGCCGTCGTCCGACTGGAAGGGCAGGAACTGCATTTCGGGCGGATACCGCCCGCCGACGCGGTGCGCAGGGCCCTGGAGATCCTGGGCAGCACCCGGCCGCCAGAGATCCTGGCCATCGACGATGTCACCCTTCGCCATCCCGAACTGCCGGAACTGGCCGCGGCGGGAAGCGGCCTCCTCCTGCTCCCCCTGCCCTCGGGCGACGGAGACCTGATCGCCTGGTTCCGCCCCGAGCATGTGCAGACCATCACCTGGGGCGGCAATCCGGCCGAACATGGGACCTGGAACCCGCAAACCCGGCGGATGAGCCCGCGCGCCTCGTTCGACGCCTGGAAGGAGACGGTCACCGGCCGCTCGCTTCCCTGGACCTCGATCGAACTGGCCTGCGCCCATGACCTGGGCGAGGCCATCACCGCCGAGATGGCGCAGCGCACCCGGGCGGCGCTCGCGCGCCTGCGCCACTACGATCCGCTGACGGGCCTTGCGAACCGCAGCTTCCTTCAGGAATGTCTGGCCAACGCCACGCTGGCCGGCGGGCCGGATGTGGCCCTGCTCTTCATCGACCTCGACCGGTTCAAGGCGGTGAACGACTCCATGGGCCACGGCGTGGGCGACGGGCTGCTGATCGAAGTGGCGCACAGCCTCGTGGCGAGCGTGCGTCCCGAGGATCTGGTGGTCCGGCTGGGCGGCGACGAGTTCGTGGTCCTGTGCCACGGGCTGGACAGGGCCGCGGTGATGGGACTGGCCGAGCGGTTGCGGCAAGTGCTCGAGCGGCCCTTCGAGGTCACCGGCCGCAAGTGCCACATCTCGGCCAGCATCGGCATCGCGATGTCCGACAGCATCGGCGAACTCGATCTGGTGCGGGCGGCCGACATTGCGATGTATGCGGCCAAGAAGAACGGCGGCAACCGGGGCGAGCTGTTCCGTCCCTCGCTCTACGAAGAGACGACGCAGCTTGTCGAGCTTGA
This sequence comes from Cereibacter azotoformans, assembly GCF_021391315.1. Taxonomy (NCBI): domain Bacteria; kingdom Pseudomonadati; phylum Pseudomonadota; class Alphaproteobacteria; order Rhodobacterales; family Paracoccaceae; genus Cereibacter; species Cereibacter azotoformans. Next base: position 52,896 of record NZ_CP090024.1, on the reverse strand, counting down.
CAACGACCTGCGCAATGCGCTCGAGAACGGCCAGTTCCATCTGGCCTATCAGCCGATCTTCGCCCTGGCCCCCGGGACGGAGAGGCTGGTGGGCTTCGAGGCCCTGCTGCGCTGGGAGCATCCGCACTACGGCTCCCTTCAGCCCGGGGTCTTCATCCCGATGGCGGAAAAGCTGGGCCACATCCATGTGCTGGGCGACTGGGCGCTGCGCAACGCCCTGCGGCAGGTACAGGCGTTCCGGTCGGCCGGCCCGGAGCTGGATCTGAAGATCAATGTGAACGTCTCGCCCCTGCAGCTGGCGAAGCCGGGGTTTGCCGCGCGTCTGACGGACATGCTGGGGCAGATGCCGGACCTGCCGTCCCACGCGCTCTGCCTCGAGATCACCGAGACCTGCCTGAGCGACGAGGCCGTCTCCGAGGCTCTGGGCGCGATCCGGGCGCTGGGGGTTCAGGTCGCCATCGACGACTTCGGCACGGGCTTCTCGTCGCTGGCCTGCTTGCGCCGCCTGCCCGCGGACATCGTGAAACTGGACCGCGCCTTCCTGAAGAATTCCAGCGCCGAGCCGCAGGACGACAGGTTCTTCGCGGCGGTCAACAGCCTCATCCACGCGGTGGATCTGAAGGTGGTGCAGGAGGGGGTCGAGACGCCCGCACAGATCGACTTCATTCGCGCCACGGGGGCCGATTTTGCCCAGGGCTTCCACCTCGCCCGCCCTCTCTCCATTCCGGCCGCCCTCGACCTGATCTCGGCCTCGCGGCAGGACCGGCCGCGCCCGCCGGATCGGACGTGACCGCGCGGCCGCCATGCGCGCGCCCCGCGCGGCTGCGGAAGGCGGCTTCGGTGACACCTGCCCGGCCGGGCCTGCCTCGCTTCGGATCCCCGCCGCCTGATCCGTGACGACACGGGCCGGTCAGGCGGTTCCGCGACAGACGCGCGGGCGTCGGCCCGGAACCGCGCGCGCGGCGACGGTGTCGGCCCCCGGACCTGCGATCGTGCGCCGGTCCCAGAGGTTGCGGGCCAGCCGCCGCGCCTCGGCCAGATCGTAGGGCGCGGCTCCTGTGGCAAGCAGGCCCAGGGCGGCCGTATCGACGATCGCGGCGATCGCCGCAGGATCGCGGGACTGACCGTTCCAGACCGCCCTGCAATGTTCCGCGCTGGTGAGGCCCGGAGGCGGCGAGGCGCACCGTTCGGCAAGGCGGGCGGGGGCCGAGAGCCATGACACCTCCGTCCGCTCGCTCAGGGCCAGGCCCATCAGGCGGTGCGGCGTGGCCTGCGCCACGTCGCGATGGCTGTCGATGCAGAGCAGCCGGTTCCAGCCCAGAAGCCCCGCTGCCTCGCGGTGCAGCGTGGCGAGCGACGCGCCCGGAAGCCCCATCACCGTCGCGGGCGCCGCCAGCGGATTCAGCAACTGCAGCGACAGGTTGACCGGCGAGCGCATCTGGAGCACCCGGTAGAGGTTCACCAGGGCCTGAAGCTGCGGCAGGATCGCCGGCAGGGGCAGGAACACGCATCCCGGACCCGAGAGGCGCGCCTCCGCCTCCGCGACCGAACCGGCGACCGGAATGCCGAGCGCCTCCAGCACCGGATCGAGGGGCGACAGTTGCGGTCCGAAGCCATGCAGCAGGACGCGGTGCCCCGCCTCTCCCAGCAGGCGCGCCGCGGGCAGGAACCAGGGCGTGCGCCGGTTGCGCGGCGACAGATAGGCAGGCCAGTCCAGATCCACGGGCCCCGCGTCCGTCAGGGGCCGCAGCTGCCGCCGCGCCGCACGGACGAGGCCCGCCAGTTCGTCCGGTGTGATGCCGCGATATTGCAGCGCCACCAGAAGGGCCCCGACCTGCACCGGATCGGCCTCGCCATCCAGCAGGATCGCGAAGGCATCCTCGGCTTCGGCCAGATCCAGCGGGCGCGCGCGGCTGCGGCCCGCCCCGACCATCGCCACGTGACGCGCCAGCCGGTGTTGCGGCGGATGGGCGGGGCCGATCTCGAACAGGCGACGCAGACGACCGCATTCGTCCGGCTGCCCGTCCAGCCGCGCCCCCCTCTCGAGGGCCAGCGGCGGATGGGGCGGGGGCGGATCGGCCGGGGCCGGCTCGCCCCGCATCAGCGCGTCCGCCTCGGCGGCCAGCCCCCGGACCCGCATCCGCAGCCGGCCCGCGAGGGCCGTCGGCACCATTCCGCGGCCGGACCGGACCAGCAACTCGTCGTCGAAGAGGCGCCGCAGCTGCGCCAGCATCCGGCTCGCGGCCGGTGGCGAGATCCCCAGCGCCTTGGCCGCCCCCGAGACGCTGCCTGTGGCCAGAAGCGCATCCAGCGCCACCAGAAGCCGCAGACGCGCCAGCGGGGCCACGGGCAGAAGCGGCTCCGGCCGGCCATTCGACGCTCCGCACGCGTCGGGTTCCGCAAAGCTGAATTTGGAATCGTTCTCGAACATCGGCATTGCCCTGACCGGCCCACACATTAATGACAATTCTTGTCAGGAATTATGGGAGAGCGCAACGCCATGCAGGATGTGGGCGTCCGACAACTCAGGTCGAGGACTTCAGCGACGGCGATAGTGGGGGGGCTGGCGGCTGTTGCCATGGCCCTTCCCGCAGCCGCCACAGCGCAGGAAGCGATTGCGCTCGACCAGATCGTGGTGACGGCCGGCGGCTTCGAGCAGGCGCTGAAGGACGCCCCGGCCAGCGTTTCGGTCATCCAGGCCGAGGAACTGGAACGCGGCGCCTTCACCAACCTCGCCGACGCGCTGCGCGAGGTGCAGGGTGTGTCGGTCACCGGCGTTGCGAACGAGCGCGACATCTTCATCCGGGGGCTGCCCGGCGCCTATACGCTGATCCTCGTGGACGGCCGCCGCCAGAGCACGCGCGACGCGCGCCCGAACGGCAATTCCGGCTACGAGCAGAGCTTCATCCCGCCGCTTTCGGCCATCGACCGGATCGAGGTCGTGCGCGGGCCGATGTCCTCGCTCTACGGGTCGGACGCCATGGGCGGGGTAATCAACATCATCACCAAGCGCGCCGATCAGGAGTGGCGCGGCAGCGTCACCGCCGAGGTGACGGCCCAGGAGCATGACGACAGCGGCCACAGCGGGCAGCTCTCGTTCCACATCGGCGGCCCGCTGGTGCGGGACCGGCTGAGCCTGCAACTCTGGGGCCGCGTGCTGGACCGATCCGAGGACCGCATCCTGGCCGGCAACCAGGGCCGGGAAGAGAGCGATCTCGCCGCACGGCTGACCTACGCGCTGACGCCGGAGCATGACCTGTGGTTCGAGGCGGGGCGCACGGTGGTGCGGGGCATCACCTCGGCCGGGCGGGTGCTTGCCCCCACGGCCGAGGATGCCTATCGCGACTACAGCCGCGAGTCGGTGGCCGTCGGCCACAGCGGGCGCTGGGGCGATGCGCGGACCGAATTGTCGCTGCAGGTCGAGGAAGGCCAGCGCGAGACCTACGAGCGCGAGGCCGGTGGCGCGTTCGTCCGGGACGATCGGGTGCCGCGGATCCGCAACACGGTCCTCGACGGCAAGCTGACGCTGCCCTTCTCGATGGGCGGCGATCACACGCTGGTGACGGGCTTCCAGCACCAGAACGCCCGCCTGACCGACCGCGGCAGCCGCGAGGAGGACCAGCGGCTGAGCGTGGACCAGTGGGCGCTCTTCGCGGAGGACGAATGGTGGCTGTCGGACCGCTTCGCCGTGACCGCGGGCGTCCGCTACAATCATCACGAGACCTATGGCAGCCATGTCACCCCGAGGCTCTATGCCGTCTTCCACGCGACCGAGGCGCTGACGCTGAAGGGCGGCTATTCCACCGGCTTCCGGGCGCCCGAGATCCGTCAGGTGGCGCCCGGCTACTACCTGCCGACCCAGCGGGGCGCGGGGCTGCTGGCCCCGAACCCGGATCTGGAGCCCGAGACCAGCGACAGCCTGGAACTGGCGGCCCTGTGGGACAATGGCCGCGGGCTGAGCCTTGGCGGCACGCTGTTCCACACCCGCTTCCGGGACAAGATCAGCAACTTCAACACCGGCCGTCTGATCGACCCCGACACCGGCTCGATCATCGACCCGCTGGGCGGGGCGGCCTGCGACGCCGCGGCGCTGGAGCCGTTTCCCGGCTATTCCTGCCTCTGGCAGAATTTCAACATCGACGACGCGGTGATCAAGGGCGTGGAACTGACCGCCGACTGGGAAGCGACGGAGAGCCTGTCCTTCCGGGCAAGCTACACCCACACCAGCTCCGAGCAGCGGACGGGCGATTTCGCGGGCTATCCGCTGGCCCGGACTCCGCGGCATCAGGCGTCGCTGCGGCTGGACTGGGTGACGCCGATCGAGGGTCTGGAAGCCTGGACCGCGGCCAACTACCACGGCAGCGAGCTGGCCGCCGGCCCCCGCATCGGCACCAACGGCGCGCCCGTCGTGATCAACGGCGTCGAGGGCCGCAAATATGCCGCCTATGCCACGGTGGATGTCGGCGCCTCCTACCAGGTGAACGACCGGGTCAGCCTGAGCTCTGCCATCTACAACATCACCGACAAGCGCACCGACGAGGCGGACTACAACAGCGTGGGCGAGGGACGCCGGCTCTGGCTGGGCCTCACCACGCGGTTCTGAGCCTTTAGGCCCCGGCACAAGTGCGCGGTGAGCGCTTGATCATCCGCCGAATGAGGTTGCAAGTGCCCTTCATGTCTGAGGAACAAGCGCTTGTCCTGCTGTCCACCACGGCCGGGAAGGGCGGCTGCACACGATCCACGCCCTTCCCGCAGCAGACCTCCACCGCCTCGCCATGCCGGGCCCGGCGTCGTCCGAGCCCTTCATTGCCGGCGTCTTGACCCCCGACTCATCTCGGCCTGACCCTGTCAGGCGACCGAGAGGAGGATGACCGTTCAGCGATCGCTCTGCCGGTGGCGCACGACCGGCCGGTCCCTGGACACCAGCAGCTTGTCGATGCGGCGTCCGTCGAGGTCGACAACCTCGATCCGCCAGCCCTGCAGATGGAAAATGTCTCCGACCGCGGGAATACGGGCCAGCGCCTCCAGCACCAGGCCGGCGGCCGTGTCGTACTCCCGGCCGTCCGGCAGCCGCAGCGACAACAGATCCGCAAATTCATCCGCCGGCATCCAACCCGCCACCAGCATCGACCCATCCTCCCGGGTGACCACGACCGGCTCATCGGTGGTTTCCTCGTTGAAGGCGCCAGTGATGATCTCCAGCAGGTCGAGCGGTGTCACGATACCCTCGAACGCGCCGTATTCATCATAGACCAGAACCATGTGCGACGGTGTCGCGCGCAACCGCTCGATCACTTCCAGCGCGCCCTGGTGTTCGTGGACCACCGGCGCCTCCTGCACGAGGTCACGCAGGTCAAACCCGTCGCTCGCGGGCGCGGCGGCCACGTCGCGGATCGAGACCACGCCGATGATGTCATCCGGGCCGCCGGCGCGGACCGGAAGGCGCGAGCGGCGCGAGCCGTTGAACAGCGCCATGGCCTCGGCACGGGTGGCGCCTGCGTTCAGCACGTCCACCTCATGGCGCGGCGTCATCAGGCCGCGGGCGGTCCGGTCGGCCATGCGCATCACACCCGAGATCATCCGGCTCTCGGCCGCGTGGATCGAGCCCGAGGCCTCGGCCTCCGAGATCAGAAGCCGGACCTCTTCGTCGGTCACGGCCTGCGTGCGCGCGCCGCCCTGACCCAGCAGCGCCAGCACCACCTTGCCCGACCGGTCGAGCAGCCAGACCAGGGGCGCGGCCACGGCCGCCACGGCCCGCATCAGCGGCGCCACGCGGCAGGCCACCTGTTCCGGCGACCGCAGCGCGATCTGCTTGGGCACCAGTTCGCCCACGATCAGCGACAGGTAGGTGATGGCCACCACCACGGCGCCGACGCCCACCGATTGCGCGAGGGTGGCGGGCATTCCCGCGGTTGTCAGCGTCCCGGCAAGCCGGGCACCGAGCGTTGCGCCGGAGAAGGCGCCGGACAGGACACCCACAAGTGTGATGCCGATCTGCACGCTGGACAGAAACCGGCCCGGATCCTCGGCCAGACGGATGGCGGTGGCCGCGCCCGGGGTCTCCTGGTCGGCGAGAACCTTGAGCCGCCCGGGACGCGCCGAGACGATGGCAAGCTCGGACATGGCCAGAAGGCCGTTGATCAGGGTCAGAAGGACCACGATCGCGATTTCAAGATACATCACTCAACCTCTTGGGGCAGCAGACGCACGTGGCGCGCCCGTTCAGGATCGGCAGGACACGCTCGACCAGCGCGGAGAAATCCGCACGCGCCAGAGATCTTTCGGCATCGAAGCGCGGCTGCCAGGGCCGCTGGCCGAGCATGAGTTGGCTGGAGAGACAGACAAGAGGAAGACCCAGGAGGCCAGAAGTTCCGGGCGGGGTCGGCAGCACGCTCGGCAGGGCAAAGATGAGCCGCGATGCCTCGGAGGCCCGTGCGTCCAGGATTCGGAGCCGATCTGCCAAAGCCACGCGGTCACGCCTGCCGTCCCGTGCAACCTCCTGCAGGATTCCCGACAGCCGCCGCCGTTCCTTCGGCGGCCGACTTCGTCGGTCGCCCGGATCCGAGGGGGACCCGCATTCGTCCTTGTCCGTGGACATGGCCGTTGTATCACCCTGCGTCAGTTTCCGTCCTTCCCTCGCCGTGGCTGGACCTTCCCGCAATCTGCCACATTCTGGGGCGGTCCGTGGTCCATATGTATCTGACGCGGCCTTTTTCGCAAGGTCGTGCCTTGCCTCCCCGGCACTGCGGCCCCGAACCGGCTGTTCCCCTCCAGTTGCACTTGAACCGAAGCTGCGCCCCAAGAACGCGCCGTCCGTAATCCGTGAGCGCGCCATCCGGGCCCATGCAGCGGTAGAGTGTGATCCCGAGTTCGGAGCGGAGATCCGAAACGGAAACAAAGGCTCGAAAATCCGTCTTCACCTCGTCCGCCATTCGCTGAACTTCTGCTGCGCTACCCCATCGGCTTCTTTCACATCGATATCGCGGAGGTGCAGACCGGCGAAGGGAAGCTCTACCTGTTCGTCGGCATCGACCGGACGTCCAAGTTCGCGTTGCTCAACTCGTTGCAACAGCTGACAGAAAGACTGCCTGGGAGTTCCTCCAGCACATGCTCGAGGTCGTGCCCTACCAGGTCCAACGGTTCTCACCGATCGAGCCATTGGAACGCCATTGGTCCGAGAGACAATGGCGAGGGGCATCCAGTTCGCCGAGCAGCCCCACAACCGGAACACCATCTACTCCCGGCCAATGCGCGTCGACATGATCTGCGAAGCGAACGGGATCGAGCACAGACTAACCAAACCCAACCACCCGTGGAGTGAGGCGGGGCAGAAAACGATCCAGTGGATCGTTTTCCCGCCGAACGGCCAGGTCGAGCGGATGAACCCCACGCTCAAGGACGCCACCGTCAAGCGCTTCCACTACGAGAACCACGACCAGCTGCGAACACACCTCGCCGACTTCCTGGCAGCCTACAACTTCGCCCGCCGACTGAAGACACTCGGCGGCCTCACGCCCTACGAATACATCTGCAAAATCCGGACATCAGACCCGGATCGATTCATCCTTGATCCGATCCACCAGATGCCGGGACTGAACAGCTCAGCAACCCGACCCTACCGAAAAACCCGATGACCACCGCACCGCCGCCTGCCCGCTACGGCGCTTGATGTGAGCGCGCGAGCGGGCGGCGGTGCTACCGGCGAGCTACACCATTTGAAGGGACGTCACCGACCGGCTGGCCTCGGCCACCGTCGTCTTCCCCTGGATGATCTCCACCACGAGCGCCGTCTTGCGCTTCGACGTCCACCGCTTGATCGGGTCGTCCATCGTCACACTCATTGCCACCTTACTCCTTGTAGCATGAGCAGATTGAAGGTTCTGGCAGGCTTGGACACCCGCCACGACTCGCCGCCCTCTCAGGCCGCATCACCCAGATTCGGCCATGGCTCGCCCCCACGGCAGTCCTCCCCGATCCGACCAGATCCTGCGCGGGAAGCGGGTGTGTCTTGGTTCGACGCGGGGATGACGTCGGGCAATCCGTGATCAAACTTTCATGCAGGTTGTCGGGGTCACCCTGACGCTCGAGCCACTGATGCGCCGGCTCAGCCACGGGACTCGGAGCGACAAGTCCCGCGGCTTAGCCGGTGCCACCCCAAGGCGCGTTGGCCGGCGACCGGCCACCTCGTGTTCTGCGGGGTTGCACTGCGACAGATCGGCCATCGGCAGCAGAAGGAGGGAAAGGCTGGAGGCCGTCCGTTGGCTCATCCCTGAGCAGCCAGCGATGGCTCATTCGCTCCAGGCTCGTGACCAGGTTGCCCGGCAACGCAATGCTAGAGGCGTCTGACCCTTTCGACGAACGTTCCGATGGCAGTATCCAGATCCATGGACGCCGCATCGACATCTGCCATCTGATCCATCAGACCGGTTGCGGTCGAAGCCGCCTCGGCCGAGGCGGATCCCACACCGGCAATGCTGTGGTCGACGATTGCGACGCGTTGAGCGGTGTCCGCCATGCGCGAGGCGATGCGTGCGGAAACATCTCCCTGTTCAAGAGCGGTTACAGACATGACCTGCGCCTGGTCGCGAACCCGCTCCATCACACTCGTCATCTCGCGGATCATGACCACGTTCCGTTCCACCGCACCGACGACGGCTTGTACTTCAGCCGCAATCTCGCCGGTCGATCGGGTCGTCATGGCTGCCAGCTTGCGCACTTCTTCAGCGACCACGCTGAACCCACGTCCGGCCTCCCCCGCTCGCGCCGCCTCGATGGCCGCATTCAAGGCTAGAAGATCTGTCTGCTTGGCAATTCCGTCGATGTGGCTCGCGACACCGCGAATACGATGCGTGACCTTCTCGAGGTCCGTGAGCGACGTCCGAGCAGATTCTGCCTTCCGCGTGACCTCCTCCATGAAGCCCGTCGTGCGGACCACGCCCTGCACCACTTCCTGAGCCGACGCCGACATCTGTTCAACGGCAGAGGCCACATCCGCGACATTGGTCGCCGCATGACCGGAGTTTTCCTTGACCACCTGACTCTGGCGGCTCGTCTCTTCAGCGGTCACGACCATCTTCTCGGCGGCCTCTATGGCAGAACCGGAGGCTTCCTTCAGCGCCCCGACCGAGCGGACGGCAATGCCATGCATATCCTCGGAGAGCCGCCGTATCGGCCGAAGCAGCCAGATGGCGGTCAACAATCCGGCGATGACGATCAAGCCCGCGGCGCCCCCTGCCGTCATGCCCGCCGCTCGCAGGCCTGCGCGCAAGTCGGCATAGGCCTCGTCCGATGAGATCTCGGACACGATGGCCCATGTCATGCCGGGAATGGCTACCGGCCGGAAGGCCGCCAACACATCGTCGCCGGCGTAGTTCGCACCTCGCATGACACCCTCGTCTCGAGCCAGGGCGGCTTCCACGATGTCGCCATCGACCGGCGATCCCACTTCCAGGGATTGGTCCTTCAGCGGCACGGAACGCAGGAGACGGTCGGCGCCGACGAGGAAGCCGTCAGACGTGGCAAATCCCGCGATCGGCCTTCTCAGAATGTCATTGAGCGGTTCAATCGGGATCTGGAAGGCGAGGATGCCGACAAGCGTGCCGTCCTGACGAAGAGGCATAAGGATAAAGGCCGCATGAGCGTTGTAGGACGGTTCATAGGGCGCGAAATCGGTGACCAGAAACGGATCGCTTCCGGCGTTGCGCACGATGGCTTGGGCGGCGCGTCCGAAGGCGGTGCCGCTGTACGGGCCGTCGAACAGGGAGGTTCCGAAATCGGTCTCCTTGAACACCGAGTAGACGATCGAGCCGGCCTGGGGCTCAATGAGGAATATGTCGTAGAACCCGAAATCTTTCAAGTAGTTGCGCAAGAAAGGATGGTATTTGCGGTGCCCTGCGGAGTAGGGGCTGCCGTCGCCTGCGTCCTCGAGAGCCTGCTTCTCTCCCAAGGGCCTCGGATTGCCGGATACATAAAGGTCCTGCAGGCGACGCGCCGCCACGTCCAGCCGCATCCATCGATCAAGAGCGTCGGGGGACGCGTCGCGCGTCCGATCAGCCTGGATCTGGTAACGCTCACGAAGCCTTGCCTCGTTGACGGGCCGGGACCCGCTCCTTCCAAGCTGTTCCGCGCCGCGTTCGAGGTCCATCATTGCGGCGATCACGAAGGGATTTTCTGCAAGACTTCCGGCCACCGTGAGCAGGTTGGCGAACCATGCCTCGAGCATCGCTCCCTTTGCGTCACTGGCCTGATGCAACTGGGACTCGACCGATCTCCTCACCGAGGCCTCAAAGCGGGCCATATCGAGTGTCAGGATCGCGCCGGAAGGGAGGAGGCCAGCAAGGAGAAGGGCAAGGATGATCTTCGCGCGGAAGTTCAGGGCTCTCGCGAGGGCTTGCATCTAGTCTCCGTCATTGCTGCTGCCGCCTGCTTGGCCGGCGCTGGTTGATCCTCCCTCAAGGCAGGCGCAGCGGGTTATCGCTGTGACGCGGATCCCTGTTGCACCCACAAAACGGATATGTCGGGGGCCCAGACAGCGCACCCCCTGAAATCTGATGGATTGTTCAGAACTTTCGACTGCGCCGAGTATCATCCGTTCCGGTTGTTTTTCCCGTCATCAGATTGTCAGGGTTGGTGCATAGGCGGTGCGGGCGTGGGGCGGCGCGACCGCCCCGTTTATTCATAACTTCGCTCAGAGTCACGGCGGCAGCGACGCCATGAACTTCGCGAACTGGGGCCGGGAGAGTTTCTTGCGGAACAGAACCCGTCCATCAGCCGCTGCCCCGTGAACCTGGAAGACCTGCTTTGGATAGTGTCCCACTTCATTCTCTAATCGCCTTGGTCAAGCGCTGATCTCTCTGCCGTTGATCCTGGGTGCCGGGCTCTGAGGTTCTCTCCGTGGTCACCGCGCGGGAGCCACATGTTGGCGTTCAGGGTCGGGTGGATCGAAGTGGTGTGCGCGGTCGGTACCGCATACCCGGGAGCGATCTCACCCTCGCCGCGCGTCCCGGCTGGACGCATTCCGTTACGCTGGCTGTCAGCGTCGTTCCGTTCGTTTTCCTTATGCCACCGCGGCCTCCCGGAAGGGCGTGTTGGTGCGCCACATGGCGTGCAGCGTCACCGCCAGCTTCCGGGCCAGCGCCACCTTTGCCTTGCGCGGCCCGGTCCTCTCGGCAATCGCCTTGGCCCAATCCCGCAGGCGTGGGCCACCCAGGTTCCGGCAGAAGATTGCGTTCGCGGCTTCAAACAGGCACTTCCTCGTGAAGGCATCTCCCCGTTTGGACACCCGCCCGTTCCGGCTGATCTCTCCGGACTCGTAGCGCCTGGGCGTCAGCCCAAGATAAGCGCCCGCGCTGGAGGATCGGCGGAAGCGGGAGGCATCATCGAAGGCCGCGACAACCGCCATTGCCGTGATCGGTCCCACGCCGGGCGCAGTCATCAGCAGGCGGACCGTCGCATGACGCCTGGCAACCGCCCTGATCCGACTATCGAGCGCGGCGATGCGGGCGAGGATGTCCCGCCTGGCCTGCATGAGCGCCTCGAAGATCGGCACGAGGTCCGGGACAACGGTCAGCTCGTCCCGGATGATCTCCTCGGCGCGGCGCTTGAACCCGCCGACCCGCTTGCCGAACATGATGCCGAAGGTCTTCAGCAGCCCCCGGATCTCGTTCTCCAGCCTGACGCGCATGCCAACCAGCGCCTCCCGCGCGGTCAGCATCGCCCGGTTGACATAGGCATCGTGGCTCTTGATCTGCGCGGCCTCGAACCACCCGGTGCGGACGATCTGCGCGAGCCCGCGGGCATCATGCCGGTCGGTCTTATTCGGCATCATCTTCAGCACGCCATTGGCGTGGCGCGCATCAATGCAGATGATCGGGACCTGCCTTTCCGTAAGGGCGTTCCAGAGCCAGACCGCCAGAGGCCCGGTCTCCATGCCGACCCGCTCGAGACCGCTGGCGCGTTCGGCCAGCCAGCCGGTGATCGCATCCGGGCAGGTCGGAACCTTCGTCTCGGCTACGAGCACCCCGTCCTGCCCCACCACGCAGATCGCTGTCTCTTCCTGGGACACGTCCAACGCCGCAAACACTCCCATCGCATCCTCCTTGCTCAAGCCCCGGCGAAGTGCCGGAGCGACAGACCCATCCTGCAACGGCGACGACCGCGGGTGGGACGTGGCGATTACGCTAAGTGGTGTAGGAGGCCGCGCGCGGAGCCTCCGGCGTAGCGCAGCGCGCGGCCGCGGGTGACGCTGGCGGTCATCGCCGATCTTCGGAGAAGGTTTGGGTTGCGAGACCTGCAACCGACAACGGAGACGACGATGACCGAAAAGAGAATGGCGCTGATCGAGCTGGTTGAGAAGCAGGCCGATGGCGACCTCGTGCGCGAGATGCTGGCCTTTGCGGCCGAACGGATCATGGAGGCCGAGATTGAGGCCCGGACCGGCGCGGCCAAGGGCGCGCGAACGCCGATGCGGGAAGCACAGCGCAATGGATACCGCGACCGTGACTGGGACACGCGAGCAGGTCGGATCGCGCTGGAGATCCCCAAGCTCCGGAAGGGCAGCTATTTCCCCAGCTTTCTGGAGCCGCGCCGCACGGCCGAGAAGGCCCTCGTGGCCGTGATCCAAGAGGCCTGCGTCCACGGTGTCTCGACGCGCTCGGTCGACGATCTGGTCAAGGCCATGGGCGCGGGCGGCATGTCGAAGAGCCAGGTCAGCCGCCTCTGCGCCGAGATCGACGAACGAGTGAACGCCTTCCTCTCCCGGCCTCTGGAGGGCGCGTGGCCCTATCTCTGGCTGGACGCCACATACCTCAAGGTCCGGGAAGGCGGGCGCATCATCAGCAAGGCGGTGATAATCGCGGTGGCGGTCAACGAGGACGGCAAGCGCGAGGTTCTGGGTGTCGCCACCGGGCCATCCGAAGCCGAGACCTTCTGGACCGAGTTCCTGCGGTCCCTGGCCGACCGGGGCCTGCGCGGCGTGAAGCTGGTGATCGCCGACGACCACAAGGGCCTGCGGGCTGCGGCACGTCGGGTCTTCAACGCCACCCACCAGAGGTGCCGCATTCACTGGATGCGAAACGCGCTGGCTCACGCCCCGGCCAAGCAGCGCACCGCCGCGGCGGCGATGCTGAAGACGATCTTCGCACAGGAGACCCGGGCCGACGCCGAAGCCCAGTGGGAGATCGTGGCCGATGCCCTGCGCGAAAAGCAGCCCAAGCTCGGGGCCCTGATGGATGCCTCCCGCGACGACGTGCTGGCCTACATGCACTTCCCACGCGAACACTGGACCCAGATCGCCAGCACGAACCCGCTGGAGCGGGTGAACCGCGAGGTGAAGCGGCGCGCCGACGTCATCGGCATCTTCCCCAATGATGAGGCCATCATCCGCCTCGTCGGTGCGCTGATGCTCGAGACCAACGACGAATGGGCGGTTGCAAGACGATACATGTCGCTTGAAACGCTTGGCCGCGTGACCGACAATCCAACCGTCAGGCTGCCCGCCGTGGCTGCCTGATCAGGCCCTGACCTCTCCGAAGGTCGGCGCTCCTACACCACTTAGCGTAATCGCCACGTCCCACCCGCGGTCGTCGCCGTTGCAGGATGGGTCTGTCGCTCCGGCACTTCGCCGGGGCTTGAGCAAGGAGGATGCGATGGGAGTGTTTGCGGCGTTGGACGTGTCCCAGGAAGAGACAGCGATCTGCGTGGTGGGGCAGGACGGGGTGCTCGTAGCCGAGACGAAGGTTCCGACCTGCCCGGATGCGATCACCGGCTGGCTGGCCGAACGCGCCAGCGGTCTCGAGCGGGTCGGCATGGAGACCGGGCCTCTGGCGGTCTGGCTCTGGAACGCCCTTACGGAAAGGCAGGTCCCGATCATCTGCATTGATGCGCGCCACGCCAATGGCGTGCTGAAGATGATGCCGAATAAGACCGACCGGCATGATGCCCGCGGGCTCGCGCAGATCGTCCGCACCGGGTGGTTCGAGGCCGCGCAGATCAAGAGCCACGATGCCTATGTCAACCGGGCGATGCTGACCGCGCGGGAGGCGCTGGTTGGCATGCGCGTCAGGCTGGAGAACGAGATCCGGGGGCTGCTGAAGACCTTCGGCATCATGTTCGGCAAGCGGGTCGGCGGGTTCAAGCGCCGCGCCGAGGAGATCATCCGGGACGAGCTGACCGTTGTCCCGGACCTCGTGCCGATCTTCGAGGCGCTCATGCAGGCCAGGCGGGACATCCTCGCCCGCATCGCCGCGCTCGATAGTCGGATCAGGGCGGTTGCCAGGCGTCATGCGACGGTCCGCCTGCTGATGACTGCGCCCGGCGTGGGACCGATCACGGCAATGGCGGTTGTCGCGGCCTTCGATGATGCCTCCCGCTTCCGCCGATCCTCCAGCGCGGGCGCTTATCTTGGGCTGACGCCCAGGCGCTACGAGTCCGGAGAGATCAGCCGGAACGGGCGGGTGTCCAAACGGGGAGATGCCTTCACGAGGAAGTGCCTGTTTGAAGCCGCGAACGCAATCTTCTGCCGGAACCTGGGTGGCCCACGCCTGCGGGATTGGGCCAAGGCGATTGCCGAGAGGACCGGGCCGCGCAAGGCAAAGGTGGCGCTGGCCCGGAAGCTGGCGGTGACGCTGCACGCCATGTGGCGCACCAACACGCCCTTCCGGGAGGCCGCGGTGGCATAAGGAAAACGAACGGAACGACGCTGACAGCCAGCGTAACGGAATGCGTCCAGCCGGGACGCGCGGCGAGGGTGAGATCGCTCCCGGGTATGCGGTACCGACCGCGCACACCACTTCGATCCACCCGACCCTGAACGCCAACATGTGGCTCCCGCGCGGTGACCACGGAGAGAACCTCAGAGCCCGGCACCCAGGATCAACGGCAGAGAGATCAGCGCTTGACCAAGGCGATTAGAGAACGAAGTGGGACACTGCCATCGCGGTGTGACCTGACCGGATCCGTGGCCTCTCCCGCGGCGTTCTGTCAATCGACTCGAAGGGCCGGCACCCCACCCTGCGGTGCGAGCCTCGGTGAGCAGGCCCCGGTGGCGGGATGAGGCCGATATCTTGGACCAAGGCCGGACCTGCCATTCGGGTCGGCATGTCGGGCCGACCGCCGGGATCGCGCCCGGGCGCGCGGACAAAGGCCATTGCCATGCGCACACCCGGCCGCTACACCTCGCGCGTCGGTTTCCGAAGGGAATGAAAAGGGAATCCGCCGCCGGTCCGCCGGCGAACCGGAACTGCCCCCGCAACTGTAGGCGGCGAGCAAGCAGCGAACCGGCCACTGTGACCCCCGGGGTCATGGGAAGGCCGCTGCAAGCCACGACCCGCCAGTCAGGAGACCTGCCGACACGTGAAGCAACGCGGCCCGGGCGGGGTGTCCGGGGAGGTGTCGAATGAACCATGTCCAACGGTGCCCGGTGGCGCCGTCGTCAGCCAGACCGCCCGATCCCCGCGCCCTGCGCCGGGGCGGCGTCAGCCATCGGACCGACCTTCCCGTCCCGTCTCCGGTCGCCTCATCCTCCGGAGACCTCCCATGCCTGCCAGGTTCCTGCCCGCCGCCGCCCTTGGTGCGGCGCTAGCCCTGCCCGCCGCCGCCGAGACCACCTATCCGCTGTCGCTGACGAACTGCGGGGTCGATCTGACCTTCGACAAGGCACCCGAAAGCGCCGTGACGGTGGGACAGGCCGCCACCGAGATCCTCTATTCGCTTGGATTGGGCGACAAGGTGCTGGGCACCTCGGTCTGGTTCACCAAGGTCCTGCCCGAGTTCGAGGAACTGAACTCCAAGGTCGAGCGGCTCGCCGACAACGATCCCAGCTTCGAGAGCGTGGTGAACCGAAAGCCGGACCTCGTCGCCGTGCAATACGAATGGCACGTCGGCCCGCAGGGGATCGTCGCCACCCGCGAGCAGTTCGCCGACGTGGGCATCCCGACCTACATCCTGCCTGCAGACTGCTGGAAGAAGGACAACACGACCGGCTCGGACGGCACCCGGCAGGCGCTGTTCGAGATGAAGTCGGTCTACGCCGGCGTCACCGAACTCGGCCGGATCTTCAATGTGCCTGACAAGGGCGAGGAACTGGTCGCGACCCTCAAGTCGCGCGAGGCCGCCGCCATCGAAAAGGCCCGCGCGCTGAACCTGACGGGCGCTTCCGCGCTGTTCTGGTTCTCCTCCGCCGAGATGGACGTCGATCCTTATGTTGCGGGACGCAAGGGCCCGCCCGGCTACATGATGGAGAAGCTGGGGCTGCGGAACGTCGTCGAGAGCGACGAGGAATGGCCGACCGTGTCGTGGGAGACCATCGCACGCGCCAACCCCTCGGTGATCGTGGTTGCCCGCATGGAACGGCGCCGCTTTCCCGCCGACGACGTCGAGAAGAAGCTCGAATTCCTGAAGACCGATCCGGTGGCCAGCCAGATGGACGCGGTGAAGAACAACCGCATCGTCATCCTCGACGCCCATTCGATGGATCCCTCGATCCGCAACGTGACGGCGCTCGAGACTCTGGCCGAGGCGCTGCCGGCCTTCGGGCTGAAATGACGGCCGCGGCGGTTTTCGGGGCGTTGCCACGATCCCTCGCGCTCCGGGGCGCCGCGGGAACCGCCGTGCTGCTGGCGGCGATCCTGACGGGCGTCGTCGTCGGAGAGACGCCGCTGCCGCTCCGGACGGTGGCGGCGGTGCTGGCCAATCACCTCTGGGGCGCAGGCTACCCCGTGGATCCGATCGACGCCGGCATCATCTGGGCCTACCGCCTGCCCCGGACGCTGGTCGCTGCCGCCTGCGGCGCGGGGCTCGCGCTTTCCGGCGTGGTGCTTCAGGCGCTGGTCCGCAATGCGCTGGCCGATCCCTACCTGCTCGGCGTCTCGGCGGGCGCCGGGACGGGGGCGGTGGCGGTGACGATCATGGGCCTCGGCGGCGGACTCCTCGGCATCTCGGCGGGGGCCTTCGGCGGCGCGGGGCTCGCGTTCCTGCTGGTGGCGGCGCTGGCGCGTGCCGCGGGGGGCGGTTCGGCGCAACTGGTGCTGGCCGGCATCGCGGGATCGCAGCTCTTCAACGCGCTGACCTCGTTCTTCATCGCCAAGTCCGCCAATGCCGAGCAGGCGCGCGGCATCATGTTCTGGCTGCTCGGCAACCTCTCGGGCGTGCGCTGGCCCGATGTCGCGCTGGCGATGCCCGCGGCCGCGGCGGGCTTCCTCGTCTGCCTCTGGTTCGCCCGTGCGATGGACGCCTTTTCCTTCGGCTCCTCCTCGGCCGCTTCGCTGGGCGTGCCGGTGCGCCGGGTGCAGGCGGTGCTGATCGGCACCGTCACGCTGATGACCGCGACGATGGTGAGCCTCGTCGGCTCGATCGGCTTCGTGGGCCTCGTCATCCCGCATGCGATGCGCTTCCTCGTCGGGCCGCGTCACGCCCGGCTGGTGCCCGCCGCGGCGCTGGCGGGGGCGGTGTTCCTGATCGCCGCCGACATAGCCTCCCGGATGCTGATCCCCGGCCAAGTGGTGCCGATCGGCGTCGTCACCGCGCTGGTGGGGGCGCCGGGCTTCGCGCTGATCCTCATGCGCAACCGGGGGCGGGCATGAGGCTGCGCGCCACCAACCTCGGCTGGCGCGCGGGCAGGCAGACCATCGTCGCGGGCGTCTCGCTCGAGATCGTGCCGGGCGAGACCTTCGGCCTGATCGGGCCGAACGGCTCGGGAAAGTCCACGCTGCTGCGGCTGATGGCCGGTCTCGCGCCCCGGCCCGAGGGAGCGGTGCATCTGGACGGCATTCCCCTGAACACCCTGAGCCGTCGCGACGTCGCAAGGGCGATCGCCTTCGTCGAGCAGATCGCCGAGACCTCCGAGGCTCTCACGGTGCGCGATGTGGTGGAACTGGGCCGCACACCCTGGCTTTCGGCGCTGGCGCCGTTCGGGCCGCAGGATACCGCCATCGTGGACGAGGCGCTTCGCGTCGTCGGCCTCACCGCGATGGGCCGGCGCCGCTGGTCCACCCTTTCCGGCGGCGAGCGGCAGCGGGTGCAGATCGCCCGCGCGCTGGCGCAGCGGCCGCGGCTCCTGATGCTGGACGAGCCGACCAACCATCTCGACATCCACCACCAGCTGTCGCTCCTGCGCCTCGTCAGCCGGCTGCCGGTGACGGTGGTGATGGCGCTCCATGACCTGAACCAGGCGATGGGCTGCGACCGGCTAGCGGTGATGGAGGGCGGACGCCTCGCCGCCTGCGGCCCGCCCGCCGAAGTGCTCACGCCCGCGCGCCTCGCCGACATCTTCCGCGTCCGCGCCACGGCGCTCCTCGATCCCGCGGACGCCACGACCCACTTCCGTTTCCGCTGCCTCGAGGATTGACCCGATGACACCCGCAGCCCTGCTGTTCGCCGCCCTTCTCGCCTCTCCGGCCTGGGCCGAGACCCACGAGGTCCGCATGTTCAACCGCAACGACCGTGGGCCGATGATCTACGAACCCGACCGGCTGAGCCTCGCGCCGGGCGACGCCGTGCGATTCCTTCCCGCCCAGCCCAGCCACAACGCCGCCACCATCGACGGCATGATCCCCGACGGCGCCGAGCCGTTCAAGTCGCGGATCAACGAGGACTTCACCGTGACGGTGAACGTGCCCGGGGTCTACGGCATCAAGTGCAGCCCGCATTTCGCCATGGGGATGGTCATGCTGATCGAGGTGGGCGAGGCGCCCGCCCCGGTGCTGCCCGACGACCTGCCGGCGCGCGCGCGGGACCGGTTCGAGGCGATCCTCGCACAGGGGGAAGAATGAAGGCGAACCATGACCTCGTCGAGGACATAAGGGACTACTGGTCGCGGCGGTCGGCGACCTTCGACCTCGCCTTCGGCCATCGCATCGCGCCGGGACCGGAGGCGCACGCCTGGGCGCAGCCGATGCGTGACCACCTCGGTCCCGCGCCCGCACGAGTGCTGGAACTGGCCTGCGGTACCGGCGAAGTGACGCGGCTGGTCCACGACCTTGGCCACGACGTGACTGCGCTCGACTTCTCCGAGCCGATGCTGGCGGTCGCGCGGGCGAAGCACGCCGGCAAGCCGGGAAGTCACGGATCTCCTGCGCTCCCAGCGGCAGGCGCCGGCAGGCGATCCCGAGCGCGTCGCACCTCGCCGGCAGCGCGTTTCAGATCGCCGCTCGCTCGGCCTCCGAGGCGCCGCCCAGAGGCCGATCTCCTCGCCGCTGCGGGCGCAGCCGAGACTTGTCAGGCTGGCGCGGCTGGCTTCCTCTGTCCCTCGAGTGTCCCTCGAGGTTCTGCCATCAGAGCGCCGCACGGCGCATCCGCGCGCCGCCGCGACGGCGTGAGGCGGGAAGCGCGAGATCCAGCGGCGCCAGCGGCCTTGCGATCGACAGGGCGAGAATGGTGCAGAACGCCTGCACGCCCGGTGCCGTGGCAACGAAGGGCGCAGCCTTGGCCAGTGCCCGGCAAGCCTCGGCGACGTAGCTTGCACCGGCCGGCAGTCCGCCGAGCCACTGCATGTAGCCGAGCATCGCAAGTTCGCGCGCCCGTTCGGGCGGGACATCGGCATGAAGTTGATGGATTGTCAGTTCGAGCAACGATGCGCCCTCCGCGCAGGTGGCGGAGCGCTGGTCGACAACGGTGATCGCGGGTGTGGCGTCAGGCTCATCGCGGTCTCCGCCCCAGGGCGCCCCGCCCGGGTTGAGGTGACTGCGGTGCGCGAAGGCACCGGAGATGGCAGGTCTCCTGGCTCGCGGGTCACCGCTCGGCCGGTCCTTCCCGGGCCAGAGCCCAGTGGCTTTTCCGGTCTCGCTCGCCGCTCACAGTTGCGGGGGCAGCTGCGGCCTTGCCCGGCAGGGCGCACCGCATTCCCTTTTCATCCGACTCGCGAGAGCCGAACACCATCAGCACGAGATTCTCATGCCGCACGCGCAATGTCCACAGCAGGTTGCCGGCACCGGATGCGCGGCTGCCGCCGACCGTTCAGGTATCGTACGGTCAAATGTGCGCCCTGGATCCGCGGCAATCCGTCCATTTGACATCGACAATTTCGAAGCGCAGCAGCGTCGGGCTGGTGCCCGCCTCGGCGGGTGAAAAGGGAATGCGATGCGGTCTGCAAGGGCCGTTGGCGCAGCCGCCCCCGCGACCGTGAACGGAGAGGTCGCCCCGATGCCACTGGCCCTGCAAGGGCCGGGAAGGCGGGGTGCCCGTCGGGCAGACGCCCGGGATCCGCAAGCCGGGAGACCTGCCAGCCACATGAAGCTGACCGGACGGGGTGTTCCGGCGACGGGTTCCGGTTTCCGGCTCTCGCCGCCGTCGCGCGTCGTTCCTCCGACACGGGAAGGTTCGGATGCGGAAGGACGGGATACCCTCGGCGGGCGAGGCCGGTGCATTGCAACCCGGCCCGCTGCCGCCGGGGCTGATGATCGCCGCGCCCGGTTCGGGTGTGGGCAAGACCACGGTGACGCTGGGGCTTTTGCGGGCGTTCAGCGAGACGGGGCTGGCGGTGCAGCCCTTCAAGAACGGGCCGGACTACATCGACCCGGCCTTTCATCGGGTGGCGGCGGGGCGGCCGTCCTGCAACCTCGACGGCTGGGCGATGGACGCGGGCGCCGAGGCCGATCTGGTCTGGCTGCCCGGCGGCTATCCCGAGCTGCACGCCGGCCGCCTTGCTGCCGCCACGACCTTCCGCGTGGGCCTTTCCCGCCACGCCGAAAGCCGCCCCGTGCATGGCGAATGCGGCGGCTGCATGGTGCTGGGCGAGGCGCTGGTGGATGCCTCGGGCACCCGCCACACGATGACGGGCCTCCTCGGCCTCGTCACCAGCTTCGAGCGGCGGCGGCTGCATCTGGGCTACCGCCGGGCCGAGCTGCTGGCGCCGATGCCAGGCCATGCGCCGGGCGCGGCGCTGCGCGGCCTTGAGTTCCAATATTCCACCATCCTTGCGCAGCCCGACGCGCCGCTGGCCCGCGTCACCGATGCCGAGGGCAATCCCGTGCCCGAGGCCGGCTCGCGCCGCGGGCTCGTCACCGGCTCGTTCTTCCATCTTGTCGCCCCGGAGTTCGCATGACCCACCATCCCCGCCCCGCCCTGCCGCAGATCGACGTGCCGCTGCTCGACCCGCCCCCGCCGCGGCGCGCGCGGGCGCTGATGATCCAGGGCACCAGTTCGGATGTCGGCAAGAGCCTCCTGGTGGCGGGGCTCTGCCGCGCCTATGCTCGCCGCGGGCTGAAGGTTGCCCCGTTCAAGGCGCAGAACATGTCGAACAACGCCGCCGTCGCCGCCGACAGCGACCTGCCGCCGGGACCGGACGGGCCGAACTTCGGCGAGATCGGCCGCGCGCAGGCGCTGCAGGCGCGGGCGGCGGGGGTGGCTCCGTCCATCCACATGAACCCGGTGCTCTTGAAGCCGCAGGCGCTGGTCGGCTCGCAAGTGGTGCTGCGCGGCCGCGCGCTGGGGAACTGGCCGGCGAAGCATTACCACGAGCTGAAGCCGCTGATGATGCCCGCCATCATGGACAGCTTCGCCCGCGTGGCGGCCGAGGCCGACCTGGTGATTGTCGAGGGTGCGGGGGCCGCGACCGAGGTCCACCTGCGCCGGTCGGACATCGCCAACATGCTGCTGGCGGTCGAGGCCGACCTGCCGGTGGTGGTGCTGACCGACAACGACCGCGGCGGCGCGCTGGCGGCGGTCGTCGGCAGCTGGATGCTGCACACCGAGGAGGAACGCGCGCGCATCCGCGGCTATATCGTCAACAAGTTCCGCGGCGACTTCGCGCTCTATGCGCCGGGCTGCGAGGTGATGACGGCGCAGACGGGCTGGCCGCTGCTGGGCGTGGTGCGCTGGTTCGATGCCGCGACGCTGCTGCCGGCCGAGGATGCGCTGGCGCTGGCGCGGCCCCTGCGCAGCGACGGCGGGGGGCTGCGGATCGCGGTGCCGCAACTCAGCCGCGTGGCGAATTTCGACGATCTCGACCCGCTCTCGTCCGAGCCGGGGGTGGATTTGCGCTGGGTGCGGTCCGGCGAACCGATCCCCGAGGGAATTGACGTGGTGCTGCTCCCGGGCTCCAAGACCACCCGTCAGGCGCTGCAGGAACTGGTGGCGAACGGCTGGGACATCGACATCCGCGCCCATCACCGCCGCGGCGGCCGCGTGGTGGGGATCTGCGCCGGGTTCCAGATGCTGGGCCGGAGCGTCGCGGACCCTGATGGCATCGAGGGCCCGCCGGGCGAGACGCCGGGCCTTGGGCTGCTGGATGTCGAGACGGTGATCGGCCGTTCGAAGCGGCTTCTGACGCTCGGGGCGACCGACCGGATCAGCGGCGCCCGCGTCACCGGCTATGAGATGCACATGGGGGTGACGCACGGCCCCGGCCTTGCCCGGCCGTGGCTCGACCTCGACGGGCGGGCCGAGGGCGCGGTTTCGGCCGACGGGCGCGTGATGGGCAGCTATGTCCACGGGCTCTTCGGCGCCGACGGCTTCCGCGCGCACTGGCTGGAGGCGATGGGGGGCCGGGCCTCGGGGCTCGATCACGCGGGCCAGGTCGAGACGGCGCTGGACGCGCTGGCGACCCATGTCGAGGCGACCCTCGACCTCGACGCGCTGCTGGCGCTGGCGCGATGAGGGCGCGACGGCTGATGGTGCTCGGCACCGGCTCGGACGTGGGCAAGAGCCTGTCTGTGGCGGGCCTCTGCCGCGCCTATGCCCGCCGGGGGCTGCAGGTCGCGCCGTTCAAGGCGCAGAACATGTCGAACAACGCCGCGGTGACCGTGGACGGAGGCGAGATCGGCCGGGCGCAGGCCCTGCAGGCTCGCGCGGCGGGGCTGGCGCCCACCACCGACATGAACCCGGTGCTGCTGAAGCCCGACAGCGACGTGACCGCGCAGCTGGTGGTGCAGGGCCGGGTCGAGGGGCGGCTTTCCGCGGCCGACTACCAGCGGCTGAAGCCCGCCCTGTTGCCGCGGGTGGTGGAAAGCCTGAACCGGCTCTGCGAGGGCCGCGATCTGGTGCTGATCGAGGGCGCGGGCAGCGGGGCCGAGCGCTATCTGCGCCCGCAGGACATCTCGAACATGGGGCTGGCCTCGGCCGCCGACCTGCCGGCGGTGCTGCTGGCCGATGACTCGCGCGGTGGCGTCACGGCGGCGGTGCTGGGGCATCATCTCCTGTGGACCGCGGCCGAGCGGGCGCGTGTGGCAGGGGTGATCGTGAACAAGTTCCGCGGCGATCCGGCGATCTTCGCACCCGCTGCCGCCGACATCCGGCAGGCGACCGGCTGGCAGGTTCTGGGTCTCGTGCGATGGTCCGAGGCCGCCCGCGCCCTTCCGGCCGAGGATTCGCTGGCGCTGGATCAGGCGCGGCAGCCCGGCCGCGGTCTGGTGATCGCGGTGCCCGAGATCCCGCGGCTGGCCAATGCCTGCGACCTCGACCCGCTGGCGGCCGAGCCGGGGGTGGATCTGCACTGGGTGCGCCCCGGCCATCCGCTGCCCGCCGAGGCCGCCGTGGTGGTCCTGCCGGGCGCGAAATCCACGCGCGCCGCGCTGGAAGCCTTGCGGGCCGAGGGCTGGGACATCGACATCCGCGCCCATCACCGCCGCGGCGGCCGGGTGGTCGGGATCTGCGCAGGCTTCCAGATGCTGGGCCGGCGCGTCACGGACCCCGACGGGATCGAGGGCCCGCCGGGCGAGACCGAGGGCCTGGGCCTGCTGGACATCGACACCGTGATCGGCCCGGCCAAGCGGCTCTGCGAGATCACCGCGACAGACGCGATCAGCGGAACGCGGGTGACCGGCTACGAGATGCACATGGGGGTGACCACGGGCGCAGGCCTCGCCCGCCCGTGGCTGAGCCCGGACGGCCGACCCGAGGGCGCGCTGTCGCCGGACGGCCGGGTGATGGGCAGCTACCTGCACGGCATCTTCGGCGCGGGGGCCTTCCGCGCCCGGTGGCTTCAGGCCATGGGCGGCGCCGGATCGGCCGGGGACCACGCCGCGCGGATAGAGACCGCGCTTGATCGGCTGGCCGACGGGATCGAGGCGGACCTCGATCTCGATGCGCTGCTGAGGCTGGCGCACTAGGCCACCGGGGCGCTTCGGCCGCGGCATACCCGGCGCACCTCGCGGCGTCAGCCCTCGCGGTGGCGGCGATGTGCCTCGGCCACGGCCTCGGTCGCACCCTCGGCCGGACGGGGCCGCGGTGTCGGCGGGTCGGTCTGCGGCTGGCCCGACCAGGGCTGCGGGAATTCCAGCCACTTCTGGATAAAGTTCCA
Source organism: Cereibacter azotoformans (assembly GCF_021391315.1). Lineage (NCBI taxonomy): Bacteria > Pseudomonadati > Pseudomonadota > Alphaproteobacteria > Rhodobacterales > Paracoccaceae > Cereibacter > Cereibacter azotoformans. The sequence continues at coordinate 28,664 of NZ_CP090024.1, read as the reverse complement.
CGACTGCTGGTAGCCGTCATGCGGCAGGGTACAGGCCGAGCAGTCCTTGCGCACCAGCCCGTTGCGGTCGGTATAGATCTCATACGGCCCGGGGCAGTCGTAGGCGATCAGCGGGCAGTAGCAGAACAGGCAGTTGAACGCGCGCTTCACCCCCGGATGGCAGGGCAGGAACGGGCAGTCGCGGTTGGTGAAGCCCTTGAAGGCCTCAGGGTTGTGTCTTTCGGCTCCATGGCCACTCCTTCGGTCGCTTGACCGGAAGGCGGAAGGGTGGCTGATCCCGGCGCGAGCGCACGGGCCCATGCCTCCGGGCCCGCCGCCCGGGATGGTCGTCAAGGCCCGGCAGGTCTCCTGGCTCGCGGCTCGGACGCCGGCTGCCCCTTCCCGGCCCATGGGGCCAGTGGCATGGCAGATGGCTCGCCGCTCACAGTTGCGGGGGCAGCGCCGGAGTTGCACCGGCTTCCCTCTTCGCCCGCGGGATCACCGCGGGAACCAGGGCACCGCGACGATGCGGCGGGGGGCCGGTTCTGTCAACCGGGGCCTCGACGCCTTCGCTTTCCGGTTGACAGCCTGCGCGCTGCTCGGGGATGACAGGTGCGTGATCGGTTCACCCGGGCGTTGCTGTGTCCCGAGGATTAAAAGGGAACGCGGCGCGCCCACCTGGGCAAGGCCGCGGGGCCGTGTCCCAAGGCTTGGTGTAGGAGGCCGGGCGCGGAGCCCTCGGCGTAGCGCAGCGCGCGGCCGGTGGTTCCGGTGGGGGCCATCGCCGGTCTTCGGTAGAGGTTCGGGTTGCAAGACCTGGAACCACCACGAGGGTGAGGCGGACCGTGGCGCCAGTGGCGCCGCGTAAGCCGCCGAACGATGACCGACGACAGAATGGCGCTGCTGGAGTTGATTGAAAAGCAGGCCGATACGGACCTTGTCCGCGAGATGCTGGCCTTCGCGGCCGACCGGATCATGGAACTGGAGGTGGAGTTGCGCACCGGCGCCGCCAAGGGTGCTCGCTCACCGCTGCGGGAGGCGCAGCGCAACGGCTACCGGGAACGGGATTGGGACACGAGGGCGGGCCGGATCGCGCTGGAGATCCCGAAGCTTCGGAAGGGAAGCTACCTGCCCAGCTTCCTGGAGCCGCGCCGGACGGCCGAGAAGGCCTTGGTGGCGGTGTTCCAGGGTGAGGAGGATCAGCGGGCCTTCCAGTGGAAGGACCGCCCGACGAACGATGTCCATGGCGTCTCGACGCGGTCGGTGGACGACCTCGTCAAGGCCATGGGCGCGGGCGGCATGTCCAAGAGCCAGGTCAGCCGGCTTTGCAGCGAGATCGACGAGCGGGTGAACGCGTTCCTCTCCCGGCCGCTCGAGGGCGCATGGCCCTATCTCTGGCTCGACGCGACCTATGTGAAGGTGCGCGAGGGCGGGCGGATCGTCAGCCGTGCCGTTATAATCGCCGTGGCGGTGAACGAGGATGGCAAGCGCGAGGTGCTGGGCGTGACCACCGGCTCCTCGGAGGCCGAGACGTTCTGGACCGAGTTTCTGCGCAGCCTCGCCGACCGCGGTCTGCGCGGAGTGAAGCTGGTGATCGCCGACGACCACAAGGGCTTGCGCGCGTTCGTCGGGTCGACCGTCCACCGGACGGTCGCCTGATCCTCCTCACCTCGCCGCGTCTTCAACGCCACCCATCAGCGGTGCCGCATCCACTGGATGAGGAACGCACTCGCCCACGCGCCCACCAAGCAGCGCACGGCGGTGGCGGCCATGCTGAAGACGATCTTCGCCCAGGAAACCAAGGCTGATGCCGAGGCACAATGGGCGGTCGTGGCTGACGCTCTTCGCGAGAAGCAGCCCAAGCTTGCCGCCATGATGGACGCTTCGCGGGACGACGTGCTGGCCTACATGGACTTTCCGCGCGAGCACTGGACCCAGATCGCTTCGACAAATCCCCTTGAGCGGGTGAACCGCGAGATCAAGCGCCGGGCCGATGTCATCGGCGTTGGTCGGGAAATCCTTCCACTGGAAGCATTTCTGATCCTCCTAACTTCCCAACGACGAGGCCATCATCCGACTGGTCGGTGCGCTGATGCTGGAGACCAACGACGAATGGGCCGTCGCCCGCAGATACATGAGCCTTGAAACGCTCGCCCGCGTCGCCGACAATCCAACCGTCAGGCTGCCCGCCGTGGCTGCCTGATCAGGCTCGAACCTCTCCGAGGGTCGGCACTCTTACACCACACCAAGCGTCGGGACACGATCGGCCAAGGGCTGCGAATACCACATTCACAGGCAAGCTAGTTGTCCCGGTCTCTCGTTTTCAGGCTGCCTGTACGGCCGACCCGGCCATGGGTCCGCCGCCGCCAGCTTGATGGGGGAGCGCGGCGGCGAACCCATGGCCTCCGCGCCCGGCATCGGGCCGTTCCGGGTTCAGCCAGACCGAGCCGATGGGCTGCCAGTTGCGGGTCTGGCCTGACCAGCGTTCGGGGTGTGCGGCGCGGGCCAGCTGGTAGACGCGGCGGCGCTCGGCCAGCAGCGCCTTGTCCTCGCCGCGGTGGCGCTGGTCGGGGGTGACGAAGCGGATCGCGCTGTGACGGTGCTCGGTGTTGTACCAGCGGACGAAACTCTGGACCCAGGCCCGCGCCTCGTCGATCGTCGCGAAGCCCCGGGTCGGCCAGCGGGGTGTGTACTTGCAGGTCCGGAACAGCGCCTCGGAGAAGGGATTGTCGTTCGACACCCGCGGCCGGCTGAAGGACGCGATGACGCCCAGCCGCTCCATCGTCACCTTCATGGTCGCGCCCTTCATCGGGCTGCCATTATCCGCGTGGAGTACGAGCGGGCTGGTCAGGCACTTCTCGAACCAGACCGCACGTTTCAGGACCTGTGCGGCGAACTCCGAGGTCTCGCGGTCGTGGACCTCCCAGCCGACGATCTTGCGGCTGAAGATGTCGACGATGAGGTAGAGGTAGAAGAAGGTCCCCGCGATCGGCTCTGGAAGCCACGTTATATCCCAACTCCACACCTGGCACGGCCCCTTCGCCTCGAAGCTCGTCGGTGGTTTCCGGCGCGCAGCGGGGCGGGCGCGGCCACGGCGATGGTTCTGCCCGCGCTCGCGCAACACCCTGTAGAAGCTGGATTCCGAGGCGATCCAGATGTTTCGGTCGGCCAGCCGGGGCACGATCTGGCTCGGCGGAAGGCTCGCGAATTCCGGCGTGGCGCAGGTCGCCACGATCCGGTCGCCCTCCTCCTCGGTGAGCTTGTTGGCCGGCGCCGGGCGGTCGGCAGAGGGGCGGCGATCCTCGCGGATCCCGCCGTCGGGGCCCTGCCAGCGGCGCAGGGTGCGCGGGCTGAGGCCCGCTGCGGCGCAGGCGGCCGAGGGCCGGGCCCCGGCCTCCGTGGCGGCAGCGACGAGGGCGGCAATCTCCTGGCGATCCGGGGCTGAGGTCATTCGTCCTCGCCCTCCCTGCGGTCCCAGATCGCCTCGACCTTTTTTCGCAGGATCATCAGCGCGGCCGCCTCGGCCAGCGCCTTCTCCTTGCGCGCCAACTCACGCTCCAGCTGCTGGATCCGTTTCTTGTCGTCGCGCGTCTCGCGGGCGATCCGGCTCGCGGCTGCCCGCTCCCAGTCGTTGGCGCGCGCGCAGGCTTCGCGCCAGACAGCGAGTGCTCGGGGTAGATGCCACGGCGGCGGCAGTACTCAGCCAGCTCCGCCTCGTTCATCGAAGCGGTCTCGATCACCGCCGCCAGCTTGTCCTGGGAGGTCCAGCCCTCAGGCCCGGCGTTCGCATCCGGCAGGAGCTGGCCCTTCGCCCGAGCCTCCGCCCGCCACTTGGCGAGCGTCGCGACACTGATCCCGTCCTCCTTGGCCAACTGGCCCAGGGGCATGTTGTTCGGCGGCAGCATCTTCGTAAGAACCGCCGCCTTTCGTTCCCGTGAGTAAGCCAAACCCGTCGTCCTGTCCCGCCCGCCTCAGGATACACTTCCAGATCCAGAACCGGTGACAACTGCCCTGACGGGGCGGGCGGCAGAGACATTCGCCATACCGGCCGTTTTACGCCGATCCGGCCGGGTATCTTCGCTTCGCCTTGAGCCCCCGACATCCTTGCGACCGCGCGCCTCTTCGGAGGCACGCTGTCGCTGCTCGCCATCCGTCATGATGCGAACGTTCCCGCTCATGTCGGTGCCCCCGACCTGATCCGCCCGCGCCGTCACCACCGTCCCGTCGTGCGGATGAGCCGCCCGCGGCGCGGGCCGGTGGGGTGCGAGCAGGCCATGCGCCTTCATCAGCCGCCGCACCCGGCGCGCCACCGTCCGGAGGCCGCGGAAGCGCAGCCGCGCCTAGACCTTGCGATAGCCTTTCCCCGTGAAGGGCGAGACCTCGATCACCTCGCGGATCGCCGCCAGCAGGTCGGTGTCGCCGGCAGCACCCTGAGGGCCGCGGCGACGGGGTGTGCGCGGGTCGTTCGCTGCTTGCCGCATGCGCTGGCGATGAAGGGTCGCTCGCGACAGGCCCCAGAGATGCGCTGATCGGGCTTTGCGCCAAGCGTCGACGTTGAGACCCTGTCCTGCATCGCAACCGATCAAGGAGCTCATGCCATGGAGTTTTTCGTGGGTCTTGATGTGTCGCTCGACGAGACGCACATCTGCGTCGTCGACGAAGGCGGTCGCATCGTCAAGGAGACACGCGCTGCGAGCGAGCCGAAGGCGATTGCCAAGGCTATCCGGCACCAGGGCCGGCGCATCGAGCATGTCGGCCTCGAAGCCGGAAACCTTTCCCAGTGGCTCCACGAGGGGCTTGTCCGCGAGGGGTTCTCTGTCTCGGTGATGGAGGCGCGTCACGTCCGAGCGGCCTTCGCCGCGATGCGCGTCAAGACCGATCGCCATGACGCCCGCGGCATCGCCCAGCTCGTGCGCCTTGGCTGGTTCAAGCGCGTACACGTGAAGTCGCTGACCGCCCAGGAGACCCGCGTTCTGCTCACCGCGCGCACCTTCCTCATAGAAAAAGTGACGGCGACGGAGAACTCGCTCCGCGCCGCGCTGAGGACCTTCGGGCTGAAGATGGGATCTGTGACGCGGAAGACGTGGGAGGCCCGGGCGCGCGAACTTGCCGCCGGAAACCCGCTCCTCGAGGGCATCGTGGACGCCATGTTGCGGGTGCGAGCCCTGCTCCTTGACGAACTTGCCAGCCTCGACGGCCAGCTCATGGCACTCGCGAAGTCCGATCCCGTGACACGGCTGCTGATGACGACCCCGGGTGTGGGCGTGATCGTGGCGCTGACCTTCCGAAGTGCCGTCGATGACCCGGACCGCTTCCCACGCAGCAGGGATGTTGGCGCCTGGGCGGGACTGACCCCGCGAAGGTGGCAATCGGGCAAGACTGATATCGCCGGACGGATCACCAAGGCCGGTGATCCGCGGGTGCGCGTCATGCTCTTCGAGGCCGCGGCGAGCATTCTCGGGCGGGCGCGGGTCATGTCGCCCTTGAAGTCCTGGGGTTTGAGGATCGCGAAACGGACATCAATGAAGAAGGCGATCGTTGCCGTGAGCCGCAAGCTCGCAACGATCCTGCTGGCGATGTGGAAGTCCGGAACCGCATACTGGGCGGCGGGTCGGCCACCAGCCTCGGCCCAGGACCTCGCAGCAGCATGATGACGAAATTTATCAGGCCCCGCGAGCCACCAGGACCACGTGCTCGTCATCACTGAGATCCGGCGCCTTTGGGCGACGGTGTGAAGTCCCGAGTAGGGACGACGGACGGGATCAGCTCGGATTTGCCCATGGCTGAAGTGAAGCCGAGGTAGAGCTTAGGAGCATCCCGACCTCCACAGTCCGCATCTTGTGGCGGCGCGCCGACCACGGACAGAAGCATGGACCTGCTCGTTGGACCGTCATCGCCATTGACCGAACCCGCCCGATCACAGAAGCGGCATGTGTTCGGAATGCTTGGCCACGGCGACATGGGCAAGCAGCGCCTCGGTCGGCCAGCTGCCTTCCAGCAGATGCGCCGGAGCCTTGGCCTGGACGACGCCAATCCGCCCCTTCGGGCAGGCGTATTTCGGGCGGATCGTGACGATCACCTGGTACCGGGCCGGAATGATGTCGAGCCGCTCGGTTCGATCCTCGCCGATCCGGACCATGTCCCCGCAGCCGCAGGGGCAGACGATGTTGGCCGGCTCGATCACCCGTTCGACCCGCGGCAGGTGGTCCGGCAGGGCACGGGCCCTGCGGGGCGCGCGGGGCTTCTTCTCCGCATCGGGAGCGCTGGCTGCGATCCTCTCCTCGACCGCGGCGATGCGCGCCTCGGTCTCGGCGATGGCGGTCTCCAGATCCTCGAGGGCCAGTTCCAGCTGGGCCGGATCAAGCTTCTCGGACTTCGGCCCGAACTTCGCCTGCCGGTACTGCGCGACCTGGCCCTCCAGCGTCCCGATCAGTTCCTTGAGCTCGGCAATGAAGGCGTCCTTCTCGGCCACCACCGCCTGCTCGTGCAGGCGCGCGGCACGCTCGACGGAGGCCTCGAACCGGGCCGCTTCCAGAGCCGCATGCTGGGCCTGGAAGGCCGTCACCACCTCGGGCGGAAGATCGGGAAACCGGCTGAGATCGAGGGGCTGCGACATGCGCCCTTCGACCCGATCCGAGCCGCGGACCCCAGTAAAACAAGGTCGGAAACGACCGCCTGAGTCACCCCGCCGCAGCCGGAGGCGCCACCCGTTGTGCCACCACCCGACGCCACTCCAGCCCTTCGAACAGAGCCTCGTACTGCGCCCGGGACAGCCGCATGACCCCGTCCTGGATCCTCGGCCAGGCGAAGTTTCCCTGCTCGAGCCGCTTGTAGATCAGCACCAGGCCGCTGCCGTCCCAGACCAAAATCTTCAGCCGATCGCCCCGCTTCGAGCGGAAGATCACCGTCACGCCCGAATGCGGATCGAGCTTCAGCTCGTTCTGCACGATCAGCGCCAGCGCCGGATGGCCGCAGCGGAAGTCGACGGGCCGGGTCGCCACCACGATCGGCAGCCGCTGGCCGGCGACGATCATGGTGCCTCCTGCAGCGCCCGCACCAGCGCCGCCGCCCGTTCGGCCGGAACGTTACCCGGAACCCGCAGGATGACGGCGCCGATCTCGATGGTGACCACGCCTGACAGGCCATCCAGTCCGGCGCCACACTCCGGCTCCACCGTCAGGGGCACGAAGGCAGCCTCCAGGCCCTCCACCGCGTCCTCGGGCAGAGCGAGCAGCCCCTTACGGGCTTGCCGCCGCCAAGCCGAAAGCTGGTGCGCAAGCACCCCGTGCCGCCGCGCCACTTCTGCCACACGGACGCCCGGGCGAAAGCTCTCTGCCACGATCCGGGCCTTCACCTCGTCCGGCCAACGCCGATAGCCACGAGTGCGCCGGATCACCTCGATCCGGCCGTCGAACCCTTCACCGCCATCCGGCATGGTCGCCTCCTTCTGAACCCTCAGAACGAGACTCGCCCCTCCCATCCCGATCCGGAACCCGGGAACTCAATGGGCCATAGGCGGCGCATACGAAGCAACCTCCAGTGGCTGGTCAATGAAGATGGCACACGCGAGGCTCTTGGCGCTGCCACCGGGCCTTCCGACGCGGAGACGTTCTGGACAGACTTCCTCAGGTCCTCTCGCCGAGCGGGGCCTGCGCGGCGCGAAGTTGGTTGTCGCTGACGATCACAAGGGCTTGCGGGCCGCTGCGCAGCGTGTGTTCAACGCCACGGGTAATCCTCCCCAAGGTTAGAGGGATGCGGAAGTAGAATTTTCTCGGCAGGATGGACGAGGAGATTCCGATGAAGAAGAGCCGTTTCACCGAAGCCCAGATCATGGGCGTGCTGCGTCAGGCGGAGGGCGGTTTGGCCGTGGCCGAACTGTGCCGCGAGCATGGGATCAGCACTGCGACGTTCTACAAGTGGCGGGCGAAGTATGGCGGCATGGACGCGTCCATGATGAGCCAGATGAAGGCCCTCGAGGACGAGAACCGGCGGCTGAAGCGCATGTTCGCCGACCTGAGTATGCAGGCCGACCTGCTTCGCGAGGCCCTTGGAAAAAAGTGACGCGGCCAGCTCAGCGCCGCGAGCTGGCCGAGAAGGCGGTGGCGACGAAGGGTGTGAGCATCGCGCTGGCCTGCCGGGCGTTTGGCGTCAGCGAGACCTGTTTCCGCTACAGCCCGAAGCGCGACGAAGAGAACGAGATGATCGCAGACCTGCTGGTCGGGCTGACCAATGTCCACAAGACCTGGGGGTTCGGGCTGTGTTTCCTGCACCTGCGGAACGTCAAAGGGCACGTCTGGAACCACAAGCGGGTCCATCGGATCTACTGCGAACTGGAACTGAACCTGCGCATCAAGCCGCGGCGACGGCTGAAGCGGGAGAAGCCCGAGGAACTGGCCGTGCCCGAGGCGCCGAACCTGGTCTGGTCGATGGATTTCATGGCCGATCGGCTGGCGGATGGGCGGCAGTTCCGGCTGTTGAACGTGCTGGACGACTTCAACCGCGAAGGTCTGGGTATCGAGGTCGACTTCTCGCTGCCCGCCGAGCGGGTCGTCCGGTCGCTGAACCAGATCATCGAGTGGCGCGGCAAGCCCTTGGCGATCAGGGTGGACAACGGCCCGGAATACGTCAGTTCCACGCTGATGACCTGGGCTTCGAAGCAGGGCATCGCCCTGACCTACATCCAGCCCGGCAAGCCGCAGCAGAACGCTTACGTCGAGCGCTACAACCGGACGGTCCGGCATGAATGGCTGGACCTCTACATCTTTGAAACCATCGAGGAAGTGCAGCAGATCGCCACCGAATGGCTCTGGAACTACAACAACGAACGCCCCAACATGGGCATCGGCGGGGTCACACCTGCCATGAAGCTGAAGATGGCCGCGTGAATTCTACGGCCGGATCCCGCTAAACCGGGAGGATTACCGGCGCCAAGCGTTGGCAAGGGCGACTGGGAGGAGTTCGTGGCCGTCGGCCGCGTCCCCCCCAACATCCGCCAGGAGGTGCTGCAGAGTTGGAATCGATCCGCGAAGTATCGGATCGAGAACAGCAAACATGCGCCTTTAGTGGGTGAGGAAGGGCTGCTTACACGTCGGGCCCTGTCTCGACGGCTGCGCCGCGGAGCGCGGACGGCGCTCGCACAGGCGGGAACCCTTTTGCGGGGAACCGACACAATCCTTCTGCTGTGCGACCAGGCAGGGGTGGTTCTGGATGCCGTGGGCGACGAGGTGACACTGGCGCGTGGCCGCGAGAACCATCTTCACCTCGGCGGCCATTGGACAGAGGATGTCATCGGCACCAATGCCATCGGCACTGCGCTGGCGGCGGGCCGCCCGATAGCCGTACGGGGCCCCGAGCATTTCTGCGAAGCGATTCAGCGCTGGAGCTGCGCAGCGACGCCGATCAGCGATGCCGGGTCTCGCAGCCTCCTCGGGCTCGTTGACATCTCCTGGCCGAGCCATGTTCCACAAAACAATGCCGTTGCCCTTTCGGCTGCACTGGCGGCGCAGGTGGAATCCGAACTGACACATATGCTCGCCCGCGAGCGCGAGCGTCTGATGGAGCAGCTGCACCTGCGGCGTCTCCGCCGCGGCAATGAACCCATGCTGATCGTGGACCGCAGCGGGGCGGACGTCTTTGCCACAGACGATTTCGCGCGCTTCTGTGACGACGACCAGACGCTGACGGCGCTGAGGGCCCGAGTTCCGGACCTGATCGACCAGACGCCGCATACGATCACCGAAGCGTTGTCGAAATGCCTGCCTGGCACGGATCTCGAGGTTATAGCGACCGGCGAAGATGCCATTGGTGTGCTGATTTCGCTGCGGCGCAGCCGGGCCCATGCCGCGGATGCCAACGCCGACCTCGTCAAGATCGGAGCGGCGGGAGCGGCGAGCACCGTCCTGTGCACGCAGGCCCAGAGGCTTGCGCAGACCAACATCGCGCTGCTCATCGAGGGCGAGACCGGGGTCGGCAAGACCTTCCTCGCGCAGGCGATCCACCGCGCCAGTCCGCAGGCGGATGGTCCGTTCGAGCTGATCGACTGCTCGCGGCTGATCGCGGGCCGGCTCTGCGACGACCTCGCCCATGGCCGGATCGGCGCATCGCACGGCGTGCTCTGCCTCAACGGTCCCGGCGAGGCCCCGCCCGAGATCCAGAAGCTGCTTCTGAACCTGGTGGAGGATGTCTCGCACGCCGGGATGCGGGTCGTCGCCCTCTCGGCCCGGCCGCTGCTGAAGGAGGTGCAGCGGGGCGCGTTCCGCAGCGATCTCTATTACCGGATCGCGGGCGCGCGGCTCGAGATCCAGCCGCTGCGCGAGCGTCCCGACGAGATCCGGCCGCTCCTGCAGCAACTGGTGCTGAGCCACGCCATCGAGAACAACCGGCGCGAGCTGCGCTTCACCTCGCGGGCCACGACGGCGCTGGCGGCGCATCCGTGGCCCGGAAACCTGCTGGAGATGAAGAACCTGATCGGCGCCCTCGATGCCCTGTCGCCCACCGGGCTGATCGACGAGCGCACCCTGCCGCCGGAGTTCCGCCACGCGCCGAGACCTGCGGGCGAGACCCTGCGCGACAAGGAGCGCATTGAGATCCTCGAGGCGATCGAAGCCGAGGGGGGCAACCTCTCGCGCGCGGCGCAGCGGCTCGGCATCGCACGCTCGACGCTTTATCTCAAGCTCGACAGCCACGGCATTCCGCGCATGCGGCAGGGCTGACTTGGCGTCCGCGGCATGTCCGTCGGGCCGGACGATTATCGGACAACCGGGGGCCGCTTGGTCCGCCTAGCCTTTCTCCAGCCGCCCCGCTCCGGGGGCGGCGTCAGGGAGGAAGGAGCTGTTCATGCCACTGGACAAGCAGAACGCCCGGTCCGTGCAGGTGCTTGGCATCGACGCGGGCGGGACCATGACCGACACGTTCTTCGTCGACGCGGAAGGGGAGTTCGTCGTCGGCAAGGCGCAATCGACACCCGAGAACGAGGCGCTCGGCCTGATCGAGTCGAGCCGCGAGGGGCTGGCGCACTGGGGGCTGAGCCTCGAGGACGCGCTGTCCTCGATCCAGACCGGGGTCTATTCGGGCACCGCGATGCTCAATCGCGTGGTCCAGCGCAAGGGCCTGAAATGCGGGCTGATCGTCAATGCGGGTATGGAGGATTTCCACCGCATGGGACGTGCAATCCAGGCTTATCTGGGCTTCGCCTATGAAGACCGCATCCATCTGAACACCCACTATTACGACCCGCCGCTGGTGCCGCGCCACCTGACGCGCGGCGTGATGGAGCGGGTGGACATGTCGGGCGACGTGGTGATCCCGCTGCGCGAGGACACCGCCCGTCAGGCCGCGCGCGACCTGATCGCGCAAGGGGTCGAGGGCATCGTGATCTCGCTGCTGCACAGCTACAAGAACCCCGGTCACGAACGCCGCGTGCGCGACATCGTGCGCGAGGAGGTCGAGACGGCGGGCGCGCAGATCCCGGTCTTTGCCTCGGTCGACTACTACCCGGTGCGCAAGGAGACCCACCGCACCAACACCACGATCCTCGAGGCCTATGCGGCGGAGCCCTCGCGCCAGACGCTGAAGAAGATCACCGGCGCCTTCAAGGAGAACGGCTCGAAGTTCGACTTCCGCGTGATGGCGACGCATGGCGGCACGATCAGCTGGAAGGCCAAGGAGCTGGCGCGCACCATCGTCTCGGGGCCGATCGGCGGCGTGATCGGGGCGAAGTACCTGGGCGAGGTGCTGGGCTACCGCAACATCGCCTGCTCGGACATCGGCGGGACGTCCTTCGACGTGGCGCTGATCACCCAGAACGAGCTGACGATCAGGAACGACCCCGACATGGCGCGGCTGGTTCTGTCCCTGCCGCTCGTCGCCATGGACTCGGTCGGCGCGGGCGCGGGGTCCTTCATCCGACTCGATCCCTATACCAAGGCGATCAAGCTGGGGCCCGACTCGGCGGGCTACCGCGTCGGCGTCTGCTGGGAGGCATCGGGCATCGAGACGGTGACGATCTCGGACTGCCACGTCATCCTCGGCTACCTCAACCCCGACAACTTCCTCGGCGGGCAGGTGAAGCTCGATCGCCAACGGGCGTGGGACGCGATGAAGGTGCAGGTGGCCGATCCGCTGGGCCTCTCTGTCGAGGACGCGGCGGCGGGGGTGATCGAGCTTCTCGACAGCGACCTGCGCGACTACCTCCGCTCGATGATCTCGGGCAAGGGCTACAGCCCGGCTTCCTTCACCTGCTTCAGCTACGGCGGGGCGGGGCCGGTCCACACCTACGGCTATACCGAGGGGCTGGGCTTCGAGGACGTCATCGTTCCCGCCTGGGCCGCGGGCTTCTCGGCCTTCGGCTGCGCGGCGGCGGATTTCGAGTATCGCTATGACAAGTCGCTCGATCTCAACATCGCCGAGACTGCCTCGGACGACCTGAAGATCGCCGAGGCGCAGACGCTGAACGCGGCCTGGCACGAGCTGACCGAGCGCGTGCTGGAAGAGTTCGAGCTGAACGGCTACAGCCGCGAGCAGGTCAGGCTGCAACCCGGCTTCCGGATGCAGTACCGCGGGCAGCTGAACGACCTCGAGATCGAAAGCCCGATCCATACCGCGAAGACCGCGGCCGACTGGGACAAGCTGGTCGCGGCCTTCAACGACACCTACGGCCGAGTCTACGCGGCCTCGGCGCGCTCGCCCGAGTTGGGCTATTCCGTCACCGGCGCGATCATGCGCGGCACGGTGCCGATCCCCAAGCCGAAGATCCCGAAGGAACCCGAGGTCGGACCGACCCCGCCGGAGGAGGCGAAGCTCGGCACCCGCAAGTTCTACCGCAAGAAGAAGTGGGTCGATGCGCAGCTTTACCGGATGGAGATGCTCCAGCCCGGCAACCGCATCACCGGCCCCGCGATCATCGAATCCGACGCCACGACCTTCGTCGTGCCAGGCGGCTTCGAGACCTGGCTCGACGGGCATCGCCTGTTCCACCTGAAGGAAGTGTAAGGGAGGGCACGACCATGAACGCACCAATGAAGCTGAAGGGCATCGTCCGCGGCGGCCAGACGCTGAAGCAGCACCGCGACGAGATCATGTCCGAGACGAAGCGCACCGGCCACTACGCCGGGCTGAAGAAGATGGAACTGCGCGACCAGGACCCGATCCTCTACAACAAGCTGTTCTCGCGGCTGCGGGCCGGGGTGGTGGATGCGCGCGAGACGGCGAAGAAGATCGCGGCCTCGCCCATTGTCGAGCAGGAGGGGGAACTGTGCTTCACCCTCTACAATGCGGCCGGCGATTCCATCCTGACCTCGACCGGGATCATCATTCACGTCGGCACCATGGGCGCCGCGATCAAGTACATGATCGAGAACGACTGGGAGAGTAACCCCGGCGTCAAGGACAAGGACATCTTCTGCAACAACGACAGCCTGATCGGCAACGTCCACCCCTGCGACATCCACACGATCGTGCCGATCTTCCACAAGGGCGAGCTGATCGGATGGGTTGGTGGCGTGACCCATGTGATCGACACCGGCGCCGTCGGGCCCGGCTCGATGACCACGGGGCAGGTGCAGCGCTTCGGTGACGGCTACTCGATCACCTGCCGCAAGGTCGGCGAGAACGACACGCTGTTCCGCGACTGGCTGCACGAAAGCCAGCGCGCCGTGCGCACCACCCGCTACTGGATGCTGGACGAGCGCACCCGAATCGCCGGCTGCCACATGATCCGCCGAATGGTCGAGGAGGTGATCGCCGAGGAAGGCATCGAGGCCTACTGGCAGTTCGCCTACGAGGCGGTGGAGCACGGCCGGCTTGGCCTGCAGAACCGCATCAAGGCCATGACCATCCCCGGCAAGTACCGGCAGGTGGGCTTCGTCGACGTGCCCTATGCGCACGATGACGTGCGCGTACCGTCCGACTTCGCCAAGGTCGACACGATCATGCACACGCCGTCCGAGATGACGATCCGGCCGGACGGAACGTGGCGGCTGGACTTCGAAGGCTCGAGCCGCTGGGGCTGGCACACCTACAACGCCCACTCGGTCAGCTTCACCTCTGGTATCTGGGTGATGATGACCCAGACGCTGATCCCGACCGAGATGATCAATGACGGCGCGGCCTACGGCACCGAATTCCGCCTGCCCAAGGGCACCTGGATGAACCCCGACGACCGGCGCGTGGCCTTCGCCTACAGCTGGCACTTCCTCGTCAGTTCGTGGACGGCGCTGTGGCGGGGGCTTTCGCGCAGCTACTTCGGCCGCGGCTACCTGGAAGAGGTGAACGCCGGCAACGCCAACACGTCGAACTGGCTGCAAGGCGGGGGCTTCAACCAGTACGACGAGATCCATGCCGTGAACTCGTTCGAATGCGCGGCGAACGGGGTCGGAGCCTCGGCCATCGCCGATGGCATCAGCCACGCCGCGGCGATCTGGAACCCCGAGGGCGACATGGGCGACATGGAGATCTGGGAGCTGGCGGAACCCCTGATCTACCTCGGCCGCCAGATCAAGGCCTCCTCGGGCGGGGCGGGCAAGTACCGCGGCGGCTGCGGCTTCGAGAGCCTGCGCATGGTCTGGAATGCCAAGGACTGGACCATGTTCTTCATGGGCAATGGTCACATCAGTTCTGACTGGGGGCTGATGGGCGGCTATCCGGCGGCCTCGGGCTACCGCTTCGAGGCGCATGACACCGGCCTGCGCGAGACCATCGCCAAGGGCGGCGACATCCCCCACGGTGGCGACACCGACCCCCAGAACCCGGTCTGGGACGGGATGCTGAAGGACGCGCGGATCAAGCGCGACAAGCAGGCCATCACCACCGAGGCGATGTTCAAGGACTACGACCTCTACCTCAACTACATGCGTGGCGGCCCGGGCTTCGGCGATCCGCTCGACCGTGATCCGCAGGCGGTTGCCGACGACGTGAACGGCGGCTACCTGATCGAACGCTTCGCTGACAGCGTCTATGGCGTGGCGCTGGTGCGGCAGGCCGACGGGCTCTTCGGGGTGGACGAGGCCGCCACCGAAGCCCGCCGCGCCGCCATCCGCCGCGAGCGTCTGGCCAAGGCGGTGCCCACCCGCGACTGGATGGCCCGCGAACGCGAGCGGATCCTGCGCAAGGAGGCGGGCGTGCATGTGCAGCAGATGTACGCGGCGTCGTTCAAGCTCGGTCCGCGCTGGGAGGAAGGGTTCCGCAAGTTCTGGGACCTGCCGGTGGACTGGCGGCTGATGGAGGCGGACCTGCCGATCCCGTCCTATGGCCGGGAGTATTCGATGGATCTCTCCGAACTGCCCGACGTGAAGACCGTCCAGTTCGTCGAGGAATGACGCAGCGCCGCCACGCCACCCGCGTGGCGCATCATCCCGAAAGCAGAGGATCTGCCAAATGGCTTACACCAAGACCAAGATCAAGGACCTCGTCGACGGCAAGATCGACCGCGACACGCTCCACACCATGCTCGCTACGCCCAAGGACAAGGAGCGTTTCGAGATGTATCTCGAGATCCTGCAGGAGCAGGTGCCGTGGGACGACCGGATCATCCTGCCGGTCGGGCCGAAGCTCTACATCGTCCAGCGCAAGACGGACCACAGGTGGGTGGTGAAGTCCCACGCCGGACACGAGTTCTGCGACTGGCGCGAGAACTGGAAGCTTCACGCCGTGATGCGCGTGCGCGAGACGCCCTCCGAGATGGAGGAGATCTATCCCCGCCTGATGGCACCCTCGACATCGTGGCAGGTGATCCGCGAATACTACTGCCCCCTGTCGGGCGACTTGCTCGACGTCGAGGCGCCCACGCCGTGGTATCCGGTGATCCACGACTTCGAGCCCGACATCGACGCCTTCTACAACGAGTGGCTGGGCATGGACCTGCCCGAACGGGCGGCCTGATCCTCAGGCACCGCACCACGGCAATATGCGTGGGCTATGACACAGGTGTCTGATCAAATGGAATGCCGGCCGTCACCTCCTGGCAAGCGGCCGGCTGATCGGGCGACGGCGCGGCCAGATCATCATCGGCGGCGAGGCTGAGACTTCATGTCGAGCTTCCCGCTTTATGTGATCGCCAACTACGGTCTAGGGTCTTGCCTGCTCTATCGCGTCGTGCGCAAGCTCTCCACACACGACTGAAGTGGATCGACCTCTTCAGACGCTCAGGTTGACGACGGATTGCCCACAGCAGCACAGTCGCTGCACTGCAGAGAGCGGGGACAGCCCACTATGGATCCGGACCCCGCTGCTGTAGCAATGTGACCCCGACGCGGAGGGCGGAAAGCGGTCTTTCAGTACTTCGCGCCTCGCTCGCGCCCAGCGTCGCGAGGCGCTCCCTTGGACGAAGTATGGCAATACATCGCCTCAAACGGGCGGCAGGTCCGCCGACACGGGCGAGGGTCATGCTGAGCCGCAGAAGGATAGTTTTCTGCGATAACAGCAGGTAACACCGCAGACGGCCACCTTCAGGAATCCTCAGCTAGTAATCTTGCCTCTCTTGCACTATGTGTACTGAGCATCTTCTGTTTTTCGGACCTGTCCCTTTCGGCTCAGCTTTGGATCTTCAGCTTTGCCGGGCCGTCGCATTTCGCGGGCGGCACTTATGTAAGGAATATCACGATGGCCAATGGCACCGTGAAATGGTTCAACGCCACCAAAGGTTTCGGTTTCATCGCCCCGGCGCACGGATCCAAGGACGTGTTTGTCCATGTGACTGCGCTGGAACGCGCCGGGATCCATCAGCCGAATGACGGTCAGGCCGTGACGTACGACATGGAAACCGACCGCAACGGTCGTGAGTCCGCGACGAACCTCGTCCTTGCCTGAATTTCAGGCTGAAAAAAGCGAATGCTGGATCGGTTCGAAGCCGGACCCGCGATCCCTGGAACGGTGAAGATACGATCTCGCGTATGCCGTTCGTCTTTCATGAAAGATATCTGGTTGATTGAAATTAACTGGGGGCCACCCCTTTCCCTTGTCATATCTCCTGATGGGGATGTGCAAAAATTCAGCACGATCGAACAAGTAAAATACTGGTTGCTGAAGAGATGGCCGATTGCCGACGATGCCCGTTCGACCGCTCTGAAACAGGTTGATGCCGCCATGAACTGTATTGTGCCTGTCGGCGTGGCGCGACGCGCCTTTGCCGCTGCGGCCAGATCGGCCGGCTACATTCCGGAAGATCTTGTAGGCTACGCGACCCGGCGCGCGGCCGGATGATCCGGCCCGTAGGCGTGCGCGTTGAGTGGTCCTACCCACAAGTTCATGGCCCCGGAAGGCAGAGCGGCACAGCCTCGCCTGCCGCGCTCACAAAACAAAGTGGCGGAGTGGGAGATCTCTCCTCCGGTACGAGTTGGAAACGTTCTCGAAATCGGAGTTCATCATGTCTGGTACAATGAGCAGAGCACGGCAGATTGCGGAAACGGCTTTCAGTAAAACGCAATCGCATTTTCTGGATCGCACGCGCGCTTTGCGGGAACAGGATGCGGAGCTCTCCGAGCGTGCGAATATAACCCGCCGACTGAGAATAGCGCGCCTTGAAAGAGAGCAGGCAGGAAAGGCAATTTCTTCTCTGCCATCAAAGAAACAGCGCGCCAATCCAGCTTGACAGATCCTTTTCGGATTCACGCCATCAGCAGAGAAAATGGAATGACAAAATTCAAGGAATATTCGGATCGCAGAAGCGATGCGAGCAATGCCAAGGCGGCGCTTCTGGAAAAGTTCAAGAGCGCGACTGCCGCGCCTGATCTGGCCGTAAAGCTGGCTGCACGTGCCGAGGTGGCGCGGGCACGCGACGCAAGGCGCGCAGCGCGCGAAGCGGAGAAGCTGGAGCAGCTGCAGATCGCGGCCGCCGAGGCTGCCGCAGTTGTTGAGGAAGATGTGCGCCGACAGGCCGCAGAAGCTGCAGCGATTGAAGCGAGCCAGTCGGCTCAGGCCCGACGAATTGCTCTTGTCCTTTCCGATGAAGCCGCCCGCAAAACGGCTCGTGACCTTCGTTATGCGAAGCGCAAGGCGGCACAACTGGTCGCCTGATCCCGACCACTGGTGAGGCGCGCCGTCAGATCACGTCCGAACGGCACGGTGCCAGTGATCAGTGTGATCCGGCGTGCAAGTTTGGGTCTGATTCAATTTCGGTGCAGCTTCGGCGGTCATGAGGCCGTTCCGATCAGGCGGGCCTTGAGAAGCACAAGGCCGGCACGGCCGAACATCTGGCGTTTGAGCATCTTCAAGCGGTTGATCTGGCCTTCCGTCTGCCCGTTGGACCACGGCTCCCGCAAAGCGGCCAAGACGGCGGCCTGATCTGCCATCAGGCCTCTGGCGAAGGATGCGAGCGGGCTGGTGGCGGCAGCATCCAGCCACTCGGCCAGATGGTCGGCGCTTCGCTTTCGGACCATGCGCTGGAACCGGTCGAGCAGCGCCGCGGCCGTGGCGAGCTCCGGCACCTTCGCCTCGATCGCCGCGACCATGAGGGCTTCGTCCCGAGCGAGGTCGTGGCGTCGCAACGTCATCGCCCTGGCGATGGTGCGGGCTGCCGGGCAGCGGGCCGGAAGTTCGGCGCGCGACGCCTCCGCCCGGCGACGGCGGGTTGCCCATTCAGTGACGACGCGCAGGCTGCCGCGGAATCCGGCCGCCTGCATCCGACGCCAGAGCTCGGCACCGTTCCGGCACCCGGCCGTCCACTCGGCATCCAGCCAAGGCAGCCATGGCTCGAGCGAGTGCTGCCGGACGCGGAAGACGTCCTCGCGCTGCCCCCTCAGGATCCGGCGCACCAGTTGTCGGCTGCAGCCCGTTCGCCGGACGATCTGCTTGATGGGCATTCCCTCATCGGCCAGCGCGCGCACCGCCGCGTTCGCCTCTTGCCGACGGAGAAATCCAACGTATTGAATGCGTTCCGCCGAGGTCAGCAAGGTGGGATCCACCTTGCCCGCCCCAGCGCCCGACGGATCTCCGGCATGGAACTGCGGACCGCATCAAGGAACGCGCGGCTCGCATTCTCGAGCAGGTGCCAGCGATCGGCCACCTGGACGGCCTCAGGTCGTCCGTTCGCCACGGCCAGTCCATACCCGCCGCCGCGGTCGCGGGAGACGATCTCCACGCTGGGGTGCTCGGCTAGCCAAGCCTCGACGGTCGCCGGCTCCCGGTCCGGCAAAAGGTCGATCACCTTGCGCCGCTCGAGGTCGCAGAGGATCGAGCCGTAGCGGTGCCCCTTCCTCCAGGCCCAGTCGTCGATGCCGATGACGCGGGGCGGTGGCGCTTCCGAAGCCAGGCTGATGAGCGACAACCAAGTTGGCCGAAACCGTCAGGCAAGTTGGCCGCTGGGTTCAGCCGGAGGACGGGCGTAGCCCGTCCCGGAGGCTGAACCCAGCGGCTGGCCCTCGTTTCGGGGGAGAAGGGTAGGTGCTGGCCGCTGCGGGCCGGTAGGGTCGAGGTCTCTGCTACCAAACGGAGATCCGACCGTGCCGGGCAAACCCGTCACCGACCAGCAAGTGAGAGTCTACATGACCGACCGTCTCCAGCACAGCCAGCGTGTCGCCGCCGCCCGCGCCGGCTTCAGCGAACGCACCGCCCGCCGCATCGATGCCGATCCGCGCCTTCCATCGCAACGTCCGGCCCCCCGGGGCCGCACCGTGCCCGACCCGCTCGAGGCGGTGTGGGAACCGGTGCTGCTGCCGATCCTCGCGCGTGATCCAGCCGTTCAGGCCGTCACCCTGTTGCGGCACCTTCAGACGAGCGATCCGGAGGCCTTCCCCGACGACCGCGTGCGCCGGACGCTCGAGCGGCGCGTCCGCGACTGGCGTGCCCTGAACGGACCCGAGCGCGACGTGATCTTCCGCCAGACGCCGGAACCCGGCCGGATGGCGCTGTCGGACTTCACCGATGCGAACGAACTCTGCGTGACGATCGCGGGGCAGCCGCTTGAGCAGCGCCTCTACCACTTCGTCCTGGCCTACAGCGGCTGGGAACATGCCGCCGTGGTGCTGGGCGGCGAGAGCTTCCCGGCGCTGGCCGAGAACCTCCAGAACGCGCTCTGGACCCTTGGCGGAGTGCCTGGCGAGCATCGCACCGACAGCCTGTCCGCAGCTTATCGGAACCTCGATGCCGAGGCCGCGGCGGACGTCACCAAGCGCTATGACGCCTTCTGCGCCCACTACGGCATGCTCGCCAGCCGCAACAATCCGGGCGAGGCGCACGAGAATGGATCTGTCGAGGCCCACAACAACCACCTGAAGGTCGCCCTTGATCAGGCCCTGATCCTGCGCGGCTCCCGCGACTTCGCCGATCTCGCCAGCTGGCGCCGCTTCGTCGATGAACTGGTTGCTCGACGCAACCGCCGGCGCGAGTCCGCGGTGCGCATTGAGATGGCGGCGCTCAGGCCGCTGCCGGCCCGGCGCACCACCGACTTCACCGAGGTGGTCGCGCGGGTCACGAAGACCGGGGGCTTCCTGGTCCACCAGGTCTTCTACTCGGCGCCCTCCCAACTGATCGGCAAGCGGTCGAACCGGAGGTTCGCCTCCGGCGAAACGGGTCCATGTCTACGACGACCGGATCGAGGCCTTTCTCGGAGCGACCCCTGTCGTCACGCACCCCCGCCGTCGCGGCCGCGATGACGGCACCCGCGTCCACTGCGTCAACTATCGCCATGTCATCCACGCCCTGCGCCGCAAGCCGCAGGCGCTGGCCGGTTCCGTTTACCGCGACGGCCTGTTCCCGCGATCGGAATACGCCGAGGCCTGGGTCGCGTTGTCCGCCGCCTTGCCGCGTCGCGACGCCTGCCGTCGCATGGTCGATCTGCTGTGGCTCGCCCATGAGGAGGGCTGTGAGGCTGAACTGGCCGCGCTGATTGCCCAGACCCTCGGTCATGGCGAATTGCCCGAAGCCCATGCGCTAAGGAGTAAGCTGGAGCCGCGCCGGCGCGAGCTGCCCGACGACACGCCCGTCAACCTCACCGATCTCGCCCGCTTCGACGAACTGCTGGAGGCGCGCGCATGACCGCCGCTGCCCCGCGCCCCGTCGATGTGCATGCGTTGCCCGCCATGCTCACGGCTCTCCGCCTGCCCAGCATCCAGCGCCACTGGACGATGCTCGCAGACCGCGCCGACGCCGAGGGCTGGCCCGCGTCGCGCTTCCTCGCAGCTTTGGCCGAGGTCGAGCTCGCCGATCGCGATGCCCGCCGCATCCAGCGCCATCTGCAGCAGTCCGAACTCCCCGGCGGCAAGACGCTGGCAACGCTCGACTTCAAGGCACTGCCCGGCGTGACCCGGGCCCGCATCGAGGCGCTGGCCGCCGGGGATTGGGTTGAGACCGGCGCCAATCTCATCGCCATCGGCAACTCGGGCGCCGGCAAGAGCCACGTTCTCTGTGCCATCGGCCATGCTCTCGTCGAGGCCGGCAAGCGCGTCCTCTACACCCCCACCACCGACATCGTGCAGAGGCTGCAGGCCGCCCGCCGCGATCTGGTCCTCGAGGCCGCACTCGCGAAGCTCGACAAGTTCGACCTGATCATTCTCGACGACATCACCTACGCCCAGAAGGACCAGGCCGAGAGCTCGGTGCTCTTCGAGCTCATCGCCCGGCGCTACGAGACGCGAAGCCTCGCCATCGCCGCCAACCAGCCGTTCAGCGCCTGGAACCGCGTCTTCCCCGATCAGGCCATGACCGTCGCCGCCATCGACCGGCTGGTTCACCACGCCACCATCCTCGAGATGAACGGCGAGAGCTTCCGCCGCCGCGCCGCCGCACGACGCCGATCCTCCGAGCCTGTCGCTGCGCCGACAGCCTCCAGCGACAACATCGGCGTCGAAGCCACCGACAACATCAACGACAAGCTTAGGGAGATCAGCGCCGAGTAACACCAACGACCGCAGCGGTCAAAACCGGCCATCCTGGTTGTCGGTCACGGCCAAGAAGGTTGACGCTCTACACCAGGCCATTCTTCACGGCGCGAAGCAAGGTGTCCTTGCTCACGCGCAGCAGCAGTCGATGGGCCAGCGCCTGCCCGGGCCGGCCGCCCAAGGCCAGTCCAAGACAGTGGACGAGCCCTTGCAGCCGCGCGGTTCGGCGACCATGGCGCTGGCCGATCCCTTCGTCGAGACGCTCGCCGAAGATCCGGGTTCGGCACGTCCGGCTCGGGCACCGAAAGCGCCGCACGGTCAGCACGATCCGGACGCGACGCCCGTGAGCGGGAAGATCCGACAGACGGCGCGCGTATCGGCTGTGGAGCCGGGTTGAAACCGTGCCGCACGACGGACAACGGGCCCTATCGTTTGCGACACGCGCGCGGATCAGCACCTCGTCCCCCTCCAGCCTCACGTCGTGAAGTCGAAGACCCGGCGGCAGTACCCCGCCATAGCTCGCAATCCCGCCCATCGCCAAATCCTCCAGCTACATCATGTGCCAGAGCTAGGGCGTCACACCAAACTTGCACAGAGATTGCGTCAGAGCCAGTTTTGGAAGCCGATTGACAGCGATCGCCCAGCAGCGTGTCTTACGGCAGGATCTCGGAGCGATCGGGCACCCCGGAATCCACGACCGGATCAAATCGGAATGGCTGACCGGATGTTATCGGAATCCGTGACCCGATGACCCCGGTGTGCGCACCACTATGGCGCCTTCGCGCGGAGAACCGACTGTGGCCCCAGGCTCCAGAACAGGCGGCGGCCTGCGAGGGAGCAGGCCCGGATCAAAACCCGATCAAGTCCAGATGGAGCGGGTGCGGTGCGTAACTATCTGACATTACATAGCTTCGTGCAGATCCGTCGCTGGGGCACAACTCCTGGATCAAAACCCGATCAAAACATGTCGGCTCAAGCCCAGAAGGGGACATAACCTGCGCGAGGATGCTCCGGATCTGCTGGCCGGATGAGATCGGATCCCACCGCAAGCCGGATGATGACAGAGGCCTGCGAGGCGTTGCGAGGATCTATCCCCAAACGGTCCCTCAAGGTTGCGTTGGTCATCCGCTGGCCACTCTCGTATTTCAGGGCGGCGTGCTGGTAGCATGCGCGAACGCGCTCCTCGGGCGTCATGTCGGCGAAGCGGCGGGGCGCGAAGAACACTACCCTGACCGCCTCTCCCTCCGTGCGGAAATCGGGCGGCGGAAGCTGATGGAGTTCGACCGCGGTCAGAACCTTGTCGATGCCGGTGCCTTGTTCCTCACAGAGACGCATCCGCCGCATCAGCGATGCCAACGCCTCGTTGCGGGACCGCGGCGGTGCGTCAAGGAACCGGTCGGGGCTGACTAGCGGCGCACCGGGGTTCGTGATCTCCATGCGGTCGCTGAAAAGCTCGATCAGGGGCCCGGCACCCGTGATCGTCATGTCCTGATGGATCAGCGCATTCGCAACCAGCTCTCGAATGGCAATGGCAGGATAGAGTGGACGTTCTTCCCGGAAGGCCGAGCCGATGTGCTCGTTGCGCGGAAGCAGTCCGTCGATGAAATCGATAAGTCCCTGAAATCCGGCGGCATATCCACGCTGTCCATCCTGGCGGTGCGTTACGGCGTAGGCGCGGCCGGGACCACCATAGGCGACGAACCTGACGCCTTTTCGTTCGAGCGAGGGGCCGAAGTCTGCGAGGCGCTTGGCAAAGAGGATCGCGCCAAGGTTGGTGATGTTCCAGTGCCCTCCAACGTCCTGCTGAATCAGCCGATCCGCTTGAAGCCTGTCAAAGATGCCGTGCCGATTGTCCGGCAATCGCTGACCAGTCAGGTCGAAATAGTTCGCATAGTCGAGCCGCGCGAGGACGTCGTCGCCGGTCACGAACTGCGCAGTGAGTCCGGCTTCCCACGCGTAGGGTTGAAGCCTGGCCCAGAGCGCACGAAGCCGCTCCGGATGATCTGAGAGCCTCGGTGTGGCGCTGCCGATCCGCACGTAGCTGATACGGTCAAACTCGATCGGTGCCGTGCCCGCGGCCGGTATCGTCAGCAGGACGAGCCGTACGCCCCGATAGTCGACCTCCTCGAACCGGAAATCGAGGCCGGGCTGAAGTCGGTTGGCCAGCCAGAGCTCGAATGGCTGGCCTTGTTCGCGCTTCGTTGCGAAGTCGAAGCTGGTGCCGACAGCCTCGTGGTTGCCATCGCGGACACCCCATACAAGATACCCAAAATGCTGGTCAGCCAGACGGGCAGCATTCGACAGCGCGGAGACCAGCTTGCCAATCAGCGAGGCATCTGCGTTGTTCTCCTTGAACTCCAGCCAAGGCGTCTCTGCTGGTCGGGCACGCAGATCGTCTATCAGTCTTCGGTTTCGCTCGAGTGTCTGGTTAGGGGAAAGGGTCATTCGCGGCCTGGTGGCTCGTTGCTCATCTTCGTTCGGGCGCAGCCCTGCGCGTAGGACGCATGCGGTCGATGCGGAAGGCGGGCGCACAGTCGGTCTATTGGCGCGCGAGATCAAGAGGCGGGTGCTCCGGTTCCTCCCGCGGCCGTCCCCCTTCCGGCGGCGCGTAAGGCTGGCCGCGCCAGCGCCCGGCGCGTTGGGCCGGCCGGGGCACGGTTTCTTGAGACATCGCCGAGCGCTACTTTCCCAGGGAACGGGGATAGACAACGAGCAGAAACCTGGCGCAGCGGAGGCCTCGGCCCCGGCGACGCGCGCCCCACACGCTGGCGGAGCCGGGGCCGAGGCTGGCCCGGGCACGCGCTTCTCGGCGAAGAGGAAGCTGGACGTGGTGCAGCGGCTGATGCGGGGCGAGAGCCTGGAGGCCCTGTCGCGCGAACTGAACGTGCCGGCGCATCGGCTGTCGGAGTGATGTGACCGGGTGCTGCTGGCGGCCGAGAGTGCGCTGAAGGAGAGCGAGCGGGACGTGCGCGACGATGAGATCGCTTGGGCGATGGCATTTGCGGCGGAAATCCGCAGGCGGATCGCGCGGAAGCGGACGCACCGCCAGGGCGGCTCCGGGACCACCATCTGCAGCACGGCAAGTACCTTTTTGTGACAAATGGTTGGAGGATTTAGCGCGCAGACTGCTGCCATTATGCGCGCTACTGAGGGACCTTTTCGGATGGTACTCCGGCTGACGCATCGCACCGTTCAGGGCATGGGTGACGGGCGCACGCCCTTACGGTTCCAGCGGCACATTCACCTGAAAACCAAGCGGTTTCTGACCGTCGGGAACAGGGTGCCTGCCCCTTGCTTGCGTTTACAAACGGTCGTTTATTTGCAGCAGATGAAACTGCAAACGGCCCGTCTCGATGCCCTTGATCGGCTATGCCCGCGTCTCGACCGAGGATCAGACCCCCCTGCCCCAAGCGCAGGCCCTGAGATCGGCAGGATGCGCCGAGATCCACGAGGAGCAGGCATCGGGCGGCAATCGAGCCCGACCCGTGCTGACGCGCCTCCTCGAGCGCATCGGCAAGGGCGACACGCTGGTGGTCGTCCGCATTGATCGCCTCGCGCGCTCGCTCTCGCATCTTCTCGAGGTGATCGAGCGCCTCGAAGCCAAGGGCGCCTTCTTCCGGTCACTGCAGGATCCGATCGACACCGCCTCACCGCAGGGCAAGTTCACGCTTCAGGTTCTTGGCGCCGCGGCCGAGTTCGAGCGCGCCCTCATCCGCGAGCGGACCAAGGCAGGGCTCGCCCACGCACGGACCGAAGGCCGCGTGGGCGGCAATCCGGGCCTGCGGGCCCGCGATCCGGCGGCGCTGCGCAAGGTTCGGCTGGCACGGGCCGACGGCTACATGGAACGCCTGGGCGAGACCGCGCAGGACTGGGTGCCCCACGTCCGCCGACTGCGGCCCGACATGGCCTGGGAGGACTTGCTGCGCATCGTGAACGCTCCCCTGCCCTACGATCGCCACTGGACGCAGGCCCGCCTGCTGCGCGCCGTGAACGCCTATGTTCGCGACGGCTTCCTCCCCGAGACCGTGCTGGGACGCGCCGGACGGCGGCGCGGCGACGACCGCCTGTCCGTCATCGTCGCCGCCATTAAGGGCGCAGACCCCGACATCACCCTTCAGGCGATCTGCGACCGGCTGGAGGCCATGCGTGAACGCACCCCACGAGGTCGAACCAGGTGGAACCCCTCTTCGGTGAAAATGCTGCTCAACAGGGCAGAAAAAGCCGGGTTACTGTGATCGACGGAGCCGCGCGACGGCCAGAGGTTCCTCTGGGCCTATGACCTGACACCGCGGAGGTCAGGCCGTTGAAGCGCGGCGCGCTCGCCGGAAGTCCTCGGCGTTCCGGTCGCTGACCATGCACCGGGCGATACAAGCAACAAGGTCGCCGCACGTCAGCTGTCCCATCGGCCGCCCCGGATGGCACGGCGCACATCGGAGTTTCGCCGGCCCGGACCCCCGCCCTGACAGCATGAAACCGTTACCGGCCGGTAACCAGCCCGACCGGTAACTGCGGCGTCTCACTCCTTGCGGGACAGCGCATCCTGGAAAGCACGGACCGCCCTCTCGAGCACCCTGCGCTCGATGCCGGAATAGTCGCAGGCGGCGCGGATTCGGAACTCACCATTGCGGGCGGTCACCTTCGTGTCGCCCACCCGGAACTCGTACTTCTGGCGCGCCGTCGGCGCAGCCGCAGCCCCGACATCCGCCGGGCGTGCGGCCCCCTGGACGAGCCCCCGCAGCAGATCGTTCTGCTCCTCCGCGGAGGCACAGGCCGCGAGACGGCCCCGCGGAATCTCCAGCCCGTCGCCGAGCTTCCGCGCGACCTCCACCCCGAGGTCCCGCGGAACGGCCCGGGGAAACGGGAGATCCTCGCCCACGGCCGCCATCAAGGCCACGAAGGACCGGATGTAGGAGCGCTTCACCTTGTGGAGCGAGCGGTAGAGCCTCGCAACGGCGGCATCGGCATCGCCCACCCCCGCCTGCGGATCGGCCGCCAGCGCCAGGGCGATCTGCGCCATCTCGGCGAAGCTCAGGTCCTGGCGGATGACGTTCTCTTCCACCATATCGACGTAGAGATCGGCGCGGTCGGCATCCGGCGTCGTGACGCGCGCAATGGCGCAGGCGAACCGCTCCTCCTGACTTTCCGCATGAAGCTGGCGCAGCGCGGTGAGACGACGCCATCCTTTCTTGAGCTGATAGCGCCCCGAGCTCGAGAGGTAGACCTCGATGGGTTCGCGCTGTCCGCGCTCGCGGATCGAGGCCTTCAGTTCCTCCATCTCGTCGCTTTCGGCAATGCCCTCGAGGTCGAGCCGATCGCGAGGAAGCTGGTCCACCTCGATCTCGCCCACCGGCAGCCGGACGAGCACCCTGCCCTCGTCGCGCGCCGCGCGGAACTCCCGCGCATCGGCGGCATTCTGCCTCCGCTGCTCGACCAGCGCATCGCTCGCCTCCTGCGCACTCGCGGCGCTCTCTCGCACCGCCACGCCCATCGGACCCGGATCGCGGCTGCGCCGGGTCCCGGTCGTCGGCGCCTCGACAGGACCGATCCCGAACCTGTTGCCCTTGACCATCACGCCACCTCCCGCATCTCGTTGCGTTCTTTCCATGCCTTCAGGATCGTCTCCTTGAACTCGGCATAGGCGTTGTCGAAAGACTGCCGCGCCCGTTTCCAGGTCTCGCGCGTCATCTCGCGGTAGTCCTGCTCATAGACCGACATCTGGAACCGGCCGGACTGCTCCACGGCGCGGGTCATCTCGATCGGGTGCTGGCAGACGTCGGCCCCGAACACATTTCGAAACGCCTGGAGCATCGCCACATGCAGCGGGTTTGCAGCCTCGAACCGGGTCATCAGCACACGGATATCGACGAACCGCTTGGGGAGCTGGATCCCGGCATCCGCCGCGATCCGTTCGAAGCCGACCGAGATCTCCTGCAGCGCGTCGCCAAGCTGCCCGAGGAACGAGGTCGTCGAGTCATACTCCCAGTAGCCGGGCCCGGAGGGGATGTAGAGCACGTCCGCCGCAAAGGCTGCGTTCAGCGACTGATAGCCGATGGCCGGCGGGCAATCGAAGATCACGAGGTCGTACTGGTCCTCGGGCAGCTCGTCGAGATAACGCGCGACGCAGCCGAAGAAGGACCAGGCCTTGTGCAGCGAGCGGTATTGCGCGGAGGCGAACTCGACGAAGGCCGCGTTGGCGCAGGACGGAATGATGTCGATCGTCGACCAGGCCGTGCGCTGGATGAAGTCCTGCACGCGCATCGTGCCGATTTCCTGGACATCCTTGGGCAGTTCGTCGGCGGCCGGGTAGGGGCAGTCTGCCGGGTCGTCATAGGCCTCCATGATCCGGTCGGCCTCCTTGCAGAGATCGCGGCACATGATGCCCCAGACCGTGTCCCACTCCTTGACCTCGACCAGCCCCATCGAGTGCGTCAGCGTCGCCTGCGGGTCGAAATCGACCACCAGCACGCGGTAGCCGTCGAGCGCGGCCGCGTTGGCAAGATGCTGCGCCACCACCGTCTTGCCCACGCCGCCCTTGAAGTTGGAGACGGCCACGCGCAGCGCGCGCCCCTTCGGACGCTCCGGCAACAGCTTCTTCCCGCGAAACCGGACCCGTCGGCGAAGCTCGTTGATCTCGGCCAGAGTGAACCATCTCTGGCGGCCTTCCTCCTCAACCACGCCCTGCGGCAACGAAGGATCCTCCGCCAGCTTCTTGCGCAGCGTGTCTGCGGGCACGTCGAACATGAAGCTCGAGATTTCCCAGATGGAGAAGGGTCGCAGCTGCTTGGTCTCGGACGGCGAGAAGGTCGCCTTGCGCACAGCGGCCTGCTGCGCCAGGCTCCGCTCGTTCATGTCCTGAAGGTAGCTGAAGTCACGCAT
>NZ_CP090023.1:105000-298439 GCF_021391315.1 Cereibacter azotoformans | reverse complement strand
GTCTGTCCCCTTTTCCGGGTCATCTACTCTGTTTCCGGCAAAGTATCAGCTTTTTGCTGACATGGCAAATTTATGCGCACACGGCGCGGCAACTTTCTGATTTTCATGGCTGATTCTCGCCGGTTCCGTTGGGCTCCGCCGGCGCCCTTCCGCAAGCCGTTGCCGGACTGCATCAGTTAGTTTTGGGTTATTTATAGTTACAGGTTTCCGATCATCCGTCCAACCCTCTGATCTTCCGACAGAAATGGCCTCGGCTTCGTCGGGCGTGCGACTCTGGAACCCCGAAGATCCGACTCTGAAGCCACGCTTCTCCGAATCCGGAACCCCGATCTTTCCGGGTCTGGCCTGCGCGGCGCGCTGGACGGAGGAGGCGCTTGGGCTTAGGGTCGGTGTCATCGAAACCACGAAGGCGTGCGACATCCCGGGGACACATCGGGGGCCGCGCCGTCGAGCAGGCACAGGCGACGCGAGATGGAGGAGACAGGTGGACGGCGGACAGCCGCCACTGCAGCGATGGGTGCGCGCGCACCCATCGCTGCGGGGCAGGCCACGGCCGATCCGGGTCCGGAGGTGACCGGACCGGGCGAGGCAACCGCGCGGATGGCCCGGACGCGGAAGGCCGCAAAACCCGCCGCGGCCGAGGGGCCGGCGGGCGGAACGGTGGCGGCCGGGCGCAGGGCCACCCCTGCGGCGCGCCCCCCCGAGACCGCTGACTTCTTCATCTGCGACATCCTTGATGCGCTGCCCAAGGACGACATGGCCTCGATGGAGCATCCGGTCTTTTCGCTGGCCACAAGGCCCGACCTGCGGGTGCTCGACTATTCCCACAACGGGGTCCGGATCACGGTGACGCCTTCGGTGCGCGGCCTCGCCACGCTCTTCGACAAGGACATCCTGATCTACTGCATCAGCCAGCTCATGGCCGCGCTGAACGCCGGGCGCGCCATCAGCCGCACGCTGCACCTGACCGCGCACGACCTGATGACGGCCACCCACCGCGAGACCAGCGGTGACGGCTACCAGCGCCTGCGCGAGGCGTTCGAGCGGCTGGCGGGCACCCGCATCACCACCAACATCGAGCAGGGAGGCCGCGAGATCACCACGGGCTTCGGCCTGATCGAGAGCTGGCAGATCGTGCGCCGCAGCCGGGGGGGGCGCATGGTGCAGGTGATGGTTACCCTCTCGGAATGGCTGTTCCAGGCTGTCCTGTCGAAATCGGTCCTCACGCTCAGCCGCGATTACTTCCGGCTGAGAAAGCCGCTCGAGCGGCGGATCTACGAGCTGGCGCGCAAGCATTGCGGCCACCAGCCGGAATGGCGGGTCTCGATCGCCACGCTGGCCAAGAAGTCGGGCTCGGCCTCGCCGCTCCGGGTCTTCCGCAAGATGATCCGCGATATGATCGGGGCGAATGCGCTGCCGGGCTATCTTCTGGCCGAGGAGCCGGGCGACATCCTCTGCGTCACCCGGCGCGAGGCGGTGCTGGCGCCGGGCCTCGCCCCCGCCCTGCGCGAGGCGACGCTCGAGCGGGTGCGTGCCCTGATGCCGGGCTGGGACGTCCATGCGTTGGTGGCCGAGTGGCACTCCTTCTGGAACCGCACCGGCCAGCCCCGGCTGAGATCGGCCGACGCCGCCTTCCTCGGCTGGATCGAGCGCCGGGCGGCGGGGTAAGGCCCGGCTTGCACGAGTATGAAGGGTGGCTATTATCCAAATCATTTTCAATGAGTTATAAATACGAATCTCGAAGGGAACGGAACTGCTGGGCGTGCTGATCCTAACGCGACGCGTGGGGCAGCTTCAGCGGATCCTGGAACCGGGCGACGCTGGCTGGTCTTGGGATCGCGCTCGACTTCGTGCAGGATAACCAGTCGATCAGCCTGCCGGCCGGCACGGTGCGCGGCTCGATGGCCTTTTCGAGCCGCTTGAGACACTGGCTCTCGGCGAGGATCATCTCTTGCTGATGAGCGACAACCAAGTTGGCCGAAACCGTCAGGCAAGTTGGCCGCTGGGTTCAGCCGGAGGACGGGCGTAGCCCGTCCCGGAGGCTGAACCCAGCGGCTGGCCCTCGTTTCGGGGGAGAAGGGTAGGTGCTGGCCGCTGCGGGCCGGTAGGGTCGAGGTCTCTGCTACCAAACGGAGATCCGACCGTGCCGGGCAAACCCGTCACCGACCAGCAAGTGAGAGTCTACATGACCGACCGTCTCCAGCACAGCCAGCGTGTCGCCGCCGCCCGCGCCGGCTTCAGCGAACGCACCGCCCGCCGCATCGATGCCGATCCGCGCCTTCCATCGCAACGTCCGGCCCCCCGGGGCCGCACCGTGCCCGACCCGCTCGAGGCGGTGTGGGAACCGGTGCTGCTGCCGATCCTCGCGCGTGATCCAGCCGTTCAGGCCGTCACCCTGTTGCGGCACCTTCAGACGAGCGATCCGGAGGCCTTCCCCGACGACCGCGTGCGCCGGACGCTCGAGCGGCGCGTCCGCGACTGGCGTGCCCTGAACGGACCCGAGCGCGACGTGATCTTCCGCCAGACGCCGGAACCCGGCCGGATGGCGCTGTCGGACTTCACCGATGCGAACGAACTCTGCGTGACGATCGCGGGGCAGCCGCTTGAGCAGCGCCTCTACCACTTCGTCCTGGCCTACAGCGGCTGGGAACATGCCGCCGTGGTGCTGGGCGGCGAGAGCTTCCCGGCGCTGGCCGAGAACCTCCAGAACGCGCTCTGGACCCTTGGCGGAGTGCCTGGCGAGCATCGCACCGACAGCCTGTCCGCAGCTTATCGGAACCTCGATGCCGAGGCCGCGGCGGACGTCACCAAGCGCTATGACGCCTTCTGCGCCCACTACGGCATGCTCGCCAGCCGCAACAATCCGGGCGAGGCGCACGAGAATGGATCTGTCGAGGCCCACAACAACCACCTGAAGGTCGCCCTTGATCAGGCCCTGATCCTGCGCGGCTCCCGCGACTTCGCCGATCTCGCCAGCTGGCGCCGCTTCGTCGATGAACTGGTTGCTCGACGCAACCGCCGGCGCGAGTCCGCGGTGCGCATTGAGATGGCGGCGCTCAGGCCGCTGCCGGCCCGGCGCACCACCGACTTCACCGAGGTGGTCGCGCGGGTCACGAAGACCGGGGGCTTCCTGGTCCACCAGGTCTTCTACTCGGCGCCCTCCCAACTGATCGGCAAGCGCCTGCGGGTCCATGTCTACGACGACCGGATCGAGGCCTTTCTCGGAGCGACCTCTGTCGTCACGCACCCCCGCCGTCGCGGCCGCGATGACGGCACCCGCGTCCACTGCGTCAACTATCGCCATGTCATCCACGCCCTGCGCCGCAAGCCGCAGGCGCTGGCCGGTTCCGTTTACCGCGACGGCCTGTTCCCGCGATCGGAATACGCCGTTTCGCCGAAGGCGAACCTTCGGTTCGACGGCCTGGGTCGCGTTGTCCGCCGCCTTGCCGCGTCGCGACGCCTGCCGTCGCATGGTCGATCTGCTGTGGCTCGCCCATGAGGAGGGCTGTGAGGCTGAACTGGCCGCGCTGATTGCCCAGACCCTCGGTCATGGCGAATTGCCCGAAGCCCATGCGCTAAGGAGCAAGCTGGAGCCGCGCCGGCGCGAGCTGCCCGACGACACGCCCGTCAACCTCACCGATCTGGCCCGCTTCGACGAACTGCTGGAGGCGCGCGCATGACCGCCGCCGCACCCCGCGCCGTCGACGTGCATGCGCTGCCCGCCATGCTCACGGCTCTCCGCCTGCCCAGCATCCAGCGCCACTGGACGATGCTCGCAGACCGCGCCGACGCCGAGGGCTGGCCCGCGTCGCGCTTCCTCGCAGCTTTGGCCGAGGTCGAGCTCGCCGATCGCGATGCCCGCCGCATCCAGCGCCATCTGCAGCAGTCCGAACTCCCCGGCGGCAAGACGCTGGCAACGCTCGACTTCAAGGCACTGCCCGGCGTGACCCGGGCCCGCATCGAGGCGCTGGCCGCCGGGGATTGGGTTGAGACCGGCGCCAATCTCATCGCCATCGGCAACTCGGGCGCCGGCAAGAGCCACGTTCTCTGTGCCATCGGCCATGCTCTCGTCGAGGCCGGCAAGCGCGTCCTCTACACCCCCACCACCGACATCGTGCAGAGGCTGCAGGCCGCCCGCCGCGATCTGGTCCTCGAGGCCGCACTCGCGAAGCTCGACAAGTTCGACCTGATCATTCTCGACGACATCACCTACGCCCAGAAGGACCAGGCCGAGAGCTCGGTGCTCTTCGAGCTCATCGCCCGGCGCTACGAGACGCGAAGCCTCGCCATCGCCGCCAACCAGCCGTTCAGCGCCTGGAACCGCGTCTTCCCCGATCAGGCCATGACCGTCGCCGCCATCGACCGGCTGGTTCACCACGCCACCATCCTCGAGATGAACGGCGAGAGCTTCCGCCGCCGCGCCGCCGCACGACGCCGATCCTCCGAGCCTGTCGCTGCGCCGACAGCCTCCAGCGACAACATCGGCGTCGAAGCCACCGACAACATCAACGACAAGCTTAGGGAGATCAGCGCCGAGTAACACCAACGACCGCAGCGGTCAAAACCGGCCATCCTGGTTGTCGGTCACGGCCAAGAAGGTTGACGCTCTACACTTGCAGCACGGCATGCTGAGCAGGGTAGTCTAAGCGGATGCCTTGAAGCCATTTGAAGTACTTCGTCTCCCAAGCCTTCAGGCCGGGATAGATCCGTTCATACAGAGAAGGAACGAGCAGATCTCTTGGTGCTTCGCGTCCGGTCCCGCACCGCGTCGTCCTGCCAGTCCGCGGTGAGGCGCGACATCACCCCGGGCGACAGGTTCGGAGCCTCCGCGCCGAGGATCGCCGCCAGGGCCTCCTGCACGTCGCCGGTCGAGAGGCCGCGCAGGTAGAGCGCTGGCAGCAGTGTGTCGAGGCTCTTCGACCGCCGCGCCCACTTTGGCAGGATGGCCGAGCTGAACCGGATCTTCTCTTTGGCCGGCACATCAGCCCGGTCGCGGACCTGGGCCGCTGGACCGGGATCGGCCCGATCCCGGTCTGGATCTCGCGCTCTGGACCGGCGCCATGCCGCACGACACGACGGCGGCCGTCGGGCAGGAGATCCTCGGCAAAGCCGGCGACGAACGCATCGGCCTCGGCCTTCAGCGCCGCCATGAGCATGCGACGCGCGCCCTCGCGGGTGATCTCGGTCAGAGGGTCAAGGACCAAACCGGGCTGGTGAAACGGGAGGATGTTGTTAACTTCGGACACAGGCGTATCGCTCCGTCTGGAGGTTCTGGCAGGCTTCGACACCCGCCACGATACGCCGCCTTCTCACACCCCATCACCCAATTTTGGCCATAGCTCAGCTGCAGCCGCGGCGAGGTGTCCGCCGTGCGATCCTGCGGTTCATGGCGGCAGAAGCGCCTGCCTGGCCGTTGGATCGACGGCCCGGCCGTTGCGGATGTCGGAGGCGGGGACCACATCCCGCGGTACGCGGATACCTGCGCGTGCGGCCGCGGCGCGATGGCGCCGGCTCGAGGGTTGACCCGTGCGCGGTTTGAACCCCGGGCGCGACTGGCGTATGGGTGGGTCAGCAGCGGGGAGACGACCATGACAGAGACGCCCAGCATCGTGACCATCGGCGAGATCGCCATTGGAGGTGCGAATCCGATCGCGCTCATCACCGGGCCCTGCCAGCTGGAAAGCCTCGAGCATGCCCGCATGATGGCGGGGCGCATCAGCGAGGCCTGCGCGCCGACCGGGACGAAGTTCATCTTCAAGGCGAGCTACGACAAGGCCAACCGCTCGTCGCTGGGCACGGCGCGGGGACTGGGCATGGAGAAGGGCCTCGAGATCCTGGGGGCCATCCGCGACGAGTTCGGGGTGCCGGTCCTGACGGACGTGCATGAGCCCTGGCAGTGCGCGAAGGCGGCCGAGGTCTGCGACGTCTTGCAGATCCCGGCGTTCCTGTGCCGCCAGACCGACCTGCTCATCGCGGCGGGCGAGACGGGCAAGGCCGTGAACATCAAGAAGGGCCAGTTCCTTGCGCCGTGGGACATGGGGAACGTGGCGGCGAAGGTCGCCTCGACCGGCAACCGGAAGATCCTGCTCTGCGAGCGGGGAACCTCGTTCGGCTACAACACGCTGGTGACCGATTTCCGCGGCCTGCCGACCATGGCCGCGACCGGCTGGCCGGTGGTGTTCGACGCGACCCACTCGGTGCAGCAGCCGGGGGGGCTTGGCGGCTCTTCGGGCGGGCAGCGCGAGTTCGCTCCGGTGCTGGCGCGGGCGGCCTGTGCGGTGGGGGTTTCGGCGCTCTTCATCGAGACGCACGAGGACCCGGACCGGGCGCCATCCGACGGGCCGAACATGATCCCGGTGGATCGGATGGGCCGGCTCATTGCCGAGCTCCGGGCGTTCGACGCGCTGGCGAAGTCGCTGGGCTGAGGATCGACGGTGGTCCGCGATCCGCGTGGCGGGGGCGCGGCAACCGGAGCGCAGGAGGGCAGGGTGCGTCGGTTCCGGCTCAGAGCCCTGCGGCCCGGGTGAGATTGATCCGGAACCTGTCGCGTCGGCGCTGGTATCGGCGTGTCATTTCGGCGGAGGCATGGCCGAGCTGCTTCTGGATGTGGCGCTCGTCGATCTCGGCGCTGCTGGCGAGGCCTGCGCGCAGGGAGTGGCCCGAGTAGAGGCGGCGGCGTTCCTCGACCGGCAGCTCGGGGCGCAGGCCGGCCTCGGCGGCGCAGCGTTTGACAAGGCGTGCGACATGCTTGTCGGACAGCCGGTCCGCGGTGGCCTTGCGCCCGTTGCGGGAGACGGCGACGAAGAGGGGGCCGAAGTCGATCCTTGCGTAGTGCAGCCACTGCGTCAGGGCATGGACCGGGCACGTCGGATCGGTCGATCCGCGGGCGATCTCGACCTCGCGCCAGCCGGTCTTGCCGCGCAGGGTGATCAGCGCGCCGTCCTCGAGGATCTCGACCCACCCGCCGCTGTCGGGCGTGTCCTCGCGGCCGTGATCGAGGCAGACGATCTCGGAGCGGCGCAGGCCTCCGGCGAAGCCGATCAGCAGGATGGCCCGATCGCGCAGTCCGCGCAGGTCGTGGGGCAGGGTGGCGAGCATGGCGCGCAGGTCCTCGGGCAGGAGGGCCTCCTTCTGCAGGGGCGGGCGGGCGTGCCGGCGGCGGATGCCGGCGAGGACGGTGGCGATGTGGCGGTCCTTTCGGTCCAGCCTTTCCCCACGCTGCGCATAATTCCAGCCGATGCCGGCGAGGCGCCGCTCGATGGAGGCGACCGAGAGGGCGCGGGCCTTGCCCCGCGGTGCGGCGAGATCGGCGATATGGAGGCCGACCAGTTCGGGCGAGGGGGGGAGGGGGTCCGCTCCGCGCATCCGGCACCAGCGGGTGAACTGCGCCCAGTCGCGGGCATAGGCCTTGAGGGTGTTGGTGGCGACGGCCTGCCGGGCGTAGTCGCGGGCGGTTTCGGCGAGGCGGTCCAACGTGCCCGACCCGGCGACATGGGCGGGCGGGGCGATCGGGTCGGGCTCCCGGTCGGGGCTCTCGCCCTGTTCGCGCGGCTCCGGAGGCGCCTTTGTCAGTCTGCCGGAGTTTTTGGGACTGCGGTCCATTTGTTTTCAACGACTTGCCTGTGTCTCATTTCTGAGACGGATTCAAGTATGTGAGACTGGACGCCGATGTGCGTCACCATGGGGGTGACTGTCCGACACCCGCACACGGAGCAAGTTATGTCCGATAATCCTGCAGCTGACAAGGATTGGGAAGGGGCGGAGTTTCGCGCCCAGGTGCGGGCGAAGCTACCGGGGCGGCTAAGTCCGGACACTCTCGAATGAGCCCTGCGCGAGCTGGATGCCAGCCGGTCCATGCTGGTGAAGCCGTTCCGCGAGGACGGGCGCATCAGCGGGCTGCTGCGCGACGCGCGCGGGCAGCTCGCTTGGCGGCACGTTCTCTTGATCCTCAGTGCTGCGCAACTCATACTCCTGTTTTGTACGGATGAGATGGGAGTTCCTTATGGGCCGGATCAAGGTGAACCTGACCCTGGATGCCGACGTGGCCGATGCGGCGCGCGCGCTTGGTCTGAACATGTCGCGCCTGGCCGAACGGGCGATTGCCGAGGCGACCAGGGTGGAGCGTAACCGGCTGTGGCGCGAGCAAAACCGCGCGGCCCACGCGGCCTATGCCGAGGAGCTTGCCCGCGAGGGCCTGCCTCTCGCCCGGTTCCGTACATTCTGAGGTTGGTCGACATGGCGCAGTTCGATGTGTTTCGCCTGAGAGGCGGCCTGTTGGTCGTGGACTTGCAGACCGATCTGATCGGCATCGAGGCGTCGCGGGTTGTTGCGCCGCTGCGCGAAGCGGGGCGCTACGCGGCATTTCCTGGCTTGACCCCCTTGGTCGAGGTGGACGGGACCGCCTGGATTGTCCGTGTGCAGGAACTCGCGGCCGTTCCTGGTGCGGAGCTGCGGACTCCGGTCGCCAGCCTCGTTGCGGATCGCGAGGCGCTGAAACGGGCGCTGGATATCCTGATTGTCGGTCTGCCGGAATTGTGAGACTGCGGCCCATTTGTTTTCAAGGCTTTGCCGGTGCTTCATTTTGAGATTGAGTCGGAATTCATGAGACTGTACATGGATGTGAGTCACTTTTCATGAGACTAGACTGCATCCGGGCGTCGCTCAGGTCATGTCCGATACTTCTGCGGCCGACAAGGATTGGGAAGAAGCCGAGTTTCGCGCAAGAGTGCTTGCCGAACTGCCGGAACAGTTGACCCAGGGCGAGGTGGAACGGGCCATGCGCCTGCTCGGCGTCAGCCGGGCGACGGTCTATCGTCTGGCGAAGCAGCTTCGCGAAGATGCGCGGACCAGCGCGCTTCTGCCGAATACGTCGGGTCGCAAGCCGGGGATGCAGCCGCTGGCCCCTGCGGTCGAGGCGATCGTGGCCCACCATTTCAAGGCGTTCTACGCCACCCGCCGCAAGCCGACCAAGACACGGTTCTGGCGCGAAGTGGCGGCGGATTGCCAGGCGCGGGGACTGGCGCCGCCCTCGATCCGGCGCCTCGGCCGCTGGTTGGATCTGAAGGATCAGGCCAAGCTCATGGCCAGGCGCGAGGGCAAGGACAAGGCGGAGCGCCGGCATCTCGCCACGCCCGGGACGCTCACGGCAGGCCGCCCGCTCGACATCGTCCAGATCGATCACACCAGGGCCGATGTGACGGTGGTCGACCCGGTGACCCGGCGCCCGCTCGGCCGGCCGACGCTGACCGTGGCGATCGACGTGAATTCCCGCATGGTACTGGGCTTCCATCTGTCGTTGGAACCGCCCTCGCTTCTCTCCGTCGCGCTCTGCCTGACCCATGCGGTGATGGAGAAGACGCATTGGCTGACCGTGCGCGGGATCAACACGGACTGGCCCGCCCAGGGCATACCCAGAGCGATCTACGTTGACAACGGCGCGGAGTTCCACGCCCGCGCCTTCGCGATGGCCTGCGCCGAATACCAGATCGATTTGCGACATCGTCCGCCCGGCACGCCGCGCTACGGTGGCCATATCGAGCGGCTCATCGGCACAATGATGGGCGCGGTGCACCTGCTGCCGGGCTCGCATTTCTCGAACATCTTCGAGCGTGGAGACCTCGACGCCGAGGCGGAAGCGGTGATGACGCTCGACGAGCTGGAGACCTGGCTGGCGCTGGAAATCACCGGCTCCTACCATGCGCGCATCCACAGCGCATTGGAAACCATACCTGCGGCCGCCTGGACGACGCGGATGGACGCGGCGAAACCCCGCATGCCGGCCGATCTCCGGCAGTTCCTGGTCGATTTCCTGCCCTCCGAGCAGCGAGTACTGCAGCGCGACGGTTTTCATCTCTTCCATATCCGCTACTGGTCGGACGAGCTGCGCTGGCTGATGGGCCGGGACAGCCGCAAGTACTCGCTCAAATACGACCCGCGCGATCTCTCGCGCATCTTCGTCGTAACGGATGAGGGGATCATCGAGGCCCGGCCGGCGGATCTGACGCGGCCCGCGATCACGCTCTGGGAACACCGCGCGGCGCG
The DNA here is from genome assembly GCF_021391315.1 of Cereibacter azotoformans. Taxonomy (NCBI): domain Bacteria; kingdom Pseudomonadati; phylum Pseudomonadota; class Alphaproteobacteria; order Rhodobacterales; family Paracoccaceae; genus Cereibacter; species Cereibacter azotoformans. Next base: position 288,398 of record NZ_CP090023.1, on the reverse strand, counting down.
GCGAGCCCTGAGCGAGGCCGGGCGCCGGTCGGTGGACGAAGAGCTGATTTTTCGGACGATCGAGGCGCAGCGCGACCTCGTCGACAGCGCCGCGCGGCAGACCAAGGCGATCCGACGCCACCAGGCCCGTCGGGCGCATCTCGAGCGGCGCCAGATGATCGACGTGACGCCCGCGCCAGAGGCGCCTGACTCGCTTCCCGCCCCGCAAACCAAGGGCAATGCGCTGAAAGATCACCCGGGCTTCTATGTCGAGGAGTGGTACGACGATGACTGAGTTTCCGCACCTCTACCCGGGCGCCGGCAGGATCGCGGCGCTGAGCGCCGAGGAACGCATCCTGCGCATCCGCGCCGACCGCTGGATCTCCTATCCGCGCGCGGAGGCGGCGCTTGCGAAGCTCGAAACGCTGATGTCCTTCCCCGAGCGCGCCCGGATGCCGAACCTGCTTCTGGTCGGCGAAAGCGGTATGGGCAAGACCATGATCATCGAGAAGTTCACCCGCGATCATGCCGCGAGCTTCGACGACACCACAGGTCGGCTCAACATGCCGGTCGTCGCGGTGCAGATGGCCCCGGGGCCCGACGAGACCCGGTTCTATCGCCGGATCCTGGCCGCGATCGGCGCCCCGGAGCCGCCGCGGGCGACGCTCGCCGTGCTCGAAAGCCTCGCCTTGCGGCTCCTCACCGAACTGCGCCCCCACATGCTGGTGATCGACGAGATCCACAGCCTGCAGGCGGGCACGATCCGCGAGCAGGCGCGGTTTCTGAACATGTTACGGTTCCTCGGCAACGAGTTGCGCGTGCCGCTCGTCTGTGTCGGCACCGCCCAGGCCCGCAATGCGCTGCGCACCGATGCGCAGCTGGTGCGCCGGTTCGAGGCCTTCGCCCTGCCGCCCTGGCAGGAGGGGACGGATTTCACCGGGCTGATGAGCACGCTGATCCGCAGCCTGCCGCTCCGCCGCGAGAGCGAGATCGACGACAAGGCGCTCGCGCGGATGCTCAAGATGACCGGCGGTATCACATCGGGCGTCTTCTCGATCATGTCGCAGCTGGCGATCGCCGCCATTGAGAGCGGCGAGGAGCGGGTCCTCACGCGCGATGTCCTCGGCGGCGACCGGTTGCAAGCGGCCTTGGGCGAACCAGTGTGACGGGTCAAGGCCGTCTTCCGGTCGTGTTCGCGCCCGCCAGCGACGAGCGCCTGTCGTCCTGGATCGCCCGTATGGCGCGCTTCTACGCAATGACCGTGCCGGAGTTCCTGCCCGAGCTCGGGCTGCCCGGCCGGGATGTCTTCGATCTGGAATGGCGTCTTTCGGAAGGGGAGGGGGCCCTGATCGCTGCCCGGACGGGGCTTTCGGTTCAGGCCCTGCAGGCCATGACCTTTGGTGAGCTGATCCCCGAGGCCCGGATGATAATCCGCCGGAACTGGCATCGTTGCCCGCAGTGCTCCGGCGATGTGCAGGGCAAATCCGCGGCCCTGCCTTGGGTCTTTCGCTGTCCCCTTCACGGCGCGGACATGGAAGATGTCACAGGCGGGTCCCTTTCGGAGTTTCTGGGCGCCGGGCGGTTGGCGGCGATGGAAGCACACGCGAGGACCGGCGCCGCCCTCCTCGATGCCTGGGCCCGAGGTGACGGGCAGGATGGCCTCGGTCCGGTCGAGATGCTGGCCTTGCTGACCGCGCGTCACCGGCGCGCCTCGCCTCCCTCCGTACGCGAGCAGCCACGCATGTCGCTGCAGACGCGGCGGGACTACCACGAGTTCCTCACGACGCTGATCATCCGCCAGGTGCTGACGGTGGTCGTTCCTGAGTACGACGCGGCGGCTCCGGTGCTTGTCAAACCCGTGCGCCCCGGGTTGCACTCCCTGGCCCGGGGCTCGCCGCTGCAGGCCTTCGCCCTGGCGGTCGGGATCGGCCGCATCGCCGAGGCGCCGGTCGATCAGGCGATCGCCGTCTTTCTGAAGAGCGATGCGGACGGACAGGGGCGTGTCCAGGACGCCCTCAGATCATGGCCTCTCTCGTTGAGGCGACGCATCTCTGCCCGTCTCTGGCGTGCTCAGCACGACGAGCGCGCGCCAGATCGCCCGGAAAACCCCCGAGACGGCGCCAGTCTCAGGAATTCCGGCGCGTCCAGTCTCACGAATACCGCTCGAGAATCTCATGAACCCCGGTTCGTTTTTCAGGGAAGTGTCTGACTCTCAAGATTTCCGGTCATCCGACAGCTCCGGAGGCGCTTTTCCGGGTCTTTCCTGCATGGTCGCGTTCCTGTGGTTCTTGCGTCCGATAATGCAATCTTACCGGACATAGCGGCGGACGGCAAGCTGCGGCGCTTTTCGGCGAAATAACTGGCAGAAAGCGCCGTGGCGGGATAGGCTTGCCGCCATGACCGACGCCCGCCCCCCTGCCGCCCCCCCGATCCCGCCGCTGCCCGGCTGGATCGAAACCGCGCCGGCCGAGAGCCTCGCGACGGCGGCCTTCCGCTCCGGCGCGGCGCTCGGAACGCTGCATCTGGTGGTGCGGCAGGAGGCAATCCCCCAGGGAGTGTGGCGCGACCGGCTCGCGGTGATGGCCGCGGAGCGCTGCGCGCAGCACGCCGGACGGCGCGAGGGCGGCCGCGAGCTGCGCGATGCGCTGCATCTACTGCGCCCGGGCGATCGCCCGGGTCCGGGGGGCCTGATCCTGCGGCAATGGTCGCGGGCCGTGGCGCGGCCGCTGCCGGGGAGCGGGCTGGAAGGGATGATCGCCGACCTGCCGGCCGACCGGCTCGCCCGCGGCCTCGCGGCGGCGAGCGGGGGGCCGGTGGAGCGGGCCGCGGGGCTGCTCGCGGCCCTTCTGGCCGAGGGGCCCCGTGCCGAGGCGCCGGCGCTGATCCTCGCCGATGCGGTGCTGGCCCGGGCGCTCGGCTGGAGCCATCTGCTGCCCTGTCTCGGCCTCGCCCTGACCGCGCGGGACCTGCGGCTGCGCGGCGAGGCCCTGCAGCTCGCCTGCCACCGGGCCGTCGTGGCGGGGGCGGGGCGGGCGGTGCCGCTGGCGGCCGATCTCGCGCGGCGGGCGGAACGTCTTGCGGCCGTGGCGCCGAAGCTCCGCGCCAAGGGTGCGGGGCGGGCGGTCGAGATGTTTCTCGCCCGCGATGCTCTGGCGCCGGCGGCGCTCGATTTCATGTCCGACCGGGCGGCGCGGCGGCTCTGCGACCGGCTGGTGGAGCTCGGCGCGCTCCGCGAACTGACCGGGCGGGACACGTTCCGCCTCTACGGGCTCTGACCATGGCGCGGCGGCGGGAAGAGCCCGATCTCGACCGCGAGCTGGCGGACCTGCCGGCCGAACTGCGCTGGCGCGAATGGATGCGCCGGGTCGAGGCGGTGCTGTTCGCCTCTGCCAGCCCGGTGCCGCGCGAGGATCTGGCCCGGGTGGTGGGGCAGGGGGCCTCGGTCGATCTGCTGATCGAGGATCTGGCGGCCGATCTGGAGGATCGCCCCTACGAGGTGGCACGGGTGGGGGCAGGATGGTGGCTCCGGACGCGGCCCGCCTACGGGCCCGCGATCCGGGCGGCGGCGGATGCGGGGGGGCAGGCGCTGAACCTGGCCGAGTTCGATCTCGCGGTGCTGGCGGCCATCGCCGTTCACCAGCCGATCGGACGCGAGGGGCTCAGGGACATCTTCGGCAAGGAGATCCCCCGCGAGCTGATCGGGCGTCTGGCCGGGCGCGACCTGATCGGCACCGGCCCGCGCGAACCCCGCCGCGGCGCGCCCCACACGTTCGTCACCACCGAAGCCTTCCTCGCCGCCTTCGGCCTGGAGTCGCTGCACGATCTGGAGGAGGCCGAGCAACAGCGGGATGCCGGGCCAGCCGGGGGATGACGCCCGCAGCTGGGAGCTGCAACTGGGGGCTGCTCCGGCGCGTCCGGTGCGGGCGCAGCGGATCGGCGGCCTTGCGCCAGGTCTCGCCAGCATGTGTGCGGTCGAAGGCCTGGCGGATCTCGGCCGCGACGGCGGTGGGCTGGATCCCCGACGGTACTCATCTCGCCTGCCGCCGGGTTGTCGTGACGGGGCGGCGCGCCGGCTGGGCGATGCGGGGGGAAGCCGACGTGAGTGGCGAAGCCCGGTCGATGTGCCCCTGCCCGGCGATGTGATCACGATGCGGTATTTCGTCAGGCTGTCATGCCGGGCGAGAGCCCTACAGCTCACCGCAGAGGAAGAGGAGGCCCTGGGTCGGACCATGGCTCATGCCGTGGTCTTCACCGATGACCGCCTCGATCCGCTCGAAGCAGCCCTCAGGCATCGAGGGAGTCCCTGGAAGGGCGGGAGAAGCGGCCATCGAGAACGCCACCGAGTTTGCCTTGCCCGGAAGGCAAGACTTCACTCAAGCTTGAGCCAGTACCGGGTCGCCTTCTGCTCCCCCGTCCGGACCAGGGCTTCCTTGACCACGAGATCCCTCAGGTCCCGTGTGGCCGTGGCCGGGGGAGCTCCGGTAATGGTCATGTAGTTCTTGGCACTCAGCCCGCCGAGGAAGCCGTCCGGGCCAGCGTCGAACATGCGCAGCAGAGCCCTTTCCTGGCGGGGGTTCAGCTGGTTCCTCAACCGATCGAGCATCCGGGTCTTCGCGATCAGATGGGCAATCAGAGCCGAGGAATAGTCCTGCGCCCGCAGGACCGTGTCCGCGAACCAGACCAGCCAGGGCGTCACCTCCATCTGCCGGTTGTTCGCCTCGAGAGCGGCGTAGTAGCCCTTCCTGTCGCGTTCGATCTGCCGGGACAGGGCCACGAGGCTGGGCTGGCCCAGGCTTCGGGCCAGGCTCGTCTCACAGATGGCACGGGCTATCCGGCCGTTGCCATCCTCGAAGGGATGGATGGAGACGAACCAGAGGTGGGCCAGGCCCGCCCGAACCAGAGAGGGCAGGGGGGAGATCTGGAACCACCCAAGGAACCGATCCATCTCCGCCGCCATCCGGTCAGAGGGTGGCGCCTCGAAGTGGACCTTGGGGGCATGAATAGGACCGGAGACCACCTGCATGGCTTCAGGATGGTCACGGTAGCGCCCCACGGCCCGCAGGTCGCTCCGTCCGCGGCAGACCAGCTCATGCCATGTCCAGATCCGCTCTGTCGTGAGCGGCTCGTTCCAGCCCGTGAAGCAGTCCACCATCATCTCGGCAATGCCGCTCTCGGCCGGTCCTGCCCTCCGATCCGAGGAGAGGCCGAACTGCCGGCGGACAGAGGACTGGACGGAGGCCCGGTCCAGCACCTCACCCTCGATGGCCGAGGTCATGACAGCCTCCTCACTGAGGAGGGCGATCTTGGCCTGATCCCGCTCGGCGGCTGCCAGATGCTGCCATGCCCCGACGAGCTTCCCGGACCGCAGCAGGAACTCCCGCTCCTGCTCCACCAGAGCCTCGGGGCGGAAACGCCAATGTGGCCAGTCGGGCTGCTGCCAGTTCCACCGGACAAGCTCTTGCATGATCGATAACCCTCGCCGTTATCGATCACCCATAGGGCCTAAATTGATTGATTGCCAGCGACAGAGCCAGCCCCCTCCGGGTTCACGCCCGCAGGGCAAATGGGATCTGAGGGCAATATGGCCCTGATGGCCGGTCAGACTCCGGCTGAACAACGAGGACCTCCCCCAACAGCGTGCGGCTCCACGACAACCACCGGCGCGACGAGGGTCACGGTCTCGCCGCCAATCACCATGCGGGGATACTCGGCCCCGGTTCACCTGCGCCTGTGCCCCCATCGGCGTCTCGACCCGCCGCCGCGGCCGGATGGCCGGTGCCGGAAAGGCCGGGAAGAAGCGACACGGATACTGACACCAAGCGCCATGGGTGTCACATGCGAGCTGTGGCATCCTTGTAGAGAACATGCTGTGTGTATATGTAGTGTGTGTCCTTGGAGGTAACGATGCCGCAAGCGTCTACAGGAAAACAGCGCACGAACGTCACCCTGACAGCGGCCAATCTCGCCGCGGCACGGGAGTTGGGCCTCAACGTGTCAGCGATCAGCGACGCGGCTGTCTCGGAGGCGGTCCGAGCGGCACGGGCGCGTGCCTGGGCCGCAGAGAACGCGGAGGCGATATCCGAGCGCCGCGCCTGGATCGAGGCCAACGGCACACCGCTGGCGGATCTTCAGGTGTTGAAGGTCGACTGATGGCGCAGTTTCAGGTCTACCGAGTCCTGGGCGGGCGGCTGGTGCTCGACCTCCAGACGGACCTGATTGACACCGGTTCCCGCGTCGTCGCGCCGCTTCTCCCGGCCGCTTCCAGCCCGAAAGCGATCAGTCGGCTCGAGCCGGTGTTCACGATCGAGGGGGAGGCCCACGTTCTTCACACCGCAGAGATGGCGGCTGTTCCCTCCGGCCTGCTCAATGGGCCGCCGGTCGCGGATCTTTCCGGGTTCGACTATGAGATCCGGGGCGCTCTCGACATGCTCTTTTCCGGTTTCTGAACCTCAGGTGGGCATTGATGCAGAACTTCCGCCCGGAAGGATTCACATCACGAATACATGGCGTCAGACGGGTAGCATGAGATGACGCCGGGGGACACGTCTGATCGACGTGAAGGGCGTGGCCAAGCATTACGGCGCGGGCGAAACCCGTGTCGATGCGCTGCGCTCGGTGGACCTCCAGGTGCGGGCTGGAGAGGTGATCGCGCCGCTGGGCCCGTCAGGATCCGGCAAGACGACGCTGCTCAACATCATCGGCTGCATCCTCGCCCCTACGGCCGGACAGTTGGCACTGGACGGCGAGACGGTGTTCGATGGGCGATGGCTGCGCGACGATCTGCGGCGCCTGCGGCTGGACAAGATCGGCTTCATCTTTCAGGTACACAACCTGCTGCCCTTTCTGACAGCCAGCGAAAACGTCGCGCTGGTGCTGGACCTGGCTGGTGCGCCGCAACCATGTGCCAGGCCCGGGCACGCGAACTGCTGGACTATCTCGAGGTCAGCCACCGCGCCGGGGAAAAGCAGGCGCATCTGTCGGGCGGCGAGGCGCAGCGGGTGGCCATTGCGCGGGCGCTGGCGAACCGACCCAGGATCATCCTGGCAGATGAGCCGACCGCCGCTCTGGACAGCCAGCGGGCGCAACTGGTGATGGATCTGCTGCGCAAGCTGGCGGCCGAGATCGGGAGGCTGCTCCCCTCGGCAATGTCCGCCCTTCGCGATGGTCAGGAACTTTGGCTCCAGAGAATGAAGTCGAGCGACCGACTATCCTCATCGGCCGAAGGAAATCAACGACGAGCGGCAATGCACAAAGGGACAATTGCCTTGCACCGCGAGGTCGATCTCGCAGCCGCAGCCAAAGGCAGGTCTGGCGGGCCACGCCGCAGCATCAGAGGCCACCCGTTGAGTCCGCAAAGGGCCGAAACGGTAGCTCCCGCTCTTAGCCTCCGGCTCTTAGCCCCCATGAGCGGTGTCGGCAGTCCTGCCACGTGGTTCCTTGGCTAACCTGAACCGGTTTGCGAAGGAGAATGCTGATGACGAAGACAACCTACGTCGGGCTGGATGTTCACGCCGACACGCTCTCCGTAGCCACTGCAGACGAGGGCCGCGACAGAGAAGTCCGGTTTCCCGGGGTGATCCCGAACACGGCCGACGCCGTGCTGCGCCTGACGAAGAGGCTGAAGGCGGCGGGATCGAACCCGGTCTTCTGCTACGAAGCCGGCCCCTGCGGCTATGGTCTGCACCGGCTGCTGACGAAGCTCGGCTTCGACTGTGCCATCGTAGCGCCCGCGCTCAACCGGGCACAGAAACCTTGCAAATCCTCCATGTGATGGAGTAATTGCAGGGTATGTACCAGCGCCGGACCAGTCAGACCGTGCTATCCGCCCTCGAGAGCCAAGCGGCCGTTGTCCTTTTGGGGCCCCGGCAGGTTGGCAAGACCACTCTTGCGCTGGAGATAGCCGGGCAACGCCCGTCTGTGTATCTCGACCTGGAACGCGACGCGGATCGGCAGATCCTGACGGAGCCCGATCTTTATCTGGATGAACAGGTCGGCAAACTCGTGATTCTGGATGAGGTCCAGCAGATGCCGGACCTGTTCAAGAACCTCCGTGGGCAGATCGACATGCGACGGCGCAAAGGGGCCCGCACGGGGCAGTTCCTTCTTTTGGGGTCTGCTTCGAATGTACTGCTCCATCAATCAGCGGAGTCCCTCGCCGGGCGGGTTCGCTATATCGAGATGCCGCCTCTCCTACTGGACGAAGTAGGCCCAGAGAGGTTGAACGACCTGTGGCTGAGAGGCGGCTTCCCGGACAGCTTCCAGGCGGACAGCGACCGGGACAGCCTGATCTGGCGCGAGGATTTTCTGCGCACCTACCTGGAGCGCGATATCCCCGCACTCGGGCCGCGCATCCCGGCCGCCACACTGCGCCGCTTCTGGACGATGCTGGCGCATGCGCAGGGTGGACTGCTGAATGCAGCCGCGCTGGCCGAGGGCCTAGGTGTCTCGGGTCAGACAGTAGGACGGTACCTTGATCTGCTCGTCGACCTTATGCTGGTGCGGCGCCTGCAGCCTTGGCACGAGAATGTCGGCAAGCGCCTCGTCAAGTCGCCGAAGGTCTTCGTCAGGGATAGTGGCCTCGTCCATGCGTTGCTTAACCTGAGCTCAATGGAGAGCGTTCTGGGGCATCCGGTGGTCGGTGGGAGCTGGGAAGGGTTCTGCATCGAGACCCTGATCGCCTCCGCACCAACAGGAACCGAGCCCTTCTTCTACCGAACCGCGGCGGGGGCTGAACTTGACCTTGTTCTGCGGCTTCCCGGGGATGACATCTGGGCGATCGAGATCAAGCGCACCACCGCGCCCAAGGTGTCGCGTGGTTTTCACCTGGCGGTCGACGACATCAAGGCCGACCGAAAGATGCTGGTCTACGCCGGTGAACGGGAAGTCCCGGCAGGTGACGGCTTGCGCGCAATGCCTCTGGCTGCCGCCGTGGGTCAGTTGCGTAATCTGTAGTGCTCCACGTCCGTTCCGGACCCCTCGCGATGCTACGCCTATTTGCGCCGAGCTGGGAGACTTACCCCTCCCCTGGCAGCCAGAATGGCCCTCACCTTTCTGGACCGCATTCCTGCGCGACCTCGTGCGCCGCGGGCTCTCCGGCGTGAAGCTGGTGGTCAGCGACACGCACGAGGGCATCAAGGCCGCCACGGCCCGGGTGCTGTCCACCAGCTGGCAGCGCTGCCGGGTGGGGCTGTTGAAAAAGTCGGAACCCTCTGATTCAGTTCGTCTATGGCTGGGTTTGGGCGGGGTCGGGAATGCTGGAGCGTCGGTCTCGCGAACAACTGGAATTCTTCCTCTGCGGGTCACGGTCTCGCCGCCAATCACCATGCCGGGATACTCGGCCCTGATTCACCTGCGCCTGCGCCCCCATAGGCGTCTCGACCCGCCGCCGCGACCGGATGGCCGGTGCCGGAAAGGGACACGTCCCCGCCAGCCGCATTGGCCGGAAAGGCCGAGAAGAAGCTACGCAGGTAGATGTGGTGGTTGGGGATCTCCCCTTGCAGGCTACATCCGTTCGCAGCCCGAGCGCCCTCATTTCGGCTTGAAGCAGCACTTCGCGCCTCTCTGCCAGCCGAATGGCCTGGCGAGGCACAGTCACCGTTGAAGTAATCCGAGGCCGTATCAGCCGTTGCAAGCACCGTCGCTCAGAGGCGGCGGAAGTGTGGAGACTTAAAGATTATCATGAGATTTACTATTAAGCTCAAGCTGGTTTCAACCTTCCTGCTGGTCTTCCTGCTGATGGGGGCCGGCATGCTGCTCGGTATCGTGGATCTTCGCCACTCCAACCAGACGCTGGGTGAAATCGCACATGTTCTGGCAGCTCGCGTGGATGCCGCGCGGCAACTGGAGGTCGAGCAGGGCGAGTTCAACATCGTGCTGCGCGACTATGTCTCCGCGGCGGACGCAACAGAGCGTGCCGCCCGCAAGGAGGACATCACCCGCATCCGCGCGGCGATGAGCGCGAGCATCGACCGCCTGAACGCCCTGGCCGATGACGCCGGCCGACCGATGATCGAACGCTACAGCGAGCAGCGGAAGGTTGCGGCGGCGATCAATGATCGGGTATTTGCTCTGGCGGATACGGGGAAGGCCGTAGAAGCCTCCCGGCTTCTCGCCACCGAGTCACGGCAGGGGATGTCGGCACTCGCTGCGGAACTGAAAGCGTTTCGCGATGCCTACAGCCACCAGATGACCGCCGCGACAGAAGAGGCCGATCGAGAGTTGAGCGCGAGCGGCCTCAACCTGTCGCTCCTCGCCATTGTCGCCGTGGTTGTGGGAAGCCTCGCCGCGATGGCCGTCATCAGGTCAATCACCCGGGGCATCGGCAGTGCCCTGGACCTGTCGAAGCGGGTGGCGTCGGGCGACTTGACCACGCTTGCCGAACCGCGCGGTTCGGACGAACTCGCAGAACTTCTCCACGTCAACAACACGATGATCGTCAAGCTCCGTGAGGTGGTTGGCCGAGTGAGTTCGGCAACGGGTCAGGTCGCAGCGAACAGCCTGACAATGGCCGCCACCTCGGAACAGCTCTCGCAGGGCAGCAACGAACAGGCCTCCGCGACCGAAGAAGCCTCGGCGTCCGTCGAGCAGATGGCCTCGAACATCAAGCAGGCGGCTGGGAATGCGGGAGAGACAGAAGCCATCGCTGCGAAATCGGCCGAGGATGCCCGCGCCTCCGGCGCGGCGGTCCGGGAAGCGGTCGAGGCAATGGGAGCGATCGCCGATCGCATCTCGGTCGTTCAGGAGATCGCACGCCAGACCGATCTACTCGCCCTCAATGCCGCCGTCGAGGCTGCCCGCGCCGGAGAGCACGGACGAGGCTTCGCGGTCGTTGCATCCGAAGTCCGCAAGCTGGCCGAGCGCAGTCAACTCGCGGCGGCGGAGATCTCGACGCTCTCGGCGCGGACCGCGACCACGGCGCGTACGGCCGGGGAGATGCTGGGCCGGCTTGTGCCGGACATCGAGCGCACGTCGGGCCTCGTCTCGTCCATTTCGGCCGCATCGCGCGAACTGTCGGTTGGTGCGCAGCAGGTGGCGCTGGCAATCCAGCAACTCGATCAGGTGACACAGCAGAACACCACTTCTGCGGAGGCGCTGGCGAGCGGAGCGGCCCAACTTTCGGCTGAAGCCGAGCAACTCAAGGAAGCGGTCGCCTTCTTCCGCAGCGGTCAGGATCGAACGGAAATGTCCGTAGCAATGTCCTCCCCGGGAAGCCGCCATGCCTCCAGGCCGGTGCTCCGCGTGGTGGGGCCGGAACAGGGCTTCGGCTTCGACATGTCGGACCGCCGTCATGTCGGGTGAACTGATATCCTTGACCTACAGAAGCCGCGCCCGCCTGTCCGATCCAGAGGAGGATATTCTGAGCATCATTCGGATGAGCCGCGTGATGAACCCTCGTTTCGGGATCACCGGCATCCTGTTCTACGATGGCTTCCACTTCGTTCAGATACTTGAGGGGCCACGAAGCGGCTGCAATGAGATGTTCTCCTGCATCTCCCGCGATGCCCGCCACGAGGATATCGTGACCTTCGGGATGTTCGAGATTGAAAGGCGGCGCTTTCCCGACTGGTCCATGCGGCTGGTATCGCGTCGGGAACTGCACGCCCTCGTCCCCGAGCTGGATCTGCTCGACGTGGGGGAGCGCGAGGAAATTGCGCGGGTCCATGCCGGGATCGTCAGGAGACTGGCTCCGGCGGAGCCGGGTGTGGACAGAGCAGGCTGATCGGGAGAAGCGCTGTGCCGCTTTGCCTGAAATGGCCAAGACATCGAGCGTGCGCGGGGTTGCAAGGGCTGCGCGTCAGGCGTTGGGCGCTTGGCGATTGCGGAGGATGGCCGTAGGTGACGCAGCCTTGCGGGCTCCCGCACCGGCAATGGCGCTTTCCGATTTGTCGGAATCTTCCATTATAATGGAATAGCTGCTACGTTTGCCCCCGGCAACATGGGGAGGGGCCAGTGCCTCATTCGGTCGAGGTCGACAGGGCGGCGCGGATCGGCGCCAACATCGCCCGCGCCCGGCAGGGGCGCGGCCTCACTCTGGACCGGGCTTGCCGAGCTGAGTTGCGTGAGCCGGGCCACCATCTCGGCTCTCGAGCGCGGGCATGGCAATCCCGGCGTTCAGACCCTCTGGAGCCTGGCCGACGCTCTGGGCCTGAACTTCGCAGCCTTGCTCGGCGATGAGCCCGCGAGCGCTCTGGTGGAGGACGCGGGCGTCAGCGTCCGCCTGGTCGAGCGGCAGACAACGCCTCCGGTGATCGAGACCTACATCCTCGAACTTCCCGCCGGCGAGAGCCGACAGGCCAAGCCCCATCTTCCGGGGGTGCTCGAACATGTCGTGGTTCTGGCGGGAGAAATGCGGACCGGACCGGCCGCGCGCCCCCAGACCCTGCGCGCCGGCCAGTCCATGTCCTTCGCCGCAGATGTCGATCACATCTACGCCGCCGGAAACGCGGCCTGCCGGGCGCTCGTGAGCGTCGTCTATCCCGAGATCACGCCCGGCACGCCCGACCATGATCTTCCCTGGCCGGCCGGCGGGCCGGACTGGGACGCCGTCACGGCAATCCTGAGCCGCGCCACGGTGGAAGTGCAGAACGGCCTTGGCGTCAGCGTCACCACCTTCAGGGCCTCCCCGGTCGGCAGGATCTCCGAAGAAGGGCTCGACCGGCTTCGGCGCCATGTCGAGGGGCTCCCCGCTTCCCCCGCCGTGCGGCGCTTCCTCGTCACATCCGCGGATCCGGCGGTCATCACGCTCTATCGGGGAAGCCCGATGCGGGATCTCGGCCCCCGCCCGCAGGGACTCGCGGGTGATCTCGGCGCGCGCTGCTGGGATCTCGCCCGGCAGGCCGTGCAGCGGAGGGTCGAGGGTGACGCCGCGAGGCTTGAAGATGTCGCGCGCGCGCCAGGCACGATCATCGAGGCCGCGCTGGCGGCCGACGTGCTGACGCGCGCTGGCCGGCCGACGGTGCCCCACGGGATCAATGTGCAGGCCGCGCGAACCGGCCGGGGGGCAAGCGATGGCCGCCGCCTGCTCGAGGACCGCATCGATGTCGATGCTTGTGAGGCCTACGACCTCGTCCACCCGGCCCATGCACGCCGGGCCCTTGCCGTGGCGGGGGCCCTTCCTTCGGTCGAAGGTCTTCGCATCCTGGATGTCGGAACCGGGCCCGGTCTTCCGCTGGCCATGTTGCGTGAACTGCGTGTTCCACGGGATGGTGGGCAGGGATTCCACGGGATGATGGGCGCGGGATCCACGTGATCGTGGGCAGCGATTCCACGCGATCGTGGGCGCGCGTTCCACGGGATGGTGGGCAGTTCTGGCCGACAGTCTGAAGCTACGGTGCCCTCGTTTGAGCGAGGGAACCTGAATGCCAACGGAACGACTGTCGATGCGCCTGATACGTGATGTGCTGCGTTTGAAGCATGCCCAGAGGCTGAGCGAGCGGGCGATCGCCGCCTCGCTCGGGCTGGGCAAGGGAACCGTGGGAGCCTACTTGGGCCGGGCGCGGAAGGCCGGCCTGACATGGCCGCTTCCCGAGACATTGACCGACGACGACCTTGAGTTGCTGCTGTTCCCGGCGGCACCTTCCGTTCCGGATCACGAGCGTCCCGTGCCTGACTGGTCCGTGGTCGACAGGGAACTGCGGCGCCCCGGCGTCACGCGGGCCTTGCTCTGGGAGGAATACCGCGCGGCCCATCCCCTCGGGTTTGGCTACGCCTGGTTCTGCGAGCACTATGAGGCCTGGAAGGGCCGGGTCCGCCCCACGATGCGCCAGACGCATGTGGCCGGCGAGAAGGTCTTCGTCGACTTCGCGGGCGACACGGCCGAGCTGATCGACGCGGAGACCGGCGAGGTCCAGGCGGTGAAGCTGTTTGTCGCCGCGATGGGAGCGTCAAACTACACCTACGCGGAAGCCGTGGCATCGGAGGGCCTCGAGGACTGGATCGGCGCACATGTCCGGATGTTTGCCTTCCTGGGCGGCGTGCCGAAGGTGGTGGTGCCTGACAACCTCAAGTCGGCAGTGTTCAAGGCGGATCGGTTCGACCCGGGACTGAACCGAACCTACGCCGAGATGGCCGGCCACTACGGCACCGCTGTCCTGCCGGCGCGTCCCTACCGGCCGCGCGACAAGGCGAAGGTCGAAGTCGCGGTGCAGGTCGCGCAGCGCTGGATCCTGGCGCGTCTGCGCAATCGGCGGTTCTTCTCGCTGGCCGAGCTGAACGCTGCGATCCGGCAGCTGGTCGATGAACTGAACATGCGCGTGATGCGTGGCTACGGCGCCAGCCGTGCCGATCTCTTCGCCACCCTCGACCGACCGAACCTGCAACCGCTGCCGCCGGAGCCCTACATGTTCGCCCGCTGGAAGCGCGCCCGCATCGCACCGGATTACCACGTCGAGGTCGACAGCTGCTGGTATTCCGTGCCGTTCGGGCTGATCCGCCAGGAGGTGGATGTCCGCATCTGCGGCGGAACCGTCGAGATCTTCCACAAGGGCCAACGGGTTGCCAGCCACGCCCGCAGTTCCGGACGGCGCAGCCATGTCACGGTGCCCGAGCACATGCCCTCGGCGCATCGCCGCTACGCCGAATGGACACCGGCACGCATGCTGGCGCAGGCGGCGAAGCTCGGCCCCTCGGTTGCCGCCTTCTGTGAGGTGGTGATGGCCGATCGCCCCCACCCCGAGCAGGGATTTCGCACCTGCCTCGGCGTCCTCGCCCTCGCCAGAAGCTTCGGTCCGGCGCGTCTCGACGCGGCCTGCCGGCGAGGCCTGTCCATCCGCGCGCGTTCGGTCGCCTCGATCCGGTCGATCCTGCAGAGCGGGCTCGACCGCGCCTTTCTTGAGGAGGAGGCCGGGCAGCTTCCCCTGCAGCACCCCAACATCCGCGGCCAAGGCTACTATCATTGAAAGGAGACTGACCTTGCTGACCCATCCCACTTCCGAGCGCCTCACCGCCCTCGGGTTGACCGGCATGGCGAAGGCGCTGGACGAGCAGCGCTACGCCCCGGCCACCTTCGACAGCCTCGGCTTCGAAGAGCGGCTCGGCCTTCTGGTCGATCGCGAGGCCACCGAGCGGGACGCCAAGCGGCTGGTTGCCCGGCTCAAGTTCGCCGCCTTGCGGCAGGCCGCCTGCGTTGAGGATCTCGATCTGCGCACCCCGCGCGGCATAGACCGCACCGTGATGGCCCACTTGGTCGACGGTGCCTGGATCGCCCGCCACGAGAACCTGCTCATCACCGGCCCCACCGGCCTCGGCAAGAGCTGGATCGCCTGCGCACTCGGCCAAAAGGCCTGCCGGGACGGGCGAGTGGTAGTCTACCACCGGGTCCCGCGCCTCTTCGAAGCGCTTGCCATCGCCCGGGGCGACGGACGGCACGCCCGGATGCTCAAGGCTCTGGCGCGGACTGATCTGCTCATTCTCGACGACTGGGGACTTGCCGTCCTGACATCATTCGAGAGGCGCGACCTGCTGGAGATCCTCGAGGACCGCCACGGCCGCGGCGCTACCATCGTCACCAGCCAGCTCCCGCTCGAGCACTGGCACGAGGCCATCGGCGACCCGACGCTGGCCGACGCCATTCTGGACCGGCTCGTTCACAATGCCCACCGCCTGACGCTGGCGGGTGAAAGCATGCGTAGGCGCGCAACGAGGCTGAAACCGCTTGACCCTACCGATCAAGCCTGACTCCATGTGCGGGTCGGCCAAGCTGCCCGAGCCGTGGAACGGCTGCCCACGATGCCGTGGAATCCGTGCCCACCATCGCGTGGAATCGATGCCCATCATCCGTAGAATGCGCAGCGTGAACTCCGCCCGGACCTCTCGGCTCTCGCTGTCGATCCGAGCGAGGTGGCAGTTGCGCAGCTGAGACGCCGGTTTGCCTCGGACCCGAATGTCGAGATCCGGCAGGCGTCCGTGACCGATCTTGCACCCCCGGCGTCTCCCTTTTCCTGTGCGGTCTCGATCGGCGCGTTGCACCACCTGGATACCGCAGCCTTCCTTTCCTCCATTCGCGGACAGCTGGAGACCGGCGGATTGCTGATCGTGGCCGACGAGATGCTCGCGCCGTTCAGGACGCGGCAGGAGCGTCAGGCGGCCCTGATCCGGCACCACCTGTGGTATGTCCTCGACACGCTGGTGAGTCTTCCGAGCGGCAGCCATCCCGGGGATGTGGCGCTTGCCGAGAAGCTGCGGGAGGATCTGCCGATGGCACAGGCCCTGGCGCAGGGGGGCCGGACGGAGGCGGCGATCCGCAAGATCCGCGCTCTTCACGAGGAACTGGTCCTTGTCGAGCGTCCCGTCCTGCCCTCGCATCCTCTGGCGGTCTTCTCGCGGTTTCACCTGCTCGAGTTGCAGGCGCTGGTCGCCGGACCGGATGACGAGGTTCACCCGAAGACCTTTCCGGCGCGGTTCCTGGCCCTCGCCCGCTGCTGCGGATTCGAGCTCCGATCGCACCAGCGCCTCTACGCAACGGACGGCGACGGGGATCTTGATGCCGGCACCCATCTCTTCGTTCTGGAGGCCCTGTGATGACGGTTCTCCGCGATCTGAGGGCCGGCGCGCGGGCCGCCCTGCCCATCGCGCCGGCCTACCTGCCGGTGGCCTTCGCCCTTGGTGCGGCCTCGTCCCGGCTGGGATTCTCGGCGGCCGAAAGCGCCTTGTGGTCCTTCACGATGTTCTCGGGCGCCAACCAGGCGCTCATGCTGAGTTCGCTTTCCTCCGGGGTGCCGCTGCTGGTCATCGCGGCCCTGTGCATAGCTGCGAGCCTCCGGCACCTGCTTTACGGACTCGCCCTTGCCCCGCGGATTTCGGCCAGCCCGATCCAGCGCTCGGTCTTCGGCTACGGGCTGACCGATGAGGTCTTCGCCACCGCCCTGACGGCCGGCGAGGGACAGAGCAGGCCTCTGCGCGGCCCCTGGCTGATCGCGCTGGGGCTGACGGTGCTTCTGGTCTGGGTGGCCGGGACCGGGATGGGGAATGCCGCCGGAGATGCCCTTCAGGCCGTGTCGCCGCATCTGGCCAGCACCCTCGACTTCGCCCTCCCCGCCCTGTTCCTGGCGCTGGTTCTGGCGATGGCACGGCGATCCCTCCATCTGCCGATGCTTCTTGCGGCCAGCATCGCCGCCCTTCTTCTCGGGCTGGGCCGGCCGGAACTCGCCGTGCCCCTGGCGGCGCTGGCCGCCCTTCTCCCACGGCGGCGGACGGCATGAGCGAGATCTGGCTTGCCATCCTCGTCATCGGCATCGCCACCTATGCCACGCGGGTTGTGCCCCTGCTCTGGGATCGCTGGATGCCGCTGGCCGCCGCGCGCGGCGGGTGGCTTGATCGTCTCGGCCCCTGTCTCATCGCCGCCATGGCGGCGAGCGTCATCCTGCCGCCCTTCCTGACTGCGGAGGCGGCGCTCGATATCCTGCCCGAGCTCGCAGGCCTGCTGGCGGTCGCCGCGGTGATGCGGCTGCGCGCGGATCCTGGCCTCGCCACGCTGGGAGGGATGGCCGCATACTATCTGGCCGGGTGAATGCAGTAGCGTCGTGACCTTCAGCCCCGGGCGCGATCGGGGCTTCCGGACAACCCTCTCCAAGCAGACAGCAGAAGATTTGCCGGTGGCAAGGTTCTCCGGAAAAAGGGTGATCAGCTTTTCATCCGATCGATCGGACCAGCATCGGCTTCTCGCCCGGTCGGGACGGGGGAAGGGCACCGCAAGGAGATCCCCGAGCTGATCGGTGGCCGAACGACCTGATCGATGAATCGGGAACGGCTCCAGTTCCCTTGCAGCCACGCCCCCGAGGGGACAATTTTGTTGACTAAATATTTGAATAAAATGATTTTGGTACCGCAATGATATCATTGTCAGCATGTGATACCAAAATGATGAATTACAGTGACTTGGATGCGAGGACTGTGCGTGAGCGGATCGACATGGCGCAGTTGTGGGACGCTTGGATCGCGGCTGATGATCTGCGCCGGCACAGCTTTCGAGGATCTGTCGGCTGGGAGGTCAGGAACGGGCGGGACTACCTGTACAGCAGAAAACGCGGTGTGGTGAAATCCCTCGGGCCCCGCAGCCCGGACACCGAGCGGATCCACCTGGCCTTCCATCAGGGTCGGGATGCCAACAAGGCCCGCTTGGCATCCCTTTCTGCGGAGATGAACCAACAGGCCGCGGTGCTGCGTGCCCTGAATGCAGGGCGGCTTCCCATCATGGCCGCGCGAACGCTGCGGGCCCTGCGGATTCACGACAAGAGTGCCACGATCCGGGTCATTGGAACCAACGCGCTCTACGCGTATGAGAGTCTTGCCGGGGTCATGTTCAACTCCGCATCCACTGCGACCGGTGACGTCGATATCCCTGTCGATGACCGGAACCGTCTGCGGCTCCTGACCGAGACGGATGAGCGGATCGGTCTGACGCGACTGGTGCAGCGGACCGTGGACAAGAGCTTCCAGTCCCGCGGCACGATGGAGTTCCGGCTGACCAACGACAAGGGCTACATGATCGAGTTCCTTCGACCGGAGCCCCCGCCGATATACCGCTCAATGCCCGGCGCCGATCCTCTGGAGGCCGGAGATATCCGTCCAGCTCCCATCGCGGGACTGCAGTGGCTGGTCAACGCTCCGGCGGTCGACGTGGTCGTTCTTGACGAGAGGGGCTTCCCTGCTCCCATGCGGTGTCCCGATCCTCGGTACTGGGCGGTCCACAAGCTCTGGCTGTCCGCCCGGGAAACCCGGGAGCCGCAGAAGAAGATACGGGATCGACAGCAGGCAGATGTCATGGCGAAACTCATCGGCGACAAGCTCCCGCAGCTTCCGTTCGACGAGCGCTTCCGGCGGATGCTGCCACGTGAGCTGGCAAGGATGCTGGAGCCGTCACCCATCGCGACGAGAACCAATCCCTCCTGGTAGCACGGGTTACGAGGGCTGGCTCCGATCAATTCACCGGTTCGATCGCTTCACGCTCGAGTTCCATCAGCCGCCCACCCATATGCCCGACAGCGATGACCGGGCCTCAATCGTCTGGCGGCGCGCTGGTTCTCGGCCCCGCATTTCGGCCTGACCTCGCAAGGAGAGTGGATTGCGGATGAACGGGTCGGACGCGGGATACGCGCTCGCCGACGATGGACCCGAAAGGGTTCAGGTGATGTTTTCGGGATTTATTGCGTTGGTAATGTTTTTGGTATATTCTCGATTTTCTACATATATATCACTCTGCAGGTCGCATGTGCAGCCACATGTTCTCCGTGACGCCACAAGTCTGAACCAGGCTCTGCGAAGCCGCCGCAGGGAACTGGGGCTGACTCAGGAGGAGCTGGGCCGGCGTGCAGGTCTGGCGGCCAAGCATGTCTCGCGCATTGAGAGCGGCACCCATGAACCCAGGGTGTCGACGCTGTTTGCTCTGATCTCGGCCCTCGGACTGGAACTGGTTCTGGGCGAGAAGGGAAAGATTGCCCCCGCGCCTTCGGTTCAGGACATCTTCTGATGGGACGGCCGCCGGTTGTCAGGCGCCTTGATGTCCGCATCAACGGGCGGCTGGCAGGAGAGTATCGCTTCACTCCTGCAGGCGGGGTCAGCTTCGCCTACGATGCCGGCTGGCTGGCCTGGGAGTTCGCTTTCCCCATTTCGCGCCAGCTTCCGCTGAGGAGCGGCGCCCAGTCCGGTACCCATGTCAATGCCGTCTTCGAAAACCTGCTGCCGGATAACCCGGACCTGCGCCGCAGGATCGCCGAGCGTGCGGAGGCGCGCAGTGACCGACCCCATGATCTTCTGGCCGCCATCGGGCGCGACTGCATCGGAGCCATGCAGTTCCTTCCGCATGGCGCCGATCCTGGCGACCCTTTTCGGGTTGACGGTGTGCCCCAGGCGGAGGCGCAGATTGCGGCCGCCATCCGGGATCTGGCCGAGTGGCCCCTGGGCATCCGCGCGGAGGATCCCTTCCGCATCTCCTTGGCGGGGGCGCAGGAAAAGACCGCCTTTCTCTGGAAGGATGACACGTGGCTGAAGCCCGCCGGGCTGACACCCACCACGCATATCTTCAAGCGTCGGATGGGCATCGTTTCGCACGGCATCGACATGACCGACAGCGTCGAGAACGAATGGCTCTGCCTGAAGCTTGCCGCAGCTCTTGGTCTGCCGGTAAACGAGGCCAGGATCGAGACCTTCGAGGACCAGACCGTTCTGGTTGTCACCCGTTTCGACCGCACGCCCCGCGCGAAGGGCGGTATCCTGCGCCTGCCGCAGGAGGATTTCCTGCAGGCGCTTGGCTTCGAGTCCGGCCAGAAGTACCAGGAACATGGGGGGCCCGGGATGCAGGATGGTTTGCGCCTGCTGGAGGGCTCGAGCGAGCGCGCCGCCGATCAGCTTCTGTTCCTGAAGGCGCAGATCGTGAACTGGATACTTGCCGCCATCGATGGGCATGCCAAGAACTACTCCCTGTTCCTGGGGCCGGGTGGATTCAGGATGACCCCGCTCTACGATATCGTGAGCGCCGCGCCTGCCATGGCAAACGGCGCCTTCCGCAACAGGGAACTGCGTCTTGCCATGTCGGTTGGCCGACGTCGGCATTATCGGCTGGATCAGATCCGGCCGCGCCACTTCGAGGAGACATCCGACCGCGCCCGCGTACCCTCCGACATCCGGCGTCGTGCCTTCGTCGACCTCGTGGAAACAGGGCTGGCGGCATTCGAAGAGGTTGCCAATGCCCTCCCCGCGGGATTTCCGGATCGCGTGGCGGGGCCGATCATCGATCATGCCAGGGACCGCATGTCTCTTCTGACGGCCCGGTGCGGCGCCGGCTTGATCGAAGGCCCATAGGGGCAGTTCTTTTCGGAGCATCCGGTTCGCTGGGGGCTGTTGCTGCGCCCGCTTGACGACTGCCGGGTTCGAGGAGGTGGCATTTCTTCGGAGCCGGGGGGACTTGGCCCGGGCGGCCGCGGGACGGTGAACGGAGCGTCGGTTCTTCCGCCTGACCGGCGCGCTGACGGACGGACCGTCAGGCAAGTGTGCGTTTCCAGGGCATCCGGTCGGCCGTTCCATGACGTCCGGCCACCCCTTGTGAGGGATCTGCATCCGGGTTGCAGACCTCCGTCCTGATGTTCTGGCGGGGATGAACCGATGATCGCCAACATCAGGGATCTCGTCGAACGGAACGACTTGCGCATTCTGGGATCCCTGAAGGCGGATCTGCATGGTCGGTTGCGATAAACCGGATGGCAAGGGACGTGGATACCGACGCCCCATGCGGAGGACCAGCCTGACCGTGTTGTGGAATTTCCACGTCCTTCACGCCTCAGGACATGACGGCCCTGTATCAGCATGGGTGCGATCCTGCCACTGCTGGAACTGCCCGGCGCGCAACCTGTAGCGCATGAAGTTTCCCTCATGCAGGCCTTCGATTTCCTTCATGGCCATCTTCACGAATGCACCCCGGTCACCTTCCGGAACATGTACCGGTGTCAGCGCGATGAGAGCGGCGTCATCAGGTTCAATGCCCTCGGTGACTATCCGATGCACCAGATCAAAGAGATCGGCGCGCCATGCGATCCGGAAAGCGTCGGGTACAACCATGGACTTCGAGATTGCAGCATATCTCTGGCAGGATCTGTCATAGGCCGCCAGGTAGACGTCCTGAATCAAGTCGGTCTTTCCCGTTTCGTAAAATGCTTGCATTCCCTTCAGGTAAAGATCCTCAGGCATGTCGATGAAGGACAGGGGAGAGAGGTTCGCCTTGATCAGGGGAATGTTGGATCCCAGCCGTGACACCCGCTTGTTCACATCCTCGAACGGCTGGAGGTAGGGGATATGCACGAGCAGGAAGAAAGAGGCCTCGAAGGGGTCGCTTATCTCTCTGGCCGTTGCCAGAACCCGGTTAAAGCAATCGTCGATCCTCTGCGGGACCGCCGTTGGAGTATAAACACTGCCCGTAATGTCTACCGGTCGGCGTCTCAGCCGGCCCACTGCCTCTTCATCCCTCAGCCCGTCTGCGAGGAGAGCGTGCAGGTTCAGGAATGTGCGGCGATCAATTCCGACATGGTCAGGCTCCTCGGCAATCATTTCGATTGCGGCCTTGTGGTTGAGGATCATGACGGCTTCGATACGATCGGTGCCTTCCGCCAGTTTGCCCTCTTCAATGAGGCGCTTCGTATCAAGAAGCGTGTAGCGGTTACCTTCCAGCTTCGATGATGCCCAGGACAGGTCAATGAGAAGGCGACCGAGAACATCTCTCAGGTGTGTCCCCGCAGGGCGATCATCCGGTCCGGTGCGTCCCATGTCATGCAGTTGGGTGCGAATTTCATTTGACAGGTAAAAATCCTTGTTCGGAACATACTTGAAAAGCAGCTCATCGCGGTACGTCACCGGGGTGCGCTTGATAAGCGGCAAGGCAAGATAGGCCAGCTGTCTTTTCGCGGCTGCCGAAAGCGGAATGGCATCTTGCTCGTCCTTCCTTTCCGGATTTGAGGATCTGTATTTCGTGGCCGGGCCGGCACCATGGCGCGAGATCTGCCCGGCTTTGACAAGTTCCAGAACTGCACGCTGAAGGGAGCGGCGGTTCAGGGAGGGCTGTGATACTCGAAGTTTTTCTTGAATTTCAGTAAGGCTGACATCCGACTCCGCTTCCGAGAGGAACTTCAGAATAAGGTCCTTCAGATCCTTCATCGTGTTCTCCTTCAAAACGAGCCTTTCAACATATATGGGATGTCGCGATCCATGTCACGATCCATGTCGTGATCGGCGTCGCGACATCTGGCCCACGCGAAAAGATCAGGCTGATCTGCGCATTCCACGGCATCCGGTCATCCGTTCCACGAGCATCCGGCCGGCCCTTCCATGACGTCCGGCCA
The DNA here is from genome assembly GCF_021391315.1 of Cereibacter azotoformans. Lineage (NCBI taxonomy): Bacteria > Pseudomonadati > Pseudomonadota > Alphaproteobacteria > Rhodobacterales > Paracoccaceae > Cereibacter > Cereibacter azotoformans. Next base: position 265,596 of record NZ_CP090023.1, on the reverse strand, counting down.
CCCCTTGTGAGGGATCTGCAGGGCGTCTCTTCAGTGCCGATCGCGGTGCCGGCGGTCGACCTTCTGCTCGTGAACAAGGTCATCGGGGACCGTGATCTGGTAGCTCGGTCGAGTTTGCCGCCCGGGAGTGCGCGCACCGGGGTCATCCGGTCACGGATTCCGATAACATCCGGTCAGCCATTCCGATTTGATCCGGTCGCGGATTCCGGGGTGCCCGATCGCTCCGAGATCCTGCCGAAAGGCGCGCCGCCCCCAGGCGAGCAGATGCTGCTTCCTTCTCCTTTCAAAGTGGCATGAGCCTGGCCTTGTCGTTGGAGCCTTGAGACACGGCCGGACCTGGTTTCTGTCGGGGTAAGGGCCTGATCCTGCAGGGCAGGGGGGCCGGGGTCAGAAACCACCATTTCTGACAGTCTGTATGCGATAAGCGGTAACTGTTCTTGAGTTAGGCGGGTATGATCTGTTATGATCAGATATGAAGAAGGGTTTCCCCATGTCCAGACTGACCATCTCGATGCCCGACCAGATGAACGAGTGGGTCGAGGCGCAGATCGCGGCGGGCCGTTACGGTAACGTCAGCGAGTACTTCCGGGACCTGGTACGGCGTGACCAAGAGCGCAGGGAAGCGGCCGTTGCCGAGCTCCGGACCATGCTTGAGCGCGCGGACGCGAGCGGTGTCTCTGATCGCTCCTTCCCAGATATCCTGGAGGCGGCGCGCCGGGAGGCCCGACAAAAGGGTCTGCTTGGTGACGAAAATTGACTTCACGCGTGATGCCGAACGGGACCTGATCGACATCTTCCTCTACGGGATCGAACATTTCGGCCCGGTTCAGGCCGAGAGGTACACGAAGACGCTCAACGCCAAGATCGACATGGCGGCAGAGCATCCAGATTTTGGGGCTGACTACGGCTTCGTTATCAAGGGTGTTCGCAGGTACGAGGCTGTGTCCCACGCTATATACTACCGCTCTACAGGGGTAGGTATTCTCGTGCTGCGCGTCCTGCACGGCCGGATGGATCCGGCCCGTCATCTGGCTTGACCCCGATCCGTCGGGACCTGGAAAGCCTCGCACCCTGGATACCCCCAACTATGCCACGCGGGTCGTGCCCCTGGTCTGGGATCGGTGGACGCCGCTGGCCGTCGCACGCGGCGGGGGCTTGACCGTCTCGGACCCTGTCTCATCGCCGCCATGGCGACGATCGTCATCCTGCCGCCCTTCCTGAGCGCCGCCACGGCGCTCGATATCCTGTCCGAGCTCGCAGGCTTGCTGGCGGTCGGAGCGGTGATGCGGCTGCGCGCCGATCCCGGCCTCGCCACGCTGGGAGGGATGGCCGCGTACCATCTTGCCGGGGTGAGTGCGTTTGCGCCGTGACCTTCAGCACCCAGGACCTGATCTGGGCCTCCGGACAATCCTCTGCCGCCAGATTCAGGCCAATACGGGCTTGTCAGACTGTTAAGCGCAGACTGCGCCAGTCGTGATTGTCCTGATGATGAGGGCGGGGGCGGCATTCCCGCCGCCCCCGCCACCAAATGAAATAATGACTTCTTTTAAAAAACCCTGACGCTCTTCTGATTCACGGAGCCCCCTGCATCTTCCTGCTTAGGGACAGGAAGAGCAGGTTAGTCCGGGTAATAAATACCGAACGGGCACCCTTCCAGGGCCTGTTTACGATGATGAAGTTTCAGGATGTGAGTCAATTAAACCATGGGGTCAGAGGTTTACGCCCTTGGGTGTACCGGCGGTAGGTTGCTGCGTAGCATCCCTCCGCCCAGCCTCGACCTTTCGGAGGCAGCGGCGGCGCCCAGATGCGGATAGCCTTCAGGGGAGGCGGAATGGCAGGCTTGCAACGGACATCCCTGGCCGAGGTTCTCATCCTCTCGCCGGGCACGTCCCTCGCCGCCCCGGTGTCATTCCTTCATTCTTCGGCCTTGAGCAGAAGCGCCACATGATCGGCTGTAAACTTGAACCCCTGGCCGTCCGGGATGCGTTCGGCCGAAATCGGATATCTGGGCCTCCGGGGATCGATGCCCGCGACCCGGAATCGCTCGCGCCCCGTTGAGAATTCGCGACCATAGTCATCGGGCAACAGCCCATATTCCTCGGCCAGCGCCTCGAACAGAATGCGCTCCGGATTCAGCGCCGTGCCGTCCGCCAGCGGGATCGAGACGCGGATGCCGAACTCGAAGTTCCAGCGCAGGTTCATCGCCTTCACCCCGAGGCTCTCCGCAAGGAGGCCGTGCTTCTGGGCTACCTGGCAGCAAGCCTCCAGCATGTCCGCCTCGATCCTCCGGCACAGGCCAGGGGTCAGGTTTCTGGGAGGAGAAACTTTCGACATGTTCGACTCGCCTGTTTTCGGTGGCGTATCCGAAATCCGGAGATTCTGCATCCCGTGCCTGCCGCGTCGGAGGATGGAGGCCGGTGTCGGGGCGGCATCGGCAAAGAAAATCCGGATCTTCTCAGGATCCGCCCCGGGCTGTTGTTGTGCCGGCCGATCTTTCTTCCAATCGTTTCGTTCCTGCAGCGGCGAGGGGTGTGGTGAGCCAGGGATCCGATATGGCACGTTTCCGCTCCGGCCATGCGAGCCGATCGACCTGGCCCCTTGGTGGAAGTGCAGCTTCGCGGGAACTGTCAGCGGATCGGAGATCCCGTGGATCATTTCCAGATCCGGTAATAGGCGGTTCACGATGTCTGCGGACCTTATCGGGCCGGAGCCGAGCATCCCCATCTGGATTTTCCATCTTGACAGCCGATTCGGGCGCCGTCAGAATCTCGGCATGTCGAACCAGCACGCCCACCACTCGATACGCTGATCTTCCGATTTCGGGAGGCGGCACGGGTGTGCGGCGGGGTCTTATAAGCCCTTAGCGCCAGATCAGCGTAGCGACCGGGTTCGAGTCCCGGGCCTCCTACCAATCCGCATCAGCTTGACCGTGGACCCAGGTGGTGGCCGTGCCTCTTTTCGACGACGATCTCGATGAAACCGGGAGTGCCGAAGAGCTTCCCCCGACGCCAGCCGGCTTCCGGCGCGAGTGGGCGCAGCTGCGGGACATGGACGCCTCGATGCATCACAATGAGGCGCAGAGGTGGTCGTTCCTGAAGCGGCCGTCCAGTCTCGAGACCTACAGCTTCCTTTTCAAGCGCGCCTGCGGGGAGCCTCATGAGGTCGTCAGGAGACGGCTGCGTGAACTGCAGAATGCCGATCCGCTGTGGGTGGGCCTCGCCTCCGAGGTACGCGCGCGGCTCATGCTGCAGGCCGGCGATCTTTCGCAAGGAGAGGGGGATTGCGGAACCGCATCCGCCGAGGTCACGAACGGCAGCGTGCCGGCGGGCCATATCCTGTTGCATGCCGCTCCGGCAAAAGTCGGGGAGGACCGGCGCGGCCGGGACGCCCTGCGAGAGGCGCTGGCCAAGCCCAAGAGGCTTGCTGGACCGAGAACGCCGGACGAGGTGGACAGGCTCTTTGCCGCCCTCTTTGCGGAAGGCCCCTGGCTCCGGAAGCCGCTCGCATGGGCCTGGCAGAGGGCGCTCGACAGTCTCGATGAATGTGGATGGTTTCGCCTGCCGCCGCTGTTGCTGCTCGGACCTCCCGGCTGCGGCAAGACCCGGATGGCCGAGCGGCTGGCCGAATTGGCGGGCCTGCCCCGGTCGCGTCTGGAGGGCGCCAGCATGACGGCGAGCTTTCCGATCGGGGGGAGTGATTTCCAGTGGAATTCCTCCCATCCGGGTGAGGCTGTGAGGCTCATCCACGAGAGCGACGTGGCAAATCCGCTCGTGATCTTCGATGAGGTCGAAAAGGGGCAGACGAGTTCCTCCGGCGGCGATCCTCGCCAGGCCCTCCTGCCTTTTCTGCAGCGCTCCACCGCGGCAAGCTACCGTTGCCCCTACCTGCAGGCGCCTGTCGATCTCAGCCACGTCACCTGGATCCTCACGGCCAACAGCCTCGAGGGGCTCAGCGCGCCGCTTCTCGACCGCGTGACACTCTTTCCCGTGGGCTATCCCACGGGCTCCGATCTCGAGCGCCTCGTCATCCGCGTGCTGGACGGGCTGGAGGTGGACGAGCGCGTGGTGGCGCGGCTCACGGCCGAGATCGAGAACGGGCGGCTGACGCTCCGCGGGCTCGATCGTCTGAAAAACGATTTCCGGGCGCTCGGGCGCCGGCCGATGCTGCATTGAAAGGGCAGATGATGATGGACAGGGTATCGGATGTGGCGCGCGACGAACCTGAAGACCGCAGCACCCTTTGTGGCCTTCCGGTCAGCCGCTTTGTTACCCGGGAAGGCACGCATCAGCGAACAGGTTCGGGAAAAGGCGCTCCCGGTAGTCGAGAGGAAAAGCGAGCCGCACGGGCGTCTTCGGTGAGGCTGATGACAGGTAGCCGGCTGATGTCAGCTTGCTCAGCGTGTTGCGCGCCGTGCGCTCGGACGTCTTGAGGACGATCTGCGCCTCGCCGCGTTCCAGCGTGCCATAGCGAAGGACCGCCGAGATGAGGTCGGGCGCACGCTTGTCGTCGACCGTGTCTTCGACCAGACGCCGGTAGCGCTTTTCCAGGCCGCCAAGGTCGAAGAGCTTGGCCGAGAAGATGATCTGATCCAGCGTGACCTTCAGGAACCATTCGCAATAGGTCTTCAGGGCGGTCTCGGACAGATTGCCCCGCCCGTCGCGATCGCCGCGACGGGGGGAGTCGGCCATGTTCATCATGCGCTTGTATTCGCCCCGATCCGCCAGCCCGCGCGCCAGCCCGCGCGAAACGGACCATAAGCCTTGGCCTCCAATGCCTGCTTCGAGCGCCATCGCATGCGACATCAGCCGGCTGACCCGCCCGTTCCCGTCGGGAAACGGGTGTATGTAGTTTAGCCGGTGGTGTGCCGAGGCGATGGCGATGATCCGTCCGCTCGCCGAGCGGGCCGCGATCTGAAATCGCTTGTCGAAGTGATCCATGAAGGCCGCGACCCGACTCGAGGAGGGGGGCAGATGGCGGCCGACGGCGACTTCGCGGTCGCCCTCCTGCCGCATGCGGCCCGGAATGATCGGCTCGGTCGTTCCATCCGGATGTTCGACATGCCGGAACTCGTCAGGCATCTCGTCGTAGAAGGCCTTGTGTACCCAGGTGAGGAACGCGACGGATGTGGGCCGGAGCAAGGTGCCTTCCCGATGCATCCTGTCGAGTGTTCGCTGGACGATGACATGGGCTCGAGCCTCCAGCGCAAGCGGGCGTGTCTCCGCCTCAAGCTCGGCCCCCGCGAGGGCGCGTTCGATGTCGCGCGGGCGCGTGTTGTGCCCCTCGATCAGGTTCGAGTAGTAGCAGTTCATCACCCTGACGAGGTCCGCCAGTTCGGCTGCGCTGTCCGGGTGGAGACCCTGGCCGAGGTTCGCCGCGTCGCGCTGAATCTCGACCGACAGGTCCGCGAGGCTGGCAGGTATGTGCTCTTCAAAGAAGCATGGTTCAATCCTGCCGGGTGTCTCTCGCATTTCTTGCCGACCTTGTGGCTGCGGAACTTCTGGATATTGTTAGAGTTTTTCGCCGTGAAGTCCAAGAATTTGCCGATGTGATGTGCCGATTGTTGATGCCGAGGCCCTGCATCCGGATGTGGCGCATCGGAGCGTCAAGAATGGCCGAAGCTTTTGCCGACCTGATCTCTGAAGATCGCGGCCGCAGCCTCGACCCGTCGCATGGATCGGACTGATGATCGACCGCGAGCAAGCCCGGCGCACCACCCGGTGCGCATCCCGTCGCGCCTGCGCGCTGTTCCAGAGCCTCGGCAGCCTCGACCGGATCGATCGCCAGCGCTCGGCGCTGATCACCGCGCCCGCTCGCCATTGCGCTTGAACCAATGGCGCAGTCTGCCCGATCAGGGGGATCGGGCCGGATGAAGCGTGCGCGGCCGGGTGCGGAAGCTCAGCGCCCTCAGGCCTGCCGCCAGACCGGGAACAAGGTGCCAGGCCCGGAGGAGATCGCCGGGCCGGAGGGCGAGGCCGGTTGCGAGTTCGCACAGGCTCTCGCGCTCCGCCAGGGGGCGGGGCTGGCCGCCCTCGTGTTCGCGGATGGCAGCCCGCTCGCGGAAGCGCTCGAAGAGGTCCACCGGATCCGGGGGCGGGGCCCCGGAAGTGCCAACCCCTCCGGTCGGGGTCAGGCAGGCCCAGGCGAGCCCTGCGAGCAGGTCCTCGAGGCGCTCTCTTGCCGGAGCCTCGGAAAGCCGGGCCTCGATCGCGCCGGGGGTGAGGAGGCTTTCGGGGGCGAGAGCCAGCGCCTGGGCAAACCGTGTTTCCACCAGGGCATCCCGGAGGCCGCCGGGGACGGAGCGGGAGGTCAGGAGATGCAGGAAGGCGGCGCGGCGCAGGACGGTGGGCCTGCGCAGGTCGGCGGCGGGGGACGGGGCGCCGCGCAGGTCCTGGGCCGCCATGCCGCCCGCCGGCCCCTCTTCCAGCCAGTCCGCCTCGAGCGCCTTCACCCCGGCCAGAAGCCGGGCGAGGTCCGGCGCGATCTTCAGCGTGGCGCCGTGCAGCGCCAGCGCCGCCGCCGCTTCGGGCTCGAAGGTTTCGTAGACCTCGGCCAGGGCCCGGACAAAATCCTGCGCCGCCGCCTCGCAGGCGGAGGGGGCTCCGCCCGCAGGCTCCGGCCCGAACAGGCTTTGCAGCCAGGCAGCATCCTCCCGTCCGGTCGAGAGATCGCAGGAGGCCCGCGCTCCGGCTTCGGCCAGGCCGGCCTCGCCCTGCCCGAAGAGTTGGATTTCGATCTGCAAAAGATCCTCGGCCAGGGCCTCGCTTTGGGCGCTCAGGGCGAGGACGGGCGCCAACGGGTCGTGGATCTCTCCTGCGAGCCATGCCCCGATCGCCGCGGAGGAGGTCCCGGCGGGTGGCGGAAGCCGGGCGGCAAGGAGGGCGTGCGGCCGGGGCGCGCAGTCCGGCGCCGGGGGCGCGAAGAGCGGGAAGGCCTGGTGGCGGCCCTGCGGTTCCGGCCGCGGCGGAGGATCCGCGACCGGCCGGGGTCGCCGGCCCGCCTCGCCCGCCGGCGCGACCGGGACCGCGGTCCCGAGCCGCTGGGCCAGGCGTGCGAAGCCCTGCAGCATGTCCGGGTTGAGCATCACTCCTCCTCCGGGCCGTCGGCGTCGTCCTCGTCGGTCCCGGGCCAGGAGAGGATGCCGGGTTTCAGGACATAGCAGCGCACCGGCTGCGCATGATCCGGCAGGCGGACCTTCTTCTGCAAGCGCCCCGCCTCGCCCGGATCGAGGAGGCCCGACTGCTGCAGGATTCTCGCGACCTTTTCGGGGTCGAGTCCCTTGCAGATCTCGCCGCGCCAGACCTCGGGCAGGACATTGTATTCCACGCCTTCCGCGACCGGCTTGCGGTATCCCGCCCGGTTCGAGACCGGCCGTTCGAATGCCTCAGGATCGTGCTCTGCCTTTCGGGGCCGGATCTCCTCGAATCGCGCAGCGCCATGCAGGCTGATGAATCGCTGGACGGTGCGGATCGCCTCGACATGCTCGCGGGAATGTTCCGGGTTCGCCTGGCTGGCGAGCCAGTCGCGGAAGCAGCGGTCTGCCGCCCTGAGCGCCTCGCCGGTCGGCCAGGGCAGCACGCCGAAGGAGATCGCCAGTTCGCCCGCCCCGGCAATCAGCCCGAACCGGGCCGCGGCACGCTGCACCTGCCGGGAGGCGCCCGGGGGACAGGCCTGCGCGACGAACTCCTTGATGAGCGGGCCGACGAGGTTCGAGGCCTCGTCCGGCTCGTCCGTCAGCCGCGTGAGGAAGGCACGGGCGGCATGGCCGTAATGCTGGCCCCCCATGTGGTGCAGATGCAGCGCCAGCTCCCGGCTGCTCTCGAAGCCATGCAGTTCCTCGAAGACCCCCAGGCCCGCCCCGGCATCGGACGGGATGTCGAGCAGGCGGACGGCATGGCCCGCCATGGCGCGCCCGCCCCTGGGGCTGTCGGCGATCGCCTGGGCGACGGTTTTCTCGCCGGTCGAGAGCAGCAGGCACTTCCAGGAGGTCGAGTCCTTCAGCCTTCCGTCGGTGTCGGCGCGGTTCTTGCCGGAGCCGTTATGGTGCATGTAGACGATGGGGCCGAGGAGGGCGGGGTCCGCCTGACCGATCTCGTCGAGGACGAGCAACGTGTCGTTCGTCGCGACGGCCGCCCCCTCATGCCCGCTTTCCGATCCCTGCCAGCTGCGGATATAGCCCGCCCGCCCGCCGCCCCAGACGCTGCCGGCCATTTCCGCGAGCGTCGTCTTGCCGTCACCCATGCTGCCCACGAAATGCACTCCTCCGGCTTCCTGGCCGAGCGGCCGGAGCAGGGGGCCTGCGAAAGCTGCGGAGAGGGCGAAAGCCAGGCGCGAGTTGCCGATCGCGAGCGCCGCGGTCTTCCGCCAGGTCTCGATGCAGCCCGAAACGGCGTAGCGATGGTCGATCTCGCCCAGGTCACAGATCACCTCGTCCGGCCCGAAGGAGATCCCGGGCAGGGCGAAGGTCTCTCCGACCCAGCCGGGCATGCGGGTCTGGGTGATGCGAAGGTCGGGGGTCGATACGAGCAGATATTCCATGAGCAGTTCGCAGCTCTTCCGCGTGGGCACGAAGGTCAGGCCATGGGACATCAGGCGCTTGAAGACCTCGGTGCCGCCTCCCGCCAGGCTCTGCGCCGGGATGACGAGCCGCTTGGGATGGCCGTCGGGATCCTCGAACGCCACAAGGCGGCCCCAGTCCCGGGTTTGCGGGTCGCGGCTGTAGCCCACGATCCGCAGCGGGCCGCAGACCCAGACCAGCTCCTCGACGGTTTCCTTCGCTTTCTTGTCGTAGGTCTGTACGACCTTCCAGACGCCGTCCTCATCGAGAATGAAGGTGGCCTGCGGCAGGCCGGAGGGGACGGCCGGCAGGGGGGACACCGCAGGCTCGGCGGCGGACAGTTCGATCTCCTGCAGGAGGTGCCGGCTCGCCGCGAGGGCGGCCTGAAGCCGCTCGGCCGTCCAGCCGTCGGCCGCGGCATCGGCCAGGTCATAGCCTTGGGGGACCGCGTCGGGGGAGCGGTGCTGCTCCCTGTCGCCCTGCCAGGAGATCCGGGCGATCTCCGAAAGATCCAGGATGCGGATCCGGGCGGCCCCCGCCTCCCGGAGACGGGCGGCCACCGTCTCGGCAAACTTCCGGCCGGGCTCGTCGAGATCCGGAACGATGAGGCAGTTCCGGCCGCGCAGGGGCGCCCAGTCGGTTTGCGCGGCAGCGTTGGCGCCGTTCATCGGCGTCGTCGCGACCCCGTCGGGAAAGAGGTCGGCGGCCTCCTCGGCCGCCTTCTCGCCCTCGGTGATGACGATCCAGGCGTCACTCTCCTGCGTGGCGGCGATCCGGTGGAGGTTGTAGAGCGGGCGCGGCGCCTCGAGGCCCTTCCAGCGCCATTCGAGGGTTCCGTCCGGCTGGCGCCAGAGCGAGAGCGGCAGGATCTCCTTGCCGGGCTTGGCCGCGCCCTCGCGGGCCGGCCGGTCGAAGCGGCAGATCACGACGAGCGGCTCGCCTTGCGCGTCGACATAGGTCCAGCTCCGCGAGGGAGATCCCAGTCTGGCATGGTCCGGCCTGGGCGGTGCCCCGGCGGGGATGGGCGTGACGAGCGTGGCCTCGACCGGGGGCATCGCGTTCATGGGGTCACCCCCAGGTCTTCGGCGAGCGTCTTCGCGGCCTGAAGCTGGGGCAGGCCGCGAAGGTAGGCGTAGAGCGAGACCGGATCGCCCCCGGCGTCGCCGGTTGCGAAATCCGCCCATTTTCCGGTGCGCAGGTTGATCTTGAAGCTGCCGGCCCGCCGATCGGCGCGCGTCGGGTTCTGGGCCACGAATTCAGCGCCCATGCGCCGGCCGCCGGGGATCCAGCGCGGGCAGAGCCCGTCCAGACGCGGGAGTGCTGCGGCATTGACGCGGGCGATGATGCTGTGCGGGTCGGGGAGCCCGGTCCGCGGGGGGTGGAGTTTCTTTCGGGTCACGGCACAAGTCCTTGGGGCCGCGGGCGCGGATCTTGCGCGACGCGGGGAGGTGTGCGAAACTCAATGGAGGAAATACGCGAACAAGTTTTTCCGCCAATCGCCCGGTGCATGATGCCAGTCATGCGCCGGGATGATCCCGTCTCGCTTTCGGATCACGGACATGGTCGCGAATCGCCGGCAAAATCGCAAGCCGGGGTGACGTCATCCCTGTGGAAAACCCTCCCTCGCCCCGGAGAACCGGCGCCCGCCCCTGGGGCGAGAGTTGTGCGGGCTGTTCCCGGGAAAGGCCGCGGCCGTTGCGGTATTCGCTCCGGAAAAAGGGTTTTGCTGCAAATGGTTGAGGATGTTCTCACCGGTCCCGGGGACGCGGCAGCCTCTCCTGTCTCCTCCGTTCGGTGGTTGCCTCCAGCGAAAAGGAAAAACTTTCCCTTTCCGATCGGGAACGGAGGGAAATCGGGAACGGAGGGAACAGGATCCGGAGTCCGGCCGTAGGGTCTCGATCCGCCGATAGCCTGTGCGGGTCCGTGCCCGTCAGGAACTGGCCGGCATCCCCGCCCTGTTCCGGTTGCGGCGCCACACGGAAATGTTGAGAGCCAGCGCGAAGGTGCCCCAGGCAAGATAGGGAACCATCATTCCTGCGGCGAGCGCATCCAGCCTGGCGAAGGCCACCGTGGTCGCAAGGACCGACATCCAGAGCAGCGCAATGATCACCGCCCCTGCCAGGATCCGGTGCTGCCCGAAGAAGACCGCGGACCAGAGCGTGCTGATGGTGATCTGCAGCCCCCAGAGCGCCAGTGCCGGATCGTTGTCGGCTTGCAGGGCGATGCGCGCCGCAGCCAACGACATCAGCGTGTAGAGCGTGGCCCAGATCACGGGAAACAGCCGGTTCGGCGGCGTCCAGTCCGGCTTGTCGAGGTCGCGGTACCATGGTCCCGGCTTGAACAGGATGCCCGCCGCCGCCGGGACGGCACAGGTGGCCAGGAAAATCGCAAACAGGGTCATGACCGAACCTCGAACCGTGGGATGCCACCGGGTAGTCGGTCACCAAAGGCAGGACAAGACCGGAAAGAGAACAGGTGGCGGGGTCATCTCGTCCGGGCCGAGATCACGAGGGGGCTGCATCGACTTCGGGGGTGCCGAGGAGGCTGGCACTCCTGTCGGGGTGCCCACGCCGAGCGCCAGACCGGGGAGGGACGCCAGGCCCACGGCCCTTGGGATCGCCATATCGAGACGTGTCGCGGCTCCGATGGATCCGCCCCTGCGGCGATATTCCGTCTTCTCAGGCCGCATCGCCCGGTTTGCCATGGCTTGGAACCGGGACCGCCTGCTACTGTCCCGAAGCCCTGCCCCGAAGCCCTGCATCGAGGTCTGTCATGCCTGAGAGTGGCATTCAGCTTGAGGTCTTCCCGACCTGTCTGCACCTGCGGCGGATCGATTGCGCGCGCAACATGCGGCGCTTCTACCGGATGGCGGTTCAGCGGGACCTTTTCGGCGGCGTGAGCCTCGTGCGGACATGGGGCAGGATCGGGACGCGCGGCCGGCAGTTGATCGAGCTTCATGAAGACGAGGGCCGGGCGATCACGGCCCTCATGAAGCTTGCCGAGGAGAAGCGGCGGCGCGGATACGAGCCGTGAGGGGCAGACACGGTCCCCGCCGGGCTGCAGCGGCTCAAGGTTCGCTCATGGCGCTGGCTGAGCCGACGCGGACACCGTGAGCCTTTTTGGATGTGACGGCTTTCTGTGCCGGGCTGGTCCTCTGCCCCGAGAGGATCCCGCCCGGTCTATGGCTGAAGCAGGTCCGAGCCCACGGCGAGCCGCTGTCGGGAAGTCGTTGCGGTCGCTATCCAGCGAAATCCCATTGCTTCCTGTGGAAGGCCGGTGGGGGCCGGCCTTGGCTTCCAGGGCTCTGCCTGCGGGGCCTCCCGAGACGGCATGGATCAGAAGCAATCCTCGCGGCGCACGATGATATGCTGAACGATTGTCGTTCCGGCCCTGTACCGATGCTCGACCTGCGCCCCGAGTTCGAGTGCGGCGCGCAGCTCGGTGGCCCGGCAGTTCTGCCGGATGGCGTCCGACCGTGTGGGCAGGATTTTCCGGTCGGTGGTGTCATACATGTAGATCAGCGCCCGCTTCTGCGCCTCGACCTCGATCAGGTTGGTCGTCGGATTGATGACGACCGGCTGGCCCGCCGGCATGGAGAGGCTCTTCAGCAGCCGCTGCAGGCGATCGGTGGTGACCGAATGCAGGGCGGTCAGATAGGTGGCGCTCAATCCGAGCATCGCCAGGCATCCCAGCGAAACATACCAGCTGTTCCGCAGGGATCTGGTTGCGATGATGAAGAGAAGCAGGAGTACTGCAAGAAAGACCAGCAGGACGATGGCAGGTCCGAGAAAGATCATGAATATCGGCTTCCGGGTTGGGACGGCACGCGGGCTCTGTGGGCTCCTGCCTGTTCCTGGGATCAGAAGCTCCAGCCTACGCCGACCCCGGCGCCTGTCTTGCCGCTGGCATGGCTGAGCGCGCCCCGCAGCGTGACACCGTTGCTCAGGATGGCCGTTCCTCCCAAAGCCATGGCCGCCTGCCCGTCGAAGTTGCCGAGACCTATGCCGAAGGCATGGTTGCTGCCGGCGAGGGGGGACGGCAGCTGTGACATTGCCATGCTCATGGCAACGCCTGCTCCCACCTCCTGCAGGCCCTCATTCAGCTGCCTGACGTTCACGGCGTCATCTTCGTTTATGCCGTCGGCGACCCCGGAGAGGCGGGCGGGTGCGCCGCCGGACCCGGAAAGACGGGCGCCTCTGTCTGTCAGGGTCAGTCTGGTTTCGCCTCCTTGCAGCGTGGCCTCGCGTATGGCTGTGACCTTCGTGGTTCCGGCGCTGCTGGCGGTAATCCCGTTTTCGCCCTGGGCAAGGGCTGCGGTGCTGTCCGTCAATTGCATGCGGCCCGCCCCCGTGCTGGCCTGAACGCCCGAAGAGTCCAGGGTGAAGCTGGAGCTTGCGTTGTTCATCGCGACCTTGCCGACGACCTCGACGTCGTTCAGCTTGCTGCTTCCGGTGGCTTCCAGTTGTCCGAAGGAAAATCGCGAAGGCAGCGTCAACCCGCCGTCTATGGTCAGGTTGCCTGTGACGTGCAGGTCCTCGGCGAGGATGCTTTCAGAGGCGAGATCGACGAAGCTGGCGGCGCCGGTGACCGCCAACGGGCCGAGTACGTCGACGTCGGCCAGGGTGCTGTTTCCCGAGACGGTGAGGGTGTCGAGCCGGGAGGTGCCGTCCACGGTCAGGGATCCGGTCGAGGTCGTTCCGGTGACGCTGGCGCTCCCGAAGTGCCCGGTGCCGCTCACGGCCATGTCTGACCCGAAGCTGGCGGTATCACGCACGTCCATGGGGCCGTTGACATTGAGCGTCGTCTGGACGGTTGCGGTCTGCATCTGGGCGTCGGTGAACGTGCTTTGGCCGGTCACGTCCAGCGCGCCGGCCACCGCGGCATTTCCTCGAATGGCCGCATCCTGCAATGTGCTGTTTGCCGAGACGGTGAGGGTGTCAAGCCGGGAGGCGCCATCCACGGTCAGGGAGCCGGTCGAAGTCGTTCCGGTGACGCTGGCGCTCCCGAAGTGCCCGGCGCCGCTCACGACCATGTCCGATCCGAAACTGGCGGTGCCACGCACGCCCATGGGGCCGTTGACATTGAGCCCCTTCTGAACGGTTGCGCTCTGCATCTGTGTATCGGCGAACGTGCTTTGGCCGGTCACGTTCAGCGCGCCGGCCACCGCGGCATTTCCTCGGATGGCCGCAGCCTGCAAGGTGCTGCTGCCCGAGACGGTGAGGCTGTCGAGCTCGGAGGCGCCGCTGACTGACAGGGAGGTTGCGGCAGTGTCGCCAAGAACGCTTGGTCCGGCGACATTGAGGGCTCCATCGATTGTTGCCGCGGAAATGCTGCCGGCTCTCAGGTGTCCCGTGACATTTACATCCCCGGTAATGGTCATGTCGGCCCGAGCCATGCCAGCCACGAGCAACAAGAAGGTGGTGCTCGCGAGGTATCCAAGGGTGGTTCGCAAGTTCCGGGCGCAGCGCGTGGGGTCCTGTTCTGGAATTCCCTGAGAATGGGGGGGCACTGATACGACTGTCATACTCAAGCTCCAGAGGTCGGGCGGCGATTGTTGGGGTTGCCGTCCCTTTGTTGGTACCGGAACGCACATCGGTTAATCCTGCTCTCGTGCGAACCTGTTGAAGCTAGTGCTTTTTTGCGCCTGAAATTGGAATATGTCTTAGGGTTAGGGGTAAAATAACTTTCGAGTCCGGCGGGCCGGTTGGTTCCCGGTTTTATCAAAACGCGACTCTTTGGAATAATATCTCCGGCGGCGGGAAAAGACATGGGGGCCCCGGAGATAACTTGGAGCGGGATGAGGCGGCTTTTTCAGATCCTTGAGAGCCTCAACCCGCCGGGGCTGAAGGAGATCAGCCGCCCTTCCGCGACCCCATGCCGCGAGCGAGACAGGCGGCCTGATCGGCCCGCAGGTGTGCCCGCCTCGTCGCAGCCGGGTTCGGGTTCCTCAAGCGCAAGCTCCGGCAGGGCGGTCCGGATCAGGCGAGGTCCGGACTTCCGGTTCCTTGCGGCCCCGCATCTCGTCCGTCCAGGCCCAGGCGAGGCACCGGCTGAAATCTCCCGTCCAGAGAGCGGCTTCGAAGGGGAAGGCGGGTTCGATCCGGTCCGCGATCCAGGGCGGCTCCGGCGGCTGGCCGGGATCCGTGACCAGGGGAAGGAGCGAGGTGTCATGCAAAGCGCGCCACAGGTTGCGCGCCGATCCGGGGTCCAGCGCCACGCCGGTGGTGAGGATGGGGAGCGGGTGTCGGGAACTGGCCCACAGGGTGGCCACGAGGTTCTGTCCTTGCGCCGCGGCACTCAGGGTCCACTTGCCATTATCGAAGGGCAGGACGGGATATCTGCCGGCAAGTGCTGCCGTCAGCAGCTTCTGGCAGACCGTCACGACGTCTTCCGTCACCATGCTGCGCAACGGCTGCGCGGTGTGGCCGGTCATGAGCGTGACGTGATGGAGGGAGGAGATCATACGGTCATCCTGGGGCAGGTGGTGATGGGGTGAGGCTTCAGGGATCTGGCCTGAAGCGGGTATCGGCATCTGATCGGTCATAGGGACAAGGCGGCGCGAGACTTGGCACCTCGCCCGGAGGCCCCAGCCTTTTTCCCGTTGTGACGGGTTGCTTTCGCATCGGACGCTGCTCCCTTTCGTCATTTCACATTGAACATAAGGCGGGAGCTGGGGGAGCAGGGATTGACCTCAGGAGGGGGGAGAGGTCACGTCGCCCCGCCCCGGGAAGGGGCTGGCGAAGGCACCTCCATGAGGTGCGTCAGGAAGGATATTTGTATGGGTTTGGTAATGCCTGTGGTCGCCTACGTGTCCGGCCGGGGAGCTGATGCGGAAAATCCCGGTACGGCCTACAACATTCACAAGAGGGCATTCCTGGATCGCGCGCGTGACGCCATTCAGCAGTTTTACTCTCATGTGAAGGATATGGAGGCCGCGAGCGGCTCTCCTGGTTGCGTCGTCATGCGGCGGGCCTATGACGGGCCGGACCTGGTCTTCGAGACCGACCGTGGGACACGGCCAGGGCTGGCGGGCCTGCTTCGGCTCTGTACCATCCTCGCCACCCAGCCTTCCGACCTCTGCCGGGACCGGGAGGACCGAGCCATCGGAGAGGTCATGGTCTTCCGCGACCTGGTTGCAGACATGTCCCCGGTCTTTTTTGTGCCGGGGTTTGAGATCGAAGGCTACGGCGACGGTTTCAGGAAGAAGAACCCCGATCTTCATGCCACCGGCCTGTCGCTGATGGAGATGATATGGTCGAAGAAGTATCGGAAACTCAAGGAAGAGCGGTACTTCGACTTCGTGTCCGAGGTCATGCAATACACCATGGACATTCGTTGGCGCAGTCAGGAGAGTGCGAGGCGGACCTAGAACCCGCCGTCGCTGGGGGCATTCCGGCGGGATGCCCACGCGATTGCCACACGGCATGAGGGCCTCCCATCCGCCTTGCCGTCGAGTTTGCCGCCGCAGCATCGATGACGGACATTCCTGCGGGTATGCATCAGGTCACCGACGGCGGGCCGATGCTTTCAAAAGATAGTCCCGGAATGCGTGGATGGGTGAGCTACCCCGTCTCGGGATGGGAGTGCGGGTGCGGCAGCCCTGCCTTTTGATGCTTGAGGTCCGAGAGCCGCACGCTTCTGCGCACTTTCCGAATGCCCTGTCTCAGAGCACTGTCCGGTTTTGCCGGAGGCGGTTGAGAGAGTGTGATGGAGAGAGCCGGCGTACCGCCTGTGAAGGGCACCCGTTCTGCCCGGCGGACCGACGGGTTGGAGACGGGCCGAAGCATGGAAGCCACGCCATTCATCCAGTTGGTGCCCGATGAGGAGGCGAAGACACCCCTGGCCGCTTTCGTCCGACGCCATGTGCCGCTTCCCGGATCGGATGGAGATGTTCCCTGCTGGCTGGCCGGGCACGGGCGGCTGGCGGTGACGCGGGCGCGCCTGTTGCTTCTGCAGGGATCCGGCGACCCGTCAGATCCCGGTCAGGATCTGCTGGATTTCGTTCGCCATGTCCTGC
Source organism: Cereibacter azotoformans (assembly GCF_021391315.1). Taxonomy (NCBI): domain Bacteria; kingdom Pseudomonadati; phylum Pseudomonadota; class Alphaproteobacteria; order Rhodobacterales; family Paracoccaceae; genus Cereibacter; species Cereibacter azotoformans. Next base: position 249,025 of record NZ_CP090023.1, on the reverse strand, counting down.
ATCGGATGACGGTTCCTGCCGAAACTGCCCTGGAATGGTTCCGGGATCAGCCGGCGAACCGGCTTCCCTATCTCGCCCTTCATGAGTGCGAGCGCCATGCGCTCTCGGTTCTCGCGGCCACAGGCTTGTTGACGAGATCCGATGCGATGGTCATGTCCGCTCTGGAGCAGGGGTTTCGGGAAGAGGTGCTGGCGGTTCTCGGAAAGATCGTCAGTCGTCATCAGGACGAGAGGGCGCGGTTGGGGCATCCTGCCTGAACATGCTCCGGCCGGACCGGCATGATGCCGGCTCTCGCATGATGATCGGAAGCGTCCACCCCATCGGTGGATGGCATGAAGCAGCGCCCGGCCATGGCCGTGTCGCTGCCTGTCCTCGCATGTCCAGACCTGTCGGTGGCTGTCGCTCACGGCCTCAATATCACATGTCCGGGTCGTTCTGGTGTCGGGTGAAGTCGAACCAGGTCCAGGCCAGGGCGCGACTGAAGCCGGTGGTCCATGTGAGGGTATGGGCGTGATCCATGGCCGCGGGCTCAAGACGGTCGGCGATCCAGGGCGTGCGCGGGGGCCGGACCGGATCGGTCTGCAGTGGCAGGGGAGTGTCGTGCAGCCGGTCCCAGAGACCTTGGCCCTCGCGGGCGCGGAGAGCCACGCCCAAGGTCAGAATGGGCGCGCGCTGCGGCCAGGGTCCCGCCCAGAGAGTGGCGAAGAGATTCTGTTCTTCGGCATGTGCGGTCAAAAGCCAGCGGTTGTCCTCGAACGGCAGAGCGGGCCGGCCACCGAGGAGGGCGGCCACGAGCGGTTCGGTGCAGAGGGCGACGCTGTATTCGGGCACCATGCCGCGATGATGCCGCGTGAGTTGTCCGGTGAGGAGCGAGACCTGGCGCATGACGAGTCTCACCGGCTTTCCCTTCTCTTCATGGCGGATCTTCCAGGCATGTATGGTGTCGCGGAAGCGAGCGGGACCGGCGGATGCGGGATTTTTCGGCGGACGATGATTGCAGGCCGCCCATCCTGGATTGTCCAGTCATCGCGGGGAGAGCGGAAAGGTTTCCAGGCAGCTGTGCCTTATTCAGCTCGAAGAGCACGCGCGTCTCGGCCTGATCTTTCCTGACGTAGGAGAGGTCGTCGAGGAGTGAGCCGGATCAGCGGGCCTTCCAGTGGAAGGACCGCCCGGCGAACAGGTCGAAGCGGGCCGCTTGACTTCCACATTGCTCAGTCCTCTCCGGCATAGACCCCCTGAAGTTCTCCGAGCTTCAGGCGCAGCCGCTTGGCCATGAGGTCGTCACGGCCACCGCGCGATGCCAACCGGCTCAACTGGTCGACCGCCCAGGCCGTGGCATTGATCCGCCGGCTGGCGGCCATGAGGTGGGTGATCGCCTCGTCGATATCGAGCGGGCTTGCCTCGTAGCCGCGGCCCGCGAGCAGGTGCCGGATGGCATGCAATGCGACCTCAGCGGCGAAGGCGGGCTCCTTGACGACGAAATCCCGCGCCGCGCGGATCAGGGTTGCGGGCGCTGCCTCGTCGTCGGCGGCGCAATCGAGCGCGATGTCGAGGTACCTGGCCGTCTTGGCCGCGGCAAACCATTTGCCTCTGCGCCCGTGCAACGCGATCAGATCCTCCAGCAGCGTCCGCGCGTCGCGGTCGGGGTAGCGCTTCACCAGATCGCGCCACATGGCGAGCCAGGTGTTGCCGGCTGCCGTGGGCAGGCCAAAGCGACGATAGGCTTCGTCTCCGCGGCCCTGCCGCATCAGGATCGCCTCGCAGAAGCGCGAGATCTCGTGGCAACCCCAGGGCTGCCGGTCGCTCTCCAGCAGGGATGCGGCACGGGCGAGCGCCGCGTCCTCCTGCCCCTGACGGAGCAGCGCCTTGGCGGCAAACTTCTCGTCGAACCACAGACGAGACTTCTTCACCGCCAGGAGCGCCAGCAGCTCGTCATGGCGTCCCGCCTCGAGCAGGCAGGACAATGTGAGCGTGGCGGTCGTGACGTGGGAGAAGTGCTCCCAGTCCGACCAGGCCGCGCGGATCAGGTCGAGGTCGCGATCGGCATGCAGGGTCATCAGCGCCGGATAGGCGGCGATCTCGCCGAAACGGTCGGCAATCGGGGCAAGGTAGTCGACGCCATCGTCAAGGATTGTCTGGCGCAGCCGCTCCAGCCAACCCGCCCGCGTCGGCTCGTCGGCCGGAGCCGCGATCAGGACGGGGACCAGGTCCGCCAGCGTCCGGCCCACCGCACCGCCCAGGGAGCCCGAGGAGGTGTCGATATGCTCGAAGGCCGGCCAGATCCGCTCGGCCAGCGCCACCACGCCTTCGGCAGCAAGAACGGGATCGGCACGGTTGACCGCCCGGATTTCGGAACTGGCCGCTTTCAGCCGTTCCACGGCCTTCGCCGAGCCGCGCCAGCCGAAGGCGCCGGCCCGCATGCCCGGCTTGAAGGCCCATTTGTGGGACGGCACGCGCGCCATGGCCCTACCTGCTTCGCGGTCTGCTGCGCGCCATCCAGTCTGCTCCCGCATAGCTGAGGGCGTGAATGATAACCTTCGCGCGGCGCATCATCCACCGTGAAGACGATGACCGCCTTCCGCCCGGCGGGAAGCGCGCGCAGGCCGGGTGCGATCTCGTCGCGAAGGCTGCTCTTGTGCGGCGTCTGCGCCAGGTCGGCAGTCGCCGCTTCGATTTCGGCCCGCCGACGCGCGCCGACCTGCGGTCCGGCGAAGTCGATGATCCAGCGCAGGATGGCATCGAGGTCATCCGCGACGGCCGGATGGAACCGGACGCGGTAGCTCACGCCTCGCGCGCCGCCTGAACCCGCGCTCGGGCGGCGGCAAAGGCCTCATCGACTCCGACGTCAGCCGAGCGCGGCGTCTGCAGGCGGCCCGGACTGCGCATTCCACTGCATCCGGCCGTCCGTTCCAAGAGCATCCGGCCACCCTTGTGAGGGGCCTGCGGACAAGGGCGCTGGTGGCGCGGAGGGTTGTCCACGGGAGGGACCCGCGCGCTCGGCGCCGCGCCCGGGCGTGCAAAGATGTAGCGGGCGATCACTTCGGTTCTGGAGGGCGTCAGTCGTCCCTGTCCACCGAAGGAGGCCAGTAGTCGGTCGGGCAGGAGAGGGGCTCACCGCCCAGGAGGGCAAGTTTTCCCGGATCGCGCCAGGTACGGTCGAGGACCTCGGCGATTTCGGTGGGATCTTCCCTGAGCAGCCAGTTTGCGAATTCTGCGGGCGTCAAATCATGAAAGAGGTTCTGGTGCCGGCTGCCCGGCAGGTGCCAGGCCGCGAGAGCCAGAAAGGCCGCTGCGCGACGCAGGTCGCTTGCTGCGAACAACGGAGCCACAAGACGAATGCCGGACTGCTCCTCGAGCCGGCAGGCGACCTCGAGGGCCCAGCCGCCGAAGGGCCGCAGGCCGGTGGATCGGGTCTCACGCGTGGCTGCGGAGGGCGGCTTGTATTCCATGATCACCTGGTGGACCTTCCCGTGACGCCTTGCCCGAGCTTGGTGACAACTTGTCGCACAGTGGAGGAAGGGAAGAAATATCGTCGTGGTGTATCAGAGCCTGACATAAGGCATACAGATGCACTTTTTGACCGTTCCTGAGGCTGGCGCTGGGAGAGGGCAGGGAGATGCCGCGCGCCCGATGCGCCGACGGAAAGGCAAAAGGCGCGCCTGCCGGGCGATTCTGACGGCCGCAAGCTCGAGCACCATGCCGCTGCAGATTCGGGCAGCCTGCTGGCTTGTTACGCCTTTGGGCGGTCTGCATACCTCGAAAATATATATCCTAAAGAGACAGTTAAGGCATCGCAAGACAGGTTCGCGATCGGGGCTGAATCTGGAATCCTTCCGGCATTGAGTCCTGCGTTTTCGCGAAAACCTGTTCATGTTTCCCGGCTTTGATCGCTGGGGCAGAAGCCGGAGGTGACGTCCACTCGGGCCTGATTGGGAGCATCCATTTCGTCCCTTCCCCTTTTTCGGGGGCGTCGATCTCCCGGCCAGATTCTTCCGGTGCCGATCCGCGTTTCTTCAGCCATTCGTCTCAAAGGAGTTCGTCATGACGACGTGCCATGATTTCCGTTGCCGACTTGACCGCGCCCTGTCGCCCGATGTGCCTGACTGCTGGGTCCTGCCTGCCCTGGTGCGGCTTGAGGCGGCCGCCGACCGCCGCCTGATCGGGCCGCTGTCGGTGGCAGAAGATGACCGTCGCTCCGCCGTTTTTGCGGTTCTGGCGGCCCTCGGGAGCGAGGGAGGCATCTCGGCCCATCTGGCCGAGCTGGCGCCGGACGAGTTCGTGGACTGGCTGTTGTCGACCCCTCCGGAGAGGATCCTCACGGCCCTTCATGGCGAGGTGCCCGGGCTCGCGGCGGTCATTGCCCGCACCGGCGGCGATCCGCTCGAGGATCCCGAAGACTATCTCCGCCTTGCCGCTCTGCTCTGTGGAGAAGATCCACGGGCGCGGTTGCAGGCAGAATGTCTTGGGCAGGCGGACCATGTCAGTTCCAGGTTGCTGCGGATCCTTGCCCGCCTGCGCGACCCCTACCTGCGGCCGGACGTGGTCTCCGCCATCCGGTCTCCCGAGGTCGCGGACCGGATCGAACGGATCACGGAGTTCCTGTTGCAGTCCTGTTCGGGTCTTGCGGAGGATGAGATCGCGCGGTCGCTGGCCTCGGGGGCGCTGTTCAATCTTCACGACTGGACGAACCGGATGCTGCTCTGGTGGGGCGATGATCTTTGCGATCTGGCCGATGACGAGGATTTTCGGTTTTTCCGTACGTCGGACGATTTCGGCGCCGGCGCCGACCGTCATGGGACTGACCTGGCCACCCCCTCCTCCGGCAAGATCCTGAATGCCGCCCTGGGTGTTGCCGCCTATGCGGAATGGAGGCATGCGCCGGTGCTTGTGGAGCTGGTCCGGATGAACGACGGGGCCGAGACTTTCTGGGTCTGCCAGGATCTCCAGGGTCCTGACGGGGCCGGGCTTTCGGATCGGCTTGAGCAAGAAATCCGGCGGCGGCTCCGGCGGCGCGGTATCCTGTCGCTGGCCTTCACCCACCGGCCGGGCATTGCCTTTGATGTGGTGGAGCGACTGGCCCATGTCGAGCCCGTGCATGTCCTGCGCGTTCATGAAGCGGGTTGAGGCGCGCGGGTGATCTTCAGAAGAGGGCGAGTGCGAAGAGGACCAGCAAAAGCAGCAGGCCAAGTCCCGAGGAAATCACCACCCAGAAACCCACGGGGATCTTGCGGTTCTCCTCCGCCTGCTGGTCAAGGGCATGCGCGACGGCTTTCAGGTCGATCCCATGTATCGAGGAGGATTGATCGGGCATTTCCTCGGTCTCTGCAGCCTTTGGAAGATACATGCACTACCACTCTCTGCGGCAATTCAGGGTTGAAACATGGATAATCTAAGGCCATGGGCTAGCATCGCCTAGCTGTCTTTGGTTTTGTCTTTCGGTATTGTTCATATCCTTAAGAGAGAAATCTTCAGCAATTGCCTGCCCCCTTTCCGCTAAGTCCAGTGGATTGCCGCTGCGAAACCTGCGCACGCCACGGTGGATCCGGGCACGGATGCCACAAACATCCGACCTGTCATTCCACGCGATCCGAGCCCCTCCTCGCGTCAATGCCGGGGCGCTCGGAAGTCGCCCCTCCGGGAAAGGTCCCATTGCCCTGCCAGATGTGGGAAGGAAATTGCTTCGGGCGGCCAAACAACGGTCAACCTTTGCCGTAGAAGCGCTGACGAGACTTTCAAACAGGGCTGTCTGGTGAAGTCCATCTCGCGAAAATCTGTGACAGATCAGAGCGCCAGAGCCGCCTCCAGGCGGTCATGTTCGAAGGCCGGCGCGCAGGCGGCGAGCGCCGGTCCCGTGATCCCCTCACGTCGCAGTGCGTCGCGCCAGCCGGCGGCGAGCGCGACCGCCATGTCCCGCGCCCTCTGGCGGGCCTCGGTCTCGTCAAGATCGAAGAAGGGCGCTGCCTCGATCGCCGCCTCGATGGCCGGCTCATGGCCGTGGATCGGGCTGATGGCGGTCTCGAGCTGCGGGTGCCGCCGCGGCTGCGGGTTCACGTCGAAGAGGGGCGAGAGGCGCCAGAGGTTGTTGCCGGCATAGATGAAGCCGTGGTTCTTCAGGTGGTCGTCGGTATTGGTGCAAAGGATGCCGAAGAGCATTCGGCACCACAGCTCGCGCATGTCGTCCGCCGGCCGCACGGAGATTGCGCGGATCGCATCGGCGATGTCGGTGTAGCTGCCTGTGCCGCCGCCAACATGTCCGAGCGCCGTGCGAGCGGAAATGTAGGGTATACGGCCGGGCCTGCCTTCGATTGCCCGACGGTCGAAGCGTCGGATGAGCGCCACGGGACGTTCGCTCGCGGGCAACGCAAGTCGCGCGTCGGGCGCACGCAGGCCGAGGTCGCGGGCCAGTTTCAGCGTTGCGATTTCGAGCCGCTCGACCGGCCAGGTGTCGTTGATCGAGGTGAACTTGGCGATCCAGAGATCGGCGCCGTCCCTGAGGTTGGCTTTCGGGCGTGCCCCGCCCAGCGAGCCAGCGGCGCCCACGAGCTCGCGCGCAGCATCCTCGGCCCCTGCCGGGTCGGCCTCGAAGCGCGCCGCTATGGCGCGCAGCTCCTCGAGATCCATCAGCCGTGGCACGGGCGGTCCGCCCGTGCCAAAAAGCCGGCCATTGTCATCCAGGAAGCGCAGCGCCCCCTGACGCGCTGTGTCGTCACAGCAGATCAGGAAATCGAACTCGGTTGCGCCTTCGCCCAGCACGCGGCGCATCAGCTTGCGGCCCCAGCTGTCGGGAGAGCTGTCGCTGAAAGGACCCGCGATCACGTCCTGCTTGCGGCTGTCGCGTCCGCCTGTGGCGGCCGTGTAGGGCACGACCGCCCGCGGCATCTGCGGCGAGAGATCGAACCCGCGCGGGTTCTCGAGCCAGGCCCGGTCGTAGAGGAAGGTGGAATGGGAGCGGCGGCCGTCATGCTCGAAGACAAGCCGGCCGACGGGGATCTTGCCTTCGCCGAGAACCACCTGCGCCTCGGGCATCAGAAGGCGCTCCCCTCGTCGTCGACGGGATCGGAGACGGTGCCTCCCGAGGCGCGGGACGTGCGGCGCTTCGAGACGATCCGTTGGGGCAGCCGGCCCGCATCAAGCACCAGTCCGGTGTGGTCGTCGGCCGGGTTGATCAGCTCCTTGAGGCGGTGCAGTTCCCCCAGCGCCAGGAGCGCCGTGGCCAGCGTCTCGATCCGTACGCCGCCGTCGCCCCGCTCGAGCTTGGCGAGGGTCTTGTCGGTCACCCCGACGCGCTCGCAGAAATCGGCCACGGAGAGACGGCGCTTCTTGCGGGCGGTGCGGATATCATGGCCGAGCTGTTTGAGCGCGGATTCAACCTGAAAGGACGCCACTGGAGCCTCTTGTTCGGAGTAAAGTCCGGCTGGTTGCATGTAACTCGGACCATGGCACGTCTTAGGTGGAGGGTCGTCTGGAAGTCAATCCGTGAGCAGCCTAAATCGGATAATATTCCGATCAAAAATATCCATGTCGTAGTTTCATCCGATGTATGCGGCAACCTCCGCTTCCTCCTCCCGTTCCCGGTGTCTGTGGCCGCGCGTGAATCAGGCGTTCGGCCAGGGTCTACCCGTCCGGGAGCATCGAGTCCGGGGCGGGACGGTCGCGACGAGGGCAGCGGCAATGATGTGGGGACCCGCCCCCTCTGGCAGCTCGGCGGGGAGCCAAGGGAGCATCGCACCGTCAGCCATCGGCAGCTCTTGCAAGTTTCAGCGTGACGCCCATGGGCCCGTCCGTTTCCGGTTCTCGTTACGGGGTCCGGTGAAGCGGCTCGGAGTGCGGGCGGTTCGAGGTTGACGTCTGTGTCTGCCGGAGAAAACCGGCCCCCTGAGATGCTGCGGTCAAGCGACCAGGAGCACTTGACGATATCATATGCAATATCATATGAGATATCATGATCGTGGCGGATACCAATATTGTCTTGAGCGGACTGAGGTCTCGTCGAGGAGCTTCACATCTGATCCTCACGGGGATGCTGCGGGGTGAAATCCCGTTTGCCCTCTCGCCGGCAGTCGTTTTGGAATATGAAGACGTCTTGAAAAGGCCTGGGGCACTCGGAGACCCGCCGACGCTTTCGCATGAGCAGATCGGTGTCGTGCTTGACGCATTATGTTCGATGGCGGTCGTGGTCTCTCCTTGGTTCCGCTTCCGGCCGTTTCTTGACGACCCGAAAGATGACCAGGTGATCGAATGCGCCATGGCCGCCGGAGCCCGGATCATCGTGTCAGGAGATAAGGTCTTCCGGCGCAACAGGATCTCGGCGTTCGGCCTGAGTTCTCTGGACGCTGGCGACTACGTGAATGCCATCAAGACGGAAAGGAGGATAAGATGAGTTCCTATGCGCTTCGCATGCCAGACCACCTGATGCAACAGGCAAGGGAGGCTTCTGCGCAAGACAATGTCTCGATCAACCAGCTACTCGTCACCCTTGTTGCCGAAGGTCTTGGACACCGAAGGGCTCTCATGGAAATGAAGGAGCGCGCTGCGCGGGGAAATCCCGAAGCGGCCCTTCATATCCTGCAGACCGTTGTCCCGGATGTTCCGCCCGATCCGGATGATGAGATCAAAGGATGACACCGGACGACCAGCGGATTTCGGAATATGAGAACGAAGGGCTGGCCCTTTCGCTGTCCGAAAGCCATGGGCATGACAGGAGCGGGGACAGCACCTTCATCGCGCGGCCGCACCAGCCACCGGCCTGCTGTCGGGGATGTCGCTCCCATGGGCGTGCAGCGTGGCCGAGGTCTTGGCGTTTTCTCCGCGGTGACCCGGCCACGGATTCCATGAACATCCGGCCACCCTCGTGTGAGGTCCTGGGGACAATCTGAAGCCGCCTATCGTGCCGCGTTTCGATCTGGCCGGGGGCGAGATGCGAAGGTTGCCGATGAGGAAGATCAAGGATGTATTGCGGCGCCACGCCGCTGGCCGCTCAGACGTAGGCAGGCGGCATCGCTCGACGTGAGCTTCTGGAGGAATGGCTCTGCACCCTCATTCCTGCTTATTCACCGAACCCGCGCCGTGGGTCCGAACGGGTGGGTTTCAGGAGTGGTTTGGGCCGCTGTCGCGGGTTCGAGACGGCGTCGCGAGACGGCTGCGGGATCATCGCGACGACGAACTGGGGTTACGCGATTGGCGGGAAGGCGGGAGACGTAGCCGATCGTCAGAACCGGTAGAGATCCGCCATGGTGGGATCTTCCATGAGGCCAGCTGCAGCGCTGCGATACCAAGGTGTTAGCCCAGCACCAACCGCGCCGAATCTCTTCTTGTTCGCGTATTTCGGCTCATATAGTAGCCGTAGTGGTCATTAACAAGCTTAACGGATACTGAGATGTCCCTTGTACTTGATCTGCGCACTCCTCTCGAGATGCAGGATCGGGTTCGCTCAGCTGCCGCCAACCGCCGGCTCGCACTCGGACTGACCCAGAGCGACCTGGCCACGCGGTCCGGAGTTCCGCTCGCCACCCTGAAGCGCTTCGAGCAGAAGGGGCAGATCAGTCTCGCTGGCCTGCTCGCCCTCGCCGACGCGCTCGATGCGCTTGCGGGCTTCGGCACCCTATTCCCAGCCGTGGAAGCGACCCGTCTCGAGGATCTCGACAAGCCCGCGGCGCGACAGCGGGTCCGCAAACGCAAGTCGTCTTGAGCATGGCCCGCCGCCTCCGCATCGAGATCGCCTTCGATCCGAACACCATCCGCCCCGTGGGACGGATCGCCTGGGATCCCGCCCGCCACTCCGCAGCGGTCGAATGGGATCCGGCGTTCCTGGCTGACCCGCTGCCGATCTCGCCCTACCACATCAAGACCCTCGCCGGTCTCTATCGCACCGGCAATCCGGCAGCCTTCGAAGGCCTGCCCGGGGTGTTCGGCGACTCGCTCCCTGACGGCTGGGGCCGGCTGCTCATCGACCGGGAACTCGAGCGCCGCGGCAGCGGTCGCACCGCCATCACCCCGGTCGACCGTCTGGCTATCGTCGGCACCCACGGCATGGGCGCCCTCACCTACCGTCCCGAGGAGCGAACGGTCGACCTGGCCGGCATCGACCTTGAATGGTTTGCCGATCTCGCAACCAGCATGGCCGAGGACGCGTCGGTGGAGGATCTTGGCAAGGCCCGTGCGGCAGCAGGCGGCTCTGCCGGTGCCCGGCCGAAGTTCGTGGCCCTGCTTGATGTGGAGACTGGCCGGGTGCGCGACCATCGACGCACTCCGGAGCGGGGCGAGCGGCAGGTGTTAATCAAGCATCGGGCGGCGGCCGACAGCCCGACCGCGATAGAGGAGGAGGAGGCTTATGCGCGGATGGCACGGGCGGCTGGCATCGCCATGCCCTGGACCATGGTGCTGCGCTCCAGGCGCGGCGATCCCTTCCTTGCCGTTGAGCGCTTCGACCGCCGCGGCGCCGGACGGGTGCATATGCACACCGCCGCCGGCCTGCTCGACGTCGACTTCCGCCAGCCGTCCATCGACTACGCAAACCTGCTGAAGCTGGTGCGCTGGACCACCCGGCACGCTGGAGATCAGGACGAAATGTTCCGCAGGATGACCTTCAACGTCCTCACCCACAACCGGGATGATCACCTGAAGAACCACGCCTTCCTGATGGACCCCCGAGGCAGCTGGCGCTTGTCGCCGGCCTACGACATCAGCTTTTCCGACGGTCCCGGCGGCGAGCACCATCTCGCCATCGCTGGAGAGGGGCGTCGACCTGGCCGGAAGCATGTGGACGAGGTCGGGCGGGCGCTCGGGATGAAACCCGCAGCGATCGCGGCGCTCGTTGATCCGATTTGCGCCGCCGTTGCCGACTGGCCGCGACACGCAGATGCGGCAGGAGTTCCGTCGCGGCGCGCCAAGCAGATCGCAGGCTACTTCGCCATATAAGGACGACGACGTGCATCTGCGCCAGGAACTGCTCGCGCCGCGTCCATATTCTGCAGCGCTCCGCATGAACCCAGCTTATTCACCGACCTGCGCCGTTGGTCGGATCGGTGGGTTTCAGGGGTGGTTTGGGCCGCTGTGGCGGGTTCGAGACGGTGTCGCGAGACGGCTGCGGGGGCACCGCGACGACGAACTGGGGTTTTCGTCGTGCTCCCTTGTCGCTCGGGCACCATGTGCGCATGATGTCAGAGCGCCTATGGACACTGTGGCTTTACGGTCTGGCGCGGTTTCAGGTTGCTACGGATCGGCCCAGTGCAGCGCCATCAGTTGCTGCCAGAGCACCGACCAGAACGGTGCCGCCGCTGCGGATAGCGCCAGCGTCATCCGGCGCCCCGAGATCAGCAGCCGGGCACCGGCGCGCAGCACCCTCTCGCGCAGGCGGCGGAGGCTCCAGCCCGTGCCGGTGGCCGAGGCCATCGCGCGGCGGGCGATGTGCATGACCTGATACGCGAGGCAGGCGATCAGCAGCCTCACCTCGTTGCAGGCGAAGGCGTCCACCGCAGGGGTATGCGACTTCGGTTTCTTCCCGCGCCAGTGCGTCTTCGCCCGGTTGGTCGACGACAGCGCAGGCGCCAGCACGTCCTTCAACTCGCCCATGTGGCCCTCGGCCTTGCCGCGTTCGCGGTAATGCGCCAGCACCTCGTGGCGCAGCTTCGTCGTCCACGGCAGCGAGGTCACCAGGAAGAAGCGGTCGAGCAGCAGGTCACCCTCGCGCTCCTTGACCACCAGGATCACGCGGCGCGGCCTGTCCCAGGTCTCGGCCTGGTAGCGCAGTTCCGCAGCCACATCCGCGGCTTGGCCGGTCTCCGACCGACAGGGCGGACCATGTGCGGCTCGGCCAGCCGGTCCAGCACGCGATTGGCGGGAAGGCGGGAGACGCAGTCGATGCCCCGCGCCTCGAGCCCGGCGAGCAGCGCGGCCGAGGGAAAGCCCGCGTCGACCCGGACCATGGCGACGTCGCAGAAGCTCTTCCGGGCGCGATCGACGACATCGAGGATGACATCCAGCGCACCGTCCGCGGTGCCGACATTCCCGGGGCGGAGGCGCGCGTCGAGCATGTCACCGGTCCCGGCGATGGACGTGATCAGCGGGTGGTAGATGCGGGCCGCATATGCCCGTTCCACTCGGCCTTCGGCTGGTGCCCGCGAACTTCGATCGGTGCGCTGTCGACATCGAGGGTGACGGAGCGCACCCGCTTTCCCTTCCGCTCCGCCCGGATCCCGCGGCCCGCCAGTTCCAGCACCGCCTCGCGCAGGATTTTCAGATTGCCCGGCTCGGCCATCAGCGCGGTGAAACGCGACAGCGTCGGCTGCGAGGCGAGCCCCGGACCGTTCAGCGGTGGAGGAAAAAGCCCGTCGCACGCAACCGCCTCCCGCCAGTTCCATGAATAAGCCGGGCTCATGGGCGCGGGCGGAGGCTCCTTCGAAGTCTGGAAATCCCGTATGGACACGACAGGGAACGCTTCTGAAGGCGGCATGTCCCGGGGACCAAGCCTCCTCTGCTTCGGCTGCGCCCGCTCCGAAGGAGGGCAGGCACGCGCTTGTCCCTCAGGACGTCTGGACCCAGTTCTCCAGCCTCAGGCCGTCGACGCGCTCGAATTCCCGCGTGTTGTTGCTCACGAGGACCAAGCCCCTCGATCGCGCATGTCCGGCGATCATCACGTCGAACGGCCCGATGGGCGTCCCTGCCCTGGCCAACTGCGCCCGGATTTCCCCGGCATGCTGGGCAGCCGCCAGGTCGAGATCCAGGATGTCGAGGCGCGCAAGAAGTCCCTCGACCGCGGCCATGTTGCGCTCGACGGCCTGCGATTTCTGCGCCCCGTAGATCAGTTCCATCGCGGTTACGGTCGAGATGCGTGTTCCACGGGATGGTGGGCAGGGATTCCACGGGATGATGGGCGCGGGATCCACGTGATCGTGGGCAGCGATTCCACGCGATCGTGGGCGCGCGTTCCACGGGATGGTGGGCAGTTCTGGCCGACAGTCTGAAGCTACGGTGCCCTCGTTTGAGCGAGGGAACCTGAATGCCAACGGAACGACTGTCGATGCGCCTGATACGTGATGTGCTGCGTTTGAAGCATGCCCAGAGGCTGAGCGAGCGGGCGATCGCCGCCTCGCTCGGGCTGGGCAAGGGAACCGTGGGAGCCTACTTGGGCCGGGCGCGGAAGGCCGGCCTGACATGGCCGCTTCCCGAGACATTGACCGACGACGACCTTGAGTTGCTGCTGTTCCCGGCGGCACCTTCCGTTCCGGATCACGAGCGTCCCGTGCCTGACTGGTCCGTGGTCGACAGGGAACTGCGGCGCCCCGGCGTCACGCGGGCCTTGCTCTGGGAGGAATACCGCGCGGCCCATCCCCTCGGGTTTGGCTACGCCTGGTTCTGCGAGCACTATGAGGCCTGGAAGGGCCGGGTCCGCCCCACGATGCGCCAGACGCATGTGGCCGGCGAGAAGGTCTTCGTCGACTTCGCGGGCGACACGGCCGAGCTGATCGACGCGGAGACCGGCGAGGTCCAGGCGGTGAAGCTGTTTGTCGCCGCGATGGGAGCGTCAAACTACACCTACGCGGAAGCCGTGGCATCGGAGGGCCTCGAGGACTGGATCGGCGCACATGTCCGGATGTTTGCCTTCCTGGGCGGCGTGCCGAAGGTGGTGGTGCCTGACAACCTCAAGTCGGCAGTGTTCAAGGCGGATCGGTTCGACCCGGGACTGAACCGAACCTACGCCGAGATGGCCGGCCACTACGGCACCGCTGTCCTGCCGGCGCGTCCCTACCGGCCGCGCGACAAGGCGAAGGTCGAAGTCGCGGTGCAGGTCGCGCAGCGCTGGATCCTGGCGCGTCTGCGCAATCGGCGGTTCTTCTCGCTGGCCGAGCTGAACGCTGCGATCCGGCAGCTGGTCGATGAACTGAACATGCGCGTGATGCGTGGCTACGGCGCCAGCCGTGCCGATCTCTTCGCCACCCTCGACCGACCGAACCTGCAACCGCTGCCGCCGGAGCCCTACATGTTCGCCCGCTGGAAGCGCGCCCGCATCGCACCGGATTACCACGTCGAGGTCGACAGCTGCTGGTATTCCGTGCCGTTCGGGCTGATCCGCCAGGAGGTGGATGTCCGCATCTGCGGCGGAACCGTCGAGATCTTCCACAAGGGCCAACGGGTTGCCAGCCACGCCCGCAGTTCCGGACGGCGCAGCCATGTCACGGTGCCCGAGCACATGCCCTCGGCGCATCGCCGCTACGCCGAATGGACACCGGCACGCATGCTGGCGCAGGCGGCGAAGCTCGGCCCCTCGGTTGCCGCCTTCTGTGAGGTGGTGATGGCCGATCGCCCCCACCCCGAGCAGGGATTTCGCACCTGCCTCGGCGTCCTCGCCCTCGCCAGAAGCTTCGGTCCGGCGCGTCTCGACGCGGCCTGCCGGCGAGGCCTGTCCATCCGCGCGCGTTCGGTCGCCTCGATCCGGTCGATCCTGCAGAGCGGGCTCGACCGCGCCTTTCTTGAGGAGGAGGCCGGGCAGCTTCCCCTGCAGCACCCCAACATCCGCGGCCAAGGCTACTATCATTGAAAGGAGACTGACCTTGCTGACCCATCCCACTTCCGAGCGCCTCACCGCCCTCGGGTTGACCGGCATGGCGAAGGCGCTGGACGAGCAGCGCTACGCCCCGGCCACCTTCGACAGCCTCGGCTTCGAAGAGCGGCTCGGCCTTCTGGTCGATCGCGAGGCCACCGAGCGGGACGCCAAGCGGCTGGTTGCCCGGCTCAAGTTCGCCGCCTTGCGGCAGGCCGCCTGCGTTGAGGATCTCGATCTGCGCACCCCGCGCGGCATAGACCGCACCGTGATGGCCCACTTGGTCGACGGTGCCTGGATCGCCCGCCACGAGAACCTGCTCATCACCGGCCCCACCGGCCTCGGCAAGAGCTGGATCGCCTGCGCACTCGGCCAAAAGGCCTGCCGGGACGGGCGAGTGGTAGTCTACCACCGGGTCCCGCGCCTCTTCGAAGCGCTTGCCATCGCCCGGGGCGACGGACGGCACGCCCGGATGCTCAAGGCTCTGGCGCGGACTGATCTGCTCATTCTCGACGACTGGGGACTTGCCGTCCTGACATCATTCGAGAGGCGCGACCTGCTGGAGATCCTCGAGGACCGCCACGGCCGCGGCGCTACCATCGTCACCAGCCAGCTCCCGCTCGAGCACTGGCACGAGGCCATCGGCGACCCGACGCTGGCCGACGCCATTCTGGACCGGCTCGTTCACAATGCCCACCGCCTGACGCTGGCGGGTGAAAGCATGCGTAGGCGCGCAACGAGGCTGAAACCGCTTGACCCTACCGATCAAGCCTGACTCCATGTGCGGGTCGGCCAAGCTGCCCGAGCCGTGGAACGGCTGCCCACGATGCCGTGGAATCCGTGCCCACCATCGCGTGGAATCGATGCCCATCATCCGTAGAATGCGCACGAGATGCACATCGTCCCGTGATGGGCCTCGAATTTCGCCCTCACCTCGCCGGGCCGGTTCCTGATCGTGTAGATCAGGATGTTCGTGTCGAGCATGTAGCGCAGCATCAGAGATCGCCGCGCTCATCGGCGTCCGGTTGCTCCCGGCGCTCCATGAAGTCTTCACTCGAAGGGACCTCGTCGAACCACTGAGCCCAACTGTCCTGGCTCGGCACGATGAGCCAGGCTCTGCCCGAACGGACGATGTCGACGCTCCGCGTGCCTTCCGGGAGCGCGACCGATTTCGGCAGGCGGATGGCCTGCGTCCGGTTGTTCATGAAGACCGATCCCCGATCCACCTCGCGCCCCCGCATATATACAACTTGTATATACTGGCCGAGGCGGGCGGTGTCAAGGCAAGGGCGGCACCCTGCTCCTGTCGAAGCTGTGGAGCTTGATTTTTCCATCGTGTGTCGGCCGCGCGCAATCTTCCACCCATCCGGGAAAGGGCTTCTGCGGCCGGCCGGCGGCTTATTCGTCTGTCTGCAGCAGGCCGGCGCTGACCGCCATCCGGAGCGTCTGTGCGGCCGTACGGGCTCCGAGACGCAGGGCGGCAGATTTCAGTCGCACCTTCACCGCGCTTTCCGTGATGCCGAGGATGTGGGCGATCTTCTTGTAGCGATGCCCCTCGGCCAGCAGGCGCAGCACATCGATCTGGCGCTGGGTGAGGATCTGTGTCTCCGACCGATGCATCTGCCCGAGGATCTGTCCGATCCGGGTCATTTCCGCCTCGCTGTAGATCCGGTCGGGCCGGCCGAAAATCCCGAAGCTGCGCAACGGTGGGCGGCCGTGGGTCATGATGCTGACGACGGCGCCGTAGGTGAGGCCGTGGCCGCCGTATTCCGCCAGAACGCCGGCGGGATCGCGGTCGGAAAGCCCGGTCCAGCAGATGGCGCCCTGGTTGCGGAAGGCCCATTGCAGCATGGGATCTTCCAGTGCGAGACCTCGGATGCAGTACTTCTGCATCAGAGCTGGAGGCAGTGTGCTGATCTCCGTTTCCGGCGCGAAGAACCGCATGCGCAGGGCAATGTAATATCCGGCTGGAGCCATCTGGGAGAGGAGCGTTCTTTCCTGCTCGAACTGCTTGGCCATACGGGTTCATGAAATAATTGCTGCAAAGGATCAATACAGATCCATCCGGCGAGAGCTTTTACGCCCTGTATGGGATTTAGTATAGTCTGTCTTTTGATTTCAAGCTGTCCCTGCAGAGGCTTCTCTCCGGAAAAGGGGAAATTCCGCTTCCGAACTGCGCTGCAGGGCCTGTCCTGTTCGTTCTGGGGTCGGTGCTTGCTACACCATGAGAAACTGGGAGCCGATCATGGCCGCCTGTGTGCGGTTCTTGACGTTCATCTTGGCGCAGATCGAGCGGACATGCATCTTCACGGTCACCTCGCTTATTCCGAGGGTCTGGGCAATTTCCTTGTTCATCAGGCCGTTCGTCAGACAGCGGAGCACTTCCAGCTCCTTCGGGGAGAGTCCCTTCTCGTCGGTGATGGAGGGGCGTACGGAGTTCAGGCGAAGGGACATCGGAACGTAGATTTCGCCGGCCAGCACGAAATTGATCGCATTGACAAGTGATCGGGCGCTTTGGCTTTTCTCCACATAGCCGGCGGCTCCTCGATGCAGGGCCTCATGGATCACGCCGGGCGGCGCATTTCCCGAAATGAGCATGACCGGCTTGTGTTGGTTGAGTTCGAGGATCCGCGTCAACGCCTCCAGCCCGGGTTTCATGCCGGGCATGACCAGATCGAGCAGGATGATGTCGAAGGAGCCTTCCTTCTCGAGGAGCTCTTCGAGTTCCTGGATGGAGCCGGCTTGCATGACTTCAGCCTCCATCTGGGCGGCGAGATATGTCGCGATCACCTCCCGCACCAGAATGTGGTCGTCTGCAATGGCAATCTTTTTCTTCTTCATGGATCTGCTGTTTGGGAACTCGGGCCTGCCTGCGCGCGGGGATGAATGGTCAGCCCTCTCGCAGGGCCGATTTTTGAAGGCTGAGAAAAACCGGATGGATCGGGATCGCGAAAGGTGACTTCTTCCCGCTTGCCTTTATCCATCCCTCTCTTCAGTGAATTATCATGGGAAAGGGGACGTCGCATTGTATCTTGCGAGCGTGAATCAATTAAATCGTTATGTTCCAAGGACAATGATCTGGCTGTCCTGATCCCAATGAATGCAGCATGTAGTGTCGGCGGCATCCTTGCGGAAGTGGGAGGCTGGCTGAGGTTCCCATACGAAAGGCGGGGCGGCGATGGGTAATCCCTGCAGCGGAGACCCCGGCCCTTCGGACGCGCATTTCCGCTCGGGTGCGATCCGGATTATCGTGGGAAACACTTTCCCCAACGGTCCGCCGCCACGTCCATGAGCAAGATACCTCCCATGACCCATGCTCGCCTTCGGATGCCCCTGGCGCCCGTTTCTGCTGCGCATGCCGGCCTTGTCCGGAATCTGGCGCGGCTTGCGGCCCATATCGATCTTCGCTGGCTCCGCAGTGACGCCCCCTGCCCGGGGGTCGAGCAGTATCGCGCGCGGCTCTGCTCCTCTGCCTATGCGATCATGATCCTCCCAGGCCCGGAAGGAAACCGCCCTCCTTTCCTGGAGGATGGGGTTTATATTTCGGCCCATGCCGGCGCATGGGAGCCGGGGGCAGCCCAATCCTGTGAGATGAACATCGAGTTCATGCTGCCCGGGAGCGACCGGGCCACACAGATCCGGGCCGGGGCTGAACTGAAATCCCGGTTTCTGCACGAAATCCTGAAACGTGTGGAGGCGGGGGCTGACTGGAGCTGCCTGGCGGAGGGCGTCCCCATCGATGATGCGGAGGCCTTCGCGACCACCCTGTCGCAGATCTGCGGTTTCCGTCCCCCCGCCCGCGTCGGCTTCGCCGAGGCGCTCGCGCAGATCCTCACCCGAGGATAAAACCTGGGACCGGCGAGGCACTTCGGGGAGTGGGCCTGACCAATACGGGTCCGGCTTGGAAACCCCCTGCTCCGGCGGCGGCGATCTGCCTGCAGGTGGTCCGGAGGACCGGACTCCGAAGATTGCTGGACATCCCGCAGCGTTGCTTCAGTTGCAGGTCTGAACAGGGGGCTGCTGCTGGAGAGAGGGCAGAATGCGCATTCCGGGGCATCCGGTCGGCGTTCCGACAACATCCGGTCAGCTATTCCGGAGCATCCGGTCAGCTGAGGATCGTTGCCGCGTCGGAACGTATGCTTCACGCAGATCGCGCCTGGGTTATGTGGCGACCCCGCGCGCTCTGGCCTGCTCATCGCCCGGGTGGGTCAGCTTTACTTCGGCCAAGTGGGCCAGTTTTGGGCCGGCGTTGGGTAAAATCCAGGCATCCTGAAGTTTCTGCGGGATAGCCAGCGGCCCGGTCCAGCACTTCTTCGGCCCACTGGTTCAGGCTTTTGCCCGACAGTTCGGCGGCCAGCGCGGCTTTACGGTGAACATCCGGGCTGACGCGGAACATGACCTGCCCCGAATAGGTCTTCTGCGGTTCCTTGCCGATCCTGGCGCAAGTCTCGATGTAGTCTTCGACAGCCTCGTGAAACGCTTTGCGCAGCCCTTCCACGGTGTCGGCATGGAAGCCCACCACGTCACGGATACCGGCAATCCGCCCCGTGAAAATCCCGTCTTCGTCGTCATACTCGATCCGGGCGGCATAGCCCTTGTAGGTCATGGTGTTGGTCATGGTCTTACCCCGATCCGTTCCAGAAAGTCGCGGGCATCGCGCACCTGGTATCGCTTCGCTTCCTTTGCGGGGTGCGGGCGGTGGAACGTCGCTACCTCGCCATCCTTTTCGAGTCGCACCCGTGACCCGCTCCCTTCGATCAGCCGCGCACCGACCGCCAGCAGCAGGCTTTCGACTGCGGCCCATTCGATGGTGCCTGACACAGGATCCGTGAAAACGGCAGCAAGGGTCTTGCGGTGCTTGCTGTTCATCGGGGCAAGATGGGAATTGCTAGCGAAAGATGCAAGCATGAAGTGCGTTCTGTTGCACCAGGCCGACATCCGTCGCCTGCTGATCATCGGCGCGATGTCCCGGCTCAACGGGCTGGGGCGGCGCTCGATCCCGGAAGACTCCTGGCTCGCGCGCATCTCTGCACGAAAGCCGAGAATGCTCGTGGCGATCGCGCGGGCCAATCGATGGCGCGGGCGATCCGGGCCATGCTGACGAACGGCGATGTTCAGGAACGCCTTGAGGTGCGGCAGCCGGAGGCGGCCTGAGGCAGGGCAGGCGGTCAGAGAAAGGGATTTCGATACTGTTCGGGGCGGAGGAGTGGTTCCCGGCCGAGGCGTGCGAGGCCCTGCGGGTCGCGCCTGCGGCTGTCGAGTACCTCGGCAATTTCCGACGGGTCCTCCTCGAGAAGCCAGGTGACGAATTCGCTGCTGCCCATTCCGGCGAGACAGATGCGTTGAGCCCTGCCCGGCGCATACCATGCGGACAAGGCGAGGAAGGCCGCGCCGCGGCGCAGGTCGCTGGCGGCGAAGAGCCGGGAGACGAGGGGAATAGCCGACTGCCACTCCAGTTCCTGGGCGGCTTCGAGAGCCCAGCCCGAGAATGGTCGTGGCCTCACGCCACCCTTTTGCAGCCCCGCATCCAGCGTCCCGCGCGCCATCTGGTCCAACTTCATGAGGATATGCTCTCCCTCGCATCGAGGATCTTCTGCGGGCGTTCCTGACACTCCACCGGGCGCCGGCCTTCTTCTGGCGCCCTTGGCCAGTTCACGCGCGCGCCCTGACTTGTTGCCGTATTCCATCATGCACGCTTGAGAGTTTCTGAAATGCGAAGAGCGTTAATATGCATTCGGCCTCTGATCTGGAAAGGGATATATTCTGCCAGCTTGACAACAAGGGGGAGGATGAGGCGGTTCCCCCTGAAATACGGAAATATCCCCGGTGTCAAAGCGACGAGGCGCAGCTTAAAAAGATCAATAAGGAAAACCGCGCGGCCGGCCTTCGCCATGCGCGCGGTGGATTTCAAGGATTTCAATCGTGCCCCGGGAAGAGGTGCGTGGACTCTGCCCCTCCCGTCGGGCGCGGCTGCCTGTGCCGGATCCGGTCAGCTGGCGAGATCGATCGGGTTCTCGGCAGGCCGGGGGGCGGCGACCTCCAGCCGTCCCGGCCTGGCGGCCCGAGGCTCCTGATAGCCGAACTGCGCGGCCACCATCGCCGCCTGTGTGCGGTTTTTCACATTCAGCTTGGCACAGATGGAGCGGACATGCATCTTCACCGTCACCTCGCTCAAGCCCATGTTCTGGGCGATTTCCTTGTTCATCAGGCCGATCGTCAGCCCACCCAGGACTTCGAGTTCCTTGGGAGTGAGCCCGCGCTCGTCAGAGGCGTGCCGCCGCGGCGTCAGTCGCATGAAGGCCGGGAGGTACGTCTCTCCCGCCAGGATGAAGTTCAGGGCATTGACCATCGAGCGGGCGCCCTGGGTCTTGTCGATGTAGCCGGCCGCTCCCTTGTCGAGAGCTTCGATCACGACACTGGGTCCGGCATTGCTGGCGAAAAGCACGAGCGGCTGGCCCTGGTTCAACTCGAGGAGACGGGAGAGCGCCTCGAGCCCCGGCTTCATGCCCGGCAGGAGCAGATCGAGAAGAATCAGGTCCACCGACCCATTCCGCTCGAGGTGCTCCTCGAGTTCATGGGTGCTCCCGGCTTCGATGATCTCTGCATCGAGTTGGCTGGCGAGGTAGGCGGCGAGCACTTCCCGGACGAGTCCCTGATTCTCCGCCAGCGCGATCTTTCTCTTCTGCATCTTTTCCTGTCACCTGACCGATGGCGGCATCAAAACCGCTATAAAACTGCACCACATTCTTCTTTTTACGCATTCGCCCCGCCATAGGGCAGGGGTGAGGTGAGCGCGCGCAACCAAAGGAAGGAGCGGTTCAACCTCAGCGCTAGAGGCCTTAACTGTTCGCGCATACCACGCGAGGATACACATGGCACTCCTATCTCGCGAAGAGTACTTTTTATCGCAAGTATTAATACCAGAGCAAATGATGACTCATACCTGCCATACCTTTTCTGCATGAAGGATATTAGCGGACCGGATTTGCAATCCTAGCGCGAAATACCCGCGGGGGCTATCGAAGAGTTCTTTCGACGTGCCCATCCGGCTCTCCTTCGGGGATGCTGCCCGAAGGGGCGGGATCATCGGGAAGGTGTCGATGGGGGTGTCGGATGCGGTGCGTGAGCGTCCTCGAGAGGCCGGGCTTCGAGAAACCGGGCCTCGAGCTCGTCCCGCGCCAGGGGAAGACTCAGGAGATGGCCCTGGATGCGGTCGCACCCCGCCTGCCGTAGCCACTCCCGTTGTGCGTCGGTCTCCACCCCTTCGGCCGTCGTGCTCATCCCCAGCGTTCCGGCAAGCCCGATGATGGCACGGATGAGTGTCCTGCTGTGCCGGGGATTTTCGGACGTGAGGCCCGCAATGAAGCTGCGGTCGATCTTGATTTCCGTGGCTTTCAGCCGGTGGAGATAGGAAAGCGAGGCATATCCGGTCCCGTAGTCGTCGATGGCAAGGCCGATGCCGCTACGGCGCAGGGAGGCGATGTTCTGCTCGGCAGAGGAATGCGCAAGGAGCGAGGTTTCCGTCAGTTCGAGGGTGATCTGACGGGGATCGATCCGTTCCGCCGCCAGGCGCTGCAGGGTATCCTGCGCGAATGCCCGTCGGGCCAGGCTCTGTGCCGAGACATTGATGCTCAGCCGGGGATGCCAGCCGCAAGCCGCCCACTGCCGGAGCTGGCGGGCGGCCAGCGCGATGACCTGGTCGTCGATGGTCACGATCAGGCCGACTTCCTCGGCCAGCGGAATGAACTCATCGGGGCGCACCTCTCCAAGGACCGGGTCCGTCCAGCGCAGGAGCGCCTCGACGCCTGCCAGTCCGCCGTCGCCCACGAGGGAGAACTGCGGCTGATAGACCAGTTGCAGCCTGTCGAGGGCGGGGCCGTCCAGCGCCCGGGTGATGGCGCTGCGTCGCTCTTCGGCCGCAAACAGCTCCCGGGAGAGCAGGATGGTCCGGTTCCGTCCTGCCCGCTTGGCGGCGTGGAGGGCGATGTCGGCCCCGGACATCAGCAGGGGCATCACCGTTCCCTGGTCGGGGCACAAGGCAACCCCCGCCGAGGCCGTGAGCCTGATCGGCTGCGCCTCGATCCGGATCGGCCGGGCAATGGCATCCCGCAACCGTTCGGCGAGCGCCACCGCCGCCTCCCGCTCCAGTCCGGACGCCAGCAGCATGAACTCGTCTCCCCCCAACCGGGCCAGGAGATCCTCCCGGCCGGCGCAGGCGCGCAGACGCTCGGCGACGATGCACAACACACGGTCGCCGGCTTCATGGCGCATCGTGTCGTTCACGGACTTGAAATTGTCGATGTCGAGCATGATCAGGGCCAGGGGGGCAGGGCCGGCGGCATCCGCCAGCCGAGCCTGGAGGGCTGCGCTCAGCGCGCGGCGGTTGGCAAGACCGGTCAGTGGATCCTCGTCCGCAAGCTGGCGCAGCCGGTCGGCGACGGCTTCGGCATCGGTGATGTCGGTCACCGACATCACGACTTCGGCTCCGTGCGGAGCCGGGGGCAGGGGGGCTGCATTGATGGAGAGGAAGCGCCGGCCGCCCTCCGGCAGATGGACCGCATAGCGCAGGTCATGCTGGTCCTCGCCGGATCTGCGCACCAGGGCCGAGGGCAGGGCGGCCTCGCCGACCGGCTGGCCGTCGAGCGTCTCGAGCGGCCAGCCGGGCACGCGGAAGACCTGCGGATCGTCGGGGGCGGGCGTGAGTGCCAGGAGATGCTGGGCCGCGGCATTGGCATAGAGCACCCGCCCGGCGGCATCCGTCGCGAGAATGGCCGACACGCTCGTGCGCAGGACACCGGCGATGAGGGCATTGCGGGCCTCGAGTTCGCGCTCGAGCGCCTTGCGGTCGCTGATCACCGTCTCGACCGACACATAGCCGAGATAGGTGCCATCCCGATCGAACATCGGATGGATGTTGAAGTGGATCCAGTAAGGTTGTCCGCGGGCATCATGATTGATGGTCTCGCCCTCGTGGCTCTCGCGCCGCTCGACTGCGGCCTGCACCGCGGCCACGGCTGCGGGATCGGTCTGCGGACCCCGGACCAGGGACGCGAAGTCCCGCCCTGCCACATCGGCCAACCGGTAGCCGGTCTGGGTTTCGAAGGCCCGATTGACCCAGAGGATCCGCAGTTCGGTGTCGAGGATGATGACGAGGTTCGTCATCACCTCGGCGACATGGGCGAGCCGGGCGAGATCCCGTTCGGCCGCCCGGGCGATGCCTTGGGCGCTCGCGGCGATCGTTTCGGCGCCGTGCCGGGCCAGGGCCGCCCCGACCGCATCCGCGAGCGAGCGCAGGATGGCCGTCTCCCCCGGATCGAAGGGCGCGCGCCGTCCGACCGCATCGAAGCCGACGAAACCTGCAAGGGCCGGGCCGTCCATGAGAGGAGCCAGGGCCAGGGCCTGGATGCCCTGGGAGACGAGATGTCCCTTGGCCGGGTTCCTCTCCTCCAGGGCCGAGACGTCGGGAATGTCGATCGTGGCGTCCTCCTGCAGGAACGGCAGCCAGGGCTCGATGAGCGAGATCGGCAGCCGCTGCAGCGAGGGACGTTCGGGCCTGATGCCGTCGCGGCACCATTCATGCGTGTTGCTGAGATACATGCCCTCCTCGATCCGGAACACATAGGCCCGGTCCGCTCCGCATTGCGCCCCCATGACCGCAAGCGCCCGGTCGATGGCGCCATCCACCTCGGAGCCCGTGGCCCGCATCAGCTCGCGCATCAGGACAGCCATGCGCGACTGCCGGTCCGACAGGTGCCGCGCGAGGACATCTTCTCCGGCAGGATCGCGGGATCCGTCCCGGAGGGGCCCCGCCCCATCCAGGGCCGGGCGTTCGGGAGAAGGAATGAAGCGGTTGCGTCCGCTCCGCTTGGCCTCATAGAGGCAGGCGTCAGCCTGGGCATAGAGCTGGTCAAGACTGCTGCCGTCCTCGGGTCGGACGGCAATCCCGGCGGAGAAGGTCAGGGGAGAATGATCCTGCACGCGCAGGGGCGGCTTCTGTTGCACCTGGTGCGCCACCTGCCCGACGAGCCCGGCCATTGCGGCCATGTCAAAGCCCGGGCAGAGGATCAGGAATTCCTCGCCGCCCACCCGGAAGGC
The DNA here is from genome assembly GCF_021391315.1 of Cereibacter azotoformans. Taxonomy (NCBI): domain Bacteria; kingdom Pseudomonadati; phylum Pseudomonadota; class Alphaproteobacteria; order Rhodobacterales; family Paracoccaceae; genus Cereibacter; species Cereibacter azotoformans. Next base: position 224,391 of record NZ_CP090023.1, on the reverse strand, counting down.
GTGTGTCCCTTCCGGCAGCACCTCGGTGACCGCCTCCGCAAAGCGACGCAGCACCCGGTCTCCCGCGGAATGGCCGAAACGGTCGTTGATCTGCTTGAAATGATCGATGTCGAGCAGGGCGAGACCCATCGAAGGATGCTCCGGCAGGGCGGCCTCGAAGACGAGATCAAGGGCGCGGCGGTTGCCGAGACCCGTAAGCGGGTCGGAGCGTGCGAGACGTTCGGAGATCTCCCGCAGGCGCGTGATTTCGGCAAGCTGGTTGCGCGCCAGCCCCAGCGCCAGCTCGAGACGCATCGCATTGCGATGGAGATCGGTCACGTCGGTCAGCAGAACCACGGCGCCGAGAAGGGTCTGCCGACCACCCAGCGGCTTGCGCATGCGCATCAGCCGGATCTCGAGGATACGGTCCCCGATCTCCACCCGCTGCCATCTTCCTTCCCCTTCCTTCTCCTCGAGCAGGGGGCGAAGGCGCGCGAGCGGACCGGTGTCCGACGGGCTCTGGCCGGGCGCGAAGTCCGGCATCAGCGCCTGCGCCGCCGGGTTCATCCCGACGATCCGCCCCCCGGCATCCAGCACCAGCACCGGATCGGTGAGGTTGAAGAAGATCAGGTCGCGTGCCTGGGACGTCAGATCGAGGGACCGGTTGGCATAGATGGCCCAGGTGAAGACCAGAAGGACGAAGGCAAAGGCGAAGGGCGTCGGGTCGAAGCCGAAGAGGGTGGTTTCGAGCGTCACGTAGGCCAGGTTGGCGGCCAGCGGCACAAGGGTGCCGAAGAGCATCATCATCCAGGCTGGCCGCATTGCGCGCGGAGCCCGGAAGGCTGCCGCGGCCGCAATGGCTGCGGCCGAGGAGAGGAAGATGTAGAGCAGGGAGGCCAGGGCATGAAACAGCGGCCCGTGCTCGAAGATGGCCGACGGCCGTCCGTCGAGCATCCCGAGCCGCGTGCCCGGCAGGTAGAACAGCCCGTGCCAGGGATTGGTCGCGACCAGGAGCGTCGCGAGACCGACAAGTCCCGTGACGACGAAGGTTTCGGTGCGCCGCAGGCGCGCGCCAAGTCCGAAGCAGTAGTGGGCGAGAAAGAGGCACCAGCAGATCGGCACGAGGGTGATGGCGGGCCAGGCTGCCGATGCGAAGGCAAGCTTGCAGGCAAGCGTTGGGGTCGCAAGCTCGAGGGATGCGGCGCCGAGCCACCAGATCATGCCGAAAAGGCAGGCCAGGAAATGCCTGCGGCCGAAGAAACGGTCCTGGCGCAGTATCCAGGAGACGAGCAGTACGAAACCGGCAAGGGTTGCCACGGTCGCGTAGACGGCGCGGTCGAGGCCGAGGGAGGTGAAGCAGGAAAGAGCGTCCATCGGTGATCCGGCTGTTTGAGGCCAATGCGTCCTGCCTCGGGCCGTGAGGGGCAACGGATGCCGCTTTTCGGCCTGCCCGGCAGGTCCGGGCGCTCTCAGTCCGGCATCTCACCCGGACCGGGACCCCCGGGCAAGAGGAACGTGCTCATGTGGACCGCGTTCTTGCCCTGGCCCTTCGCGGCATAGAGCGCGGCATCGGTGATCTTCATCAGCTCCTGGGGCGTTGTGCCGGCCGGGGCGCGGGCCAGGCCGAAACTGGCGGTCACGGCGGCATCGGGTGCCTCCGCAAGGCGGATCGCGGCAAAGCGCTGGCGCAGGCGCTCCACGCGGCGTTCGGCGGTGGCCAGGGGTGTTCCATTCAGGACGATGGCGAACTCGTCCCCTCCGATGCGGCCGAAAAGGTCTCCCGGCCGGATCATGCTGCGGGTGCAGCGCCCCACGGCCCGGAGGATCCGGTCACCGACGGGATGGCCGTAGGTGTCGTTGAAGGCCTTGAACTCGTCGATATCGAACAGAACGAGCGTCAGCTCGTCTCCCGATCCCTGTCGGCGGTGCAGGGCCGCGGCGAACTGTTCCTCGAAGGCCCGCCGCATGCAGGCCCCGGTCAGCATGTCCTCCGAAATGCTCCGGCGCAATTCCAGCCGCTCCATGACCAGCTGGGCGAAATGGGTGAGCAGGGCGCCGTCACGGCTGCTGAAGGCGCGCGGTACATGGTCCATGATGCACAGGACCCCGATATTGTGGCCCTCCGGCGTCGGCAGCGGGGCGCCGAGATAGGCGCGGATATGGGGGGGGCCGCAGACCAGCGGGCTCGAGGAGAAGTGCGGATCCTCGAGCGCATCGGCGATGGCCATCGGACCGGAGCCCTCGATCGTCCGGTTGCAGAAGCTGCTGGCACGGTCGGTCTCGCGCCTGTCCATGCCGATCTCGGATTTGAACCACTGCCGGTATGAGTCGATGAAGGTGATCGCCGTCATGGGCACGTTGAACACATGCTGCACGGTCCGGGTAATGATGTCGAATTCCCGGTCGGGGAGTGTGTCGAGGATGTGGTATTGCCGCAAGGCGGCGATCCGCCGGGCCTCACCGTTGCCGGCTATTCCCGGCCGGCATGTCATGGGCGGCGGCATTGGTCCCTCCCTCCAGCCCGCGCCCCGGGCAGGCTTCCCGAAGGCGGGGGGGGCACTCTCTTCGGTACGGATGGACCATGTCCCGCGCTGCTTTCCCTGTGGCGGCGATCCGCCCGCGCGCCCCGAGGCCTGCTGACGACGGCACCGGTTGAAATCCTGTTCACACGATGGACCCTCTCCATCTCCCGTCTTTCCGGGAGCCGAGGAACCCGCGGCCGTCCCGATGCAATCATAGGCTGCGTTTGGGCCGTCGTTTCGCGACATTCTGGCGCGGCCCATCGCCATGGTTCCGGTCGGCGGCTGCCGGTGCAGGACGGGACTGCTTCAGGAAGGCGCGCCCGCGGAAATTCCGTGAGAGCCCTGGCAGGGGCTTGCTCGCCCCCGGTGACGCGCCTTTTCAGGTCAGGGGGCGGACGCCCTCAGGCCGTTCCGCGTCTCTTCGGACGCCAGAACATCATGCAGCGCCTGGAAGGCGGCATGGGCTGCCTTCCGCTTGCCCATGTTCAAGAGAGCGTAGGCGCGCAGGATCGCCAGATCACGCCGCTCGAAGCCGGCCAGCGCGCTGTAGGCGTCGAAGAAGGCGACGGCCTGCCGGTATTCCTCCCGGTGATAGGCGCTCACCCCGCGCTGGTCGAGGATCCAGAGTTCGACATCGAGGCGCTGCTGCCGGGTCAGTTCGGTGGTGGCGGCGATGCGGGCGGCGCTGTCGGCCATGCCGAGCCTGAGCAGCGAGAGGGCCTCTCCGAACCGGGCATCGCGTTTCTGTTCGGCCGGGCCCGAGGATGCCGCGCGCCGGAAGAGGGCGAGAGCCTCCAGTGGGCGCTGCATGTCATAGGCGCACCAGGCGCGGGTGAGGGCCTGGCCGGAGGTGACCGCGGGGCTTGTGCCCGCCAGGCACTGGGCAGGATGACGGGTGACGACACGGGAGGAGGGCGGGGTGCCGGCGCCCGCGGAGGAGGGATCCCCCGCAAGGGCCCTGGCGGATCCGGCCGACGGAGCGGTTGCAGGCTCCGCGGGGCCTCTTGCGGGCCGGGACCGGCCATGGCCGGCGGCCAGCCTGGTCTCGAGCTCGTCCCAGCGTGCGGCCTGCGCCGGAAACCGCCGCCGCGCCTCGCCGAAAAGCTGTGCCATCTGCGCGGGCGTGGCAAAGCCATCCGCCTTCTCGAGCGTCGCGGTCACATGCTCGCCATTGCCGCAGCTCTGCACGATCCCCTGCATCAGCCGGAAAGCCTCCTGCGTGGCGCCGGCCATCTGTTGAGCCTGCGCCAGGCGCCAGGCGTTGTTGATCCTCTCGCAGCTCAGCAGAGCGGGCATTGCGGCGGCGATCCGCGCCGCCTGCCCGGAGTCGGCCGCAACCAGGGCCCGGTCGAAGGAGGCTTGCGCCCGCGACAGGGTGAGCAGCTCCGTCATCTCCCGCGGCGGGATCCAGTCGGGATAGTGCAGGCGGGTCTCCCCGATCCGCGCCTCGGCCGCATCGAAGGCGCCGGAGGCGATCAGCTGGTAGATCCCGTCGATCTCCCGGGAGGGGCCTTCAAGGCCGCCGGGCCCGGCGAGAGGATCGGCCGAGGGCGTCCAGTCGGGAAACCGTACCCGAAGGCGCCGCAACTCCGCTTCGTAGGAGGGCGTGTCGTTCTGCGATCGGTAATAGCGCAGCGCGCGCAGATCCTCTTCGGAGGGGGCCTGTGCCAGGGACCCGCCTGCCGGGAGCGCGAGCGCCGGGACGAGGAGGAGGATCGTGAGGCTGCGGCGGAGCCGGGACGGGATCAGACGGGCAGGCATTTGGGGAAGAACTCGGCTTGTGCGACCAGCGCCATCAGATGGAGCGTGGCGGGGAAATAGACCTGGGCGGCGTCGAAATCCGGCATGGCGGATCCTGCGGTCCGTGACAGGACACAGTCGTTGAGAGCGACGAGAGCCCGGTAGCCGACCTCGTCGCTGCTCTCCCGGATCCGGCCGGTCTCCGGATCGAAGACCGTGGCGGTGCCCGGATCCCAGGCCGCGGCCTGGCGGTGCATCTCGCGGAACCGCTGCTGGGCGGGCGTGTCGGTCATGCCTGACCAGCAGAGGTAGAGCGGAATGCGCAGCGCCTCGTAGCCGCTCTGGTCGGACAGGCCGGGCGCGGAAGTGCGCCCCTCGGGCGTCAGCTGCAGCCAGTCGGGCAGAAGGCCTGATCCGGCGATCCCGTTCATCAGGTCGAGACCGTCCTGCGCCGCCGTGACGAGGGCGGGTGCTTCGGCGAAGGCGCCCAGTTCGCGCATCGCGCGGGGCATGCAGTAGGACAGGTTGAGCGTGATGGCCCTGTCGCTGGTGAACCCATAGGCGGCCGGCAGAAGATACCGGCGTCCCGAGCCGTCGGGATGATCGGCCAGGCAGCTGCGCGCGAGCGCCGTGCCGATCATCCGGGCCCGGTCGGCGAAGAGGGGCTCGTTCCAGGCCACCGCGCCCTGGATCAGCGCCCAGCCGTAGAAGAGGTCGCCGTCGGAGGCATTGTTGCGGTCCGGAACCGGATCGCCGGCTTCGGGCAGGTAGCGCCAGCTCAGCAGCCCGTCCTCGCGCAGGGCCAGATGGCTTTCGCTCCATTCAAAGATCCTGCGGAACGCCTCCTCGTCCCCGAAGGCCACGGCCAGCCGCAGGCCGTAGCCCTGGCCTTCGGAATGGCTGGCCCCGCTTTGGGGCGCATCGACGATCCGGCCGTCCTCCTGCAGGCAGAGGCTTTTCCAGGCTTGCCAGGCCGGCTGCAGCGGATGATCGGCGGGCAGGACGAAGGCGGCTCCCTCCTGTGCGAAGCCGCCGAAAGCCCGTCCTGCCGCGAGGGTGCCGAGCAGAGACGCCATGAAGTGCCTGCGTTTCATACGTGTCTCCTCTTCCGGCCCGTCCGGATGGCCAGCCATGCTCCGATGGCCACGATCCAGGAAACGGACAGCCCCGCAACCACGAGAAGGCCCGGCGCCCAGGATACATAGGCTGCGACGAGGGCGCGCAGGTTGGCAAGGCTGACCGGTTCGAGCAGCCGGGGCCAGGCATGGTCGGAGCCCCAGCTCTGCCACCGGCCGTCACGTCCCAGCAGGGCCACCTCGCCGCGCGGCCCGTTGGGCGTCGTGAGGGCGGCCCGAAGCGCGCCGGCGATCTGGCGCGGATTGGCATCGGGGCCAAGCACAAGCCAGATGCGGCGCGGATCCGTCCCCCCCGCCGAGGCCAGCAGCGCAGTCCCCTGTCGGCCCCGAAGCCAGTCTTCCAGCGGCCCCTGCCCCGGTCCGAAGGCCAGCTGCAGCCAGCGCAGCGCTTCCCGGGTACCGAGAGGGAGCCGGCGCCGTTCTTCGCTGCCGTCTCCGGGCCCTCCTGCCTGCCCGCGCAGTGGCCGCAGCACCGCTCCGACGGACAGACCCGAAAGCCCCGGGCGCTCCTGCAGGAAGAGGGGAAGATGTTCGAGATCGACCACATGCAGTTCGATGCTCCCCGCCGGTCCCGGCCCGGGCGGGGCTTTCCCGGCCAGCATGGCCCCGAGGGCCGCCTGGAGCCCCAGCCCGTCGCCGGAGATGCGGAACTCCATCCGCTCCACCCGGGCGAGATCGCGCCCCAGGTCGGGCAGGATCATGCGCGGCGAGGCCGGAACATGCAGGGTGGAGGTCGGACTGATCCGGAAGCGTTCCATGGTGTCGGGCGGACAGGGCCGGTCCGGGAACCGGCTCGGGAGAACCACCTGGAAATCAAGGCTGTTGATGCCGGGCCGGAGCCTGCGGCCCTCGAAGCGGATCTCCAGCGGATCGTCCCGTGCCGGGACCGAGCCGTCCAGACGGATCAGGCGGATCGCCTCGCCATTGACCCGGACCACCATCTGCGAGCCGGGGACCAGTCCCGGCATGGCCGCATGGACGAGCGTCAGCGTCGCCGGCTCGTTGGTCAGGATGAGCCAGTCCTGCGGAAGGCGGAAGCGGATCGTGCGGGCGGAGTGGGTTGCGGAACTGCCGAACGGCTCGAAACCGAGGCTGGAGAGCGTCTGGACCCGCCCGGGCGTGAGCATGGGGAGCGGATCACCGACGGCGGGTTCGGGCGGCAGGAGAAGGGCGAGCCCGTCCAGATCCGCAAGCTGCCCCGGGGGATATTCGATCACCAGCACCGCGGCGCCGTCGCCACCGCGCCGGAAACCGACATGGTTTCGATCGGAGGCGAGGAAGGTCACGCGCGCCGGAGAAGGGGGCTTTCGGTGCAGCCCATGGGTGTGCTGCGGTTCGACCGGAGGCAGGCTGCCGCCGGCGGCAGCCCCGAGATGGCCGACGAGACGGGCGAGCGTGGCCTTCTCGTCGATGAGCGTGGTGCTGTCCCTGCGGATCACGAGCGGTTGCGCGCGGCCCTCCATCGCCCGCAGCGCGGCGCGGAATTCGTCCGGCAGAACCGGCCGGTCGGCTCCTTGAGACACGGCCAGACCGCTCAGGGACAGGTTCCAGTCGCTCCAGAGCTGGAACCAGGCTTCTGTGCTGCAATAGATCCGGTGGGTGAGCTGCGGCTCCAGCACGATCCGGTTCAGTCCCTGGATGAGAAGGCCTGGCGGGATCGGGATCGTCTCGCGGACAAAGCCGTCGAAGCCCCGGGGTGCGAAGCGGGCCACGTCACGGCCATTGACCGACAGGGTGATGGAGGAGGCCTCGGGCAGGACGGCAATGCTGTTGCGGTAGGCCAGGATGAGCGAGGCCGCTCCACCGGGGTCGGCCGCGAAGACCTCGAACTCGAGCCGGCCCTGCGTGCCCTGCTGGCGCAGGATGCTGGTGCCGATCCTTGCGGGCTCCTGCGGAATGAGGGGAGCCAGGGCTGCGGGCCGGGGTGCGGACGGCTCGGCCCGATCCCCCGCCGCGCCGGTGGCCTCCTGTCTCTGGCGCAGGGCCACATCCACCGCCCCGGCCTCCTCCGCGAGCGGACGGCCTGCCGGGCTGGCAGGGCTGGCGTCCCCGCCCTCGAACCGGATCACCTGCGCGCCCGCCCCGTCGGCCAGCATCAGGGAGAAGGCGAGACATCCCGCCGTTGCCAGGCGCATGACGCTCATCCTCCGGTCCAGCCAGCGGCCGGGCTTTCGCCGGCAGGTTCCAGGTCCGGACCCGACAGGCCCTCGGCCAGCCGTTTGCGCCCGCCACGCGCTTTCCGGCCCATGTCCGGCACAGGAAGGACCGGTGCGGCCAGTTCTCCGCCGAAGGCCAGGATATGGGGCGCGGGACTTTCGTCCTTGCCCGTCTCCTCCTCGGGGACCGTCCGGGACAATCGGACCAGGTCGTAGGCGGTGCGCGGAATGGTTGTTGCCGCACGCCAGGCGACGAACCCCAGTCCCGACAGGAGCCCACGTCCCGAGAAGCTCCTGCGGCGCATCCGGTCCCAGATCCTCGAATCGGAGAAGACAAGGCAGGCCACCGTTTCCCGGGCGGCCGGGTCCTGGTCCGGCAGGAAACGCAGCCCGAGAAACAGGTCGGGGCCCTCGTGCTGAAGCGAGCGCAGCTCGCACCGGATCATGCGGCTGACCTGCGGCAGGAGCGCGATCTCCGGTTTGAAGGCCACAGCCTGTCCGGTCGTGAGGCGCAGCCCCGGGCGGGCGGCGTCGGCCAGGCGCAGGCGGGCGCCATAGGTCGAGGCATCCACCACCTCGACCTCGAGAGAGGTCTCGCCTTCGCCCGGCACCAGGAGCGCCTTCACGTTCAGATCGACCCTGGGCGCCACACGGCGCTGGCGCTGCTCGACGACCGCGCGCAGGCTGAGCCCGGTGATCAGGAAGTTGAAGAGCGCCCAGCCTCCCACGAGCAGCACCACCTGGCGGTCGTCGGGCAGGAGGAACCAGCGCAGCCCCGCCGCGGCGACCCCCGCGGCCATCAGCAGGAAAAGGGCCAGAAGAGGCCTGTAGATCGGGGAGAGGAAACTGTCGGCCACGGTCTCGTCCTTGGCCGTCACCTCGAAGCGGAACCCTTTCGGGCGCAGCAGGGCCCCCAGCGTGGCGCGCAGCAGATAGGGGGTCTGGGCAATCTCGTAGATCTCCGAGATCAGCGGCCAGCGCACGCGCGCAAAGAGCGCGTTCTGCACGAGGAAGCTGACCACCAGATAGGTCAGCGTGTAGACGAGGGCCTCCTCGAAGGTGGCGACGAAGATCTGCAACCCGAAGAAGAGATAGAGCAGCGGCGAGAGCAGGAAGACGAGCCGGACCAGCGGGAAGAACCAGTAGCTGATCGAATTGTAGTAGCACAGCCGCTGCGCGAGGCTCAGGCCGGGGCGGAAGATCGGGTTCTTCAGCCGCAGGATCTGCATCATCCCGACCGCCCAGCGGCCCCGCTGCCGGATGAAGGAGGAAAAGGTCTCGGGCTGCAGCCCCGCGATCAGGGCCCGGTCGACATAGAGGCTGTTCCAGCCCCGCGCATGGATGTCGAGCGCGGTCTCGGCATCCTCGGTGATGGTCTTGCCGGAAAAGCCCCCCACCTCCTCGAGCGCCGTACGGCGCAGAAGGGCCGCCGAGCCGCAGAAGAAGGCCCCGTCCCAGCGGTCGAGGCCGCGCTGGATGAGCGCATAGAACATCTCGTTCTCGGCCGGGCAGGAGGCCGGCAGGCCGAGGTTGCGCTGGATCGGATCCCTGTTGATGAAGAAATGCGGCGTCTGGACCAGAAAGAGCCTGGGATCCTTGACCAGGAAGCCCACGGTGCGGGCCAGGAAGTCGCTCGAGGGAATGTGGTCGGCATCGAAGACCGCCACGAACTCCCCCCCGGTTCGCTCGAGGGCCGCATTCAGATTGCCGGCCTTGGCGCTCACATTGCGCTCGCGGGTGAGATAGCTCACCCCCAGCCGCTCGCAAAGCGCCTGCAGGACCCGGCGCCGCTCCTGGGCGGCACGGGCCACTTCGGGGTCGGAGGAGGCGCATTTCTGGTCGGTGCCGCCATCATCGCAGAGCACGACCCTGAGCAGATGCGGCGGGTAACGGATGTTCCGGGCCGCGGCGAGCGTCACCGCAAGCAGATCGACGGGCTCGTTGTAGGAGGGCACGAGGATGTCGACCGTGGGCAGCCGCTCGGACGGCACCTGTTCGGGCAGGCCCCGCTTCAGCGGATCCGCAAGCAGGAAGGCATTGAGAAAGAAGAGCGCGATCGCATAGGTCTCGACCGCAAAGAGCATCCCGGCCGCCGTCAGCGACAGGGGCGTCTCCCAGGAGGGCAGGGTCTCGAACAGCCGCCACATCCAGTAGCGCATCACGACCATGCCGGCGGTCGCCAGCATCAGGAAGCGGAGCGGCGTGGAGCGCCAGGTGAAAGGCTTCAGAAGCGCCACGATCAGGATCGTGGTGATGCCGAACAGCCCCTGGGCGAGCGTATCGGAGGGAACGCTCAGCAACACCACCAGGGGCAGCATGCCGAGGGCGGTGGCGAGGATCAGCAGGCCCCGCAGGAGCCTGTGTCCTCTCAGGGAAGCGGGAGGAGCGTGCATGCACATATCCGGCTTGCGGAGGCCTCGTGCGAACCCCGGTCCGTGAGGCTGGGGCCGACGGTCATCGGCCTGTGAAGGGAGCCCCGGAGGAGGGGGGTCATGGCTTGGGCCCCGCCAGGGGGGAGAGCATGAGGCCTGCTCTGGCATCGCCCCTCCCGTCCCCGACTGGGGAGCCCAGAAGGCTTGCATCTCCGATCGGGGCGAGGGCTGTCTCGAGATCTCCCGTCACGCAGTTGCGCATCATGAGGTCGATGCTGCGGGCCCGGCCCGGCAGCATCCGCACCGCGGTGTCCGTCCGCCGGAAGGCCAGGACGCAGTAGAGGCTGCCCTGGCGTACTTCGCTCCAGACCAGGGGACCCAGCCCGTCATGGCGGCTGCGCAGCTGCGCCTCTTCGAGCTTGCGGAAGGGAAGGGTCGACGGGCCGATCTGGCCGGAAAAGATCGCCGTCGAGAACCGCCGGCCGCCCCCGAGATCCTCACGTGCCTTGGCGAGAATGTAATTGTCGCCCGCCGTGACGGTATGGTTGGGCAGCGCAATGAGCTGTTCCGGGCCGGTCCGCGTCCGGCGCTCGAGGGTGACGCCGCCGGCGGGGGCCCCGATCCAGCGCTGCTGGTCCGACACGAGCCGATATTCCGTTGCGAATTCGGGCGTGCGGGCCGCCATCAGGGGCAGGGCATCGGGGGAACAGGCGGCCATCAGCAGGCCTGTCGCGATCAGCGCGACGAGAATTCGGCCGGGCTGCCGGAAACAGGGAACATTCCGGAGGAACTGCAGAAACACTGGTACGCTATTGCCCGATTTCGCTTGAGATCATCTCGCCATTCGAGTCGGACATCGAGCCGTGGCGGCGCCATTATCGGAATGACTAGAGGTCACTTCCCCCGGATGATCAATCTGCGCCCGGTATGAAAGGCGTTGCTCTTGCGAACCGGAATGACCGACTTTTGGCGTGTCACTCATGGGTTTCGTCTCCTGTTGCCGTATCGAAATGCGCTTCGATATCGGCATCCCTGCGCGCTTCTTATCGAAAGTATCGGTCGGCTTGTCTCGAGGGCGATCGAACGACCCGGCCAGACCGGCGTTGCCCTCGCGAGAATGCCCACCGGACCTTTTGCCGAATCTCGAGGGGTGTTCCTGGCATCGACCGACGCAGGGCGGGTGCCTGCCAAGTTCCGGCCCGCAGGCTGTTCCCGTCCCACGCCGCGCTGAATGATATCTCTTCCGGAGCATCGGGCAGAATTTTCATTTTGAACGCCTCGCTTTTAACGATATAAGATGGAGCCAGAATCTGCTTATGCGCGAACTGGCGAGGAAAAAAGTATGGGTTGTCCGATTCTTCCAATGCCTGCGTTGAAAGCCCATGACCTCAGGTTTTATCTTGTGGTGATCGTTCCGTCTCGAAATTCTCAATGGTATTAATGACTCCGCGTCGGCCCAATACTCATGAAGTTTTGGAGATCTTTTGGATTTATTGGAGAATTGCTGTTGCCGATGCCATGAGTATGGCTTGAAGGTAGATTTTGCCCATGCATTTGCAGGGTTCCGATATTGGGAGCATGATTATGACGAAATACACAAAAGGCGTTCTTCTGGGCGCAGCCATGGGCCTCGCCCCCGTCGCCGCGTCGGCGGATGCCGTGGCCGTGGCGCTGAGCGCGAGCTTCGCCCCGCCGGTGGCCGAGACGGTGACCCTTGATGTCGTCGCTGGCGGCACCGTCGGCGGCCAGACCATCTCGATCGTCGGCGAAACCGGATCGGCTTCGGTCGGGTCTGTTTTCGGGCAGCCGGTCGGAAGCCACGACCACGACATCAATCTGACCACCTCGACGACCGATACCGATGTCACCGTCACCGGGACCGCGACCGGCGTGATCCACACCGGGCAGGGCCCGCTGATGTCGCTCAGCGTAGCGGCCTCGAAAGGTGACAGCGCCGCGGCCACCGCGGCCTCGACCCAGGGCGCCACCACCGCCAGCTCGGCGGCCACCGGCTCGCGCAACCGGCTCGTGCTGGAAACCGACTTCGACGGTCGCTCGGATGCCTACGAATCCGAGATCCTGATTCTGGCTGAGGAAGGCCGTCGTCGCTGATCTTCGGCACATAGCCAGGGCATCCCGCATCCCCCCAGGTGCGGGATGCCCCTTCCCGGGCGATGACTTCTGCCCGCGGCCGCCTGTCGCGGGAACGGACAAGGATGAGACTGTATGCGCCTTCGTAGCCTCAGGCTGACCCTCTCGGCCTCCGTACTGGCGCTGGCCGCGGCCGCGGTTCAGGCCGACGACAAGGCCGTGCTGCTTGAAGGTAGCCCCGGCGCCGAGGACCGGCGTCCGATGACCGCCCCGACCGCCGCACCCTCCGGCCGGGTCGTCCCCCTGACAACCCGTTTCGTGCTCAATGGCGAGACCCTGAACTATGGCCAGGGCCCGACCCTCGAGGCCCTGTCGCTGTCGGGCGCTTCCCGCGACTGGGACTTCGAGATCTCCGGCACCCATCCGATCCGGCAGTCGCTCCACGAACGGGCCGGCGGCGGGCTCTACACCCGCGAGCAGACGGGCTGGTATTTCCAGGCCCGCACGGTCGACCGGCGCCGCGAAGTCAAGGTCACGCGCCGGGAGGCGATCGACATCTATGGTTTCCAGCTCGACCTGACGGTCACGGGCGGGTGCTTCTTCCCCGGAGCTGAGCCGGAAAGCTACTGCACCTACACACCGTCCGTCGAGATCGACCCCGACAGCATTAACCCTGACACCCTCATCCCGGGGGCCTTCATCTTCGGCGAGGATGTCGGAGCCGAAATCTCCGCCGAGACCCACAACGCCCTGAAGGCGGAGGGCTTCCAGCGCGGTGTCGCCGGCGGCGAGGAAATCGTGGGCCTCTCCCTCGCAGTGCCCAACTCGGGCTATGTGGCCAGCGAGGAGCGCTCGGGACAGAATTCCGTGGAGCGCCACGAGTCGGTGGACAAGCGCGCCATCGGAGGGATCTACAGGTTCAGCCAGACGCTGAACAGCAATGCCGAGGGCGCCTCCCTGGCCCGGACCACCCGCGGCTTCATCTTCCTCGAGGGAGATGAATGGACCGGAAAAGCCGCCGCCGCGCAGCTGCTCTCCTGGATCCTGCCCTCGGCGCGCGCGCCCCTTGCCCTCACCGAAGCGGCCGCCCGCCTGAGCATCGGCAACAACCTCTTCCTCGCGGCCAACAACACCCGACTGCCCGAGAAAAGCCTCACCGCCTATCATGCCGGCCGAGGCTATGTCGCCCACCCCCAGAAGCCGATCCGCTCCGCAGCCGATACGCCCTCGTCCATCTTCAACAGCTTCTGGATCGGCTTCTCGCCCGTGCGGGACATCGAGACCACAAGCCGTACCGGCTTCGTCACCACCGGACCCCGCGAGAGCACGCTCGAGGGCGGATATTCCTTCGTGCAGGGCGGGTTCGACACCCCCCTCGCCGAAGGTACCTCCATCTATATCGTCGACGAGATCAGCCAGCGCATCTCCCAGATCGAACTGGCCAACATCGAGGATCTCTTCATCCAGACCGGCATCGATCTCACACGTCAGGACGGTCTGGCCCTTTATACCTCCTCGGAGAAGTCCAGCTATCGGTACGTGCCGCATCTGTCCTTCTCGGGGAACCTGACCACCGGAACGAGCGTCACGCGCTACTATGCCGGCGCCATCCTCGATGACGAAACCAACGCCTATGTCGGCTTCGACCATTCCTACCGCGGGCAAAACGGCCTCTCGCTGCTCCTGCGCGGCGAGCATTATTCCCGCCCGGATCGCGACTATTACAGCAATGTCGAGGCGCGCCTGAGCAAGACCGTTGCCCTCTCGAAGGGCGGAAAGCTGACCTTCGGCCTCGGCGCCCGCGAGGAGCTCGATCGGGCGCCCTCCACCGAAGAAAGCGTGACGCTGAACGACAACGACCGGACCATCGATCTCGTGGCCTCCTACCAGACGACAGCCGGGCACAGCTATGCCCTGAGCCACCGTCTCGTGCAGGCGGAAGACGGGTCCGACGACGAGAGCACATCCATCGGCTTCAGCTACAGGGCCTCGGACAACTGGTCCTTCTCCTCGCAGATCACCCCCTTCTCGAACGAGGATGCCTATATCGCCGCCCGCGCCGGCTTCTCCTGGCGTCAGGCAAGCCGCCCCAACTCTCCCGTCCTCGGTGTCCAGTGGGCCTCCATCAAATACGACTACGGCGAAGACCAGTTCGGAAATTCCCTGCGCGAGCGGGAAGACACCCTGCTGGTCTCCTACAAGATGCAGTTCTGAGGCCGACAGGAGCACCCGCAGATGAAAAACAGGATCGTACTCCCCGCCTGGATCGCGATCGGCCTGCTCGCCTCATCCGGCGCGGTCTTGGCCGATCCCTCGGGACCCGCGACCTCCGGCGTGCGCCTCGTCATCGTGGGGCAGGGGACGATCGGGTCGGATTTCAGCATGACCGGGCTCAATTTCGTCTATGGGGCTGGCGAGGGAGGGACCGCGTTCGAGACCAACATGGAAGGCCTGCAATGGGAGTGTGACGACGCCGACTGCCGGTCGCGCTCGGCCTCCTACGAGGATGCCAACTGGTCCGTGATCCAGACGGTCCGTGCCTGCAGCCAGACGGCAGACTGCTCCTTCAGCTCCGACGTGGGGCTCCTCGGGCAGGACTAGCCCCCGGACAATCCCCACCCGGCCCAGGAAGGCCGCCCACGGCCGGCGGCCCTTGCCCCGGCCCGCGGAGCCCGCGTCCACATCGCCCGGACTCATCACGGTCCGCAGGTGTTGAAGAAGGACGCCGTCTTTTCCTCCACATCGATCCGATAGGGCGTCATGGCACAGTCCGCGACCTTTATCGGCTGGGCCTGTCCCGTATATCCCCCGTCGGATGTCCCGGCCGCCATGTCGACCCAGCTGTAATGGACAAGCGGGCCGAGATTGGTGTTCCTCAGGACATCGTTCAGCGAGAAGATGCGTGAAACGCGTCCCAGGGCCACGGATTCACCCGGATTGGCCTGAAACATCTGGTTCGGGCCGATGATGTCGAGTTGATGCGGCAATCGCCCGCCTGCAAGGATCTCGTCCGTCTGATCCTGCAAGACCTCGCGCGGAGCGGCACCGAACACCTTTGCGAACATCTGGTCGAAAATGATCTGGCGGCATTGCCGCGAATCCTTCAGCTCATCCGCAAGCTGTTCCCGCAGCACGTTCTTGTAGCTGTGCTCGTCGAGGTTTGCGCCGCCTTCTATGCCCAGGTTGAGAAGTCGACGCGAGAGCACACCCAGAGTTGCATCCGTCTTGCCTTCAACGTTCAGCTCCGAGCTGGATCCGCTGTCTTCGGTGATGCCGCAAATCCGCTCGGCGGTCTCGACAATGAGCAATGTCGCGTCCCGCTGGATGTCCAGATCCTGGGCCGAGGCGGACACGGCGAAAATCGCCAGGGCACTCACATGCGGCAGGACACCGGCAAGAAGGAGTTTCATCTCGGACTTCCCGAAAAAACAGCCCTTTCGAGGACCGGGGCAGGCACCGCGCGCGCGCCCCGCGCAACTGGATGTTCAGGCTATCCGGCGTTGCCCTTTCCTGTCAAACCCGCGCATCCGGCCGGCTCTTCCTGCACATGGCGGGCTGCGGCCGAGGTGAACCCCGGCTGCCGGCCTTCCGGGAGCAAAGCGTCCAGCGACGGGCGATGTTCGGATCTGTCATGACCAGCGGCGCCACCCTCGTGCCTGCGCTCGACGGCCTGCGATTTCGGCACGGACCAGTTCCATCGCAGCCCCCGGTCGCGACGCACATCGTCCCGTGATGCGCCTCTCCAGCACCTCGCGAAGCATCACCGCGCCGGGATCCCGGTCAGTCGATCACAGCCGTCAGGGGCCATCGATGCCGGCGCCGGTCAGCCTGCGGCCCTGAAGAAATCCGCGCGCACCCTTCTCACCCCTATGGGTGCCGTCGGGCCATGGGCGAGGGCGCGCCTGCCCTCCTCCTCAGGTGTCCCCCCACTGACGGATCGCCCCTTGGCGAGAGATCTTCAGGGCACGGCGGGATCGTCCCGCGACGGAGGAAAGAAATGGCATATGCCGTCATCAACGATGGAATGCGGATCAAGCAGACCTGCTACTGGGATTCCATCCATGCCCGCCACGGGCTGTTTGCCATGAGCGGGAACGCCGGGGCCTGGCGCCTGCTGGTTCCTGACTGCCAGCGCGGCTTCCTGCCGGAGATGGCGACCGCCCATCATGTCGAGATCGAAACCGGACTCTGGCACGACCGTCCGGTTGCCACGATCTGGTTCGACGACCTGACCCGCACGCCGTTCCGTCTCCTCCTCGACCAGCACATGTTCGATCGCACGCTCAGGCCGTCCACCTGCAGGCAGCCCTTGCTGGTCTACAGCCGGGACGGTCTGCAGCAGGAGCACATGATCCACCGGATCTACTGAGCGGCATCGTCCCATCGCCTGGCGAAGGGGGGGATCGAAGCCTCCCCCTTTCCGTCACCGGCCGCTCGGCGGTCGCTCCGGGCAATCCGCAACCGGCCATCAGCCGATGGCACACCACATCCCAAGGAACATCACCCATGGTCACCAAGGATCACCTTTTCAACGCTCCGATCCGGAGCTGGATGCCCATCGCCGTCTACAAGGCCTACCTGCCCAACATGCCCGATGTGGTCATGGGGAAGGTCCCCGCCCTCATGTCAGGTGCGCCCGGCCTGCGCTGGAAGACATGGATCTGCGAGACGCGCGAGGAGCGCGAGAATGTCCTCAAACAACTGGACAAGCCGTGCCCCGTCACACAAGGGGCGCTCGACTTCCGGCGCGGCCCGGACAGCGCGGTTGCCCGCAAGGCCTCGGGCATGGCGCTGAGGCCCGATGCGGGCATCAGTGTCGCGGTATATGCCCCGCCTTTCAAGGGGTGGCCCTGGCTCGTCCTGCTCTGGTCCGCGCATCCCGCTCCGGGGCTGGAGCGCGATCGCTACGCCTGGGAGACGTTCATGACGGAGAAAGCCCTCCACCGCCATCTGCGGGAGTTGAGCGGCCTTGCCTCCGAAAGGGGGTGCGAGGTGATTGCGGCGACATCCGGGACCTGAGACATCGGTGCCGGTTGCCGCCCCGGCGAGGAACATGACCGCCTGCGGGCGTCGGGCTCGCGAAAGAACGGCGTCCTGATCTCATGGTCATATTGCGCAAGCGCCGCTTCCGGACCATCTTCGCGCCGTCACTTGCCGGCTGGCCGTCTGGGGAATGACACGGCTGCGGGATCTGCGTTTCTCTCCCGCAGCCCCCATCGAACTGGACGTGCTGGAGTTCGATCTGCTGGCGGCCCGGCATGGTCACGACATCCGCCTTGAACTCCTGCGGCGCCGGAAGCACATCAGCCTCCTGGATGCGATGGTGGCCGGCCATGCCCGCTCGCAGGGGCTGATCCTGGTGGCCGGACGGCTTTCGGAATGCCGCAAGGTCGCGGATCTGCAGGTCGAACGCTGGGACTGACGGCCGGGCGCGGCAGGACACGGCCGTGGCGCGCCCGCCGAACCTGGCCATGAGGGTGGCCGGATCGCCGTGGAATGGCTGGCCGGATGCTCATGGAATCCGTGGCCGGATTACTGTGGCCGCTCCGAAAAGGGGAGGCTTCTCAGGATCGAAGGCTTTGCAGCGCGTTCCCGACCGCTGAAACGAGTTGCGGGGCCGAGAAGGGCTTCGGCACCCATCCCAGCGGGAGGGCGGCCTGCGCGCGCTCCCGCATGCCGGGGTCGTGATTGGCGGACACGAAGAGGCACCGCAGACCAAAGCGACGGCTGATCTCGAGGGCTGCGTCGATACCGTCGCGGCGGCCTCGGATCCGGATGTCCATCAGCACCAGATCAGGCCCGTGAACCTCGGCCATGCCGACCGCCTCGTCCGCACTGGAGGCGATTCCGACGACGTCCAGCCCCTCGGCTTCGAGCGCCGCCTCGATGTCGCAAGCGACCAGCCACTCATCCTCGACCACGAGGATGCGCGCAAGCGGCTTCGGCCCGGCGACGACCTCTTCCGACGCCGCTGTCTTGTCAGCGTCCCTGGGGCCCGAAGGCGGGGCGAAGCTTTGAAGGGTCATCGACAGGTCCCGTCGCAGCTGTCGGTAAATCTCACGGTGATGCACGTCCCGTTCCGGTTTTCCACCCTCAGTTCGGCGCCCAGTTGGCGACACAGTCCCTTCACGAGGCCGAGCCCCGAGGAACGGCGCTCCGGCGTGGCCGTGGCGATGCCGGGGCCGTCATCCTGCACGATCAGCGTGAACTCGTCGCCCTGTCGTTTTAGTGCAATGCGCACCACACCTTCCCGCCCGCAAAGCCCGTGCTTGACCGCGTTCGTCACCAGCTCGTTCAGGATCAGCGCCAGCGGGAAGGTTGCGTCACTGGTCAGCTGTCCTTCGGTCGCCGAAACCTCGAGGCGCACCTCCGGGCCGAACGACGCCGAGAATGCGTGCGCCAGAGCCTGCAGGAAGGCGGCGGATGAGACCGTCGCTATCTGCTGCGTCTCGTACATCAGCGCCTGAGCCGCGCTGACGGAAAGGAGGCGTTGGTTGGCGGCCTGAAGCGCGTCCCTCACCTCGCGGGATCCGGTCTCGCGGATGGCGGCCGAGAAGAGCCCGACCATGAGCTGGATATTGTTCTTCACCCGATGGTTGAGCTCGCGCAGCAGGATCGTGTTGCGGTGCAGCGCCTCTTCCAGAAGTGCCTGGCGCTGACGGCGCGCATGCGCCTCGGCGTTCAGCTGAGCGACCTCCTTCTTCAGCAACGAGAAACGGTCCGCTTCCGGCACCGTGCAGCGCGCGGCGATCAGGACCTGCCCATCCGCCTCGCGCAACCGCGCGCCATGCACCCGCAGGCGCCGGGCCGCGCCGTCCGGCTGACGAAACAGCCATTGGCCTGCCACGGGACTCGACGTTCCCGAACAGCACCGCAGCCAGGCCCGAAGCTCCTCGGGGGACGTCTCGAGACGGGACCCCAGATGCTCCCCGGTGGGGTCGCCGCCGACCAGCCGGACGCCGGCCGCGTTGACACGCATGATCCGGCCCTGCGGCGTCAGAAGGAAGACCGGCTCCTGGAAAAAATCCAGAAGCGACTGCTCGACCCCTGCCGCCATCATTCCTCCCGCCGGAAATACTCGCGTGCGTTGGGTTCGGGCATCTCCTTCGGGGTCAGATAGACTGTCACGCGGCAGCCGGCATCGCCTGCCGCGATCGACTGCTCGATGTCGACCCGTGCGTAGCCAAGATTCTCGGCGGCAATCGAGCCGAAGACATTGGAGGTCATCATGCAGAGCGACGGTCGTCCCAGCACATGCTCGCGGAAGGGGCATCGCCGGTTGCCGAACACGACCCGGTCCTCGCGCTCCTCGAGGATGTGGAAGTCGCCCTCGATGCGCCGCTTGAGATCCACCAGCACCTCGCCGATCTGCTCCCGGGTCAGCGTCTCGACCTGCAGCGCGCGGCGGTAGGCGCCGTTCATATGCTCGCCCATGATGCCGCCGACGATACTGATATAGCCCGAGGCCTCGTCGAGACCGACGACCTTTTCCAGCGTCCCGGCCAGTTCCCGAAGCAGCGATCGCAGGAAGACGTCAGCGTCCAGCGGCACGGCAAGATCGCTGACTTTGTCCGCCCCTGCGTCCATGGGAACTCCCTCGCCTCTGCTCCGCGCCTTGAACCCGAACCCCACTATGATACGGGCCGAAGGAACTTGCCAGCGCGCTGGCGGCCGCCGGCGCACTCTACGCTCACGGTCCACACTGTCGAAGCTGCCGATGGCGCCTCCCGGGGAACGGGTGCGGCTTCCTCCGGCGACGGCCCGTTTTCCCGCGGTCGACAAGGGTGAGATCCTGAACCTCGTGAACGCGGAACTTGCCTCATGCGAGGCCGAGGCCCTTCCGGATCCGTTCGGGCGAATGCTTTCCCAGGCGTCGTGTTGGGCTATCCTGGCCCCGATGCGCAGGATCTTCCTCTGGTCGGGGCAAACCCTTTCCGGATTTGCAGGTCAGTGCGGACAATTTTCCGGATTGTTTTCCGGACAAGCCTCGTTGCACAGGACTTTCCTGTCGTTCGCGTTTGTCGCCCGAAAATCCGGGCGGACATGCGGCAGGCTCCCAGAGAGATTTTCCGCAATTTGGCCACAAGCGGAATTGTCATGCCGCAAGACGCCCATTACGCAGGGGGGCAATCCGTTCAAGTCAGGGAGTACGGAAAATTGTCCGCCATCGAGTTGAATGATCTGTCGCTGAAGGAGCTCAAAAGCCTGCAGGTACAGATCGCAAAGGCCATTGCCACCCACGAGGATCGCCGCAGGAGGCAGGCCCTGGAGGACCTCGAGAGCCGGGCGCGCCAGATGGGATTTACGCTTGCGGAACTGGTGGGCGGCGCGCCCGTCCGCAAGCGGTCGGCCGTTCCCGCCCAATATGCCAATCCTCTCGATCCCGCCGACACCTGGTCCGGACGGGGCCGCAAGCCACGTTGGTTCCTGGCGGCGATTGCCGCCGGCAAGTCCCCCGACGATCTCAGGATCTGATTGATCCGATCTGACCGGGCCTGGGACAGTTCCTGTTCCGGCCCGAAAAGGTCCCCGATCCCGGCGCACCCGGTATTATCGGGCCGGGGAGAAATGCCGCCCCTCCCGGCCCGGTAATGCCGGCTGCGGGAAAGACGTCTCTGCGGCGGGCGGTTTCTGCTCGATCAGGTTGCCTGTCCACCGTCCAGGATCTCACGCGCGAACCTGGCGCGGACAAGTCCTTCGTGGGCAAGGATGAAGAGCACGCTCCTGATGCGGAACGGTAACCGCCGTCGGATCGGCACGGCCCTCGCGCTCAGCTCGCCCGCGTGCGGATCGTTACCCGGATGGACGGAGACAGGCGTCCTATCGGACCACGCACGGCGTGACCGGCTCGGAGAGACCGGCAGGCGACCGCCGCGCAGGGACCAGAGCAGCCGTGCCCGGAAATGCCGGGGTCGCGCCCGCATGCCCTTCTGACCGTAAAACACACCGCCTTGCCGTGTTCGCCCTCCGGCAAATATTGACTCTGCGATCTGGCATATCACCCTCATCAACCCTCGCCCTGATGGCGCGGCCAAAGAGCAATCCAGGCGCAGCTTGGCATGACCCCTGCGTCCACTCACGAGCCGGAGACCTGGTTTGATCCTTACCCTCTTGTCACCCTCGCTCTCGGCGGTGATGGCGGCCCTGGTCTATATGCATGGATTGCGCCGGCAGAAGCAGAACAGTCGCCTTTGCGAGAATCCCGCATGGGCCGCACGCTTCGATGAGCTACGGCCGAACGCCCTCAGAAGGGGGCGCCGCCTCATGGCGGTTGAGGCCGCTTATCTGATCTTCGTGCTCACGTTGGCGGGAACAGGCCTCAATCATGAACCGGCGGGGGCACCCTTCGTGACGCTGATCCTGGCGCTGGCAAACGCCGGCGCGGTGGCGCTTCTGGCCATCACCTTCATGGCCGTTGTTCCCTGCAGGCGTCATCTGGTTCTACCGCCGCTCCTGATCATGGTGTTCGGAGCGGTCTACCCGATCCTGAACTGAGAGACGCGATGGGCGTTGGCAGGAGAGAAGGAAGGTCGGCCGCAGCAACAGTGGTGGACAGCTGAGCTGCGGCCTATCCCAAGCGGCCACAAATCCCGACTTGAGGGTAAGGCCATGTTAGCTCGGCCATATCCGGGGGTGATGTGACGGATTGTCGTCATCAGAATCTGGCTGCCAACGAGCCTCGGAGCCCATCATCGGGCACGTTCGGTGTGCGACGAGCACGACAGATTGCGTAACTGGCCCACGGCGGCATCCAGAGGCATTGCGCGTAAACCGTCGCCGCCGGATCCTCTCGTTCACCAGCGTAGACCAGCATTTTCCGGTCGGCCGTGATTGGTCTGCCCCCATGGGGTGGTCCGGTTTAATCTTAGTTCATGACAAGTCTTGGCGCCACGGTTGAGGTGGCCGGCGTAGCGGGTGCGGGTGGCGAAGCCGGCCACTCCACCGCCCGTGGTGCCGGAGGACGCTAGCCGAGCGATGAATGCGGGCGCAAGTGGGTCGGCGAGGAAGGTGGGGAATGGCTGCTGATCAAGACCATCGAGTCACTTCTCCGGGGAAATCAACAGCATGCGGCAAAAAGCTCTTGGATCTTTCTGTCATCCGAGGTTTAAGCTTTTTGGCGCGTGTGCTCGAACCCTGCTACATTCGTTGCATAAGGGGTTCCTCGCATGTTCGTAGATAACGCAAGAGTTAGATATTAATGCCCCAGAAAATCCTGCTCGTCATCTCAGCATCTCTGTGCCTGTCCGGATGCGCAACATTGACTAATGACGATAATGTGCCGGTTGCGCTATCATTTAGCACCGGAGATTCCGGAACATGCGTGCTGCGCAACAAACGGCAGACCCAAAATGTCAATATTCCGACAGTGGTTCAAGTTCGCCGATCCGACGATCCTCTGCAGTACACTTGTAAGACAGCTCGCGGCAAGGAGGCCATCGGTGCTATTCCCAGCACGATGGGTGGAAAGATCGTAGCAAGCGCCGTCTTCCTTGATTTTGGCATTGTGGATGCCATCACGGACAAGCACCGCGAGTATCCTGCCAGCTTCGTAATCCCTGTAACTAGGTGATGCTGGTTCGGTCTGATTTCGGGCAGGGCAGATAATACCGTCTCCGTAGCTGGACCCAAGGCTGCAGACTCATTGAGTTTCAGAGCCAGAACAAGACGATGGCTGCGAGGGCAATAGCAGAGAAGAAGGTTTCCGGGAATCGGTCGTATCGGGTAGCGACGCGCCTCCAGTCCTTGAGGCGCCCGAACATGATCTCGATGCGGTTGCGGCGCTTGTACCTCCGCCTGTCGTATCTCACTGGCTTCCTGCGGGTCTTCCTGCCCGGGATGCAGACCTTCATCCCCTTGTCTTTCAACGCATCTCGCAGCCAGTCCGCGTCGTAGCCCCTGTCGGCCGAAATCCAGTCGGCCTTCGGCAGGCTACCCGGCAGGGCGGCGGCCCCAGTGTAGTCGCTGACCGGGCCGGCCGCCATGAAGAACCCGATTGGCCGCCCTTCGCATCGGCGACGGCATGCAGCTTGGTGTTCATGCCGCCCTTCGTCCTATCTATCTGACGCGCACGTCCCTCTTTTTTACACACAGGCTGGAGGCCGTGTTGGCCGCCCCCCGGCTATGCCGAGTTCCTCGAGGCTCGCGCCGATCCGAATGAGGCTCACGCCGAGATGATGGACCTCCATGCCAGCAAGTTCGAGCCGGACGACGTCGGCATCGGCCGCATCCTCGACAGCTTCGAGCGTCTGGCAACGAAACGAGCTCCCAAGCCCCGGAAGCCGAGCCAGCAAGCCGCTCCGAGCTACCACTCAGGCCGGGGCCTTCGCCGGGTGCTTACCGTACTGAGGCTGCATGGGGTGGAGGTCCGAGTGGACCGGCGCACCGGGCTCGAGAAGCGGTATGCGCCATCTGACGCGTGATCTCGGAGGAGAGAGCCGGGTGCCGGTCACCCGGGCCATCTTCAATCCGGAAGTGCCGCCAGCTCGACCGCAAACGCCCGGCTGATGGATTGAGAGGATCAGATGAGAAGGTCGTCGGTGTAGCCGGTCAGAACCCAGTTCGGCAGGATGGCCTCTGCCTGAACCAGACGTCCGCCGGCGAAGAGCAGGACCAGATGCGGGGGCTCGTTGAGGCCCGAGTTGTCGAAGACCATGCCACGATCGGCTTGGAGCACGGCCTGACGGATCAGCGGCTGGCCCCGGTCGAAGCGGGCCCTGATCTTGTCTTCGGGCACGTCATGGCCACCTTCCGCCGCACGTCCCTTCACCCGCGCGACCGAAAGCTCCGGGTCGCCTACGCCGACATGCAGGACCACGATGATATAGCCGCGCTCCCTCGCGGCCGCGAGAAGATCGAGCTTCGACGGATGGGAAAAGACGGTTTCGGTTGCAAAGCTCTTGCGGTCCTCAAGCAGTTTCGTCCGGCGCTCCTCGGCGATGGCCGCCGCCCGGTAGGACGCCTCCATGGAGGCGTCCCCGAGGTCGTCCCGCTGGATGAGGTCTGCGTTGATGAACGGACCTGCAAAGCCCGGCGCGACCCGGGTCTGGTAGAGCGTGGACTTTCCAGCCCCGTTCGGACCGGCGAGCAGGACGAGGCTGGGTCTCATCCGGCCGCGTCACCCCCCGCGCGGACGAGATTTCCGGCAGCATCAAGCCCGACGCCCCGGCCAAGCCTCTGACGTTTGGCGAAGAAGGCCTGTTCGGTCCTGGAAGGGCGGGACATCTTCTCGGTGAAGGCGTCGATCCACGCGATCTCTTCCTCTTTGCCAAGCTCGACCGTATCGAGCCGACCCTCCAGCGCGGCGGTCACGCGGGCATGGTCATAGGCGCCGGACTGTTCAATGGCCTGTCCGAGCCGCAGCCAGTGGGTGATCTGACCTGCGACCGACCGGCTGTGAAGCTCCGCCTCCCGGCGGACCTGCGCCATGACATCGTCGGCGAGCTTGACGGACTGGGCCATCCGATATTCCCTTGTCGATCTTGAAAAGGTAGCAATTTGCTACCTGAAGTTCAAGGTTGACAGGTCGACGATCGGCGCGCTGGCCCCGATCCCAAGGCCTGTCTCGGGGGTGCGCGCTCGCTCCGGCTGATCGAGCCCTGGCTCGGCGCCTACGCCATCGTTGGCGACAACGGCACCCTCGTGACCGCGTGCCATCTTCAGAAAACCCATCAACAGGGAGTGACGCTCATGGATCTTCCCCCCCCCGGACGGTACCCCGTTGGATCCACGAAATGTAACCAGATCGCCATATAGCTTACGGGCTATATTGACGATATATCGCTTATAAGCTATAAATCACTCATGCCGACATCACCCTCATCCCCCATTCGAAGCCTGCGACAGGCCGGGGCCGTCCTGCGTGCACGCCGCACGGCACGCAAACTGAGTCAGAAGCAGCTGGGCGAGATGACTGGAACAGCACAGTCCACGATCTCCGACATCGAGAACGGAGTCGTCTCGGCGAGCCTTGATGTCTATCTGCGCCTCCTCGAGGCCCTCGGTGCCGAACTGTCGGCGACGAACCGCGTGACCGACAGGGAGCCATCCTGAGATGGCCCGCAACGCCCGGCCCGGTCACCGCAAACGCATAAGCCGGACCGCCGTCTGGTATGAGCGGACCAGGGTCGGCACCCTGATGCGCGCGATCGACGGCGCCATCACGTTTGTCTACGATCCGGCCTGGCAGGCATCCGACAAAGCGTTCCCGGTGGCCAGCGCCCTGCCGCTGACTCAGACAAAATGGCAGGGCGAGCCCGTTATTGCGGCCTTCGACAACCTGTTGCCGGACGCAGAGGGAGAGCTGCGCGAGAAGATCGCCGCGCGCGTGGGGGCGACCGGCAAGGACGCTTTCTCGCTCCTGTCGGTGCTGGGTCGCGACTGCGTCGGCGCGCTCCAGTTCCTGCCAGTGGACGAGACCCCGTCCGAGCAGGACATGCAGTACCGCTCCATCTCGGAGGATGAGATGGTTGCCGATCTGAAGAATCTCGCCGCAGCTCCGCTCGCTCAGGGCGAGGACGAGGATTTCAGGATTTCCATTGCCGGAGCCCAGGAGAAGACGGCCTATCTGCGTGTGAACGGTCAATGGGCGAAGCCTCGCGGCATCACGCCCACCAGCCACATCTTCAAGACACCCATGGGCATCCTGCCCGGCCCGGACCAGATCGACCTGAGCGACAGTGTCGAGAACGAGCTGTTCTGCATGACGCTGGCTCGCGAAATCGGACTGCCCACCGCACAGGTCGAAAAGATCATGCTCCCCGAGCAGGTGGCACTGTCCGTCGAGCGGTTCGACCGGGCCTGGCAGGGCAACATCCTGAAACGCCTGCCACAGGAGGATATCTGCCAGTCCCTCGGATATCCTTCGGCTCTGAAATACCAGAAGCTGGGTGGCCCTGGCATCACCCAGATCATGGAACTCCTGCGGGAATCCGATCAGCCGATCGAGGATCGAGAGACGTTCTTCCGGGCGCAGATCTTCTTCTTTCTGATCGGTGCCTCGGATGGTCACGCCAAGAACTTCAGCCTGCAATTGCAGCACCGCGGCCGTTTCCGCCTCGCACCCCTCTACGACATCCTGAGCCTTGCCCCGGTCGTGCACGCCGGACGGCTGCAGCGCAAACGCTACCGCCTCGCCATGTCGATCGATGGCCATTACGGCATCGACGAAATCGTGCCTCGCCATTTCGAGGCCCAGGGTCGCGCCGCAGGCCTGCCCAAGGGTCGTACCTTGAAGCTGTTGCGCGACATGACCGACCGTCTCGACCTCGCGCTGGAACGGGCGCGGCTCGCGGTCGGCGATCAGGTGCCGGATGCCGTCAAGGGACCGATCGCATCCGATGCGGCTCAGCGAGCCGCACAGATGAAGGACCTGTTGCAGGACACATCAGCGGACTCCGAGTCATAGGCGACACCGACAACATGAAGGAGAACAACGCCGACCAACCGAACCGATCGCAGCGGCCAGAACCGGCCATCTTGGTTGTCAAGCTCGGCCCCCGCGAGGACGCGTTCGATGTCGCGCGGGCGCGTGTGTGTCCCTCGATCAGGTTCGAGTAGTAGAACGGAAAGCACAGGCTGCGCCTGTGCAGCACGCTGGAGATGGCGGCCCAAGATCAAGGAACCCTCCACGTACGCTGGGACAGACATCCGTTCTTGGAGGCAAGCCCGCATCGGGCAGAGGCAGGCGGCAACCAGCCCGCGGATGAGAGTGCTGTTCTGCCCTCTCCCGCATCAGGCCCCCGGGACTTCGACCGTCAGGTCGCCGAGTTCCAGGTCCGCGTCGCCGTGCTCAACGGCTTCACCGCGTCGCTCGGCATCCCCGTCACGGAAGCCGTGGGATAAGACCGGCGCCTTCGGTGAAAGGCCGGTGACCGGGATCGACGCCACCCTTCTCGCCTTCGTCAACTTGGGCGCGACAATGATGAACTAAGTCGACACTGGACCGTAAAGACGCCCGGCCATCCGAAGCGCGTTGCCGTCCACCAGCTCCGCCGTCTGCGCCACATACCCTTCGGTCGCGCCGGGCAGACGCGCGACCTCCTCCGTCACCCCGACGCGATGCGCGACGATCCTGTCAATCAGGTCCTGGACACGGTTGAGCACGTCCCGCGGGCGATAGCCGACCTCTTTGGCGATGGCTGCCCAGTGGCGCGCCGCGATCCCCTCCGATGTCCGCTTCTTTCCGGCGATGTTCTGGGCGTAGGCCTGCACGACATGCGGCCAGGACAGCACGGAGGAGACATCATAGAGCGGTGCCAGACGCGGTGGCCCGGCAATCGGCAGGATCAGGGAATAGTTCTTGGCATGGGCGTCGGTGTTGGCGACGAGGATGTTGAAGATCACCTGGTCGAGCAGCGCGAGGGCATCTGTCACGCTCACATGCCGTGCCGTGCGCAGGAGGGTGGCGAGATTGAGTCCGGGTCGCGTGCCGCGCTCGTACTTCCGCCCCGGCGGCAGGCCATTGGCCTGCGCGAAATCCTCCTGATGCAGGCGCTGCAATTGTCCCTGTCGCCCCAGTCTGCGGTCATAGCGCAGGACGGCAATGGCACTGCGGCCCGAGGCCCGCAGGATCGTCGCCTCCGCCGCCGGGATGCCGATGGCAGAGGCCAGTCTCAGGCACCAGACCTCGTTCTCGGTCAGGCCCGGCAGGTTCGGATTGTCCGGCTTCACGATCAGGGTCGAGGGCGCACCGTTCAGGGGAATGGCCAGCACATCGTCCGGTCCGGGCAGGCGCAGAACGGGGTTTCCCTGCGCATCCAGCACCGCAAGGGCGGATTTCTTCTGGCCGCCCGCCAGCGATTGCCGAACCCCCTCCTCTCCCACCAGAAAGGGTCGCCGCCCGAGATCTTCGAAATGACGCTCGAGCGCCTCGGCCGGGTCGTCGCGGCCATAGTGGTCGGTCAGCGACCGCCAGGCCCAACGGGCGCGGTCCGTGGGCGTGCCAAAGGACAGCGCCCCCGCCGTATCCCCGCCGATCTGTTCCAGCAGGGCCAGTACATCGGCCTGGTCGAGCCCCAGCGAGCGGGTCAGGATGCGGAGCGGCTCCTCTTCCGGCAGAAGGTTCGCGAGCCAGGGCGCGACGACCTCGGACGGATAAGGCTCGGCACGCAGCGGCATGGTGACGGAGAGTGGAAACGCCCCGTCGGTGAGGCACCAGCGCTCGGCATAGCGCAGCGAGAGTGCGCCATCGGCTGCGACCTCGATATCCGCCAGATGGAGCCTGTCGAACCAGACCGGGACCCGCCGTGTCACAGGAAGTCCTTGAGATCGTAGCCCTCACCGACGGGCGGGCGGGCAGTCTCCCGCTCCCGCGTCCCATCCGCCAACAGGGCCTCCAGCGGGACGCGCAAGGCGGCGGCGATGCGGGCAAGGGTCGTCAGGCGGGCGTCCCGCTTGCCTGTCTCGATGAGTGACAGGGCTGGGCCGCTGATCCCGGTCAGGCGGGCGAGTTGCCCCAGATTGAGCCCCTCCGCCGCACGCCGCACACGGATCCGCTGACCGACTTCGGTCAAAATCTGCGCCTCGGGTTTGGACGTCATGTCCCCGCCTCACACATCGCGTTACCTTTTACGGTAACACATGTGGTCGACCTAGGGGCAACACAAGAATTTTATTGTATTCGGTAAATCCCCTCATCTCAGCAATCATGCGGTGCAATCTTCCCCTATTCGGTAAGATCTGGGGGGCAGACCCGCCACCTGCGCCCCGGGGATGCGGGCCGTCCTGAAGCCCATATCCACGAGGAAACTCAAGAGACCGACGACCGTCTTGAATTCGCGCTGCTTGAACAGGGTCCGCCTGGTGACCGAAACCTTGCTCGAACGGCCATTCTGCAGGACGGCCCGAATGTGACCCAGCTCCCGCACCATCTGTTGTGCGCTTCTCGGTGCCGCCCTTGCAGACGACCTCGATCTCACAGCCCTCAGCCAGAAGATCCCGGAGCGCCTTCTCTGGACGAAGCCCGCCTGGCCTGTCACCACAAGCCCGATCGAGCCCCAAGGGCTGTCGTGGTCGGGGAGAGTGCTTACCGGCGTCGTTCGAGGTAGGCCAGCCGCGCGGCGATCAGTGCGCCGGCAAACCACATCACCGTGCCGAGTATGCTGCCGCCCGAAGAAAGGGTGCCATCTCCGGCCACGCCTGTTCCGGTCGTCGGATTGCCGATCTGGCCCACGATGGCGAAGCTGTAGACCGGTGCCGCCAATGAGCCGGCGGCTCCCGCCATGAAGGCGAAGAAGAGAGCCCAAAGGCGTTTCTCAAGCGACCTTGTCAGCAGGAAGCCCAGCAGAACCGACACCACGATGCCAGCGAGGCCCGCTTTCCAGGCCCAGTCAGCCGAGCGGGCGAGGCCATAGCCGATGAGGCCGCCCGAGAGGATTGCGGCCAGCACCGTCGCGATGAAGGCGACGCGTGAGCCCTGGTTTGGACCGGGACCCTTCTCCGGGGCTGGAGAAGCCTTGGACGAGAAGAGGTCGGTGATCGTATGATACCACCGCTTCTGTCGTGGGATGGGAATCCCCTGGCCCGGACGAGCCTTGCCACGAGCGCCAGCGTGCCGATCGGTCCCCGCACCAGGGTCGGGTGCGGGGCCTATTTGCCCTTTTCCTTCTCTTGCTCTTCGAGGGGCTGGCGCCAGTTGCCAGGCACCGGGTAGCCCTGCACAATGTCCATCATTGTCTAAGCTCCTTTGACCTTTGCGACCTGCTCGTCGAGAGCGGCGATGACGTATTGGAACATATCATCATCGCGAAGGTCCCTCAACTCGATTTGTTCCATAAAAGTGGCACGAATCCGCTCGATTTCATCCGCTTCCCGCATCGTGCGAACCTTGGAGGCGATCCGTTCGGCGGTGACCCCGAGATACTCGTTCGGCATTCGCGAGGCCACGACGAATGCATTGACGAGGACGTCCGGGAAGTTTTCGGGCATGCAGCCAACGGCCAGCGAGAGAAGGTGATCGAGCACCTTTGGCTCGGGGAGTGGCCCCGCGCTGTCCTGCAAGGCCAGCGCATAGTTGGCGGCGGCATGGCTGAGAAAGTCGCGCTCCTCGTTGGTTCCCTCCGGGATCATTTCGTAGGCTGCCCGGAAGTGCGTGAGCGCGTTTGTCATGTCGCCCAGGTTGCGATGGGAAAGGCCGAGGTAAAACTCGAAGTAGGGCGCGACGGATGCATGCTTGTCCGCGGTGTCGCCTTCGCGGAAGGTCTCGATGATGTCGATCACGCTGTCCCATCGGCGCTCGTCGATGGCCCGGAACAACCGCGCCATCGTCTTCGCGGGATAGGGATGGCGGGCGGATGTAAAGCGCCTCAGAAGCGGCTGGGCATCGAAGAAGCTGCGCCGTGCGCTGACTGCCCGGTCGACGACCATGCGCATGAAGTTCGAATCGTCGGGCTTGAGCGTGTCGCCGTATCCCAGGGCGGCGGCATAGGCCGCGGCAGAGGCCGAGGATGGCGCTGCGCGCTCGCGCAGACCCTGCTTGTCTCGGTTGATCGTGGACTTGCCGATGCGATTGCCCAGGAGACTGCGCATCTCCTCAAGTGAGAGCTTGTCGAAGATGGTGAAGAAGATGCTGGCGATCGTGCGCCGCTCTTCCTCGGAAAACTGTGGGTCCGCCATGGAATACCTCTTTTCGTCCCGCCAAGTATCTCATGTTGGTGTAGTATTGAACCAGAAAAATGGCACGGGAACTCGGATGTCCGGTCCTGTCGCCTGTACGGCGCCGGGCAGCGGGCCGGAAGTGCGCTGCGGGACGTTTCTGCCCGCCGCCGGCGTGTCGCCCACTGCGTGACGCCGCGCAGGCTGCCGCTGAATCCGGCCGCCTGCATCCGGCGCCAGAATTCCGCACCGTTCCGGCACCCGGCCGTCCACCCGGTGTCCAGCCGTGGCAGCCGTGGCTCGAGCGAGTGCTGCCGGACGCGGAAGACGGGCTCGCGCCGCCCCCTCCGGCAGCAGACCCCCTCGGCCAAGCTTGCGGCATGTCGGCAATGTCAAGGCAGAGCTGGTAGAGTTCACGTAGGAAGCTCAGCGCCCGCACGGGGTTGTCTCGGGCAATGTAGTCGCCGATCGTTTCAAGGTCCGCCTCGGCCTCGGCGGTGATCACGACCTTCAATCCGTGGACCGACCCGTAACTTCATACTTGCGCTCAAGGCGCGCGATGACATCGGCCAGCGGCCTGGTCCGTCCTGCCTCGTCATCGCCGATGCCGCGCGCCAGCGCCTGGTCCAGCACCGCCAATCGCACGTTGACGAGTTCATGAAGGCGGTCCAGGAAGCTGTGCGGGGCCTTGGAAAACACCAGGCCGATCGCGAGCACCCCGTCCGGATCCATCAGGAACACCCCCGTCCAGGGGCCGACGGTGAGGTGGTGGCAGTGTCGGATGCGGCGGTAAGCGGCACGCAGGGCCGGGAGGCTGGCGAGCGTCCCCGCCCGCAGATGGCGGACCACCTCCGCCTTGAATGTCTTGAGGTCGTCGAGGTCCCGCTTGGCCATCTCCGCGCGGGCCGCAGCCCCGGACACGATACGCCCCGCGTTCTCCAAGGCACCAACCGTCTCGTCGAAAGCGGCCAGAAAAGGCCGTTCGAAGCTGTCCGTGTCGAGAACGAGCTGCATCCTGACGTCGGGATCAACCCGCCCGGTGGCGAGCCTGGGCTTCTGCCAGCGCGTGATCGGCCAACGCCTCGAAGGCGTCAGCGTCCATTGGCGCCGTGAGGTTCAGGCGGCCCCGGGCGAACAGCTTCTTCTTGAATTCCACGAAGCTCGCGGCGACCTCGTCGATCTCGTCTGTCTCCTCCTCCAGGACCGAGAGCTCCACGCTGTGCTTGCCGGTGCGGCGAACCTGGATGGTCGTGCCGAACGACTCCTTCGCGGTCATGAGAAGCAGCCTGTGCGCGCTGTCGATTTCCACTGTGGCCGCGGCCAGAATCTGGGTTTGCCCGCCCGGGGCATCTGCCAGCCCGAGAGCGGTCGCGAGACGCTTCTTCAGGATCGCCGCGAAGCTCCCGCCCTTGGCGTTGGTGCGCAGATCATCCTGAGCGCTGATTTCGCCCTTGAAGCGCGGGGTTTCCATCGCGGTCATCATCGGCTCCTTCAAGAATCCGGAACTTTCTGGAACATAGCGGGCACTCTCTCGATGTCAATCGGACAGGACCTGGGTGGGAGGGCTGGGAAGTGACGTGTTCAGGTCACTGAACCGACCAGATCTCCTGCGCCGACCAGTTTGCCGGCAATCCGGCGGAGCAGGTCGCTATCTGCGGCGGCCGCACGTTCTCCGCGATTGTGCCGGCCAGCCGCGCGTTCTGCCCGCTGCCGACATCGCGCGGTCCCTCAAGGGGAGGCGCCCACCCATGGCCGTGCATGCACCGCCCGTCCCTGCGAATGCGAAAATGAAATCCATCAAACATCTGAAAATGAACAATAATATTGACTTGCAGCTCTCTCCGTGCGAGGGGTTCCGGCAGACCATGCCGCGCTTTTGATCCGCGTATGACCCGTGGCGCCCGTTTTTGCCGTGCCGATCGGACCGCGACGACCAGGGAGGCCTCGAGTGCCCGATGAAGACGACCACCTCCCGGGGGCAGTCACCCGCATGGGGTGGATCGCTTGGCGGCTCACGCCTCGACGGGGCGACGGGTTCAAGCCGGACATTCGACGTCTGGAAGAGTTCGCGGCCCGGATGGGTCGTGATCCTCACGCAGGCAGTTCCGACGCCCGGGAGAGGGGCGTCCTGCCACGAGACCTGCACGCGGAAGCGCAGCGCCTCGGCGTCGATATCTCGGCCGCGGCCGGCGTTCGGGCCGCAGTTGCGGAGGCCCGCAGATGACCCACCACGAAATCCCCTACCGCACCGGCCGACTTGTCGTACTCGGCGATCTGCACCACGACAGCCACGCAAGACGGCAGCGTGATCCGTTCGAGACGCTGGCGGTCGGGCCCGACTTCTGGCGTGATGCCGACGCGTTGATCATTGCCGGTGACCTCGCAGATGTGCCGAAGCTGAACTGGCCCCGGGCGCTGGCCTTCCTGAGCGGGCGGCTGCCGCCGGAGCGGGTCTTCATCGTGCCTGGCAACCACGACTACTACATGCACACCCTCGACGGCGACGACGTGTTGCGGCGGCTGGCCGAGGCGGCGGGGGCGCGGCTCCTGCAGAAGGGCGAGCTGCGCCACGGCACGACCCGGATTTTCGGCTGCACGCTCTGGACCGATTTCGCGCTGGCCGGGCGGCCCGAGGACGCCATGGAGATGGCGCGCCGCCGGCTCCACGATTATGGCCGGATCTCGAAGTCCGATCCCGACGCGCGATTGGCGCTCGACGTGGAGGCTCGGCGGCGCTTCGTGCCGATCGTGCCGGAGGACACGGTGGCCGTCCACCAGGACCACCGCGCCTGGCTCGCCGCCGCGCTGGCCACGCCGCATTTCGCGGGCGAGGCGGGTCGCACCATTGTCGTGACCCACCACGGTCCGCACCCCGCGACGACGGGCCCGGTCGACGAGCTGACGCCGGCCTTCCATTCGGATCTCGGCGATCTCATTGCCGCCGGCCGCCCGGCTGTCTGGCTTTTCGGCCATTCCCATCGCCGCCTTGCGGCGTCGGTGGGAACCACCGAGATCCGCAACGTCTCGATCGGCTATTCAGGCGAGGTCCGGGGCGTGGACGAGCGGCCATTGATCGATCTCTGCCAGATCGCTTTCGATGCTTCCATCCCGGCGGCTCCGCTCGCGCCGGAGCATCCGCTGCGGCGCTGGTCGGCCGGACAGCTCACGACCGCCGGCGCCTGCGCGGCGCTCGGGCTGCGCGACGGAGCCGAGTTGCTCCTCGCCGCCGGCGCCGCGGGTGTGCCGATGCCGCGCCCCTCCGACGCGGAGATCGAGCGGCAGGCCACGCTCTTCGACTGGCTGCTTTCGGAGGCCACCGATGCCCCGCTCTCCGCGGACGCGGCGGCCTCGGCGGAGCAACTGCCAGGCACGGTTGTGTCCGAGGAACCGGCCGGGACGACGGCCCGTGCCGTTCCGGCTCGAAGCGAACCGCCCGAGGCGGAGCGCCATGCCAGGCTGAGATCCCTCACGCTGCCGGTGATCGACGAGGGCAACATCCGCGCGATCCGTTTTTCCGACGTGCCCGCGGACCTGCGGATCGACTTCGAGCGGCACATGATCGGATCGGCCTGCCCGGTCATCGGCGGGGAAGACCACGCCTACCTGCATGACTGGCTCCTCTTCCTTGAGCGCCATCAGGCGGCGGCCCACGACGCCTTGTGGAGGGTGTCGCTGCAGCTGGGAGCCGCAGGACCCGCCGACCTCGATCTGGCAGATGCTCCGCGGCTGGACGATTGGGTGGCGGTGCGCGACAGCCGCTACGGCGGCTGCTTCCTCCTCGGCACTCCTTCGGGCCATCCCTGGTGCTGCGGGCCGGTGAGCACCACCAGCCGGCTTTGTGGCCTCGATCCGGATGTGCGTTGGGCCCGGACGGTGACCCGCTGGTACCGCCTCGGGTCTCCCTCCGACATGGACAGCCTGATCGAGCGTTGGGGTCCGCCTGTTGGACGCTATCGTACCCATGTGCTGACTCTGGACGAGGTACAAAACATCATCGCCACGGACCGCGCTCAAGTACGCTCTCATCGTCGTTCCTGACCATCCAGATCATTGGCTGGAGGAGCCGGCGCACCTTGATCTACCTGAGAAGGGGCGGAGTCCCGGTCTCGGAAAGACCCAGGGTCGCGTCAAGCGACATGGAACTCATGATTTCTTGATCCCATCATCCGCTGACCCTGCGGCACTGGCGGATCCGCTGGCAATCTTATCCAGCGTGACGCCGGGCGCGAAGCGGTAGTGCTGCCCAAGGGTCGCGTCGCCGTAGGCAAGCGCCACTTCGAGGCATTCGCTGCAGAAGGTGCCCTCAGCGCTGGCCATTGGCGCCGGGCCGCGGGCTGGCCAGTCGGCGATCCGCTCCAGCACGGGATGGCCGCGGAAGGTGACGATGCGTGGTCCGTCCCAACGGTAGCCGCCATCGCCACGACCCCGGTCGATCGCGCCGTGACAGGTGGCGCAGGAGATCACCCGGCGGCGGGCTGGGAATATGTCCTCATGCAGTGGCGTTGCGAAACAGTTCTCGGACGAGCGTGCGATGATGTCTGCCAGGCTCGCGGGCTTCCAGTCCCAGACCTCGACCGCAACGTTGACGCAGCGCCACCAGCCGCGGGTCAGCCCGTGGACATGACCAAAGAGCTGGACCGAGCCACGGCCGTCGGCCGGATCGATGTGCGACCCGTTCCAGCACGCCATCGGGTAATGGCAGAGTGTGAGCGGCTGCCTGTCGATCACCATCTCGCGGTAGGGCGTGACGGACGCCCAGCCCGGAAGGGCCGCGATGGTCGAGCGGTCGTGATTGCCACGGACCAGATGCTTCCGACCCGGGATCCGCTCGAGGAGCATCGTCGCCAGCGCCACGTTCGCGCCATGGACGAAATCGCCCAGGATCCAGAGGTCGTCCCTGACCGTCATCGCGGCCGCGTAGTTTGAAACCAGCGCCTCGTTCATTGCCTCGACCGAAGCAAACGGCCGTTGCTCGTGCGCGATGACGGCCTCATGGCCGAAGTGCGGGTCCGCGGTGAAGAAGTGGGCCATTGAGGCACTCCGTGGGATCTGGGACGTCGGCTGCTCAATGCCGGGAGATGCTCGAGCTGGCCGCCTGCCGGATCAATGCCCCCGCGACCACAGGGATGGGCAAGATGCTTCTGTCATTCCGCATCCACAAGAGTGCCGCGGAGCCCAGGCAAGGCGATCGGATCAGGCAAGGGCAGGAGCCCTCCCGAACGCCGCCGGGGCTCCGCCTTCATGTTCCACGATACGGCACGGGATCAGGCAGGGTCGGCAAGGGTGGCGGCCTCGACGAGATGCTCCCACGCCTCTCCCCGGCTCTCGCGGTCGGCAAGCAGTCTGACGTAGCGCATCTTCAATTCCGCCTCGGCCTCGTGGAGCGCGGCGACATTGTCGAGTTCCCGGCAGAAGGACAGGTCCAGCCGGTCGGCAGGGGCATGCGCATTCGGAAAGACCGACCGTGCCGCCACCGAAATGCGCTCGAAAACCTTCCCCTTCACCGGCTCCAGCACCGGAACGATGGCCATCGTGGCAAGAACCCTTCGGCTCAGCCAGCTCGTCCGGATGACAAGATGGCGGTCGGGAAACCACGAGGCCTGCCACTCGAGCCGGATCCGGTCCGCAAGCCGGGCCCATCGGGCCGGCAGGGCAGGCGGCAGGCCCTCCGGGCCGCAAGGTTCTTCCGCCTGATCCGCAATCGCTCTGAACATCGAGACCCCCCCCCTTGCCTGTCGAAGGGATCCCTCTCCCTGACGGCAGGTCGAACGACCTGCGTGGAGACAGTAATCCAGGGGGGGCGGCGACATGATCTCTCTTTCGGGCGGGGAGACGCCTTCGGTCATATCAGGGTGTCATCCCCAACCCGTTCAGGTTCGCCGGGGAGCCGGGCGGGACTGCCGGCACCGCTCATCGGGTCTGACGTGCGGCACGACACATGCGGGTGATGAAGAGGGGAGGCTGGGCTCGCGGCGCTCTCAGGGCCATTTACCCCCCTGTCGGCACAGCGGGGCAGGGGGAACGTGACTTCTGTCGTCGTCCTGCCAGCCGGACACAGCCTCCACCGCTTTCATGCGGCAGGTTTCGATCCTGTGTATTTCGATCGGTCGCGCTCCGGCCGGCTGAACGCTCCCGACGGCACCTATGATGTCATGTACACGACCATGACCGTCAGAGGTGCTTTCGCGGACACCTTCCTGCGTCATCCCGGCGTCAACCTGATCGACGAAACGACCGGCTTCGGAACCGTGCCTGTGCGCGGCTCGAGGCTCGATCCGAGCTGCATCTCGTGTAGCTCTGCGGCGAAGGTCTTGGCCGCCTGGGTGCGACCGCCGAGGTCACGCATGGCGGCCTGCCCTACGATCTGCCGCAGGAATGGTCGAAGGCGCTGCGCGCCGCCTTCCCGCGGATGGACGGCATCCTCTACACGGCACGCCACGATGACGAGCCGCAGTGCCATGCGCTGTTCGATCACTGCTCCAGTCGCATCGTGCTTCGCGAACGGATCGAGAATCTCGACGAGGACTGGTTCTGGAACATTGCGGAGGTCTCCTCCGTAGGGAAGGCGCCACCGGCGTAGGCGGATCCATCAGCCTGCCGCCAGAGGTACCTGCGCTCTCCCAGACGCGCGGATCAAGGTGCGCCGGCTCCTCCATCACCGCGCGCCCCGCGCGCGCATCTGTCACCGACTGCCCCGCGCGGATGATCCTGCGAGCCGCCGAAAGGAGGCGCTGACTGCTATTTCTCCGGGCCAGGCCAGTAGTCTTCCAACCTGTCTGTCCAATCGTCCATGGTCACCCGCAGAAGATGAAGTTGTTTTGGCCGGGCCGAACAAACAGCTGAAACGCTGTTGATAAAAAGAAGCAATGGTACTGCGAACAGCGCTTTCAAGATCATGATCTGCCTTGTAGGGGCGCTCGATCCCATGGCAATCCGCACTTGGGGCGGTTCGCCACCGCGCATAGCGACAATATGTCGCTTCGCGATCAAGAAATTGAAATCCGCGACGCAGCACCGTAGACAAGAAATCTGAATTTTTTAACGGCAATCCGATGACGAAGATTGATGCAGTTATCACCTGGGTCGATGGTGCGGACCCCGAGCATAGAGCGGCAAGGTTGGCTGCAATACAGGCGGAGGGGCGACCCCACAACAGCAACGGCACGTATGAAACCCGGTTCAACAACCTGGGCGAGATCTACTACTGCATTGCGTCGATCCTCAAGTACGCACCCTTCATAAACAGGATCCATGTAGTCACAGCCTCCCAACAGCCTGAAGGGCTGTCCAGCTTCTCGGCGTCAGGACTATGCTCCGAAGATCGGATCGTCGTGGTCGATCATACCGAGATTTTCCAGGGCATTCCCGAAGCTCTGCCAACGTTCAATTCTCTGACCATCGAGACGATGCTATGGGCAATTCCGAATCTGTCCGAGCATTTCCTGTACTTCAACGATGACGTCTTCCTGAACGCCCCCATCGCGAGATCCGACTTGATCGGCGCGGATGGGAAGATTGTCCTTCGTGGCAAAATGCGCCCCATCTGGCCGCTGGAAGCAAAGTACCGGCTGAGAAACTTGCGCTGCAAGATTTTTAGAAACCGCCGGATATCTGCACACTTCAGGACGGCGCAAATGCATGCCGCAAAGCTGGCAGGACTGAGCCAGTATCTGGAGATTGGCCACCACCCTCACATCATCAGACGCCGTACGCTTTGTGAATTCTTCGCGCAAAATCCCGACGTCCTGGCTCGCCAGGTGCAACACAGGTTTCGCAGCATTGACCAGTTCCTGCCCGTTGGCCTCGTAAATCATCTGGAAATCGCTTCCGGAAATGCGGTGGTGCGCAGCCCCCTTGGCTGCGCCTATCTTCGCCCGCAAACCGTGAACAGGGATCTTCTGGCGCAACTTTTTCGCCCCGATATAGCGTACGGTTGTGTGCAGAGCCTGGACGAATTCGAGCCGAAATGGCGCGCGAAGTTCACGAGGGTCATGCGGGCGAAATTCGCGAGCCATCTGCCTGCTGACACGAGGTCGCAGGTCGACAGGGACGATCAGGCAGTGGCCTGATGTCGGAGCCTGTGTGCGTCCTCGCCTGAAGTCTCGCGCTGCGGCCAGGCTGGCAGCTCGGGGCCGAGGTGAAGATCCGGTTCAGCTCGGCCATCCTGCCGAAAGGGGCGCGACGGTCGACGAGCCTCGACGCGCTCCTGCGGGCGCTCTCCCTCCGCGGCCTCTCCACAGGGGACGTGCAGGAAGCCTTGGCGGCCATTCCCGGCGTAGGGACGAGGGCGTCATAATCACAGACGGCGTCGCCAAGACTGGCGATACCGAGAGCCGCATCTCCCGGATTCAGCCATGGCTCAGTCTCGCGCATTGGCCTTGCGCAGGCTGATGATCCGCATGTTCTTCCCGCGCCAGCATCATGCAATGACACAG
This sequence comes from Cereibacter azotoformans, assembly GCF_021391315.1. Classification (NCBI taxonomy): domain Bacteria; kingdom Pseudomonadati; phylum Pseudomonadota; class Alphaproteobacteria; order Rhodobacterales; family Paracoccaceae; genus Cereibacter; species Cereibacter azotoformans. Next base: position 185,369 of record NZ_CP090023.1, on the reverse strand, counting down.
AGTCGACCACGGGATCGGTCCGACCGTCACGAGGGGTGGCTCAGTGCAGGCCTCTCGTGAATCTTCGGCAGCAAGCGCCGAAAGAAAAATGACGCCGGGCTTTTTGGGCCGGGCGTCAATGCCGCCAGGAGGCGGCCAGGTGGTTCAGGACGGGCAATCCTGAGGCAGTTGGTCACTATTTGGCAGCCTAATGCGCAAAAAAATGGAAGTCATCCATTAAACATAGATCCTGCGGCCGAATGGCTCATGTTTTCCGGATTCCTCACGGCGGCGGATGTGTCCGGGTCCGTCTTGTGCGGCGATTTCGGATTTCGGCCGGTTGCCCCGCCCTTCACGGGTCATAATACCAAAGACCCGATCCGCGCTTTTGGTCCTATCTTCCGGCCGGGTGGAAACCAATGGGCAATCCGTATTGAATGGCCGGGGAGCGGCCTGAATCTCCAGGCGGGGGATTTCCGATTTGACCGACCTTGCGGCATCCCATCCGATCATGGCCCGGAGGCGGAGCCTTCGGGCATCCGCCGGGCTTCCGGGACCGGCCGCTCCGGTCGCAGCCCCACCCGCAACGGAGGCGACCCTGGCCCGGAGTCGGGCCTGCGAGACCGGGCCGCAGGGCAGGCCTGCGGCGCCCTGGCACATGCCACCCCCAACCCCAGGAGTGACACGGTGACGAACACAGCATCCGTCGGAAGGCTGCAAGGATGGGCACTCGTTGCCGCCTCGGCCCTCCTTCCCTCGGCCGCGGCCGCCCAGCAGGCCGCGGACCCAGGCCTTCTGGGCCTGCTCCAGGCTCTCGACATGGCGACACGGCCCTCGCTGAACGTCACCATGCAGGGGATCGGATCCGGCACCGTGGCCCCCGGCGGCACCCTCTTCGGATCCATCTCGGGATCGAACAAGCGCGGACCCGACAGCGACGATGTCGACGGCTCGCTGAGCTTCGGCGCAGGCTTCGGCAACGCGGCCACCGGCATCGGCCTGCAGGCCAGCGTGAACGTGACCTCCGTCGAGGACAGGGATTTCGGGGACTCAGGCTTCCTGTCGCTCAAGTTCGGCCACAGCTTCGATCGCACTCTCCATGCCGCGATCGGGTTCGACAATGTCGTGACCTGGGGGGATGCCTCGGACAATTCCGTCGAGACCACCGTGGCTCTCACCCGGTTCGGCCATCTGGGTGGCTCCGGAGGCACCCCCTACATGCTGACGCTGGGGGCGGGCACGCACGCACGCGACGATGATCCCGGCCTCATCGCCGGCTTCGGCCTCGGCCTGACCGAATATCTCGGCGCAAGCATCTCCTACAGCGGCGACTACGCCAACCTGGGCGTGGGCGTGAAGATCCCGGGCCTCAAGGGGGCCTCGGTGTCCCTGACCTGCAACGACATCTTCGACGAAGAGGACAGCCGGCGCGCCACGCTCTCGCTGTCCTTCGCCCTCAGGAATGCCTTCGGAATGGGAGGATGACATGCTGAAACGGACCGCAGCCGCGATCCTCATCGCCGCGCTTCCGGCAACGGGCTGGGCCGGGCGGACAGTGGTGGAACCGCCCCCCGAGGTGCTTCCGGACGTCTTTGCGCCGACGATCGCGGACATGGCCGCCGTTGCGGCCCAGTTGGGCGATCCCGAACTGGCCGCGGCCCTGGCGTCTGCCGAACCCGGAAGTCCCGAGGCGCTCTCGCTGGTGGCTACCATCCTCAACGCCTATGCCGAGCGGATGATCGCCCTGGGGAGCCTGCCCCCGATGACGGCCGAGGAGCGGGCGGCGGCGCTCGAACTGCTGAACAACATCGCCCGTCTGACCGGCTCGACGCCCGCAACCCGCGAACTCGTCCGCATGATCTCGTCGGGAGGGAACGGATGACAGAGGGCGGCGCATCCGCGGGTCAGACCGCGCCAGGCGGATCTTCCGGGGCGCCGACCGGACAGGGCCCGGTTCCGGAGGAGGATGCGGCGGTCCTCGATCTCGAAACCCTCTCGCGCGAGGAGCTCGAAGCGCTGCAAGCCGAGGTCGCCGCGGCCATCGCCACCCTCGAGAGGCAGCGCAAGGCGCAGGCGCAGGCCGAACTGGCCAGGCGGGCCCGCGAGCTGGGCTTCACCCTGAGGGAGCTGACCGGAACGAGCGAGCTGGCGCCCTGGGAACTCCGTTACGCCAATCCGGCCAATGTCAACCAGACCTGGTGCGGCCGCGGCCGCAAGCCCCGCTGGTTCGAAAAGGCGATGGCCGCCGGCCGGACACCCGAGGATATGCTGATCTGACGCGCGCGGGCGCGCCGGCCGGCGCAGGGATCCCGGCGGGCCTCCGCCGGTTGTGGGGCGCAAAGGGCAGGTGCCCGATGAAGGTGCCAGCCGGGTCGGCATTCGAACCCGAAGGAGAGGCGAGCAAACGGCGCGGCGTCCGGCCATGGACCTGCGGCCTGTCGTTGGTCTGCGTGGACCCCGCCCGACAAGAACGGCCTGCGCCCTTCGCAGTCCCTCGATTGGTCACGATCGACACACGCCCTCGTGGACGGTGGATGAGTGAGGAGATCCGGACCGCCGGTGGCGGAAATCGGGTCCAGGTGGGGCCGTGATTTCGACCGGGAACGGGCTTGGCTTGTAATAGACCAGATATCAGACTATATGCATATCAATTATATCTCTCCTTGGATCGCAGAGGAGCTGAACATGACCCACACCTTGCAGTTTATCGACGAGAAGACCACGCAGTCGATGCCGTTCGATCTGGCCATGACCCGTCTGGAGCACGGAGACGAGCGGCAGGCGCTTCTGGTGAGTTTTGCGAACCCGGCGATCCAGGCGGTTGCCGTAAAGCTCGTCGGGCTCCTGCAAAAGCAGGCCCCTCACCGTTTGCGCGAACTCAGCGAGGACCGCATCAACGCACTCCTCGACTCTCTCATAGCCATCGATCCGCGCGCAGCGGCAGAAGCTCGGATCGACCTGCGCAATGCCGAGAAGCGGAAGGAGTTTCTGGACGAGTTCGCGGTCATCGACTCGACAAGGGTTCACGAGATCTCCGGTAACAAGGGGAGCAACCCCTCGCAGACGGCCGCGGTATGGCGCAAAGCCAACCGCATCCTGGGACTGCCCGTGGGACAAAGGACCGTCTATCCGGCCTTCCAGTTCGATGAGGGCGGCAGGCCTTACCCGCTGATAAAGCGTGTCCTTGACGCCCTGCCGGACGATATGACGCCCTGGCAGACGGCGTTCTGGCTGGTCTCGCCCTCATCTGTGCTCGATGGCGGGCTTCCGCTCGACGCGATCCGGCGCGACGACGAGAGGGTTGTTGAAGCGGCGCGGAACGAGGCTTCGGAGATCATCGGCTGATGCCGCTCGTTCTTCCCGCCAGCGTCCGACCGGCAAGCCTCTTCACCGTCGATCCCGGGACCCGGTTGTTCCGTAACCATCATCGCGATTTCGGCGGAGCCTCGTTCAACCCCTGTCGGGGCGGGGCGACGCGGTTTGCCCCGCTCCTGAACCCGGCCGGGGCGTGCATTCCGACCTTCCATGCGGCCACGACCTTCGATGGCGCGGCCTATGAGACCATGTTCCGCGATCCGCCGTCGAAGTATGGCGGCTATCGCCGGCAGTTGCTCGAGGACCGTGGCGTGAGCGTCATCGCCCCCGTAAGGACGCTACGGCTCGTGGGTCTCTTCACGCCGGAGCTGCGCCGCCTCGGCATCCTCCCTGAAGAGATGTTCCAAGCTCATGACAGCGTCTACCCGTTCTGCCGGAGCCTGGCCGAGATGGCATGGCGAGACAATCCGGACGCTGACGGGATCGTCTGGTCTTCTGTCCGTGACAGCGCAGCACACGCCATGCTGCTCTTCGGTGATCGGCTGGATCCGGCGGATTTTTCCGTGGAATCGGTCCGGCTGCTAGAAATCGACCCGACCCTGCTCGACGAGCTGAGTGAGACCGCTGCCCGTTGCGGTTCCTTCATCGTGCGATAGCCACGAGGCCCGGAGCACAGACATACTACCATCAGATGATGCGCACCGAATATTACACCGTTCCCGCCGTTCGGACCGTGGATCGAAACGAACCGCTGAGAGACCTGCAGATCCGGCAATGCACACAGCAGGCCTGCATCGCAAAATACGGAAACGCCGAATGTGAAAAGCCCGGCTGATTCCCGGGTCATCCGAAACGTCCGGCGCCTGGCGCCTGGGGTGGACCAGCGGGTCGCGGAGTGGGAAGGTTCCGGTCGTGGCGGCTGATTGCGGGGCTGACATGAACCGGCAGCGTGAGACGGGAGCCTCGGTGGGCGCCCTCTTGGGAAACTGCGTATCGCTCGATCTGGAAGTCGATCCCAGGACGGCGCGGCTCTTCGCCTTCGCGGCAGTCCGGACGGGGGACGGCGAGGTTTGCCGCCACAGTGGAGGCGATCCCGGTCCTGCGCTCGACCGGCTGGGGGCGTTCTGCGAGGGCGCCGATCACCTCATCGGCCACAACATCCTGCGTCATGACCTGCCGCATCTGGTGGCGCAGCGTCCGCGTTTCACGGCGATGGGCCAGAGCGTCATCGACACGCTCTGGCTCAACCCGCTGGCCTTTCCCCGCAACCCCTATCACCACCTCGTGAAGCACTATCACGACGGGCGGCTTCAGGCGGGCCATGTGAACGACCCGGAACTCGACGCGCGTCTGGTCTTCGAGGTGCTGGAGAACCAGATCGCGGCCTTCGGGCACATGCAGCGGGAGGATCCCGGCGCGCTGCTCGTTCCCCACTTCCTCACGACGCGGGGTGAGACGTCGGCCGGGTTCGACGCGCTGTTCCGGGCGATCCGCGGCCGGCCACCACCGTCGGCGCCCGAGGCCGAGGCGACGATCCGGCGGCTTCTGGCGGGACGGGCCTGCGCGCATCGCATCGAGCAGACGCTGAGCCGGATCTCGAACCCGCAGCTCGGCTGGCCGATGGCCTACGCGCTGTCCTGGATCTCGGTGGCCGGCGGGGACTCGGTCATGCCGCCCTGGGTGCGGACGCAGTTCCGCGAGGCTGCGCTGATCGTGCGGCACCTGCGCGACACGGCCTGCGGCAGCCCCGACTGCGCCTGGTGCGCCGCGAACAACGACCCGAAGCGGGCGCTCGAGCGCTGGTTCGGCTTCCCGGCCTTCCGCCCCGAGCCGGTCGACGAGATGGGGCGGCCGCTGCAGGAACGCATCGTGGCCGAGGCGATGGCGGGAAAGAGCGTCCTCGGCATCCTGCCCACCGGTACCGGCAAGTCGGTCTGCTACCAGATCCCGGCGCTTTCGAAGTTCGACAAGACCGGCGCGCTGACCGTGGTGATCTCGCCGCTGGTGGCGCTGATGGCCGACCAGGTGCAGGGGCTGGCGCGGGCCGGGATCTCCTCGGCGGTGACGGTGAACGGCATGCTCTCGCTGCCCGAGCGCCACCACGCGCTGGAGCAGGTGCGGATGGGCGACGCGGCCATCCTGCTGATCGCGCCGGAACAGTTGCGTTCGGTTTCGGTCCGCTCGGCGCTGCGGCAGCGCGAGGTCGGGCTGTGGGTGCTGGACGAGGCGCATTGCATCTCGAAATGGGGCCACGACTTCCGGCCGGACTACCGCTACGTCAGCCGCTTCATCAGGGAGTTCTCGGGCGATGAGCCGCCGGCGCCGGTGCTCTGCCTGACCGCGACCGCGAAACCCGAGGTCGTGCGCGACATCCGCGAGCATTTCCAGAGCCGCGTGGGGCAGGAGCTGCAGCTTCTCGACGGCGGCGCGGTGCGCACGAACCTCAGCTTCTCCATCCTTCCCACCCAGCGCCAGACGAAGCTCGCCGACATCCTCGACGCGATCGAGGCGGACCTGCCGGCCGAGGGCGCCTCGGGCGCGGTGGTCTATTGCGCCACGCGGTCGGCCACCGAGCGCGTGGCGGAGTTCCTGAAGGCGCAAGGGCTGGCGGCGGAGCGCTTCCACGCCGGGTTGCCGCCCGAGGAGAAGCGCGAGATCCAGGAGCGCTTCCGCGTGGGCGAGTTGCGCGTGATCGCCGCGACCAACGCCTTCGGCATGGGGATCGACAAGCCCGACATTCGCCTCGTGGTGCATGGCGACATCCCGGGCTCGCTGGAGAACTACCTGCAGGAGGCGGGACGGGCCGGGCGCGACCGTCAGCCGGCGCGCTGTGTGCTGCTGTTCGCGGCCGAGGATGTGGAGCGGCAGTTCGGCCTCTCCGCCCGCTCACGCCTCGCCCGGCACGAGATCGGGGCGATCCTGAAGGCGCTGCGCCGTCTCGAGACCCGCACGAAGAAGAACGGCGAGGTGGTGGCGACCCCCGGCGAGATCGTGCGCGAGGAGAAGGACCAGGAGTTCGAGCGCGACCGTGCCACCGACGACACGCGCGTGAAGACCGCCGTGGCCTGGCTGGAGGAGGCGACGCTTCTCAGCCGCGAGGAGAACCGGGTGCAGGTCTTCCCCTCGTCGCTCCGCATCCGCACGCTGGAGGAAGCGGCCGGGATCCTCGACAAGGCGCAGGTCACCGGAACGCGGCGGACCCAGCTCCTCGACCTCGTGCGCCATGTGATGACCGCGCCCGCCGACACCGGCATCTCGACCGACGACCTGACCGGCGCCTGCGGCCTTACCGGCCCGGCACTGCGCAAGGCGCTGAGCGACCTCGAGGTGCTGGGGATCGCCAGCAACGACACCGCCATCACGATCTTCATTCACGTGGGCGTCGAGGACGCCTCGCTGAAGCGGCTGGAGCTGGCGGCGCGGCTGGAAACCGACCTCATCGCCCTGATGCGCGAGGCCGCGCCCGAGGCCGACGGGCGCGAGCCCGAGCCCCTGCACCTGACCGAGACCACCCAGGCGCTGCGCGACCGCGGCCACGCCGGCGTGCGTCCCGATCTGGTCGAGGCGCTTCTGAAGGGCCTGGCGCAGGACGGGCGCGACCAGGAGGGCGGGCGCGGCAACCTGCACCTCCGGAAGGCCAGCCGGAACACGCTGTTTGTCCGGCTCCAGCGCAGCTGGCCGGTGCTCGAGCAGACCGCGAGCCTGCGGCGGCAGGGGGCCGGGATCCTGCTCCGCCACCTGATCGGGCGGGTGCCGAAGGGAGTTCGGGGCAAGGATGTGCAGGTCGAGACCACGCTTGGCCACATGCAGGCGGCGCTGAACGGTGACGCGCTCTTGCGCGCGTCCGTGCAGGACATGAACCGGCTGATGGACCGGGCGCTCCTCTGGCTCCACGAGCAGCAGGTGGCGACGCTCGGGCGCGGCCTCACGGTGTTCCGCCCGGCGATGACGGTGCATCTGAACCCGAAGGGCACCACCTTCACCGTGCAGAACTTCGCGCCGCTCGAGGAGCATTACACCGAGCAGACGATGCAGACCCATGCCATGGCGGCCTATGCCGAAAGGGGCCTGACCGCGATGAGCGAGGCAGAGCGGCTGGCCGAGGACTATTTCGTGCTCGAGCGCGAGGCCTTCCTGCGCCGCTGGCTGCCGGGCAAGGGCGTCGAGATCCGCCGCCAGACCACGGGTGCCTCGTGGAAGGCGATCGTCGAGGCGCTGGAGAACCCGGTGCAGGCCGAGATCGTCCGCGACGACCGCGAGCAGACCAACGTCCTGGTCCTGGCCGGCCCCGGCTCGGGCAAGACCCGCGTGCTGGTCCATCGCATCGCCTATCTCGTTCGCGTGAAGCGCGAGGACCCGCGGGGCATCCTGGTCCTGACCTACAACCGCCACGCAGCGGCCGAGGTGCGCGAGCGCCTGCGGCGGCTGATCGGCGACGAAGCCGCGGGCATCACCGTCTCGACCTGCCACGCGCTGGCGATGCGGCTGGTCGGGGCAAGCTTCGCCGGTGACCGCGACGGGCCCCGCGACTTCGACGGCATCGTGATGCAGGCGGTGGCGCTCCTGCGCGGCGACGGGCTTCCGAAGGCCGAGGCCGAGGCCTTGCGCGAGACGCTGATCCAGGGCTACCGCTGGATCCTTGTCGACGAGTACCAGGACATCGGCCCCGAGGAATACGCCCTGATCGCCGCCGTGGCGGGTCGCACCCTGGAGGACCGCGAGCTGCGACTCAGCCTTTTCGCGGTCGGCGATGACGACCAGAACATCTACGCCTTCGCCGGCGCCTCGATCGACTTCATCCGCCGGTTCGAGGCGGATTATGCGGCAAAGCCCGTCTACCTGACCGAGAACTACCGCTCGACCGGCCACATCATCGCGGCGGCCAACGCCGTGATCGCCCCGGCCCCGGGACGGATGAAGGCGGGGCACGACATCGCCGTCAACCGCGCCCGCGCCGGGGAGGCCCCGGGCGGGGTCATGGCGGCGCTGGACCCGGTGGCGCAGGGTCGGGTCACGCTGCTCGCCTGCCCGCCGGGGGACGGGATGCAGGCGGTGGCGGCGGTCGACGAGCTTTTGCGGCTCTCGCGTCTCGACCCGGACTGGTCGTGGCGCCGCGCCGCCGTCATCGCGCGGGAATGGCGGCGGCTGGAGCCGGCGCGCACCTATGCCGAACAGCTTGGCATTCCGGTGGAGCTGGCGAGCGAGACCATGCCCAGCCTCTGGCGCATGCGCGAGATGCAGGCCTTCCTGCGCGAGATGCTGCGCGACCGCGCGCGGCTTCTGACCATTGCCGATCTGGTCGGGATCCTGAACGGCCTGCCGCAGAACCGCTGGACCGACCTGATCGGCGAGGGCATCGGGACCCTTGCGCGCGAGCTGGTGGAGAAGGCCGCGCCGGTGCCCGATCTCGTCCAGTGGTTCGGCGAATGGGCGCGCGAGGCGCGCGGCGAGCAGCGGGGCCTTCTGCTTCTGACCGCCCATCGCGCCAAGGGGCTGGAATTTGACCACGTGGCGATCCTTGACGGCGGCTGGGACCGTCCCTCGCGCGGTGAAGATGCCGATGCGCCGCGCCGGCTGTTCTACGTCGCGATGACCCGGGCGCGCTCGAGCCTCACCGTGCTGGCGCAGGGGCGCCATCCGTTCCTGCGATCCGTGGGCGGTGCGGTGCTGCCGCGCGAGGTATCTCCGGACCCCACCTCGCTCCCGGACGCCCGGCGCCGGATCATCGCGCCCGATCCCAGGCTCGTTGATCTCTCCTTCGCCGGTCGCCTGAGGGACGCAGATCCATCGCTCGCGGCCATCGCCGAGGCGGCGGTGGGCGATCCCGTCACCCTGTCGCGCCACGGCGACCGCTGGCTGATCCTGGATGGCCGGGAACGTGTTCTCGGCCGCATGGCGAAGGCGTTCGTGCCGCCCGATGACGCGGAGATCATCCGCGGAGACATCGCGGTCGTGCTCCAATGGCGGCGGGACGACGGCGACGACGCCTACCGGCACCTGATCCGGCGGGACGAGTGGGACGTCGTTCTGCCAGAACTCGATCCATTCAGCCGATGGTCGGGCTGAACGTCAGACGGACGGCACAGCGTGCCTGAGGTGCCGTTTGTCGCGGGCGGGCATCCCGTGCGGAGGCTGTGCCGGCCGGCTTGAAGACAACAGGACTCTGTGCCAAAGCGCGCCCTTTCCGGGCCAGGGTGACTGTATGATGACCGAGATGTTTCTCTCCGACGACGACCGCGACAAGCTGAGGAAGGCACTCGACGCCCGGACACCGGATGTCGTCCAGGCCCGCATGGCCAATGCCCTGCTGCTCCTGTCCGAGGGTCTCTCTGTCGAGGATGTCGCAGGTCTTCTCTATCTTCCCGATGAGACGGTCGCCGGCTGGCGGAAGCTCTTTGCGCGGCGTGGCCGCCACTCTGCCGCCTGAGGCCTGATCGCTGAACCCGCCGGCCCGGCTGGACGGTTCCCGCCGTTCCCGACCGGCCGTCTCCGCATGGGAACAGGAAGCGGAATCCATTCCCCTGAGATATTCCGCTCCCCCGTCGTCCCGTTCCCCTGTTCCCTCTGTTCCCGATGGAAAGGAAGAGGGAAGAGGATTCTTCCTGTTCTTCGGGGGCAGGACCAGCGAAGAGAGGAAGACAGAAGAGGCCGTCTTGAACCGCAGGGAACAGAGGGAACATTCCCTTCTCTCCTTGCTCGGAAAGGTTTTTCCTTGGGGAACGCCGGATCGGCCGCTGTCCTGGCCGGGAACAGCCCGCGCCGCGTCCCTTGGGCTGTCGAGTGGCCCGGTTGCGAGGTGCCGGATGGCGGAGCGGCCCGAGGGGCGCGCACTGGCTTCCCTTGGTGAACCCTGGCGCCAGCCCCCAGGACCTGGAAGCCGCGGCGCGGTTCAGGCCTCCGGGGGAGGCGGGATCCATCAATGCCGCCTTGGCAGCTGCGGTCAGGGCGACGCGCATCGAGCGTTCCCGGCAGCCCGGGCCCGAATGTCCCCGCTGTTCCCGCCCGTTTCCCAAGCCGGGAACAGGCCGCGACGGGGTCATCTCCTTGCATTTGCCGAACAATCTTCCGCCTGTCCCCCTGTTCCCTCTGTTCCCGGAAGGAAAAAGGGAGAAGGGGACGGGAGTCTTCCTCTGCCGGGAGCAATCAGGAAGAACGGAGACAGGAGCGGCTGTCCCGCTGCGGGAACGGCGGGGACAGCGGGGACATTGTCCAGTCGCTTGGAAACGAAATGATTTTCCGCAGGGAACAGCGGGCCTGCCGCAGCCCTGACCGGGAACAGCCCGCACACCTCTCGCCATCAGGCCTGCGGCGCCCCCTCCCGGCCGTTCCCTCCGGCCTGCCGCAGGCGGCCTTCATGCTCGATGAGGACGGCGTCCGGCAGATCATGGAGAACCGCGACAAGACGGCATGAGAGACGGTCGACGAACTGGTTGGGCCCCCTGCGGATCGTGCGCTGCACCTCCTCCCCCCTGGCGCGATCAAGGCCCGGCTTTCCGACCACAGGCAACTGCGCCACAAGGGCGGAACGCAAGGTATCCCGACGCCATCCGGTCCATGATCCCCGGCTTCGAGGGTCTGATCTTTCCGGCAGGAAGGGCGTGACAGATCCCTGCCTTTGTCGCAGCGTTTGAGGCACCGCACCATGCTGGAGGCAATCTTGGAAACCCAAGCCTGGTCAGAGCGGCCGGAGTTGCTGCCGAAGCTCGAGCGCCGCAGCTATGCCTCTGCCGTGGCCCGCCACAAACACGATTTCCACCAGGTCGTCCTGCCGCGGGAAGGGGCGATGGAGATCGAGGTGGCCGGACGGGGTGGCGTCGTCAACGCAGCGCAAGGCGCGTTCGTCCCCGGCGGAGAGGTCCACGAGTTCGTCAGCTCGGACCCGAGCGATTTCATCGTCCTGGACATCGACACCAGTCACTTCACGAGCCTGCGGAATGGCATCAGCGTCCTCGACGATTATGCCCACAAGACGTTCTTCCCCATGACGCCAAGGCTGCACCTGCTCGTCAGCTATGCCGCGAGCTTCAAGACAACGGGGGCGCTGCCGATATCCCGGGCCTGGGCCACGCTCTTCATCGAGGATTCGGCGCGGCAGCTTGTGGAAACCGGAAGACGTCGCTCCACGCGGGTCGGACGCGCCTGCCTGTTCATCGAGAAGAGCCTCGCGGAGCCGCTGACGGTCGCGGCAATCGCCCGTGCCGCCGGGATCAGCGAACGGGGGTTGCATGACCGCTTCCAGCGCGAGCTCGGGATCAGCCCCTTCGCCTACCTGACAGAACGCCGGACTGCCCGGGCCCTGGCGCTGCTGGAGCAGACAGGGCAGCCGATCCACGAGATCGCAGTCCTGACGGGATATTCGGATCAGTCCGCCTTGACCCGCGCGCTTCGAAAGGCACGTGGCGTGACGCCGGCGGCCTTCCGGCGGAGATGCGCCGGCCGGTCGTGAACGCCCCTTGTCCCGGTTTTGCAGGAATGGCCCAGGAACATGCAGGATCCGACAAGACAGCCTCTCACAAGCCCCGGTAGCGTCGTGGATGTCATCCTGCATCATCGCGCGGCGGTTCCATGGCCAGTTCCCTGTCTTCGGCAATCCACCAGGCCACCGAAGCCCGCCGGGCGGGCGTGGCAACAGCGGTCGGCCTCGTCGCGATCGGCTTCTGGTCGGCTCTGGCACTGCTGACGGTATTGGCCGCGGGCCTGCCCCCTTTCCAACTGCTCTCGCTGAGCTTCGGGGTGGCCTTCGTGCTGAGCGTGCTCCTTCTCGGCCTGCGCGGCAAAGGGTCCTTCCGCGTCTGGCGTCAGCCATGGGGCGTCTGGGCCTTCGGCTTCATCGGGATCTTTGCCTATCACGCCCTCTACTTCACGGCCTTGAGCAAGGCGCCGGCCGCGCAGGCCAGCCTGATCGCCTATCTGTGGCCGCTTCTGATCGTGATCCTGTCGACGCTTTCGCGTCGTGAGGCCTTCAGCCCCCGGCATCTGGTCGGCGCCACGCTGGGTTTCGCCGGCTCCGCGCTGGTCATTCTGGGACCCGACGGCAGCCCCACGGGGGGAGCCTTCCCACTGGCCGGTTACGCGGCCGCGGCCGCGGGTGCGCTGGTCTGGTCCAGCTATTCCGTGTTCAACCGACGCTTCCGGCATGTCCCGAGCGAATTCATCGGAGGGGTCTGCGGCCTGGTTTCGATCGCGGGTCTCGGCGCCCATCTGGCCCTCGAGACGACCGTGATGCCCGACGCGACGCAGTGGGCGGCGATCCTTCTGCTGGGAGCCGGTCCGGTCGGCCTGGCCTTCTTCGCCTGGGACCATGCGACGAAGCACGGTTACCTGCCGCTGCTCGGCGCGCTGTCCTATCTCGCACCCCTCCTCTCCACGCTCCTTCTTCTCCTCTTCGGCCTGACCCCGATGAGCTGGAGCATCATTGCGGCCGCAACCCTGATCGTCCTGGGAGCCGCAATCGCCGCCTTCGGACTTCGGGTCCGCAACATCCGCTGATGGAAACAGCAAAGAAGCCGCTCAGCCGAAGCGTGGGGGCGTCTGACGGTGGTGGTGGATGGTGATGATCTCGGCCGCCTCGGCGTGAAGCCGGTAGTGGATGCTGCCGGGCAGACCGGAGACGCGCAGAGTGCGTGTTGGCCCACCCTCCCACTCCACGGCGAGGAGGGGAAAGTCCGTGAGCATCTCGGCGCTCTGGCGAATGCGCAGAACCACGCGGAGCGCGGTGTTCAGGCTGGCGGCGAAGGCGGGTAGGCTTGGATCTCCCGCAGACGGCGGGCCGCGCGGGGCGAGAAGATCAGCCTCATTCGAGGCCGAGTTCCTTCCAGACCTGTTCAGCCGGAATGCCCTTCCCGGCGTCGAGCTCGGCAATCCCGACCGCGATCTCGGCGGCGAGCCATTCCTCGTAGCCCGGTTCAGGCTGGTCTTCGGGCAGGCCTGGCTTCAGCCAGCGATCCACCTCGGTCTGGGACTCGATGCGCATGATGGTGTCTCCTTCGGCCAAGGTGGGCTTTTGCCGGTTTCCGGGCAAGCCGCGGTCTCCCGGACCTTCCTTGCAGGTGACGCAGAAAGGTTGCAGCCGTCACGAAAGCCGTCCGCTTTGGCGAGTTGATCATCGAACTCCTCGGCCATGCCGCGAGCGGCAACATGGTCACGCTGGTGCCCGTGGGCACGATGCTCACGACCCAGCAGGCGGCCGACATGCTGAACGTCTTGAGGCCGCACCTGACCAAGCTTCTGAAGTCGGGCGAGATCGCGTTCGTCGAGGTTGGCAAGCATTGCCGGGTGCCGCTCGAGGCTTTGATGACTTACCGGGATGCCGGTATCTCCGGCCCGCAGGTCGGGGCGCAAACCAACTCAGCGCGCGGCCCCGATCAGGATCGGACGGCTGCCCGCCTGCAGCCACTTTGCAAGTTCGGCCTCGGAGACTGCGTCCGCGGCGAGCCCCTCCATCATCCGAACGCCCTCCGCGGCATCAGGCCGAAACGCGACCCCATTCAGGCGCAGAAAGGTGACCGCGGTCACGAAAGCTGTCCGCTTGTTCCCGTCGATGAAGGCATGAGCCTTCGTGATGCCGAACGCACAGGAGGCCGCCAGCTCCTCCAGAGTGGGGGTGCCACAGGACCAGAGGTCGACAGGACGGGCACTGCCACTCGCGAGCAGGTCCCGGTCCCGAAGCCCGCTTTTTCCCCCGTGCCGAGCGATCTGCCGGTCATGGATGGCGAAGATCGCCGCCAGAGGCACCCAGACGGGGGCAGTCAAGCCAGAGCCGCAAGCAGGCTGCGGTTCTCATCCATCACGATCTCGGCCGCTTCCAGCGCCGCCGCCACCGACGGGTCATGCGTCATGATCTTCAGCGAGCCGTCATCGCCCCGCACCACGAACAAAGTGTCCCCTTCCTTGGCGTCGAGGATCGCCAGCAGTTCGGCGCTCAACGTCATGACGGCGGAGTTGCCCACCTTGCGGATCTTCGTTTCGAACATGGCAGCCTCATGGTATATACATAAGTATATACATTATTGCCGCGGGAGTCGATGCAGGGCAAGGCTCAGGGCAGGAGCCTACGCACTTCTCCTGCTCGCAGGGCAAGCCAGGAGTTCGACCAGGAATGAGTTCGTCGCGAACCCGTTCGAGGCGCTCCTCGACGCGACATGCGGGCGTCTTCCGAAGATGCCGCAGCAGGGTGTGCGCCCGCCCGGTTGCCGATGCGTGCCCTGGTCGAAGCCGGGCCATTGGTGTCTCAGTAGTGATAGCGGCACTGGGCAATCTCCAGCGCTTGCGTCACACCGCTCCCGGAAACCCGATACACGAGGCGGTGCTCTCCGGTCAGCCGGCGCGACCACCAACCCGACAGGTCCCCCTTCAAGGGTTCCGGTTTCCCGGTGCCTCGGAACGGCTGGCGTGAGGCCTCCTTGATCAGTCCGTTCAGCCGCTCGAAGATCGTGGCGTCTGTCTGGTGCCAATGGTGGTAATCATCCCAGGCCCGGTCAGAGAATATCAGTTTCATCTTCGATCAGGTCTCGCTCCGTTCCTTGCCCGGCGTTCAGCTGAGCAATGGATTCCCGCAGTCGGGCGGCGTTGACCGGTGACGACAGAAGATGGAGCGTTGCCTGGATCGCATCCCATTCTTCTTTCCCGACGACGACGACAGCTTCCTGGCCCGCGCGGGTAATCACGGTTTCCTCTTTGTCATGGATAGCGGAATCCATGACGGATTTCAGATGCTTTCGAGCATCCGTATAGGTGAGGATGTTCATGTGGATACGCCGGAAAGGAGAGAGTTGATGCGAGATGTACCTGGACGAATATGGTCTCTGCTCACCCCTATATGTACAGAATGCTGTACATATCAAGCCCTGGCTTGCAACCGCGCCCGCGGGGATGGACCCTGGCTTGCCGGGCGCGCGCCAGGATAGGGCGCGGCGCAGGCCTCTGCTCGTCGGGGAACGGGTTCTCAGCCTTCGACAGCTGTGCGCCGCGCCGCACGGTTGCGGGCGACGGCGGCGAGCAGATGCGGCCTGTCATGCGGCGGTGTCCGTGTCGGAGAGTCGAGCCGATCCCGGCTGCGCGTCCAGATATTCGATGGTAGGCCTGAAGGCGCCAATGGAATTTGAAGTATTTTTTCGTCGGAGGGCAGGTCTCGGGCGCTACCCCCATGCGGCAGGTGGACGGACGGATTGGCTGGAGCTGTCGATCGACCGTGGTGTCGCCTGTCGCAGCTCCAGGCGGCCGGAGATCCCGCATGGGGATGATGCGGACCGGTCTCCTCAGGCTTGCAGAGTGCCCCTGCCGGAAAAAGAGAACCCGCGCCGCAAAACGGGCTTGCACTCCGGCGAGTGGAGATATGCGGGGATGGACGTCACCTCGGCGAAGGATTTCAGCGTGTCGCGCGTGGCCGTTTTGGCATCGGCCACCTTGGCGTCGCAGAGCCGCTCGGCCGAGCGGTAGAGCTGGCCGACGATGCGGTCGTGGGTTTCCACCACGGCATCGGCCAGGGCCGACTGCCACTCGACCACGCAGACGGCGAGAATGGCGAGCCGCCTCCGCTCGGGAACGTCGCGCATCCCGTCGGCGAAGTGGCGTTCCCCCTGTCGGCGCAGGCTGCTGACCCGCGTGGCCGGGACGCCGGCGAGCAGGTCGACGGTCAGCGGCAGATCCTGAAGCCAGGCCAGCCGGTCCAGCAGGCGGTTGGCGGCGGCCCAGTCCGAGCCCGCCTCGAACTGCCGCAGCCAGACGAAGCGCGTCAGGCGAGCGTCCACCGTCTCCTCCAGCATCGCCAGAAGCCGCTCCCTCAGCACAGCGTCCACGCGGTCGGCGATGCGGGCCTCGATCCACCGTTCGGCCTCGACCAGCGCGTCGGCGCAGAGCCGCTCGATGGTGGTGACCGCGGGCAGGATCGTTCTGGTCCGGCGGCACTCGGCGACGAAGCGCTGCGCAAGAGCGTCAGACCTACGCCGGACAGGGCGTCGGTTGCTTGTGCCTTGGTTGAGATACGATCACGCCGCATACCAAAATGAACGCTTGGAGCGGCTCTGTACGGCGAGGGAGGCAAGACTGGGTGGACCACCTTACCTCTTTTTGTTATGAGGCAACCCTCAGGAAGAAAACAGCTTTTCAAGGCTGGATCGCGCACGGGGTACTGAACCGCGCCGGGGTTGCCGGAGGCTGATGCGGGCGAGGCCTCTATCCGCCCAGGCACAGGACAGCATCATTACCCTGCAAGAGCAGGTGGCAGCAGCTGGAGCCCGCGGCCAGTTCCGCCGGAATTCGGCCCAGCAGGACAGATTCACCGGAACCGAAGGAAAGTGAAAAAATCGCCGGCAAAACCGGACGAAAGGCAAATTCATGACAACATTTTCAATACATCCATTTCTGTCCTTCAACCTCGCGATGGTCCTCCTGATCGCGGGCAAGGTCCTGACGCTCAATTGCGGGTTTCTGCGTAGATATTCTGTCCCTGAGCCGGTAGCGGGCGGATTTCTCTGCATCGCGGTCACGGGTCTCGCCTGGACCCTGTTCGACACTCAGATTACCTTCGATGTGGCTATCCGCGACTTCCTGCTTCTCGTTTTCTTTGCCGGGATCGGGCTGAAATCTGGTATCCGTGACCTTCTCGCCGGAGGCAGGCCGCTTGTCGTGCTGCTGGTGCTGGCTACGGGTTTCATCCTCCTGCAGAATGTGGTCGGCATGAGCCTTGCGGGTCTTTTCGGGATGGAGCCAAAAGCCGGACTGCTGGTTGGTTCGGTCTCTCTTACAGGAGGGGTGGGAACTGCGCTGGCTTGGGCCCCCATCTTTGTCGAACAACTCGGTATCATCAATGCGCTGGAACTCGGCATTGCGGCCAATACGCTGGGGCTGATCGCGGCCTGTATGATCGGTGGCCCCATCGCCGCCTTCTTGATACGCAGGGGCGGCGTCCTGACCTCGGGAGGCCGTGATCTGGACATCGGCGCGCCCAATGCTGCCCCTGCGGTTCGGATGGACTATTTCTGCATTCTCTGGGCGATGCTGGCGCTGAATGTGACCGTGATTCTGGGCCTTGCGCTCCACGAGGTGATCAGTGCAGCCGGGGTTACGCTGCCCGCCTTTGTGAGTTGCCTTGTGGCCGGGATCGTGCTGCGCAACCTTGCGCCGCTGGCACCAGGGCGCAAGGTGCGGCGGGTTTGGCCTGGAGTGGATGATGCGCTGGCGTTGATCTCTGATCTATCGCTCGGGCTTTTTCTGATTATGGCGCTGATGGGCCTGCATGTTTGGGAATTGAGCAGCGTCTTCCTCTTCATCCTCGCTGCGATCGCGGCCCAGATCCTGCTGACCGTGCTCTTCATCTTGCTGATCGTATTTCCGGCTATGGGCCGCGACTACGAGGCGGCGGTGATATCGGCAGGGTTTGGCGGGATCACCCTTGGATCCACCGCGACTGCCATTGCCAATATGACCGCCGTGGCGCAGCAGCATGGCGCGGCACACCGGGCTTTTGTGATCGTGCCGCTGGTCTGCGGCTTCTTCATCGACATCGTCAATGCGGCGATCATCGCGGTTTTGGTGGGGTGAGATGTGGCGCGCCTCCGGGCGGCCTGTCTGGCCTCTGGTGGCGCTGACGAAGCCGTTCTGGGCTCTGATGCCGGACGGGACAGAAAAGTACGTCAAGGCCCGACTGGTCGGCTGACGCGGTTCAGGGTTCGGTAGACGGTCGGCGTGGAGACGGAGAAGAGTTCAGCAAGATCGCTGACCGAGTACTCGCCTGAGCTATGCATACGCCTCAGCTCTTTCTGCCGCTTTTCCGATAGCTTGGGCTGCTTGCCGCGCAGCTTGCCCCGTGCTCTGGCAATCGCCATGCCCTCGCGCGGATGCGCGAGGGGGTCCTGCGGGCGGGAGCCCGGCTGACCTTGATGGCAGCCGGCTGGCCAGCCTGATGGGAGTTGCGGCTGTCAACGCATGCGGAACAGTTCCTGATGGAAGCGCTTCGCGCGCAGGCCATGGGCGAGCATGTCCTTGCGGATCGCCTGGCCAAACGCTTCGGGGCCGCAGAACCACAGGCTGGCCTCGCGCCAGTCGGGCACGGCGGCGCGGATCCTGTCGCCGGTCAGTCGGCCATCTCTCGAATCGATCATCAGGTGGAGCGTGACGCCCGCCGCTGCGGCATCGTCGCGGATTCTGCTCAGGGCGTTCTCGTCAACCTCGGCGGTGGTGTGGAACAGGTGGATGACCTTGTCCCGCCCCCACCCCTGCTGCGCCCGTGCCTGCATGGCCCCGATGAACGGCGTGATGCCGATGCCGCCGCCGATCCAGATCTGCACCGGGCAGTCGTCCTGGAAGGTGAAGCAGCCATAGGGGCCTTCGACCGTCACGGACTGGCCGACTTCCAGCCGCTGGCCGACCTGCGAGGTATGGTCGCCAAGCGCCTTGGTGACGAACCTGATGCGCCGGCTGTCGGGGTTCCAGGCCGAGGCTATGGTGTAGGGATGGGCCCCTTCACGCGGAACGGAGGTGACAAAGGCGAACTGGCCGGGCTGGTGACCGGGCCAGCCGGGTTCCAGCGTGATCAGCTTTTCCAGCGACTGCACGCCGGGGAAGGGGGTCAGTCCGGTGATCTTGCCGGCGATGCGGCGGCCTGCCCCGATCCGCCCAAGGATCGACACCACTGCCCCATAGCTGCCCGCCACCAGCAGAAGCGCCAGAACCACCCCGACCGGCTGGGTCCAGTAGCTGAAGTCGGTCAGGATGATGGTGTGAAACACCAGCGCCAGATAGATCGGCGGCAGAAGGCGGTGGAGCTTGCGGAAAACGCCGTAAGGCACCACACGCGCCAGCGCCACGACGATCAGGACGACCGCGAGATAGAACGCCCACTCGCCCACGTCCTCGGCGGCTCCGCGATAGCCGGCGAGAAAGGCCGCGACCGGATCCTCGATCGGCGGCCGGGGGCCGCGCTGGGGACGCGTCGCAAGGCCCCAGCCCACCGCCCATTTCGGCCCCTCGACCCACAGCCAATGCACGATCGACAGGACAAGCCCGCCGATGCCCAGCCATTTGTGCAGGCGGTAAACCCTGTCCATCCCGTCAAGCCAGCGTTCGGGCCACCGCAGACGCAAGGACAGGATCATCGCGGCGCTCATCATCGCCATGGCCAGAAGCCCGCTGTATTGCAGCATGAAGGCGCGAAGTTCGAAAAGTCCCGGGGCCGCAAGAACCCCCGGTGCGGCCGCAAACCAAAGTGCCGTGAGGGCGAGCAGGCCTACCCAGAACACCAACGTGATACGCAACATTCTTCTTCTCCGGAATTTCCAGCCCGCCCGGCCGCATCCGCTGTGCATCCATCGCCCAGCCCGCGCCAGCCTCTGTCATGAGGTCATGGTCGGACTGAAGCGGGGGCGTCACCCATACGCCCGGGCGGCATGTCCTGCCTCGATCGCGGTGATCGGCCATCCGGCCCCCGTGGCCTCCTGCGCCGGGGGACCTGATGCCGATCCGGCGACCGAGGCGCCAGAGGAGGTCAAGGACCTCCTCGATCAGATCAACGGCAAGGGCCGGCGCCGCAGGAACCGCGCCGGTCGGGAGAACCGGCCAGAGAGGTTCCTTTTGCCGCGGGGCGGGCATGGCGAAGTCCGGCTCCTGCGGCCATCCGGGTGCCGGAAAGGCGGGCCGGTTCGGCGACGACGGCAGAGGGACGAGATGTGACGATCATCTGCGTCCCCGTCAGTTCTGCCACAGACGCTCGCGTTCGACGCGGCCTTGATCGTCCAGCCGCACCTCGACCGTGTCGCCGTAGGGGTTGGTGGCGAGCGCGGTGACATGCCGCCCGCCCCGCTCCATGAAGCCGATGTCGGTGTAGCCGAGCGCAACCAGCTTTTCCCGCGCCGCGGCCTCGGACAGCGAGCGGCGGTCGTCGCGCTCGCGCTCGAAATCCTTCAGGGTTCCGTCGCGCGAAAATTCGATCTCGATCCGCATTCCGTCGGTGGCAAAGCCCTCGACCGAGATTTCGCCGTCGTCGTCCAGATCGATCTCGGTCAGGCGGGCGATCTCGGCAAGGCGCGGCTCGGCCCGGACGGCGGCGGGCAGCAGGGTCTCGATCAGCGGCTGCGGCAGACCCGCGCCATCGGTCTGAACTTCCAGCAGC
The DNA here is from genome assembly GCF_021391315.1 of Cereibacter azotoformans. Lineage (NCBI taxonomy): Bacteria > Pseudomonadati > Pseudomonadota > Alphaproteobacteria > Rhodobacterales > Paracoccaceae > Cereibacter > Cereibacter azotoformans. The sequence goes on along the minus strand of NZ_CP090023.1, from coordinate 164,968 downwards.
CGGTCACCCCGCGCCTCGGCCCGGAGCCAGCCGGTGCCGCCGCGGGCATAGATGTAGATCTTGCCGTCCTTGCGGGAGCGGGTGCGGATGTCGGTCAGGTCAAGGCCGCGCAGAGCAGAGGGCAGCACCGCCTCGGCCGGAGCGGCGGCGGGCCCTTCGGTCACGGTGGTGGCGGCGAAGGTCTCGCCCGTGCGCGTGCCGGTCAGGTCCAGCCGCGTGCCGGGCGCGGGAGCGGTGGTGCCTTGCGGAAGGGTCACGAGGACGCGGCCCTCGGGCGTGCTCAGCACGATCCGGGTGCCGAAGACCTCGGCCACCGTGCCGGAAAGCGGGACTTCCTGCGCGGCAACGGGAGTGGCGAGGGCCGTCGTCAGGATCAGGGCGGCAAGAACGCGTTTCATCGGTTTCTCCTTGGAGTTCATCATGGCGCTGTTCTGCGCGATTCGCGCCAAACGCCACCGCAACCGCGCGGTTTGGTTTCCGTTGAGCCTTGGGCTACTATCCACAAACCATGCGTCCTGCGTTCGCACTCCTGATTCTTGCCTTTCTTGCCGCGCCGGCGATGGCCGACCCGCCCGAGGATGCCGCCGCCATCGACGCTGCTTCGGCCCTGGCCTGCGTCTCCGCCCGCTATCGGGGCGAGGCCCTGCGGATCGAGGCGGAGGATGACGGGCTGGTGCAGGAAATCCGCTGGCTTACCCCCGCCGGAAATGTGCTGGACATCGAGATCACCGGCCCCGGATGCCGGTTCCTCGAGGTGGACGGCGTCGGCCAGTCCGAGGCGCGCATCCTGCCGGAGGGCGCCCCGTGAAGGTTCTGGTGGTCGAGGATGACCGCGACCTTGCCGGCCAGATCGCGGCCGCGCTGGCGCAGGCGGGATATACGGTGGAACTGGCGCATGACGGCGAGGAGGGCGAATTCCTCGGCGCGACCGAGACGGTCGGCGCCGCCGTGCTGGACCTCGGCCTGCCGGGGATCGACGGGATCGAGGTGCTGCGGCGCTGGCGCGGCGCGGGACTGTCCTTTCCCGTGCTGATCCTGACCGCGCGGGACGCATGGTCGGACAAGGTGGCGGGGTTCCGGGCCGGGGCTGACGACTACGTGCTGAAGCCCTTCCGCATGGAGGAGGTGACGCTGCGCCTCTCCAGCCTCATCCGCCGCGCGGCGGGGCACGCGACGGCGGAACTGGCGGCGGGCGGCCTCGTGCTGGACACGGCGACCGGGCTTGCCACGCTGGAGGGCATGCCGCTGCGGCTGACAGCCTTCGAGGCCCGGCTGTTGCGCTACCTGATGCTGAACAAGGGCCGTGTCGTCAGTCGGACGGAACTGTCCGAACATATGTATGACCGTGACGCCGACCGCGATTTCCGCTCGCTGGAGGTGGTGATCGGCAGGCTGCGGAAGAAGATCGGCGAGGCGCGGGTGGAAACCAGGCGGGGCGAGGGCTATCGGCTGCTGCCCGGCGATCCGGCATGAGGTTGCGATCCATCCGCGCGCGGATGCTTGCCTGGTCGACGGGGCTGACGATGGCGGCGCTGGTCGTTGCCTGGGTGGCGCTGTCGGCCGTGCTGGCGGATTTCGTGAGCCGCAGGCTTGATGCGGAACTGACGGCGGCGGCACGGGGCGTGATGGCGGCGGCGCGTTGGGATGCGACGGGGGGCGTCGCGGTGGTTCCGTCCCCTGCCGATGCGCGTTTCGAGCGTCCGCTGTCCGGCTGGTACTGGCAGGTCAGCGACGGGGCGGCGGTGCTGGCGCGCTCGCCTTCGTTGGTGACCGGCACGCTAGGCGTGGATGGCGCGGGTCGGACCGGGCCGGATGGCGCGGCGCTGGTCTCGCACGTCGCCGGGTTCACTGCGCCGGGCGACGGGCGGCGGCTGACGGTGACGGTGACCTTGCCTGCGGCCGAGGCCGAAGGAGCACTGGCCGTCATTCGCCGCCCCCTGACCCTGGCGCTGGCGGTGCTGGGGGCGGCCTTGATGGCCGCGCAGGTGCTGGCGGTACGGGCAGGGTTGATGGACCTGACGTACTTCGCCCGGGCCGTGGCGGCCGTGCGCGACGGGCGGGCGAAGGCGCTGCCCAGGGCACGGGCCGCCGAGCTGGAGCCCCTGTCGGATGAGCTGAACCGCCTCATCACCGCCAATGCCGCGCAGCTGGAGCGCGCGCGCGCCCATGCGGGCGATCTGGCGCATGCGCTGAAGACCCCGCTGGCGGTGCTGGCCAACCGCGCGGGCCCCGAGGACGCTGCCCTGATCGACCGGATGGACCGCATCATCCGCTGGCACCTCAAGCGCGCCCGTGCAGCGGCGGCCGGGCTGGATCCGTCCGCCCATGTCGCGCTGGCTCCGGTCCTGGAGGATGTGGCGCTGGTCCTGACGCCCGAGGCGCGGCGTCGCGGCGTTGCGCTGCAGGTCGCAGCGACCGGCGCCCCGGATTTTCGGGGCGATGCCGAGGATCTGGCCGAAATTCTGGGTGCCCTGGCCGAGAATGCGGTGAAATGGGCGCGGACATCCGTGCGGCTGGCGGCGGAACCCTGTCCTGACGGCGTAGAGATCACCATCATCGACGACGGCCCCGGCATCCCCGAGGCCGACCGCGCCCGCATCCTTGCCCGCGGGGCGCGACTGGATGAAACGATGCCCGGCCATGGCCTCGGCCTTTCCATCGCGGCCGACCGGATCGCGGCCTACGGCGGGAGGCTGATCCTTGCCGAGGCCGAAGGCGGCGGGCTGGCAATCACCGTGACATTGCCCGCGCGGGCATGACCGGGCACGGTCGCGTCGGTTCGTCAATCGCTGCGTCCAGGTATCCTCATCACAGGAGAATATATTTGGCCCAAAAGGGCTTGGCGTGGGACTCGTTAGCGTCCGAGCACGTGGTGTAATTTCAGCGCCGTCTACGGTGTGATCCCGGTTGGTCACCGAGGTGTATGTCCGTGACCCCGCCCGCGATCCAGACCCGCGTGCCCGCTGGAAAGGCGATCATGCGCGTTCGAGGACCTGCACGAGGCGCGTCAGCGCGCCGCCCTCGATGTCGGCCGGCACGGCGAGGCGCCGACCGTTCGCCAGCGTGATCTCGACCCGCGCGTCGGCTGCCGCCCCGCATGGCGCCCCCTGCGGCAACGGCACCGGATCGGGCGCGATCTCCAGCGCCGTGAACGCCGTCGGCGCGCCGTCCAGTTGCCCGAGATCATAGGCCCGACGCCACTGCGTCAGCAGCGCCCGCGAGATCCCGTGGCGGTGCGCGACCCCCGAGCCCTGCCGGTGACCGCGATAGCTTTCCTCGACGATGCGGACCTTCTCCGCATCCGTCCAGCTCCGGCGGCAGCCAAGCTCGCCCGCCGCGAAGACCTCGAATTGTGAAAAGACCTTAGCGCATGACATAAGGCATGCCTTAAGTCAGAAATCCAAACCCCGGCAGACGGCCCTCACCGGAGACATCCGGACGGACCGGAGGGCAGAACGTCCAAAGCCCTGTAGGAATTCGCCCCCTCCCGCAAACGACCCCGAGAGGCCGATGCCTGCCGGCGCGACACCATCCGACGACCAGCACGCGGGCAGGTCGGGCCCGGACGGATCGGACCCCGGCCGCACCACCGCGGCGCGGTCGACCCCGAAGAGCGCCGCAAGGCGGGCGAGTGTGGAGGAAAGCGCTGCGTCGGCCCCGGTCGGGCTGGCGCGCAAAAGCGCGCCGAGAAGGTCCAGGATGCGGCGCGGCAGGTCCGGTGTTCCGGGCGGGGAGGGGAGGGCCGCCGTCATCCGTGCAGCCCTCCCACCGTCCGGACCCGTACCCCTGCCACCGCCTGCATCCTTCCCCATCCCCACGCATGGCGGCAGCCATGCGACCTCGTCCAACCCGTCGGATCACGCCGGTCCTGCGGGCATACCCTCGCAAGAACAGGTAACCGCGGCTCCACGGCTCACCAATCTGTCTTGGTATCAAAGCGCCCTCTTTCGCAGGGGCGCGATGCGCGCCGGATGACGCCAAGGGCGGGCTTCCCGATCGCCGCGCCCGACAGCTCCCAGTCACCGGCCCCAGTCCCCGGCCCCCAAATCAGATGTCGCACATCCGCTCGTCGATCTCGGCGAGAAAAAGCGCTTGCTCCTCCGGCGAGAGGTCCCTGGTCCAGTCTTCCGTCCGGCCGTCCGTGCGGCCGGAGAGCCGCTCGAACTGTGCCATGGTCATGAGCACGAAGCGCGGCTTGCCATGATCGGTGAGGCAGACCGGGCCGGTGGCCGCGGCCGCCAGCACGTCTCCTGTCCGGCGGGAAAGGGCGGTCTTGGGGAATTCCTCCACGATCGTGGCGTGAGGCATGGGCGATCTGTCCTTCGAACTGAGCGTAAATTACGTAATTTACGCTCGACATCCAGTCCGAAATGCCCGCTCGCCGCCGCGAGATCGCCGTCTGCCCAGGCCCGGGGGATGGTCCGGACCATCCTCGACCCGGCCCACCCGCGCAGGTCGCGCTGCGGGCCACGGAGGAAGGCAGCGCCCGGAAGATGTCCCGGTGCTCGGGAGGGCGGCATGGAAGGTCGGGGTGCAAGCCATTGACTGGAAATGACAAATGAAATCGCCGCGTCCCTCCGACGGAGCGGCTCCGGGAAGGCGTCACAAAAAAGATGCCCCTTGCGGAGAGGGCTTACGGTCCGGATTATGGAGATATATTTTCTTGAAAAGTCGTCAGAACACCGGACGGTACCCGCCGGACCGGCGTCAGGATGCGGGAGGCCCGAACTCGTCTTCGACAAGGTCGAGGCTTGCCCGGGCATCGGGGCGCTCTTCGAGCAAGGCATCCACCCGCTCACGCCACGTTCGCCCGCGGCGGCAGAGGTCGTCCCATGCCGACCACAGTTCGTAGGCGCGTCGCTCGGAAAGGACGGAGAGCAGCCAGCTGGCCTGGTCGAGGTCCTTGCGGCGTTTCTCCCGGAATGTCCCGCTGCGCAACGGGGCGACGATCAGCTTGTGCAGGGCGTATCGCTCTGGCGCAGGGACCTTGATCGGTACGCCCGAGCGATAGAGCGAGACAGCGTCGCGCGAGCCATCGAAGGTGAACTCGAGATGCCTGAGAGCCTGAACGGACTCGCCGATGTGTGGGAATAGGGCGAAGCCGGTCCGACGCAATTCTTCCTGCACAAAAAATAGTTTGTGTGGGAAAGTGACCCCGCCTTATTCATCGAACTGGGCGGGAGGCGGTTGCGTGCGTCCGAAAGTGTCGTAGATTCAATCTGCTACACACAAACCTCGAGCAGCTTCCGACGCACGCATGGGTGAAACGCTATCGCCGGTCGACCCGCCCTTGAGCGCAAGGACCGGTTCCGCCCCGATGAAGGGCAGCAGTCGCACCAGCAGCGCGACCTGCGCGGCATAGGCATCATGGGCCATCGGTCGCTCCGTCGGTTGTGTCCACAAAGTCCGGCGGGACCATGATGCGATAGCGCGGGTGCAGTCTGCCGCCGATTATCAGCGCGCGGTCGCCCGTGCCGAGGTTGAAATCCTCCGGATTGAGCCGTTCGCGCCAGGCGTGTTTGTGGCGGTCGGCGAAGACGAAGAACAGGCGCCGGACCTTGATCTTGCGGCAGCTATGCAGCAGCGCCGTCAGCTGGCGGGGGCGCAATGTCGTAAGCCCTTCGAACACCATGTCGAGATTGTGAAAACTCTCCTGTTCCGGCAGTTCGTCGAGCGCTTCGAGGATCGCGCGTTCCGGGGCGGACAGGCGCAGGGTCCAGCCCCAGGGCAGTGTCACCGTGCTGCCCGTCTTGTTCTCCGTCAGGCCGAGCGCCGGGTCGCTGAACAGGGACAACGGGCGGCTTGTGAGTGGTGCGTCGAGTGTGAGGCGGGAGAGCCAGGGCGGCGTGTCGTCGCCGTAGAGCCACAAAGGCGGTGGCGCGCCGAGCGGCAGATAGTGGCGGTAACCGTGAAGGCCGAGGGCGGATATGCCGCCGACATGGACCTGATAGTGCATGATATGCTGAAGAGAGAGCACGCAGCTTTGCCAGTCGAGCGGCGCGGGCTGCGGCGCGGGGCGGCGGAAGACGCCGCGCTCCAGGCGTTCGAGCCAGCCGCTGTCTGTATAGCGGCGGCTCAGGAAACGGCTGACGCCATGTGTGTCCAGCCAGCGCGCGTCCACGACGAAGCCGGCGGGGACCGCCTCCAGAACGCTCTTCAACTTTTCTTTCCGTTGTGCACTCATAGTACACATTATGCCACAATATCAAAGATGGTGACAGGAGGGCTTTGGCTTTGAGAGGATCCGGATACTTTGAGTGCACGGATTTGCGGGATTTCAAAGAACGCGCGGGCGCGTCCGGCAGGCCGGACCAGGCTCTACGCTGGCCGCCGCATAGCATGCGGCCAGCGTAGAGCCCCGCGCAGCCATAGGCGCACCAATCGCCTAAGTTCCTTGTATCATGGCGACACGGGGTCTGGCCTTCTTCGGGTGACGTCCCTTCAAATGGTGTAGCTCGCCGGTAGCGCCGCCGCCCGCTCGCGCGCTCACATCAAGCGCCGTAGCGGGCGGGCGGCGGTGCGGTGGTCATCGGGTTTTTCGGTAGGGTCGGGTTGCTGAGCCAACCTTGAACCGAGGAATGCCCCCGATGACCAAACCCATGATGGACCTCCGTGCGCTGGTGGAGAAGAGCGCTGATGCCGACCTGCTGCGCGAGATGATCGGCTTCGCCGCCGAGCGGCTGATGGAGCTCGAGGTGGGCGCCAGGACTGGCGCCGACTACGGCGAGAAGAGCAGCGAGCGGCTGGCGCAGCGCAACGGCTATCGCGACCGGGACTGGCAGACCCGGGCCGGAAGTGTCGAACTGCGCATCCCCCGCCTGCGCACCGGCTCTTATTTCCCCTCCTTCCTCGAGCCGCGGCGCTCGGTCGAGAAGGCGCTGACGGCCGTGATCCAGGAAGCCTATGTCCAGGGCGTCTCGACCCGCGCGATGGATGATCTCGTGCAGGCCATGGGCGGGACCGGGATCTCCAGGAGCCAGGTCAGCCGGCTCTGCGAAGAGATCGACGAGCGGGTCGACGCCTTCCTCACGCGGCCGATCGAGGGCGAATGGCCCTATCTGTGGATCGACGCCACCTACCTCAAGGTCCGCCAGGGCGGGCGCATCGTGTCGGTGGCCGTCACCATCGCCGTCGGCGTGAACACGGATGGGCGACGCGAAGTCCTGGGCATGGCCATTGGGGCCTCGGAAGCCGAGCCGTTCTGGACCGAGTTCCTGCGCGACCTCGTGCGCCGCGGGCTCTCCGGCGTGAAGCTGGTGATCAGCGACGCGCACGAGGGCATCAAGGCTGCCACGGCCCGGGTGCTGTCCACCAGCTGGCAGCGCTGCCGGGTCCATTTCCAGCGCAATGCCCTGGCGCATGCCGGCAAGAACAGCCGACGGGTGGTTTCCGCCTTCATCGCCACCGCCTTCGCCCAGCCGGACCACGCGGCGGCCAAGGCGCAATGGCGGCTCGTGGCCGACCAGATGCGGCCCAAGCTGCCGAAGCTCGCCACGCTCATGGACACGGCTGAGGAGGATGTGCTGGCCTACATGACCTTTCCCGCCCAGCACCGCGCCAAGTTACATTCCACGAATCCGATCGAGCGTCTCAACGGCGAAATCAAGCGGCGCACCGACGTGGTCGGGATCTTTCCGAACGAAGCATCCATCCGCCGCTTGGTCGGCGCGATCCTGATGGAGCAGACCGAGGAATGGACCGTCCAGCGCGGCCGATACCTGACGCTGGAAACCCTCGCTCCGGTCTGCGATGATCTCACCGTCAGCCTGCCTGCCGCGCAGCGCGACTGACCAGCTCGACCCGCTTCCGAGCACGAGGCCCGCGGTCAGCTACACCACAAGATGGGACACGATCCTTCTTCGCCTGGGACCATGCGACGAAGCACGGGCACCTGCCGCTGCTGGGCGCCCCTCCTCTCCACGCTCCTTCTTCTCCTCTTCGGCCTGACCCCGATGAGCTGGAGCATCCTTGCGGCGGCGACCCTGATCGTCCTGGGGGCCGCAATCGCCGCCTTCGGTCCGGCGCCCCGGTCTGGTCTTCGCTCGGCCGGACGACCGGCGGGCGAAGACCAGACCCGGCTCATCGGGCCATCCGCGCGCCCGGGGAAAGCCGCCGCAGTCCCGCGGCCGGCGACGAGGAGAACCGCGCTCGCCCGATGTCCGGCCTGGCCGGAGGCGGCCTTACCGCCGGCCGGGAAGGGGCCCGTTGCGGCATTCGCCCTGACCTCTCAACCGGTCACGCGCTGTAACATCCGGCGGCACCGGCCTGGAGGGGAAAGCCACTTGCGGCACAGGCCTGACGCGTTCCGGATCCCGCGGCGGGCCGCCATCGGATCTGCCGCATCTCGATCCCGTCCCGCCACGCTGATAGAAATTCTCCCCGACACGTCGGGAAGAGATCATGGTTGACGACATACGCCGGGCGGAGATGAAAACCTATCAGGCACGCCGTTCGGCAGAACGCCGGGCGCGCGGGCTCATCCCCCGGACCGTCTGGATCCGCAGGGAGGATGAGGAGGCCTTCCGGGAGGCCGTGACCCCCTATGCCGAACATGCGCGTCTTCTCGAAGCGGCAACGGGGGGCGTCCATCTGCCCGCGTTCGAGATCGCCGCGATCATCCGGCACCACAACCTGCCCTACGACCCCGAAGACTTCGTCTTCCTGAGCCGGGTGGCCAAAGCCATCGCCCTGCGCCCTCAGGAGAGCGACTGGATCGCGCAGAGGGCCGCGGACATCATTGCCCGGTATCGCCTCCCCATCACCTGGGAAGATCTGCAGTAAATCGCCTGGAGCACCCTCGCCTCGATGCGGACGATCCCTTCGGTCCCAGTCGCCACAGCCAGCCTCCGGCCGCGGCAGGCGCCGGGCAGGGCCGCCATGACCACCTTCCGTCTCGTGAGGGCTGTCTGATCCCGCCTGCTCTCCGATCCGATCCGCGGGCCGCATCTTGCCGGGGCCCGCCCGCCCGGCTCCTGGCGCGTGCCCTCGCGCCCCGAGACCGCTGGACGGGGTCCGCTCCTCCGTTTGATCATGTGGACGACAAACGTATCGCGGGCTGACGCGGGAAATGGGCTTGTTGAAATATCCACATTCGCAGACTGTGACCGCATGTGCCGTGAACTGGTGTCCCTGAGCTACAGAAGCCGTGTCCGCCTCTCCGATCCGGTGGGTGACATGGTCCGCATCATGCAGTCGAGCCGCATGAGGAATTTCCGGCTCGGGATCACCGGCATCCTGCTCTACAACGGCTTTCACTTCGTCCAGACCCTCGAAGGTCCGCAAGAGGCGTGCCGGGATCTGTTCCTGCGGATCTCGCAGGACCCGCGGCATTCCGAGATCATCGCCTTCGGCCTGAGCAAGATCGAACAGCGCCGGTTCCCCGACTGGTCCATGCGCCTGCTGTCGCGCGAGGAACTGCGCGCGCTCATGCCGAAGCTGAAGCTGCTCGATCTGAAGGATTCCGAGGACATGGAGCGGGTTCACGACCAGATCGTGGCCCGGATGTCGGCCGCCTGACGGGTCGCAGCACCGGGCGCCGCCCTCGCGCGGGGCAGACCGCCCGCACCCATCCGAGGCTTCGCCGCCGGTCGCTGATGCCCCGCCCTCTTGAAGGATGGCGTAAGGCATCCATATACCATCCATGTGGATGGAGAAGACGATGTCGAACGCGCCGGCCCAGAGGGTTCCAGACAGCGAGAAGATCACGATCAACCTCGGGCCGGTCGATCTCGGCCGGATCGACCTGCTGGTGCAGGAAGGGTTCTATTCCAACCGCAGCGACTTCATCCGCACCGCGATCCGCAGCCAGCTGGCCACCGAGGGCGAGGTCCTGTCGCGCTCGATCGCGCGCCACACGCTGGAGCTGGGGCTGCGCGACATCACCCGCGCGGATCTCGAGGCCGCGCAGGCGGCGGGCGAGAGGCTGCACATCCGCGTCCTCGGCCTTGCCCGCATCGCGCCGGACGTTCCGGCCGAGCTCGCCGCGGCCGTGATCGGCTCGCTCACCATCCTTGGCGCGCTGCAGGCGCCCGCCGAGGTCAAGGCGGCCCTGAAGGACCGCATTCGCTAGGGCCAGCCGGGCCCCGGAAAGGACGACATCATGAAGATCGACTTCGCGACCACCATGAGCCGCGCGCTCGAACAGATCCGCGCCGGCCATCCGGGGGATGCGACGCGCACCATCCAGGCGGCGCTTTCGGCCCGCGCGGAGCCGCGGCCGGAGCCCCCCGCACCCGCGAACCGCCCTCCGCTCGCCGGGCCCCCGATCGAGGAGGCCGAGGTGGTCGCCGAGAGGGCTCCGCGCCCCGCTCCGGCCGGGCCACCCGCGCGCCGCGGGCTGCGCGAGGTGGTCGATGCGCTGGCGCGGATCCGGCCGGGCGCGCCGCAGCCGGGGCGCGGCCCGCGGCCGCCGATCCCCGAGGGGGCGCGGCTCGAGACCCGCAGCTTCGCCAGCCGCCACGGCGCGCGCGACTATCTGCTCTATGTTCCGGCCTCGGCGTCGCAGGGTGCGCGCGGGCTGGTGCTGATGCTGCATGGCTGCACCCAGGATCCCGATGACTTCGCCGCCGGCTCGCGGATGAACGCCGAGGCCGAGCGGCACGGGCTGGTCGTGGCCTACCCGCACCAGACGCGCCAGCACAACGCCCAAGGCTGCTGGAACTGGTTCCGTCCCGGCGACCAGCGCGAGGACGGCGGAGAGGCCGCGCTGCTGGCCGCCCTCGCGCAGGAGGTGGCGCGCGATTGCGCGGTCGGGGAGGGGCGGATCTTCGTCGCCGGCCTGTCGGCCGGGGGCGCGATGGCGGCCACCCTCGCCGCCACCCATCCGCAGCTCTTCGCGGCGGCGGGCATCCATTCCGGCCTGCCGCACGGGGCGGCGCATGACGTGATCTCGGCCTTCGCCGCCATGCGGGGCGAGCGGGCGCGGGCGACGGTCACGGCGCGCCAGCCGGTGCGCACGATCATCTTCCACGGGCTGGCGGACACGACCGTGCATCCCTCGAACGCCGAGGCCCTGCTTGCAGCCACCGGCGCCACGGCCCGGGGCGCGCGCCGGCAGGAGCGGGGCCGCACCCCGGCCGGGCGGAGCTGGAGGCGCGAGACGGTGACGGGGGAGGATGGCCGCAGCCTCGCCGAACTGTGGCGCATCGAGGGCGCCGGCCATGCCTGGGCCGGGGGCGGCGCCTCGGGAAGCTACACCGACCCGGCCGGGCCCGATGCCTCGGCCGAGATGGTGCGCTTCTTCCTGGAAGGAAGCTGACCCGGCCGGGGGCGCCTGATCCGGCGCCCCCGTGGCAGGGCGAGCCGCGCCTCGACGGCGGCGCGGTCGGGACCGCGCATCACCCCGCCCGAATACGCTCGCGATGATCCTGTGGATAGCGAAGCGCCGGACCTTTGCGGGCAGAGGCCGCTCCGGTATTCTCGCCTCGGAAATGAAAGGCGCATCCCATGGTCAAGCATCTGCCGCTTTATGAAGTGACAGCCAACCACTACAACCGCGACCCGCTGGGCATCTTCGAATGCCCGTGCGGCGTTCGCCACAAGCATGGACTTCCGGAAAAGAAGGGCGTGCCGGAACATCGCATCGCCCATTGCCACGACGGATCGACCCACCCCGACGGCTACCATATCGTCTGGCACGGCAAGAAGGATGGTGTTCGTCCCGCGCGTCGGTGACCCGGGCGTCGTCCGGCCACTGCTCGGCGCGCTGTCCTGCCCCGCGCCCCGCTCGGTCAACAGCGGGGCGTCGCGAACAAGCCACGACTACTTGCCCGAATAGTCGCGATACCAGGCGACGAAGTGCGCGATGCCGTCGCGGACATCCGTCTGCGGGCGGTAGCCGGTGAGGCGGTGGAGGAGCCCCGCATCGGCCCAGGTCGCGGGCACATCGCCCAGCTGCATCGGCATGTAGTTGCGGATCGCGCGGCGCCCGAGGCTCTCCTCGATGGCCTCGACGAAATCCAGCAGCCGCACCTTGTCGGAATTGCCGATGTTGACGATGCGGAAGGGGGCGGCGGGCGAGAGGCTGTCCTCCTCGACCGCCGTCTCGGGGCCTCCGGGCACGGCCTCGATCAGAAGCCGGATCGCACGCACCAGATCGTCCACATAGGTGAAGTCGCGCCACATCTCGCCGTGGTTGTAGATGTCGATCGGCCGGCCGTCGAGGATCGCGTCGACGAACTTGAACAGCGCGAGGTCGGGCCGCCCCCAGGGGCCATAGACGGTGAAGAAGCGGAACATCGTGACCGGCACCCCATGCACATGGGCCCAGGCGTGGCCCATGCTTTCGTTCGCCTTCTTGGTCGCCGCATAGATGGTGAGCTGGTGGTCGGCCTTGTCGGTCTCGCGGAAGGGCATCTCTTCGTTCGCGCCATAGACCGACGAGGTCGAGGCCATCATCAGGTGGGCCACCTTCAGCCGCCGCGCCGCCTCCATCACGCTGAAGGTGCCGATCACGTTGGCATCGAGATAGGCCCGCGGGTTCTCGACCGAATAGCGCACGCCGGCCTGGGCCGCGAGATGGACGATCACCTCCGGGGCGAACTCATCGGCCACCCGGTCGAACAGCGCCTGGTCCTCGAGCATCCCCTCGGTGGCCGAGAAGTTCGGGTCCTGCAGCAGCATCGCATGGCGCCGCCGCTTCAGGGCCACGTCGTAATAGTCGGTCATCCCGTCGTAGCCATGGACGCGGAAGCCCTCGGCCAGCAGCAGCCGCGCGAGATGGAAGCCGATGAAGCCGGCCGTGCCGGTGACGAGGATGCGCCTCACGAAAAGCCCCTCTTGGGTTCGCTGGGTGGGGCCCGGCCCGCAAGGCCAGGCGGTTCTTCATTTGGCGCCGGACTGTAGCGATGTGCCGGGCTGCCGTCAGGCCGTCTTCCGCGCATGCTCCCCGGAGGCGTGCGCCGCAGCACGACCCGTTTCCTGGTCCGGGCCCCGGACCGGCCGCCCGTCCAGCCTCCGGCCGACCGCCTGACAGGCCATGAAGCCCGCCGCGCGCACCGCCTCCGGCTCGTAGACATTGCGCAGATCCGCGAGCCGAGGCACGGCCATCAACCCCGCCAGCCGGCCCAGATCGAGGGCCCGGAACTCGTTCCACTCGGTCAGGATCACCAGCGCCTCGGCCCCCTCGGCCGCGGCATAGGCATCCTCCATCCAGCGCACGCCCGGCAGGAGATGCTCGCCCTCGCGCCGCCCCTCGGGATCGACCACCCGCACCTTCGCCCCCGCGCCGACCAGGGCCGGGACGATGGTCAGCGAGGGCGCGTCGCGCATGTCGTCGGTGTTGGGCTTGAAGGTCACCCCCAGCACCGTGATCACCTTGTCACGGCACGAGCCCTCGCAGAGATCCTCGATCTTCTCGATCATCCGGCGCTTGATCTCGTCATTGACCTTGATGACGGTCTCGACGATCCGGATCGGCGTGGCATGCTCCTGCCCCATCCGGGCGAGCGCCCTGGTGTCCTTGGGAAAGCACGAGCCGCCATAGCCCGGCCCGGCATGGAGGAACTTGTTGCCGATCCGCCCGTCGAGGCCCATCCCCTTCGAGACCGCCTTGATGTCGGCCCCCACCCGCTCGCAGAGCGCCGCGATCTCGTTGATGAAGGTGATCTTGGTCGCGAGGAAGGCGTTCGCGGCATACTTGATCATCTCGGCGCTCTCGAGGCCGGTGTAGACCACCGGGAAGTCGCGCAGGAAGAGCGGGCGGTAGATGTCGGCCATGATCTTCCGGGCGCGCTCGGACTCCAGCCCCACCACCACGCGGTCCGGGCGCATGAAATCGTCGATGGCGGCCCCTTCGCGCAGGAACTCGGGGTTCGAGGCCACGTCGAAATCGGCGGCCGGATTGGCCGCCCGGATCACCTCGGCCACCTTGCGGTTGGTGCCGATCGGCACGGTCGATTTGGTCACGACCACCGCGTAATGCTCGAGCGTGCGGGCGATCTCCTCGGCCGCGGCCATGACATGGGTGAGGTCGGCATGCCCGTCGCCCCGCCGCGTCGGCGTGCCCACGGCGATGAAGACCGCCTCGGCCCCGCGCATCGCCTCGGCCAGATCGAGCGTGAAGGTGAGCCGCCCCGCCGCCACGTTGCGCGCCATCAGCGCCTCGAGCCCGGGCTCGAAGATCGGCACCTTGCCGTCCTTCAGCCTGGCGATCTTCGATACGTCCTTGTCGACGCAGACGACCTCATGGCCGAAGTCCGAGAAGCAGACCCCGGAGACGAGACCCACATAGCCCGTGCCGATCATCGCGATCTTCATGTCGTTGAACCTCTGCAAAAAGGAAGGAGCGCCGCCCGAAGATCCGGGCGGCGCAGGCAAGAGGCAATCAGGTCACGGGGTCCCCGCCTCTCCATGAACCGCCGGACGTCTGCGCAGGCTCGCGGCATCACTCGGCGGCCCTGCGGAAACCGACCTCCTCCTCGAGGAAGGCACGGAACTCCTCGCCCAGATCCGGGCGCGCGAGCCCGAAGGCCACCGTCGCCTGCAGGAACCCCGCCTTCGAGCCGCAATCATACCGGCGGCCGCGGAAGCGGAACCCGTAGACCTGCCCGCCGGCCCGGATCTCCTCGGCGATCGCGTCCGTCAGCTGGATCTCACCGCCCGCACCAGGTGTCTGCCGGTCGAGATGCGCCATCACCCGCGGGGCCAGGATATAGCGCCCGATCACCGCGAGCGTCGAAGGCGCGGCCTCGGACTTCGGCTTCTCCACCACGCCCCGGAGCCGGACGAGATCCCCCATCTCCCCGGCAATGTCGAGAATGCCGTAGGAGGAGGTGGCCGCCCGCGGCACCTCCGTCGCCGCCACCATGCTTCCGCCGGTTTCGGCATGCGCCTCGATCATCTGCTGCAGGCAGGGCGGATCGCCCGCGATCACATCGTCGGTCAGGATCACGGCAAAGGGTTCATCCCCCACCAGATGGCGCGCGCAGCGCACCGCATGGCCGAGGCCGAGGGGCCGGTGCTGCCGCACATAGGCGATTGCTCCCGATGCCACATCGGTCGCGGCGAGAGCCTCGAGAAGGGCCGTCTTGCCCGACCGCCGCAGCGCCTCCTCGAGTTCGGGCGCTTCGTCGAAATAATCTTCCAGCGCCGATTTGCCGCGCGAGGTGACGAAGATGAACTGCTCGATGCCCGCCGCCCGCGCCTCGTCGATCGCGTACTGGATCAGCGGACGGTCGACGAGCGTCAGGATCTCCTTCGGGATCGACTTGGTGGCGGGAAGAAAGCGTGTTCCAAGACCCGCCACCGGAAGGATCGCCTTTGTGATCTTGCGTTGCATGAAGTGCCCTGGTGGTTGTGAACGGAATCCGGGTGTGGCGGAAGCCGCCGGCAGGAGAGCGAAAATGGGCGCCCGGAGCCGTGGCGCCGGATCGCGCCACTGGATCTCGGGGTCATGCCGGGGGCATCTTTACAAGAGCCTGCCCGAGCGCCGCAAGGCCGCGGGTCAGGAGATCCCCGGCCGTCCCGGGGGTCTCGGCCTCGACATAGAGGCGCAACTCCGGCGCGTTGCCGGAGGGGCGGACATGGAGGATCCGGCCCGAGGCGCAGGTCACGCGCAGGCCATCGGTCAGGTCCGTCGG
Organism: Cereibacter azotoformans; assembly: GCF_021391315.1. Classification (NCBI taxonomy): domain Bacteria; kingdom Pseudomonadati; phylum Pseudomonadota; class Alphaproteobacteria; order Rhodobacterales; family Paracoccaceae; genus Cereibacter; species Cereibacter azotoformans. Next base: position 149,390 of record NZ_CP090023.1, on the reverse strand, counting down.
GCCCGGCACCTCCCCCAGCGGAGCCAGGAACGCGGCGAGCGGCTCCGGCTGCGCTGCGAGCCCGGCCACCAGCGCCCGGGCCCGCTCGGCCGGCACCTCCTCGAGCCTGTCGGACGCCGTGAACCGGTCCGGCTCGCGGCCGACCAGCGCCGCAAGCCCGCCCGCGGCGCGCGCCCGCGACAGGGGCGCCAGAATGGGCAGCAGGCTGTCGCGGGTCGGAAGCGGCGGCAGCGGCCCGGCAAGACGGGCCTCGAAGCCCAGCAGGAAGCCGCCGTTGGCCTCGTAGCCCACCGTGCGGCCCGGAGCCGCCTCCATGCCCGCAATGACGAAGGGCGAGCCGATCCGCGTCCGGATCACCCTCCGGAAGCGCCCGCCCGCCTCCACGCCGCTGTTGGAGCTGACCGGCGTCACCACCACCTCGGCCCCGACCGCCGCCGCGGTGATCTGGCCCAGCAGGTCGCCGGGAATGACCCGCCCTTCCGCATCCGCCAGAAGCGGCCGGTCACCGTCGCCGTCGGTGGAGACCAGCGCATCGAGGCGGTGTTCGGCGATCCAGTCCGCAATCTGCCGGCGCGCGCCCTCCGGCACCGCTTCGGTATCGACCGGGATGAACTCCTCCGACCGGCCAAGCTCCACCACCGCCGCGCACCCCAGGGCGCGCAAGGCGGCGATCATGAGATCGCGGCTGACCGCGCTGTGGCTCCAGACCCCCACCCTCAGGCCCGCCAGGGCGTCGGCTCCGAAGGCCGTGACAGAGCGGCGGACCCAGGCTGCGCCCGCGGTCGTATCCCGGCTCAGCGGGGCGGGCTCCGGGGCCGGAGGCATCGGATGATCCAGCGCCGCCAGGATCGCGGCCTCGTCGGCCTTGGTGATCTCGCCGGTGGGCAGGTAGAATTTCAGGCCATTGCGGTCGGCGGGAATGTGGCTGCCGGTCACCATCACCGCTCCCGCCCCGGCCCCCATCGCAGCCAGCGCCAGCGCGGGCGTCGGCACCGCCCCGCAATCCGTGACCGGCACACCCGCGCGCCGCGCCGTCTCGGCCACGACCGAGGCCAGGGCGGGGGAGGAGGGCCGCAGGTCGCGCCCGATGAAAAGCCCCGTGCCATGGGGGCAGGCGGTCAGGAAGGCCCCCACATGGGCCGCAACCAGATCCGGCGTCAGCTCCGTCACCAGGCCCCGGAGGCCGCTCGTGCCGAACCGCGGCGCCATCTCAGCCCCGCGCGCCCTGGCCGCGGGCGTAGATGTCCTCGTAGCGCGTGATGTCATCCTCGCCCAGATAGCTGCCGGTCTGCACCTCGATCAGTTCCATCGCCACCTTGCCGGGGTTCTCCATCCGGTGGCGGGCGCCGAGCGGAATATAGACCGACTGGTTCTCGGTCACGAGACGCACCTCGTTGTCGACCGTGACCCGGGCGGTGCCGCGCACCACGATCCAGTGCTCGGAGCGGTGGACATGGCTCTGAAGCGAGAGCGCGGCGCCCGGATGGACCAGGATCCGCTTCACCTGGAAGCGGTCGCCCAGGGCCAGCGTCTCGAAGAAGCCCCAGGGCCTGCGGTCATGGAGGAAGTTCTCCGCCTGCCGCGCGCCCCGGGCCTTCAAGGCCTCGACCGCCGCCTTCACGTCCTGCGCCCGGTTGCGGTCGGCCACCAGGACCGCATCCTTCATCGCCACCGCGATGATGTTCTCGAGCCCGATGCCCACGATCTCCACGCCCTCGCTGTCCGACCGCAGGAGCGTGTCGTGGCAGTCAAGTGCGGTGGCCGAGCCCGCGAGGCTCACGCCCCGGTCGTCCGGTCCCATCTCGAGCGCCACCGCGTCCCAGCCGCCGAGGTCGTTCCAGCTCCCCACGTAGGGCACGACGGAGAGATTGGACGCCCGCTCCATCACCGCATAGTCGATCGAGATCGGCTCGACCCTGGCCCAGGGCTCCGGTGCGAGGCGCAGGAACCCCAGATCGGGCACGGCCGCCTCGACGGCGCCTCGCACCGGCTCGAGAAGCCCCGGCGCATGGTCCTCGAAGGCGGCCAGGATGGTTGCGGCCGAGAAGAGGAAGATCCCGGAGTTCCACAGAAAGTGGCCCGCGGCCAGCATCTCCTCCGCATGGGCGCGGTCAGGCTTCTCGATGAACCGCCGGAGCGGGACCGCAGGCCCCTCCATGGCCCCCTCGAGCTCGAGCCAGCCATAGCCGGTCTCGGCGCGGGTGGGGGCGATGCCGAAGGTGACGATGCGGCCCGCGCGCGCGATCGGTGCCCCCTGCATCACCGCCTCGCGGAAGGCGGCCGGATCGGCGATCGCATGGTCCGAAGGCGCCACGAGCATCAGCGCCTCGGGGTCGCGGGCCGCGACATGGAGGGCGGCGGCCAGGATCGCGGGGGCGGTGTTGCGCGGCTCGGGCTCGATCAGGATCGCGGCGGGATCGATGCCCGCCTCGGCCAGCTGTTCGGTCACCACGAAGCGGAAGTCGGCACCGGTGACGATCACCGGCCGGCCGAACCCCGGCCCCGAGAGCCGCTCGGCCGAGGCCGCAAAGAGGCTCCGCCCGCCGAGGATGGTGGCGAACTGTTTCGGAAAGCCCTTGCGCGACAGGGGCCAGAGCCGGGTGCCCGAGCCGCCGCAGAGCAGGATCTGCGTGATCATGGTTTCTCACCTTCCCGATGGGTCCTCCGGTCCCGGCTGTTCCGGACCCGGATCTGCGGATCAGTCCCTGGCCTGCGGCCGGTAGCTGTACTGGTAGCCATAGCCGTATCCGTAGCCATAGGGCCCGCGGCCGGCTTCCGGCTTGTAGGCGTTGAGCACCGCGCCCGCGGGCTTCACGCCCGCGCCCTGGAGCTGGCGCATCAGCGCCTCGACCTCGCCCGTCGTGGTGACATCGTGGCGCACGACGGCGATGGTCGCCCCCACCGCGCGCCCGATCACCACGGGATCGGTGACCGCGAGCGCGGGCGGGGCATCGAAGATCGTCAGGTCGAACCGGCGGTCAAGCTCCGCCACGAGGTCGGACAGGGCCGGCCGCATCAGGAGCTCGGACGGGTTCGGCGGATAGCGGCCCGTCGTCATCACCCGGAGGCCCGGGATCGGGGTCGGCCGCAGAAGATCCTCGAGCGCCGCCTCGCCGGCGAGATAGTCCGAAAGCCCGGGCTCTCCCTTCCCCACCCTGAAATACTGCCGGATCCGGCCGCGGCGCAGGTCGGCGTCGACGAGGCAGACCCGCTGGCCCGCATCGGCCGCCACCACCGCGAGATTGACCGCGAGGAAGGACTTGCCCGCCTCGGGCGCCGAGGAGGTGAGGGCGATCGACCGGCTCTGCGCGTCCAGCATCCCGAAATGCAGGCTCGTCCGGAGCGACCGGATCCCTTCGACCGCCACCGCGTCGGGCTCGGTCAGGGCCAGGATCGGCAGGGTGCCCTTCTGCCGGTGGTTGCGGGCCACCGCAGGGGCATAGAGCACCGTGGCAAAGACCGGCAGCCCCATCCGGTCGATCTCCTCGGCGCCCCGCACCCCCCGGCGCAGCCAGTGCCGCCCGAGAACGAAGCCCGCCCCGCCGAGCGCGCCCAGCAGAAGCGCCAGCGCCAGAACCCGCCCCCGCCGCGGCGCGATCGGGAGCGGCTCGGTGCGGGCATGGTCGATGATGCGCACGTTCCCGAGTGTGCTGGCCTTCAGCACGCCCAGCTCCTGCGCCCGGTTCAGAAGCTGCAGATAGACCTGCTGGGCCACTTCCAGGTCGCGCGTCAGGTTGAAGACCTCGCGCTGGGTCTCGGGCAGCTCGGTCGTCTCGCGGCGCAGCGCCGCCAGCCGCTCCTCGAGCCGCGCCCGGGCGGAGAGGAGTTTCTGATAGACCGGATGCTGCTGCGTGTAGCGCTCGGCGAGATCCTCCTCCTCGGCCGCAAGCTGGCGCAGCTCGGCCTCGGCGGCGGCGATCTGGGTCAGGAGGCTCTGGCCCTCGAAGCCGAGGTCGATCGCCTGCTGGGCCTGGCGGTAGGCGTTCAGCCGCTCCTCGGCCCTTGTGACCGCCGCGCGCGCCTCGGGCAGCTGGCGCTCGATGAAATCGAGGCTGCTCTGCGCTTCCGCGGCGCTGCGGCTCATGTTCTGGCGCAGATAGGCCTCGGTGATCGCGCCCAGCGTGCGCTGCAGTTCGGCCGGATCTTCCCCCGTCAGGCTCACCTCGAGGATGGACGAGCCCCGCCCGCGCTCGGCGACCGAAACCCGCCCCCGCAGCGACTGGATCGCCTCGGTCTCGTCGCGCTGCAGGATCACGAACGCGCGCCCCGCGGGGCCCTCGAGCGCCCCGATCCGCAGGCCGAACCCCTTCGCGGGCAGCGAGAGCGGCACGCCCACCGCGCCCTCGGCGAGGCTTTCGTCCGGCAGCCGAAGCGTGAAGCGTCCCTCCCCTTCCGCCGTCAGCCGGATCTCCTTGCCGATCCACTCGGGCGGCACCTCGAGCATGTCGAGCCGGATCCGGGCGTCGCCCCGGTCATAGGGGACCAGAACATCGAGCTCGGGCAGCGGCAGCCGTCCCGAGGCCACGGCCTGGCCAAGGAGCGGCAGCCGGACCGGGGCGGCGCGCCAGTCGAGATGGGTGCCCGCCACCGCTTCGCCCAGCACGAAGCGCGAGCGCAGGATCTCCACCTCGGTCGCGCTCTGCGGCTCGATCTCGGCCATGGCGGACAGGGCCTGCGGCAGCGCCATCGAGCCGCTCTTGGGCTCGAGCTGCAGCAGCGCATCCGCGCGGTAGGTGGGGGGCGTGTTGGCCAGATGGGCGGTCGCCAGGAGCGCCGCTGCCGCCGTCGCGCCCGCGATCCAGTTCCGGCCGGCCCAGAGCCGGGCCATGAGCAGTCCGAGATCGATCTCGTCCTCCTCTGCGGCCTGCACCGGCCGGGACATGTCCGTCATCCGTCAACCCTCTTGCGCAACCGGGCCGACCAGGCATCGGCCGCCGCGGACAATCGTGAAAACGTGCTCTCGTACATCTCGGCCAGGCGGCCGTAGGGATCGGGGATCCCTCGACTTCCCGTCCAGTGGTCAAAGAGCATCGTCCGCCCGAGAAGCTGCGGCGCCATCCGGGCGATCCGGGCCCGGTGCGCCGTCTCCATGACGAGAATGAGATCGAACCCCGTCCCCATCGCCGGCGTGAACTGCCGCGCCACATGGCCCGCAAGCGACAGCCCCTGCGCCTCGGCCACCGCCGCCGAACGCCCGTCCGCGGCACTTCCCACCAGCGCGGCCAGCCCCGCGGACTCGACCCGCAGATCCGGCAGCCGCGCCCGCAGAAGCCGCTCGCCGGTGGGCGAGCGGCAGATGTTGCCGACGCAGACCACGAGGACGGACTGAACCTCCACCGGTCAGTTCGTCCCCAGCCGATCGAGGCTGCTGGTGATCCCCACCGAGGGCAGCAGGTCGCTGATCGTGTCGTTCCAGCGGCTGAGCGGCGCGCGCGTCACATAGACCACATCCCCCGGCTGCAGCAGGAACCGCGTCCCCAGGAGGAGCGCCGTGGGCGAGCGCGCATCGAGCTGGAACACCTTCATGCCCGGCGCGCCGTTCGCGCGGAAGACGAAGACCCCCCGCGCATCCGCCCGCCGCTCGAGAATGCCGCCCTGCCGGCTCAGCGCCTGGGTGAGTGTCAGCGGCTCGACCGAAAGATCGACCGCCGCGGGCTTCACGATCTCGCCCAGAAGATAGGCCTCGCGCGCCAGCCGGCGCGGCACCGTGACGATGTCGCCCGGCCGCAGCACCGGGTTGTTGCTCCCGAGCCCCGCGGTCAGGAACCCCTCGAGATCGACCCTGTAGGAGCTCTTGCCGCGCCGGACCGTCACCCGCCGCGCGTCCGCCGTCTCGGCCAGCCCCCCCGCCGCGTTGATGGCATCGAGAAGCGTCAGCTCGACCGTGGTCAGCGCCTGCCGGTTCGGGGTTCTCACCTCCCCCGTCACGCTCACCGCCTGCGAGTTGAAGGCCGTCACCCGCACATCCACCTGCGGCTCGGGGATGAAGGCCGCAAGCCGCGTCCGGAGTTCCTCGCGCACCTCCTCCGGCGCCCGGCCCTTCGCCCGCACCGCCCCCACGTAGGGAAAGGCCACCGTCCCGTCCCCCTGCACCCGGAAGCCGCTCTCCCCGGCGGTCTTCTCGCCCCCCGGCAGCATGAGTTCGGGATGGTCGAACACCGTGATCCCCAGGATGTCCCCCACCCCGATCCGGTAGTCCCATCCTCCGCCGGCCGGCAGCCGCGTCGCCTGGTGCGGTTCCGCCGGCACCTCGAAGCTGCGGATGTTCTCCGCATCCAGCCGGATCACCTGCACATTCTCCGGAAGCGCCTTCTGCGCGCTCTCCGTCACCGGAAAGCGCACATGGCCTTCCGAACAGCCTGCGAGAACCGGCAGGCTTCCCACAAGAACAACCGTCAGTCGGTGCAGCATCGGCGATCCCGTCTCCTTCAATGCCGCTGCCTTCCCGGAAGACCCGGCGACTGACACTCGAAAACAGGGACATCGTTTGAAAACAGATGTCCCCGGGACCGCGAAACCGGGCCTCAAATCATCCCCGTCCGCGCCAATTCCCTGAATTCGCAAGAAGCACAAAGCCACCCGAACAGAAATCCAACCGGACGGTCAGGGCAAATATCGCAGGTATCAGAAAACCCATACCGCAGAGAAAAGGATGGGAGCCGTCCGGAGCGGACTGCAGGAGCCGCCGAGGAGACCACCCCGGTCCATGCCGCAGCAACCCCCGGGAAAGTCATGCGGAAAAGGCCGGGCGCTGCTCCGGTCGAGCCAGGGCTGACGCCTGTCCCGGGTATGTATCGAACGTATCGGCCGGCGCGCACTTTGGCGCGTCACGGGGAATGACCCGGGCAAAAACCTCCCTATGGTCATGATCCGCCGACAGCCCGAACCCCGAAAAGGCATGAATGGTTGCACGCCAAAGACATGGCCGGAAACTTTGGCGTCCATTTGCGATCCCGGGACCTCCCCCTATCAAGAAACCCTGTTCCTTGACATTGCGGAGACCCCCATGACCTCCGGACAATTGATCCCGATCATCACGGCGTTTTCCGCATCCGTCCTTACCGCGGCCCTCGTCGCCTGGACACGCGACCATCACATCGCCCTCGTCCTGCGACGCAACGACCTCCGCGCCGTCCAGGCAAGCCACTGCACCCCCACACCCCGCCTCGGCGGACTGGCGGTCCTCGCAGGCCTTGCCGCGGGAGCGCTCCTGGCATCACACGATGACGCGCACCTGTGGTCCCTCATCCTCGCCTCCGCAGCCCCCGTGGCCCTGGCCGGCCTCGCCGAAGACCTGGGCCTGCGCATTCCGCCCGCCGGCCGCCTCGCCGCCGCCGCCCTCTCCAGCCTGGTCGCGGTCATCACCCTGCAGCTCTGGCTCGCCCGTCTCGATATCCCGGGCCTCGACCTCCTCATGGCCTGGTCCGCCTTCGCCATCCCCTTCAGCATCTTCTCCGTCATGGGCGTCTGCAACGCCTTCAACCTCATCGACGGAATGAACGGTCTGTCCGGCTTCACAGGCGTGGCCACCGCCCTCGGCCTCGCAGCCGTCGCCCTGCAGGCCGAAGACCCGGGCCTCGTCTGGATGGCGCTCCTGCTCGTCTCCGCCCTGGTGGGCTTCCTGATCTTCAACTACCCCCAGGCCCGGATCTTTCTCGGTGACGCCGGCGCCTATGCGCTCGGCCACCTGCTGGCATGGGTGGGGATCCTGTCGATCTCGCGGATCGACGAGCTGACCCCCTGGGCCGTCCTGCTCATCTTCTTCTGGCCCGTCGCCGACACGCTCCTCGCCATCTGGCGCCGACGCACCGCCGGGCGCCCCTCCGACGAACCCGACAGGCTGCATTTCCACCAACTCGTCATGCGCGCCCTCGAGATCCTCATCCTCGGACGTCAGGCCCGCCGCGTCGCAAATCCCCTCACAACCCTCATCCTGCTGCCCATGATCGCGGCTCCCATCGCAGCAGGCGTCCTCCTCTGGGACCAGCCCCTCGCCGCCTTCGCGGCCCTCGCCGCCTTCGGCGCCCTCTTCATCGCCACCTACATGACCGGAATGACCCTCGCCGCACGCCGCGGAAGATACCTCCCCTCCCTCAGGGCGCGCATCCGGGCCGCCAACGCTCCCTGGATGACCGCGCGCACCCAGGAGGCCCGCGGCGAACTCGATCTCGAGGAAGCCGGAGAGCGCGCGTGACCTGCCACCAGAACCTCCCCGACACCGCCCCCTGGTACCTCGTCCAGACAAAGCCGAACGCCTTCCGCATCGCCGAACGGAACCTGCTGAGACAGGACTTCTCCGTCTTCTCCCCGACGCAGAACCAGACGAAAAAACACGGAACCCGCTTCCGGCACACCGTCCAGCAGCTCTTCCCGGGCTACCTCTTCGTCCGCTTCAACCCCGAATTCCCCCAGTGGCGCGCCATCAACGCAACCTACGGCGTCTCACGTCTCGTCACCTTCGGAAACATCCCCAGCCCCGTCCCGCACGCGCTCATCGCAGGCCTGCGCCAGAGATGCGCAAACGACGGAACACTCCTCCCACCCGAGCAGCTCAACCTCGGCGACCGCGTCCGGATCATCTCCGGCCCCTTCGCCGACTACATCGCAACCGTCGAGCAGATCGAACCCGACAAACGCGTCTGGATCCTCCTCGATATCCTCGGTGGACAAACAAAAACACAAATCCGGATCGCGGCGCTGCAAAAAGCAGGATAGGCTCGCACCCTTCCCCGACCTGACATCGGCGACATGAGCCGGCACCGCCGAGCCCGTAGCGGGAGGGCGTCCACCTCATCCGCCTCCCTCGCGTTGCCGGCCTCCTGCAAACCGCGCCAGATGTCCGGGACCTCACGCCACCGCGGACACCCGACAGGCATCGCTGAAGGGCCAGATCACGCCCCGAGGAAATCGCGGACAAAGTCGGTCCGGGGCCGGGCGCGGATGTCGGCGGGGCGGCCGACCTGCTCAATGCGGCCCATCGACATGACCACGACAAAGTCGGCCAGCTCCATCGCCTCCTCCTGGTCGTGGGTGACGAAGACCGTGGTCAGGCCCGTCGCATCGTGGATCTCGCGCAGGCCCTGGCGAAGCTCCCTGCGGACGCGGGCATCGAGCGCGCCGAAGGGCTCGTCGAGAAGCAGCATCCGGGGCTCGATGGCCAGCGCGCACGCCAGCGCCACCCGCTGGCGCTGGCCGCCCGACAGCTGCGCGGGATAGCGCGCGCCGATGTCGGGCAGCTGGATCAGCTCGAGCAGCCGGTGCACGCGGCGGTCGATCTCGGGCGCGGTGGGCCGGGTCCGGCGGGGGCGGGCACGCAGGCCGTAGGCCACGTTTTCGAACACCGTCATGTGCCGGAAAAGCGCGTAGCTCTGGAAGACGAAGCCCGCGCAGCGCTCCTGCACCGTGAGCCCGGTGGCGTCCTGCCCGTCGAAGAGCACCCGCCCCGAGGTGGGAAACTCGAGCCCGCCCAGGATGCGCAGAAGCGTCGTCTTGCCCGAGCCCGAAGGGCCGAGCAGCGCGATCAGCGCCCCCGAGGGGATGGAGAGGCTCACGGGATGGAGCGCCGGGGTGGGGCCGAAGCTCTTGGCGATCTCGTCGATCTCGATATGCACGGGCCTCTCCTCAGCGGCGGTGGGTGGCGGCCAGCTGGTCTGCATGGCGCCATTCCAGGGTCGATTTCAGCGTGAGAGTGACGAGGGCCAGAAGCGCCAGAAGCGCCGCCATCGCGAAGGCCGCGACCGAGAGATATTCGTTGTAGAACATCTCGATCATGATCGGCATGGTCGTGGTCTTGCCGCGGATCTTGCCCGAGACGACGGCGACGGCGCCGAACTCGCCCATCGCGCGGGCGTTGCAGAGCAGCACGCCGTAAAGCAACGCCCAGCGATGTTGGGCAGCGTGACGGTCAGGAAGGTGCGCCAGCCCGAGGCCCCCAGCGTCAGCGCGGCCTCCTCCTCGGCGCGGCCCTGTTCGGTCATCACCGGGATCAACTCTCGCGCGACGAAGGGGAAGGTGATGAACAGGGTGGCCAGCACGATGCCGGGGATCGCGAAGACTATCGGCAGGCCGTTCGCCACCAGCCAGCCGCCCAGAGCCGAGTTGGCGCCGAAGAGCAGCACGAAAGACAGGCCCGCCACCACGGGCGAGACCGAGAAGGGCAGGTCGATCAGCGTGATGAGCAGCGCCTTGCCGCGCCAGTCGAACTTGGTGACCGCCCAAGCGGCGGCGTTCAGCGGCACCGAGACGGCCGCCACCGTCAGCGTCAGCCGGATCGCCGCCTGCGCGTCGCGGCTGCCGAGCGCGGCAAGCGCCAGCGCCACGCCGTCCTTCAGCGCCTCGATGAAGACGATGGCCAGCGGGGCCAGCACCAGCAGGGCCAGCACTGCGAGCGTGCCGAGGATGAGCAGCCGGCGCAGCCAGACGGGCTCGGCGGTGGCGGGAAGGCGCAGGGAGGGGGTGTGGCTCATGGCTCAGACCGCGCCCATGCGGCGGCGGCTCCAGATCTGGAGGAGGTTGATGGCGAGAAGCAGCGCGAACGAGATGCCGAGCATGGCCAGCGCGATCGCCACCGCGCCGTCATAGTCGAACTCCTCCAGCCGGATGATGATGAGAAGCGGCGCGATCTCGGTCTGCATCGGCAGGTTGCCGGCGATGAAGATGACCGAGCCATATTCGCCGACCGCCCGCGCCAGCGACAGCGCAAAGCCCGTGAGCAGCGCCGGCACCAGCATCGGCAGGATGACCCGGACGAAGGTGCGCGCGCGCGAGGCGCCGAGCGTGGCCGAGGCTTCCTCGACCTCGCGGTCGATCTCCTCGATCACCGGCTGGACGGTGCGGACCACGAAGGGCAGGCCCACGAAGATCAGCGCGATCCAGATGCCGCCTCGGTATAGGCGACGCGCAGCCCGAAGGGGGCGAGAAGCTGGCCGAGGGGGCCGTTGGGCGCGTAAAGCGCGGTCAGCGCGATGCCGGCCACCGCGGTGGGCAGCGCGAAGGGCAGGTCCACCGCCGCATCGACGAGGCGGCGGCCGGGGAAGCGGTAGCGCGCCAGCACCCAGGCCAGCGCAAGGCCGAAGACGAGGTTGAAGAGCGCCGCCACCAGCGCCGCCCGGAAGGACAGCGCCAGCGCCGCCCGAACCCGCTCGCGCCCCAGCAGGGCCGCGATCTCGGCCGGGCCGATGGCGGCGCCGCGCCCGAGCAGCGCGCCGATCGGCAGCAGCACGACAAGCGACAGAAGCGTCAGCGTGATCCCCATCGCGAGGCCGAAGCCCGGCAGGGCCGAGGGCGCCTTGAGCGCGAGCGGGCGCATGGTCACCTGGCCTCGTAGATCTGGTCGAAGATGCCGCCGTCGCCGAAATGCTCGGGCTGCGCCCTGACCCAGCCGCCGAAATGGCCGATGTCCACCAGCTCCAGCTCGGGGAAGCGCTTCACATCCCCGGGCGCGGCCTGCGAGGCGTCCCAGGCGCGGTAATAGTGCTTGAAGGCCAGCGCCTGGCCTTCGGGCGAATAGAGGAAGTCGAGATAGGCGGTGGCCAGTTCGCGCTGCGCGTCCGAGGCGATGTTGCCCTCGACCAGCGCCACCGGCGGCTCGGCCAGCACCGAGACCGAAGGCACCACGATGTCGAACCGGTCCTCGCCCAGTTCCTTCAGCGCCAGCCAGGCCTCGTTCTCCCAGGCGAGCAGCACATCGCCGAGGCCCCGCTGCGCGAAGGTGGTGGTCGCGCCGCGCGCGCCGGTGTCTAGCACCGGCACATGGGCGAAGAGATCCTGCAGGAAGGCCCTGGGGTCCCGACCGTTCTTCTCGGCCCAGGCCCAGGCGGCGAGGTAGTTCCAGCGCGCCTCGCCGCTCGTCTTGGGGTTTGGGGTGATGACCTGCACGCCGTCGGCCACCAGATCACCCCAGTCGGCGATGCCCCTGGGATTGCCCTCGCGGACGAGGAACACGATGGTCGAGGTGTAGGGCGAGGAATTGTGCGGCAGCCGGCCCTGCCAGTCGGCCGGAAGCTTGCCGGATCTTTCGGCGATGGCGTCGATGTCCGAAGCCAGCGCCAGCGTCACCACCTGCGCGCCCAGCCCATCGATCACCGCGCGGGCCTGCGCGCCCGAGCCGCCGTGGCTGGTCTCGATTTCGGGCGCCTCGTGGCCCTCGGCCTGCCAGCGGGCGGCGAAGGCTTCGTTCACCTCGCGGTAAAGCTCACGCGTGGGGTCGTAGCTGACGTTCAGCAGCGTCTCGGCCCGTGCGGGGCCCGCCAGCGCCACCGCGAGCGCGACGCCTGCCACGGCGAGGCCGTGAAGGGGGGTGTGGAAGGTCATGATCCGCTCTCCTGGCTTGAGGCGGCCACCTTGCGGCCGGCCCGCGGCAATTACGACAGGATAAGTCGTGTATTGCAACAGAAATATACAGTAAGTCAGTCGTGTTTGGCGGGCGAGGGGAATCGCCGGCCTCGCCCGAGGGGCGAGAGTCCCCCGGATCCGGATTTTTCAGCGGGTTACGGAAGATTGCGCCCCGGCCCCGCAAGGCTGGCGATTCCTGGAAAACAGGCAGAACCGCCGCCGCTCCTCAGGGGCCCGTGGCCGAATCCGCGCCCGAGGGACCGGGCCGGGTCGGGGCGGCGAGGATCTGCTCGGCCGCGGCCGGCACCCCCACGAGGTCGGCCAGCGTCAGCGAGTCGATCAGCACGAGATAGGACCAGAAGATCTCGGCAAAGACCTTGCGGATCCGGCAGGAGGCCTCGTCGGTGCAGTCGTCGCACTTCTGGTAGGAGCGGCGCGAGAGGCAGGGCAGCGGCGCGATCGGCCCGTCGATCATCCGCAGAAGCTCGCTCAGCGGCACCTGCGCCGGTTCCTTGACCAGCAGAAGCCGCCCGAGCGTCCGCGGGTGCTGGCGATGTAGCCCGCATTGCGGATGTCGAGCAGAATATGCTCGAGAAACCGCTTCGGCGTGCCCGAGCGCTGCGCGATATCCTCGATCCGCAGCGGACGCTGCGCGCTGTTGCGCTCCTCGGCGAGGACCATGAGGGCCTTCAGCGCATATTTCATCTTTTGCGTGATCATGCGCCCAAGCTAGGGGGCGGGCGGGGCCATCACAAGAAAGATCCGGCGGGTCACCGTCTTGCGGGCCGAGGGGCAGGGGGAATGGGGGGCGCTGCGCCCGCCGGGCGGCGCCCGGTTCAGGCCCGGTTCAGGCCTGACGCTTGGCCTGGCTGCGGAACAGGGCGAGGGCGCGGTAGATGTTGCGCCGGGCCTCGGCCATGCGACGGGGGCCGGGGGCGGTGGACTGCGGCTCGGTATGCTGCCAGTGGCCGCCGATCCGGGCTGTCCAGTGGTCGCCGTGATCCTCGAAGTGGAAGGGCACGATGCCGTCCACCGTGCCTTGTGCCTGCACCGGGCCGTTCCGGGTCGTGATGTCGAATTCAAGTGCCATAGTCTGCTTTCTCTTGGCGGCGCTTGCCGCATTGTTGGGCGGCAATCCACCGCCATGCTTCATCGAATGAAGGGAGTTTTCGCTCGGCTCCCGCAGCGGGGCCGACAGGCCGATCCGGGGGAGACCTGACAGGATATAGGGCCCCGATCCGCCACTTCAACCGGCGGAGGGCAGGGGCGGGGGGCACGGGTGGCCGGCGCCGGAGGGTGCCTCCTCCCCCGGCACGCGGCAGCAGGAAGTCGCTCGCGGTCAGCCGGTCCACATTGGCCACGAGGATCTCGAAATCCGCCCGCCCGTCGCCGGTCACGTCGGCCCGCACCAGGATGTCCGGTCCCGTATCCACGCACCAGACCGACCAGGCGCGCGCCGTGCCGCCGCTGAAGGTGAAGGCCTGGTCGCCCGCCGCGGGACGGGCATCGATCGGGCGCAGGTCGATGTCGTCGATCCCCGAGATGAAACTGCGGATCGTGTCATGGTCCTTGCCCGGCCGACTGTCCGCCACCGAGCGGAACAGGAAGACGTCGCGCGCCCCGGTCGGCTCCGCCCAGCAGCAGGTCGCGCCCGGCGCCGCCGCGGATCAGGTCGGCTCCGGTGCCGCCGTCGATCCGGTCCTGGCCCGCCCCGCCGAAGAGACGGTCGTGCCCGCCGCGGACGAGGATCGTGTCGTCGCCCCCGTGGCCGCGGACGAGGTCGGCCATGTTGGACAGGTCGAACCGGTCGTTGCCACCCAGAAGCGAGCGCATGATCGCCATGTCGTCCGTGGTCGAGCGAGTCAGACCGGCCTTGTAGAGCGAAACGGCCGGCACCGAGGCCCGTTCGATGCCCCAGCTGCATAGTAGCCGTCCGAGAGTACCGCCTCGATATAGCCCGTCACCGTTCCCCCGGTGATGTGGCCCGTCACGGAGGAATAGCCGATCGACCGGCCGCCGAAGAGGCTGCCGTACTCCTCGCCGCCGTGGGACCAGCCGGCCGTGAAGATGTCCGTATAGGTGATGCCGTTGAAGGTCTCGTGATGTTGTCAAAAATTCGGCGCCGAAGCCGAAGCGGTAAATCCGGTTTAGATCGAGCTGATCCATGTTCAGCCCGACGTTCGCGAAAATGTTTGCCATTCACTGCCTTCCTGCGGCCAGCTGTCGGCCTGGGACATCCTGCCCGCCCCGAACCCCTTCGTCGATCAAGCGGGCATATCTTCGTCCGGATCTGGACGGGTGCGTGTCGAAGTTGCGTCGCCTTTGTGGCGCGCCCGCGGCGTCCGCGCACGATCTTCCGGAACGGCAGCCCCTCGCTCTGGCAGGTGGGACATCCTGGCCCCGGCCCTGCGTGACATGGTCACTGACGCGGCGGTGGTGGCCTGTCTATGAGAGCCAGCCCCGGTGCCCTTCGGGAGGGGAGGATCGCTCGGCCTCCGGGGGCGACCGAGCCGCCATTCCCGCCGGAGCGGGACAAGGAAAGACCAGGACCGATGAGCTACAAACAGAAGATCGACTACATCCGCGACGAGCTGCGCGCGCTCTACAAGGCCGCCCCCGAGCAGACTCGGGGCTTCGGAGCCCTCTCGAAGGCGGTCAAGGAGAGCGGCGTCCTCGGCCACAAGGAGAAGGAATTCGTGGCGCTCGGCATGGCGCTGGTGCAGCGCTGCGAGCCCTGCATCGTGCTCCATGTCGAGGCGCTGATGAAGGCCGGCGCCAGCCGCGAGGAACTGGGCGACGTGCTGGCCATGGCGATCCAGATGAGCGGCGGGCCCGGCATGATGTATGCGGCCAAGGCCCTCGCCTGCTGGGACGAGCTGGCCGCCGCAGGCTGACCGGCCGCGCCGCGCCGCCAGGAGCGGCCGCCCTCCGCGCAGGCGGCCGGCCTGAGCCGACCTCGGCCCTGCGGGATCAGGCCGGTCCATGAGGGCGGCTTGGCGCGGCGCCTGCCACCCCCCCCCCTCAGATGCCGAACCCCACCTGCCAGATCAGGAAGGGCACCGCCGAGAGCGGGATCAGCGAGAAGAGCACGAGCACCCCGTCCCGCGTCAGCAGGCCGGCCGCGAAGAGGGCGATGGCGGCCGAGGCGACCGAGCCCGAGGTGGGGATCACCTCCATGAAGGGCATGACGAGCGTCAGCACCAGGATGCAGGCAAGCGGCAGGAAAAGCCAAGGCCGGTGCACGAGGAAGGCGAGCCGCTTGCCGATGAAGCGCTCGATGAAGCGCAGCGGCTTGCGCAGCCACGAGATCCCCTTGCAGAGCATCCGGCTCGATATCCGTCGCCGGGTGATGAAGCCGGGCAGCCAGACGCTCTTGCGTCCGACGATCATCTGCACGGTCAGGATGAAGACCACGACCGCCACGAAGGCGGTGATGCCCGGAATGGCGCTCGCCGGCGAGGTGGAGATCAGCGAGAAGACCAGCATCAGCGAGGCGAAGGAGCGGTCGCCCAGCCGCTCGATGATCTCCTGCACGGCGATATCCTTGTCATGGACCGCCCCCTCCAGCTCATCCAGAACGTCGCTTAGCGCCCTCGTGCGTTCGGCCATGTCCATCCTCCGGCTTCCCGCAGCAACGGCCCCGGACCGGACAGGGTTCCTGCGCCGGCGCCGCCGGCATGGTCCGCGGCGGTCCAGCCGGCCCAGGCGGCGTGATGCTCGACCGAGCAGAGGATCTGCATCTTCGCCTCCATCTCCCACAAGGCGCCGGGCACGTCGGCCGGGGTGAAGCGCGCGACCTGCGCCCCGTCAAGGGGAGCCGTCACGCCGGCAGATCTCGCGCCGCCGTTCAGCGGAGGATGCTTTGCGGTGATGCCGCCGCGGATGTCGCCCATGGCCTCGGCGTCGATGCGGACAGCATCGACCTCTTCCACGAGCAGCAGCGGGACCGTCCGAAGGTTTCGAGACCCTCTAGCCCTATCCTTCCATTATCTGGTCGGTGAGCATTGCATGCAGATACTGGCCGTAGTCGTTCTTCGAAAGCCGGTCCGCCATCTTCTTCAGCGCATCGGCGTCGATCCAGCCATTCGCGTAGGCAATCTCTTCGGGGCAGCCGGTCTGCATGCCCTGCCGCTTCTGCAGCGTGCGCACAAAGTTGCCCGCATCGAGCAGGCTGCCATGCGTGCCGGTGTCGAGCCAGGCAAAGCCGCGGCCCATGCGCTGAACGTTGAGCGTGCCCTCGCGCAGGTATATCTCGAGGAGCGAGGTGATCTCGATCTCACCCCGTGCCGAAGGCTTGAGGCTGCGCGCCAGTTCCGGCGCCCGGGCATCGAGGAAATAGAGCCCGGTCACGGCATAGTTCGAGGGCGGAACCTCCGGCTTCTCGATGATCTGGGTGACGCGGCCGGCCTCGTCCATCGCCACCACGCCATAACGCTCGGGGTCGGCGACGTGATAGCCGAAGACCGTGCCGCCGTCCGCCTTCGCATCCGCCCGTGCCAGCAGTTCCGGCAGACCGTGGCCGAAGAAGATGTTGTCGCCCAGCACCATGCAGGAGGGGGCGCCGGCGAGGAAATCCTCGGTCAGCGTGTAGGCCTGGGCGAGACCGCCCGGTTCGGGCTGCACCACATAGCTGAGGGCGATCCCCCACTGGCTGCCGTCCCCCAGCACGCGGCGGAACTGGTCCTGGTCCTGCGGCCTGGTGATGATCGCGATCTCGCGGATGCCGGCCAGCATCAGCACCGAGAGCGGATAGTAGATCATCGGCTTGTCATAGACTGGCATCAGTTGCTTGGAGACGCCGATGGTGACCGGATAGAGCCGCGTGCCCGAGCCTCCGGCCAGGATGATGCCTTTGCGAGTGGTCATTCGGAAATCTCCTGAAGATCGGCCAGAACGCGGGCGAGGCCCTGCCGCCAGTCGGGGCGGTCAAGGCCGAAGCGCGACAGGGCGGAATTGTCCATGCGGGAATTGGCCGGGCGGTGGGCCTTGGTCGGATAATCCGAGGAGGGGATGTCCTGCACCCGGCAGGGAAGATCCGCCTGGCGGAAGATCTCGCGGGCGAAGTCGGCCCAGCTCACGTCCGGGCCGCCCGAGAGATGATAGGTGCCCGACAGTTCGGGCCGCGCCGGAAGGCTGCGCGCGATGGCAAGGCAGGCGCTTGCGATGTCGGCCGCGGGCGTGGGGCCGCCCACCTGGTCCATGACCACGCTCACCGTCTCGCGAGCAGCGCCGAGGCGCAGCATGGTCTTCACGAAATTCGCACCATGGGCCGAGAAGACCCAGGAGGTGCGCAGGATCGCATGGACCCCGCCGGCGGCGCGCACAGCCTCTTCGCCGGCAAGCTTCGAGCGGCCATAGGCGCCGAGCGGGGCGACCGGATCCTCGGGCTGCCAGGGCCGGGTGCCTTCGCCGCTGAAGACATAATCGGTCGAGATATGGACGAGGGGGATGCCCAGTTCCGCGCAGGCCCGCGCCATGGCGCCGGGGGTCTCACCGTTCACCACCGTCGCCTGGGCCTCCTCGTCCTCGGCGGGATCGACGGCCGTCCAGGCGGCGGCGTTGATGACCGCCTGCGGCCGGGCGTCGAGGATGGCCCAGGCGCAGGCATCCGGATCGGCAAGGTCGGCCTCGTCGCGGCCGAGGAAGCGGGCTTGCGGAGCCTGCCGCGCCAGTTCCGTGGCGACCTGTCCGGTGCGGCCGAAGATGAGTAGGGTCATGCGGAAAACACCCTTTTCGGGGCCATGGGCAAGTCCTGCGTCAGATAGGTTTCATCATAGGTTCCGTCTGTCCAGGCGCCGAGGTTCAGGCCGGTCAGGCGGGCCGTTTCGCGGATGTCGTCATGGAAAAGCGAGGACAGCCAGGACAGTTCGGCCGTGGCATCGACGGCAAGGCCGGAGGTTTCGACCGGCACCACGCGTTTCGGGCCCAGGTCGTCCGGGAAGGCGCCATCCGCTCCCAGAAAGCCGGCCAGGGCCTGCAGGACGGCGGCTTCCTCCTGATACAGGTCTTCCATCCGGCAGAAGAAGATGCTCTGCCGCGGGAAATGGGCCAGCAGCCGGGCAATCTGGGGCGCATAGAAGCCCCGCTCGACATAGGAGAACACCTGGGGGGCCGCGCGCACCCGCGCACGCCCGCGCTCGGAGATGGCCTCCGCGAAGGACAACTCCTCGGTGCGGCGGACGAATTCCATCTTCCAGTGCGACAAGGCCCTGTAGGCCGGGTGCCGCAGGCTGACGATGATCTTCGCCTCGGGATTGTAGCGCGCCACCCGCTCGATCGCCTGCGGCCAGTACATGTAGATCGGCGTGGCTTCTCCCCAGAGCCGGTGATCGCTGGCCGCGGGGAAATGGGCCGACAGGTCCGGGATGTCGCCGGAGGTCCAGTCACGGCGTTCGTCATCAAAGACGTGCAGTTCCTTTGGCTTGGCGCAGCAGATGGCCGGATGGCGAGCAAGCTTGGCCGAAAGGGCGGTGGTTCCGCCCTTCTGCGTCCCGACGATGAAGAAGTCGAGACGCTTCACGGCCGCCCTGGCTGTCACGCCCGGACCCCCAGCCGCTCGCCCACGCCCGAGCGGTCCTGCAGCGCGCGCCACCAGGGCTCGTTGGCCAGATACCAGTCCACCGTGTGCTCGAGCCCCTGATCCAGCGTGACGGACGGCCGCCAGCCAAGCTCGGTGCGGATGCGCGTGGGGTCGATCGCATAGCGCAGGTCGTGCCCCGGACGGTCGGTGACGAAGGCGATGTGGTCGGCGTAGGGCGTGGCCTTGGGGCGCCGGACATCGAGGATCCCGCAGATCTTGCGGACGATGTCGATGTTTCGCGCCTCGTTCTCGCCGCCGATGTTGTAGCTGCGGTGGTTCTCTCCCCGCGCCAGCACCGTCAGCAGCGCATCGGCGTGATCCTCGACATAGAGCCAGTCGCGGACGTTCTTGCCCTTGCCGTAGACCGGGATCGGTTCCCCCGCGAGCGCCTTCAGGATCACCACCGGAATGAGCTTTTCCGGGAAATGGAACGGCCCGTAGTTGTTCGAGCAGTTGGTCAGCACGTAAGGCAGCCCGTAGGTCTCGCCCCAGGCGCGGACCAGATGGTCCGAGGCGGCCTTGGACGCCGAATAGGGCGAGTTCGGCGCGTAGGGCGTGTCTTCGGTGAACCGCCCCGTCTCGCCCAGCGTGCCGAAGACCTCGTCGGTCGAGATGTGGTGGAAACGGAAGTCCTGCGGCTTTCCCTGCCCTGTCCAGTAGGCCCGCGCGGCTTCCAGCAGCACATAGGTGCCGCGGACGTTGGTGTCGATGAAGGCGCCCGGCCCGTCGATCGAGCGGTCCACATGGCTTTCGGCCGCCAGATGCATCACCGCGTCGGGGCGATGGGTGGCGAAGACCCGCGCCATGGCGTCCGCGTCGCGGATGTCGGCCTTCTCGAAGGCGTAGTTGGGGGCATGGGCGACGCTGGCCAGGTTCTCGAGGCAGGCGGCATAGGTCAGGCAGTCGACATTGACGACATGGTGGCCCTTTGCCACCGCCTGCCGCACCACCGCCGAGCCGATGAAGCCCGCCCCTCCGGTCACGATCAGTTTCATGGGGTCAGGCCTCGTAGGTGAAGGGGCTGGTCCAGTCCGCGAAGCGCGGCGCATGGGCGTCCTTGTCCGACAGGACCGCGGAGGCCGGGTCGATCCCCCAGTCCACGCCGAGGTCGGGATCGGCGAAATGCACCGCCCCGTCGCAGTCGGGGGCATAGACGTCGGTGGTCTTGTAAAGGACGACCGTTCCGGGCTCTCGCGTGACGAAGCCGTGCAGGAAGCCCTTGGGCACCAGAAGCTGGCGGGCGTTTTCGGCCGAAAGCTCCACCCCCACCCATTTCCCGTAGGTGGGCGAGCCCACCCGCACATCGACCGCCACGTCGAGGATCGCGCCATGGCCCACGCGGACCAGCTTGTCCTGCGCGTGCGGCGGCGCCTGGTAATGCAGGCCGCGCACCGTGCCGACGGGTGCGCTGATCGACTGGTTGTCCTGCACGAAGTCGAGGTCGATCCCGAGCCCCGCAAGCGTCGCCCGGTTCCAGGATTCGCAGAAGCTGCCCCGCGCATCGCCGAACACCCTCGGCGTCAGGATCAGCACGCCCGGCAGTTCCGTTTCTTCAACCTTCACCTGAAATTCCCCTGCTTTGAATCGCCCGCTGGATAGCAACTCGGCCACATCCTGTCCACGCCGGGTCGCCTCAGATCCGGCCCAGCACCGCGGCCAGCCACAGCGACAGGCTGCCCGGCAGGCCCTGCCGGTAAAGGCCGATCCGGTTCAGGCGGCGCAGCCGGCTGAGAGGGCCGGCGCGGCGCAACGCCTCGAACTCCTCCAGCAGCCGCCGGTTCTCGGGCGTGAAGCGATGGGCCGAGGCGCGCAGCGCGCGGATGTTGATCGAGTTCCACAGCCGGAACCGGCCGCTCAGCATCATCATCAGCCGCCGGTTCTTGGCGGCCAACCCATGATTGGCCCCGATCAGGTTGCCGCCGTGCTGGCGATACAGCAGCAGCGGCACCGGATCGAAGATCACCCGCCCGCCGGCGCCCGAGACGATCTGGTAGATCCACCAGTCATGCACCACGAGGCGGCCAGGCTCGCGGCTGGCCTCGGCCAGAAGCTCGATCCCGCCGCGGTTCAGCATCATCGTGTTGCCGCCGGCGATGTTCTGCACCAGCGCATGGCGGAAGCCCGGCGCGCGCTGGGGCAGGGGATAGGGCCGGCGGTTGCCCAGATCGGCGTCGCAGATCCAGCTCGAGCCGCCATAGAGCACCGGCAGGTCCGCGGGCTCATTGCGCAGGGCCTTGGCGCCGCGGGCCAGCTTGTCGGGCAGCCAGACGTCGTCCTGGTCCGACAGCGCCACCATGTCGATCCCCTCGGGCACCTGGCCCAGCAGATGCAGGAAATTCCGCGCCGAGCCCTGGCAGGGCCCGTCGATCAGCCGCAGATCGAGCCAGGAATGGCGGACGGCGAAGGCCCGGACCAGCTCGCGCGTGCCGTCGGTCGAGCCATCGTCGCTGACGATCAGCATCGCCGGACGCAGATGCTGGGCGGCAAGGCTCTCCAGTTGCTCGTCGAGGTTCGCCGCCCCGTTGTAGGTGGCGAGCAGGATGGCGATCCGGGGAGGATGGGACTCGGTCATGACTCTCCTATAGCGCCGCGCTGCGGCAAGGGCAGCATCGTCCGGCTCCTGCCCGGCACGGATGCAGCCGGGCAGGGCCGCGTCGGCGGATCTCGGCCGGTGCCGCATCGGCCCCATGAATGCCTTGGGGTCGGCGCGTCGCCTGCGGCACGACAGGCATCGGCTTCAAGCTGGAGTCAATCACCAGCCCCCGCTTCAGCGAGGTGAGAGTGGGGCCTCCCAGCACCCTTGCGCAGCCAGGGCGGAAGAGCCCCCTGCATCATGCTCTCGTGGTGCTGGATCGCCTTCTCGATGCGGTCGTAGTAGAAGAGCTGCCCGTCATGGAGCACGGCGCCCGAGGTGCAGAGCTTCTTCAGCAGCGGCATGGCATGCGAGACGATCACCGCGCCGCTGTGCTCCAGCCGTTCGCGCAGGATCGCATTGCTCTTGGCGCTGAAGGCCGCATCGCCCACCGCCGTCACCTCGTCGATGAGGTAGGTGTCGAAGGGAATGGCCATGGACATGCCGAAGGCCAGGCGTGAGCGCATCCCCGAGGAATAGCTGCGGACCGGCAGGTGGAAATGCTGGCCGATCTCGGCAAAGTCGCGCACGAACTCCACCATAGCCTCCGTGTCGACCCCATAGAGCCGGGCGACGAAGCGGACATTCTGCGCCCCGGTCAGTTCGGGGTGGAAGCTGCCGGAGAAGCCCACGGGCCAGGAAATCGTGCCGCTCGAGAGGATCTCGCCCTTGTCGGGCAGCATCGTGCCCGCAAGCATCCGCAGGAGGCTGGACTTGCCAGCGCCGTTGCGCCCGAGAAGCCCCACGCTCTCCCCGGAGGGGAAGATGAAGTTCAGATCGCGCGCGACCACCTTGCGCGTCCCGTTCAGGACATAGCTCTTCGAGACATTGCGCAGTTCGATCATGGGCTGGCCTTTCGCGCTCAGCGCCGGTCGCGCACGCTGTAGTAGATCAGCATCCCGATTGCCCAGACGAGCAGCGTGAGCCCGCCCGTCATCAGCGCCAGAAGCCCGCGCTGGGGATAGAGCGACTGCTGGGCGAGCGTGGGGCTGACATAGGTTGCCAGGTAGCGGTTCATCCGCTGGGCTTCGGCGATCGCCGCATCATGATTGGTCAGCGCCGCCACATAGGCGTTCTGGGCAAATTCGAGATCGACGCTCAGCCGCTCATATTCCGCAATCAGCGTGGAATAGGTGCTTGCCTCCGACCCGCTGCCGGTGCCGCCCATGCCGAACTTCTCGCGTTCGCGCTGGATCAGCTCCTCGATGACCGCGATGCGCCGCTCGTTCTGAGCGATGCGGGGGTCGTTCGGCTGGGTGGTCTGGCGCAGCAGGTTGATGTCGATGCTCGCCTCGGCCAACTGCTGCTGGAGCGTGTTGAGCAGGCCCATCTGGGCCTGAATGTCGGCGCTCGGATCGACGATCTGGGTGCGCGAGCGGAATTCGGTCATGGCGACGCGCTGGTCGCGCAGGCGGTTGACGGCCTTCTCGAGTTCCTCGAGGGCATAGCGGGTGGCATCCGAACGCGCGATGGCGGAGAGATCGTTGATCATCCGGGTTGACTCGTCGAGGATCGCGGCGGCCACGGCCTGCGCATCCCGAGGGGCGAAGGCATGGACCCGCAATTCGATCAACCCAGTGTTGCTGTCGTAGCTGATCCGGACCATGCGCCGCCAGTACTTGACCAGATCCTCTATCTGCCCATCCGGGTTGAAGGCAAAGACGGGGTCGAAGGCGGGGCGGGAGTAGATCCTGCGCAAGTCGAGCTTCTGATCGACCCGCTGCACCAGTTCCTGGCTCTGGATGAACTGGTAGAGGATGTCGGAGTCGGAGGCCGAGCCCGAGCTGCCGAGGCCGAGGCTGGCCAGACCGCCGCCCAGCATGCTGAGGGCCGAACTCATGTCTTCGGACCGAACCGAGAAGCCGACCGCCGAGGCATACTGGTCTTCGGCGACGGCAAAGAGATAGAGGCTCGCCGCAAGGGTCGGCGCCGCGACCAGACCGAGGAAGCTCGCAAGGATGCCGTGGTGGCGCAGGCGCGCCACGGCGCGGGGCGCTGCGGCCGGCACCCGGAACGAGCCCGGCAGAAGGCCGGGTCGGCCGTCCTTGCCGGCGCCCGTTCCCGCCGGGGATCCTTTCCCAGGGTTTCCGGGCGGTTTCGGAGGTGCAGAGGCCGGGCGTGGAGCCCCTCCCGGAGGCGGGGCGGGTGCCCTGACGGGACCGGGCGAAACGGGCCCCTGTCCGCCCTTCTCACCGCTGGCCACGGCTTTCTCGGGCCGCGGCAACGGCCTGAGGCGATCCGGTGTCGTAGGTCCCGGCCCTGCAGGGGCGACGAAGGGTTCGGAGGGTCGGGAGGATGAGGTCTCGTCGGCGGAGGTCGCTGGCGGCGCCGAAGGCTTGGAAGCATTCACAATGGCGGTTCCGCGGCTCGGGTCTCATCGAGGATAGTATGCCAGCTTTACACCGCCGGTTGCAAGTGCTGTTATGCGGCCTCTCCGATGCCCTCCGACTCCGGGGAGGGTGTTCGAAACGACGGAACGGTGACATGGCGCTGCTCTCTGGTCTTCTCGCAGGCAGGCGCTTCGTCTGGGGGCGCTCCGTGATCGCGCTGATGCTGCGCGAGATGGCCACGAGTTACGGCCGCTCGCCCGGCGGCTACATCTGGGCCGTCGCCGAGCCCGTGGCCGGTGTGGCGCTCCTGACGGTGGTCTTTTCCTTCGTGATGCGTTCGCCGCCGCTGGGCAACAATTTCCCGCTGTTCTATGCCACGGGCTTCTTGCCCTTCGTCTATTACGCATCGCTCACCTCGAAGCTTGGCCAAGCGATCCGCTTCTCGCGGCCGCTGCTGGCCTATCCGGCGGTGAGCTTCTTTGATGCGATCCTGAGCCGCTTCCTGCTGAATACCCTGACAAACCTTCTGGTCTTTGTGATCGTGGCGGGCGGGATCATCGTGGTCTACGGTCTCAACGTGAGCCTGAACCTCCCGGTCATCCTCGAAGCCTTCAGCATGGCCGGGGCCCTGGCCTTCGGGGTCGGCACGATTAACTGCTACCTTTTCAGCGTGGCCCCCGTCTGGGAACGGGTCTGGGCCATTCTCAACCGGCCGATGTTCATTCTCTCGGGGATCTTTTTCCTGATCGAATCCGTGCCCGAGCCATTCCGGGCGCTCCTGTCCTACAATCCGCTGGTTCATGTGATCGCAAAGATGCGCGAGGGCTTCTTCCCGACCTATGACGCACGCTTGGCCGATCCGCTCTATGTCTATCTCGTAAGCCTTGTCTGCATGTTTTTCGGCATGTTGTTGCTGAACCGCTATCACCGGATGCTGCTCAACGAGGGGGCCTGACGGCTCGGGTTTGCGTCTGCCGGAGGCTGTTGCTAGGAAGCGGCGGACAGTCTGGAGATGGCCATGCCCGACATTCACCGCCTGCTTCGGTTCGCCCGGATCATGGTCCTGACGCCCACGGAGCGCCGCTATCTCCGGGCGATCCGCAAGAGCGGCCTGTTCGACCGCACCTATTACCGGGGGGCCTACCCTGGTCTGAACGCGTTCTACCTGAGGTTTCCCGAGAAGCACTACATCGCCTACGGCGAAAAGCTGGGCTACCGGCCCAATCCGGATTTCTCGCCCGATGCCTACCTGCGTTACAACCCCGAGGTGGCCACGGCCGGTGCGCCGCCCTTCCTGCACTATGTGCGGATCGGCCATGCCGAGCGGCGCCTGACCAAGGAGTTGCCCGAGGTCATCTCGCTGCCGGCCCGGGACATGCCCCAGGTCCGCTTCGAGCATGAACGACCCGTTGCTCCCTATGCCGTGGTGGTGCATGTCTATTATCCGGACCTCTGGCCGGAATTCGCCGACCGGCTGCGCTGGCTCACCATTCCCTTCGACCTCTACGTCACCCTGACCCATCGGGGCGACGAGACCGAGGAACTGGCGGCAAGGATCCGCGCCGACTTTCCCGGCGCCTTCGTCACGCCGCTGCCGAACCGCGGGCGGGACATCCTGCCCTTCGTCACCCTGCTCAATGCGGGCGCCTTCGAGGGCTATCGCGCGGTCTGCAAGTTCCACACGAAGAAATCGCCCCACCGGCAGGACGGCGACATCTGGCGGCGCCACCTGATCGAGGGGATCCTGCCCGAGACCGGGCTCGAGGAGAAGCTCGAGGCCTTCGTGGAGGACCCCGCGGCGGGCTTCTGGGTGGCCGACGGCCAGCATTACACCGGCACCGAATGGTGGGGCTCGAACGTCGAGACCACGCGCCACCTGCTGCAGCGCATCGAGATCCCGCTCGACCGCGAGGCGCTGTCGTTTCCGGCGGGCTCGATCTACTGGGTCAAGCCGCTCGTGCTGGGGCTTCTGCGCAGCCTGCAGCTCCGTCTCGAGGATTTCGATCCCGAAGAGGGACAGGTCGATGGCACCCTTGCCCACGCGATCGAGCGGGTTCTGGGCTATCTCACCACCCGCGCCGGACAGAGGATCCTGCAGACGAGCCAGATCCGCCCCGCCGCCGCGAGGCCCGCGAAGCCCGCCTTCGTCAGCGCCTTCTACCTGCCCCAGTTCCATCCCGTTCCCGAGAACGACGCCTGGTGGGGCAAGGGCTTCACCGAATGGCGCTCGGTCGTGAAGGCCTCTCCGATGTTCGACGGCCATCTCCAGCCCATGCTGCCCGCCGACCTTGGCTTCTACGACCTGCGCGCCACCGAGGTGATGGGCGAGCAGGCGCGCCTCGCACGCTCGGCCGGGATCGACGCCTTCTGCGTCTATCACTACTGGTTCGACGGGCGCCGCATCCTCGAGGCGCCGATCGACCGGCTGATGGCGCGGCCCGAGATCGACTTTCCCTTCTATCTCTGCTGGGCCAACGAGAGCTGGCGGCGCAACTGGGACGGGCTGTCGGGCACCGTGCTTCTCGAACAGACCTATGCCGAGGGATTCGAGGAGAAGCTCGCCGCCGATACCGCCCCCTATCTGCGCGACCCGCGCCATGCCCGTCCCGACGGGCGCCGTCCGCGCTTCGTGATCTATCGGCCCGAGGACATGCCCGATCCACAGGCCAGCGTGGCGCGGCTGCGCGAGGGCTGGCGGCGGGCGGGGATCGGCGAGGTCGAGCTCGGCGCGGTGCGGTTCCATGTCGAAGGCGCCCATCCGGTGCCCGAGGGGCTCTTCGACTTCTGGGTCGAGATGCCGCCGCACGGGCTGGTCAAGGGGGCGGACTATCTCTTTGGCGGCCCGGAGGGCAACCGGATGCCCGCCGGGATGAACCCGGCCTTCTCGGGGCTGATCTACGATTATGCCGCCGTCGCGCGCCGGGCCCTGTCGGACACCTATGTCCGCAGTCTGCCCCGGTCCACGATCGCCGGCATCATGCCGAGCTGGGACAACACGGCCCGCCGCGGATCGGCGGGGCATGTGGCCTATGGCGCCAACCCTGCCACCTTCAATGTCTGGCTCGCAGAGGCGCTCGAACGCCGCGTGCCGCAGTCCTACCGCCGCGAGCTGTTCGTCAACGCCTGGAACGAATGGGCCGAGAAGGCCATCCTCGAACCGAGCCTGACCTTCGGCAATCTCAATCTCCAGGTGATGCGGCAGCATCTGGGAGCGAGCGATCCGGCCACCCACCCCGCGGAACCCTCCCCGCAAGACGCAAGGAACAGCTGATGGCACGGGTCGTTCTGCACATCGGAACCCACAAGACGGCAACCACCACGATCCAGGACATGTTCGCGCACAATGCGGACCTCCTGCGACAGCATGGGGTGATCTATCCGCGCCTCAGCCGCGTGGCGGGCCATCATGGGCTCGTGATGGAATGGAACAAGCTGCCCGAGATCTACGCTCTTCCGAACGGCAGCATCGAGACGCTAAAGCAACTCGCTCGCAACTATGCCAAGGTGCCGGGAACGCTGTTTCTCAGTTCCGAGGAGTTCTCGCGCGGCAAGCCGGGCGCCCGGGTGGACTTTCGAGCCGTTCGCGAACTTCTCTCGGACTTCGAAAGTGTTTCCGTTGTCTGCGTAGTGCGTGAGCAGTGGCAATTCATGCAGTCGATCTATCTGCAGGCTTCAAAGGAGCGGCAACCGCCCAGACCGTCCGCCATGGTCGATTCCGTTCTCAGGTCCGATATGACCGACGGGTTGTGGATCGACTACAACCTGCTCTATGATCACCTGCTTGCTGCCTTTGCTCCCGAAGAGATCACGTTCCTCGATTTCGATACATGTCGCCGGCATCGGGACGGGGTGGTGGGGGCCATGCTCGAGACCCTCGAATGCGGTCTTTCGGGCTCTTCCCTCAAGGTAGTGCATGATGGTTTGTCGAACGTTTCGCCTCTCGCCCTGCCGACCTTCGCCGCTTGCGTGATT
This sequence comes from Cereibacter azotoformans, assembly GCF_021391315.1. Taxonomy (NCBI): domain Bacteria; kingdom Pseudomonadati; phylum Pseudomonadota; class Alphaproteobacteria; order Rhodobacterales; family Paracoccaceae; genus Cereibacter; species Cereibacter azotoformans. The sequence goes on along the minus strand of NZ_CP090023.1, from coordinate 121,543 downwards.
ACGGAGCCTGATCAACCGGCCCGCTGGGTGCTGGAATGCACAACCGGCGCATTTCGTCTTGAATATGGTGACGATGCCAAATCCTGTCTCTGGACACGCTCGGAGTTTGCACAGCTCATGGAATATGCGCGGCAGCGCAATGGGCGCCTGTCGGAGCGTCTGAAGGGGGTTCAGCCGGAATTCCGCCTGAGCGAGAGCGATCCCCACGAGGGCCGCATCCATCGTGATGGTCTCAATCTTTCGTTCTGGACCCGGAGTTGCCGCTGGATGTACCGCGCCCGCAAATCCTGAATGCCTCGGGAGTGGGCATCGCCCTGCAGGGCCATCGCATTTGGATCAGGTCGCGGGCAACTGTTTGAGAAGGCCGAGAAGAAATTCGTCATCCCACCCCGCTCGCTTCAGCTTGATCGACAGCGAGCTCTTGGCCCGGGATATTCGTCGAATTCCGCTGCGGGAGCCTTTCGTCGTTTTCTGGGAGCCTGCGATGGGAGCAGCCCGACGCGGCACACTGTTCGACCGGGTTTCGGCGTGGGAAATTCAGCCGATTTGCTTCTGTTGGGCCCGCGCCGGCGCCCTTCGCGCATCACGAGGCATCGTCCACGGACGTTTCGCAGGCGCTTGATGTTCGACGAGGCGGGGCCGCTACGGGTCGGCCCAGTGTAGCGCCATCAGTCGCGGCCAGAGCACCGACCAGAACGGTGCCCCCAAGATGGGATGGTTGCCGCCCTCCCCTGACGGCATCGCAATGTGCCAAGGTCGTGGTGTTCAACGCCACGCAGCGGAGAGGACGGCGAGATGAAGGATACGATGATCGGGGTGGACCTGGCAAAGCGTGTTTTCCAGGTTCACGGTGCCTCGATGACCGGAGAGGTGAAGTTCCGCAAGAAGCTCACGCGCGAGCAGTTCCGCGCGTTCATGGCGCAGCAGCCGGCCAGTCTGGTCGTCTTCGAGGCCTGCGGCAGCGCCAGCTACTGGGTGCGGGAGATGGAAGCGCTTGGCCATGAGGCGAAGCTGATCGCGCCGCAGTATGTGCGGCCCTTCGTGAAACGCCAGAAGAACGATGCGGCTGATGCGGAGGCGATCGTGATCGCGGCGCGCCAGCCCGAGATACGTTTTGTCGCTCCGAAGACGCTGGAGCAGCAGGCGCGAGCAGCCCTGTTCCGCGGCCGGGAGCGGCTGGTGCGGCAGCGCACCGAGGACGTGAATGCCTTGCGCGCAATCCTCTATGAACAAGGCCGCGTCTTCCCTCTATGAACAAGGCCGCGTCTTCCCGATCGGCCTCAGCCATCTCAAGCGCATGGAGGCGCTGGTGGAAGCGGAGACCTGCGATCTGCCCGCGGTGATCCGCGAGGAGTGCCAGGAGCTTCTCGCGCAGATTGCAGAGAAGACCGCGCGGATCACGGCCCGGGACAGGAAGCTGAAGGAACTGGCGGCCTCGTCGGATACGGCGCGTCGCCTGCAGACCATGCCGGGCGTCGGGCCACTGACGGCCCTTGCGGTCGAGGCATTCGGGCCCGACATGGCGCAGTTCAAGTGCGGGCGCGACTTTGCCGCCTGGCTTGGCCTCGTTCCGAGGCAGCATTCCTCGGGAGGCAAGGACCGGCTGGGGCGGATCTCGAAGGCCGGCCAGGCTGACATCCGCAGGCTTCTGATCATTGGCGCCATGACGCGGATCATGGGGCGCGCGCGCCACAAGGTTCAGGCCGAGAGCTGGATCGGGCGGATGCTGGCCAGGAAGCCCAAGATGCTGGTCGGGATCGCGCTGGCGAACAAGATAGCGCGGCAGATCTGGCAATGCTGACGAAGAACGAGGACTACAGGGATCCGGCCTCGGCGTCTGCGGCATGAGCCTCATGTCGTAGATTTCCGGTGCCGGTGCCAAGGGGGGTGTGAGAAGCCGACGATCTGAATGGGCGCAACGATCGAACAGATCTGGATCAGGAAAACCATGGTCGAACTAGGTGTTTGATCCCACGGTTTGATGGTGCGATCCTTTCGCAGGAATGGAAGGAAGCACTATGGGACAAGTTCGTCACGGGAGCGCCACGACCACGCACGCCGTCAGAGCTGCAATACAGCGATCGCAAGCTTCGCTCGCGCAGCTGAGCCGGGAACTGGGCATCAACCCCAAGACGGTGGCGAAGTGGCGCAAGCGGGCGACAGTCGAGGACATGAAGACCGGGCCGTCGGAACCGCGGTCCACCGTCCTGACCGAGGCCGAAGAGGCGGCAGTCGTCGCCTTCCGAAGGCACACGCTGCTGCCGCTGGATGATTGCCTCTATGCTCTCCAGCCCTCGATCCCGCACCTGACACGGTCGGCGCTGCATCGTTGCCTGCAGCGTCACGGCATCTCGCGTCTTCCGGATGTCGAGGGCGACAAGCCAAAGCGGCAGAAGTTCAAGCGCTACCCCATCGGGTTCTTTCACATCGATATCGCCGAGGTGCAGACCGGCGAAGGGAAGCTCTTCCTCTTCGTCGGCATCGACCGGACGTCCAAGTTCGCCGTTGCTCAACTCGTTGCAACAGCTGACAGAAAGACTGCCTGGGAGTTCCTCCAGCACTTGCTCGAAGCCGTGCCCTATCAGGTCCACACGGTTCTTACTGACAATGGCATCCAGTTCGCCGAGCAACCCCGGAACCGGAACACCATCTACTCCCGGCCGATGCGCTTCGACATGATCTGCGAGGCGAATGGGATCGAGCACCGTCTGACCAAACCGAACCATCCATGGACGAACGGTCAGGTCGAGCGGATGAACCGCACGATCAAGGACGCCACAGTCAAGCGCTTCCACTACGGCAGCCACCATCAGTTGCGAACCCACCTCGCGGACTTCATGGCAGCGTACAACTTCGCACGCAGGCTGAAGACACTGAACGGCCTCACGCCCTACGAATACATCTGCAAGGTCTGGACCTCAGAGCCAGATCGATTCATCCTCGACCCGATCCACCAGATGCCGGGACTGAACACCTAACGCCGTGGATTCGTGATGTGAATCCTTCCGGGCAGAAGTTCTGCAACAACGCCCTATCAATATCAATTACTTAAAAGTTTTGATGTCGAACTTGGGATGCCTTATTCATGTTGACGCCCCTAGCCTGCCGTTCTAATGGTCGCGCGCACGCTTCGGGTCGAGCTCTGCCTTGTTTTTCTAGAGGCTGAAAGTCTGATACAGGCATTCTTCAAGAAAGGGTACATGCGTGAGTTCTGATCACGATATCCGCACCATCACGGCTAGTTCCTATTTCGATGCGGACTGGTATCGCCGGACCTATCCGGATGTGACCTATTCCCAGCTTGAACCTGCCGCTCATTACCTTTTCGTGGGCGCGCGCATCGGTCGAGATCCGGGGCCGGAATTTAGCACTGAGGGCTATTTAGAACGTAACCCCGACGTGCGTGCGGTCGATGTGAACCCGCTGCTGCATTACGAGCGTCACGGAAGGGCCGAGGGCCGCGGCACTACGGCGCGCGGTGGGCAGGCTGGCTATGCGGTGATTGTCCACGCCTACCACCCCGATTGCTTTGCCGATCTGGGGCATTACCTAGGCTGTTTTCCGCCCGAAGTGGATCGCTATGTGAGCTATCCTGCCGGATCGGAGCAGCATTCCGAAGCTCGGATCCGCGAGGTCTTTCCCGGTGCGATCCCGGTAGAGGTAGTCAATGTCGGGCAGGATGTCGGCGCCTTCGTCCAAGTGATGGAGCAAATCGACCGTTCGCGGTATGCCTTCTTCTGCAAGATCCACTCCAAGGGAGGCAACAAGCTGCCCGCAGTTTGGCGCGAGGCACTCTTCGAGGGCACGGTCGGAACACCGGAACGGGTTGCGCAGTTCGCCAAGTTGTTTCGTGAGGATCCGAAGATCCTGCTGGGCGGCCCGCGTGAGCTGTTCCTGCACGGTCCCAGTTACCTGATGGGCAATGGTGGGGATATCCAGCGCATCCTCTCCAAGGCGGGAATAGGGGCTGATGCGGGCAAGCAGAAGGGGTTCGACCCTGCCGCCCGCGACTGGGGTTTTTTCGCGGGCACCTTTTTCTGGCTGCGGGCCGAGGTGGCGGATCTGTTGCTGACCCAGGTTTCGGGTAAGGATTTTAAGGCCGAGGCGATGCGCCGCGACGGTCAGCTTGCCCATGCCGTGGAGCGGCTCTTTGGCATCCTGCCGCGCGCCATGGGCGGGCGGGTCGCCTTGGCTTCCTGCCGTGACACGCTGGCCGCACCAGAGGTCTTCGAGGTGCTGCCGCCGGAGATCCTCCGTGAAAAGCGCCCGATGATCGAACTGCTGGGCGAGATCTGTAACGGCTGGATCGTCACTCGCTCGAAACAGGCGGTAGAGGGTATCCGTCCGGGGTTGGGCTTCACCCGGATAGGACGGCAGAACCAGCGACAGGGGGAGTATTCCATCATTACCCCGACCGGTGACCGTGGCGCGGCCTTTAACCGCTGCATCCAGATGGTGGCGACCCAGACCGTGCTGCCGCGCGAATGGATCATCGTCGATGACGGGTTGGTGCCGCTGACCGAGCAGATGCGCCTGCCCGACTGGGCCACCTATATCCGCCGCGAGCGCCGATCCGACGACCCGCCCCATACATTGTCGGTCAATGTGCCGGCGGCGCTTGAACATGTCACCGGCGACCGGGTACTGATCGTGGAGGATGATGACTGGTATTCCCCCCTTTACGCGGAATACCTGCTACCGCATCTTGAGCAGCATGATCTCGTGGGGCTCAACACCATCCGCTATTACCATTTGATCGAGGCAACCTGGAAACATGGAAAGCCGCCGCGCCACACCGCCTTTGCGCAATCCGCCTTCACCCGCGGCCCGGCTTGGGACCACCTGCTGGAAGTCTGCCGGATGAACAATGCCGAGATCCGCGAGAAGGGTGTGCTGGACCGCTACTGGTGGCAGAGCTTCGAGGGAAACAAGCGGCTGCTGCAGGACCATCCCTGCCTGCATCTAGGGCTGAAGGGGGGCTTCGGTCGCCCAGGGCTGGCCGAGGGGCACAAGCGCACCGACCCGGATTACCGCGGCGATTCCGAGCGGCGCTACCTGCCACAGAACATCGGTGGCGACAGCGCCTATTACAGCCGCTGGCAGAAGAAGTTCCGCAAGCCCTATGTCATCTACACCTCGGTGGCGGGCGGCTATGACAATCTGAAGGCGCCGCTGGCGGAACTCGGGAATTTCGACTTCTACGTCTTTTCCGACACGCCGCTCGATCCTGTCGCGCCCTGGGAGCAGGTGCCGTTCGACGAGGCCCGGGAAGATCCGGTCCGCACGGCCAAAAAACCCAAGATCCTGCCACATCTCTATTTTCCGGATTATGAATGGAGCCTCTGGATCGACGCCAATATCTTCGTCCTGGACGATCTCAGCCGTTTCCTGACCATGGCGATCGAGCAGCAGGCGAAAGTGGCATTGTTCGAACATCCGGAACGCAATACGCTGAATGCTGAGGTCACGCAGCTTTGCAAGCTCAGGAAGGACGATCCTGATTTGATTCAGGCACAATATGCCCGCTACCAAGCCGAGGGCTGGGATAATCAGTTGCCGCTCTATGAATGCAATTTCATCGTCCGGCGGCACAATGATCCGGATGTGATGCGGGCGATGACGCTATGGTGGAACGAGATTGAGGAGAACAGCCGCAGGGACCAAGTGAGCTTTCCCTATGCCATGTGGAAATCGGGCATCCATCCGCTGTCGTTGCGGCCCAAGGGCCAGTCCACCCGCAACATTCCCGAGGTCTTCTACCCCACCAAGCCGCCGCATGGGACCATCAGGCTTGAGGAAGTGCAGCAGCATATAGAGGCGCATCTTGGTAGGGCGCTTCATGGCTAACGCGAAGGATGGTGATCGCCCGATGACGACCGCGGAACCAGCCCGGCCCGAGAGCCCGGTGAAGAGACATATCTTTCTGGTGCTGGGCATGCACCGCTCGGGCACTTCGGCACTTAGCGGGCTTCTGCATCATCTTGGATGCCGCCTGCCCCTACACCCGATGCCGGCCAGCGAGGCGAATCCCCGTGGCCATTTCGAGAGCGAGAGGCTGCGCCGTTTCAATGACCGGCTGCTGGCGGATTGCGGGTCGAAGTGGAACGACTGGCGACCGCTGCCCGCCGGCTGGTTCCGCTCTCCCGAGGGGCAGGCCCGGCTGGGCGAGGCGCGCGACCTGCTGCTGGCGGAATTCGACGGCACCGCGCTAGCTGTGCTCAAGGATCCGCGGATCTGCCGCATGACTCCTTTTTGGCAGGAAGCCATCGCCGCGGCCGGCTTCCGGGCAATGCCGGTGCTGACCTTCCGCAACCCGCTGGAAGTGGCGCAGTCGCTGAACCGTCGCGACAAGATAGACAGCGCGGAGGGGCTACTGATCTGGCTGCGCCATTTGCTGGATGCAGAGGCGGCGACGCGGGGCGCGCCCCGGCAGATCACGAGCTATGAGCAAATTTTGGCCAACTGGGCGGGCGTCACGGCCGCCCTGCAGAAGACCTTCGACCTCAGCCTGCCGCGCTTCGACGCAGACGCCGCGAGGACGATCGAGGATTTTCTTGGCCCAGAGCTACGTCACCATGTGGAGGGCGCGGCCCGGGTCACCGACAATCCCGCCTTACTGGATTGGGTGCGTGACACCTATCGGGTGCTGGAGCGCTGGAGCATGAAATCCGAGCGCAAGGCCGATCATGCATTGCTCGACAGGGTGCGGAGTGAATTTGACGCTGCGGTGCCGGCATTTGCCGCGCTGGCCAGCCTCAACGACCAACGCCGCCGTTCCTTGCAGGACAAGGTCGCCACGCTGACGGAGACGCTGCAGAACCACAAGGTCACGGCGGAGCGTTTGCAGGTGGAGATGAGTGTAGCGCGGCAGGCCTGGGAGAACGCGCAGGCGGCGCAAGCCGGGGCCGAGGACCGGGCCTCTGCCGCGACGGCGGAACTGGCCGCGCTGCATGACCGGCTGTCGGAGCGGGAAAGCGCCTTGGCGCAGCGCAGGCATGAGGCGGATCAGGCCACGCTTCGGGCCGAAGAGGCCGAACGCGCCCGCATGGCCGCCGAGACCCGCAATAACGAATTGCTGGCGAAAAGCCTGAAGCAGATGCAGGAAATGGGCCGTCTGGCCGATCTGGCGGGGCAAACGCGTCAGGATCTGGAGGAACTGCGTCAGCGCCATCTGGAGGGGGAGGCTATGCGCCGGACGCTGGAGGCCAGGCTGCAGGCCCGCGATGCCGCAGACCGCGCGCTTGAGGCCGAACGCGCGCGGCTTGAGGCAGAAATAAACGCGCTGCGCTCCAGCACCTCCTGGCGGCTCACGGCGCCGCTGCGCACCGTGGTGGACAGGCTGCGAGGCAATCGCTGAAGGCACAGGCAGAGGATGCACAAGGCACTTGTCACCAAGCTGGAAGAAAATCGCCTGCGGTGTTGAACACGGGATTAGGAGGATGAATGACGGTTCAGGTTGTGGAACTCGCCTTCACGGGGGTCGACCCAGAAGAGGTCTGGACCACGCTAGCATCGATCGGTGCGACGGGCTATTTTGCAACCGATGCAGCTGGTTGTTTTGCCCTCATTCTCGACAATGCCCGGGTGCTGGATTCTCTTTATCGCCGGAAGACGATGCAGGGTGCATTTTCCCTGACGCCCCTGCCGCATGTCACCACGGGCCCTTTCGAAGGGTTGCAAAAGGTCGCGCGGAAAGCCGGGAAACCCAACACATCGCAGTTGTTCTGCGATATGGTCACCCCCAATGGCCTGCTGCGGGGCTGGGGGCGGGACGCGGCGGGCCGGGTCTGCAGCCTGCGCCTGTCAATCGATGGCAAGGCGGTCGGTGTGATACCGGTCAACAGGTTCCGGCGGGATCTGCTTGCGGCGGGATACGGCACTGGCTGCCACGGTTTCTCGGCAAGGCTGCCGGACTGGGCGCTGGACGGGGGCAGCCACGAGATTCTGGGTGAACTGGTGCCAGACACGCAGCCGGACGGGGAGGCCCTGATCACCAGCCGCCGCAGGCTGAAGCTGCCCTATCATTTCAATCTGGCGCGGCCCTGGATCGGCAGCGGGGCGGATCATGCGGTGGACTGGCCGGCGCACTTGGAGGCCGAATATCTCGACATCCGGGCGCAGGTCGTGGATGGCGCCTTGCCGCAGGCGCTGGACCGGGCGGCTCAATTCATTGATGCCAGACCCCGGGCGATCTTTCTGGATTTTGGTCTCAAGGACCGCTGCTTAGTCGAGGATCGGCTGTTCGAACCGTTTCATGAGAGGGTCCTGGATCGCTGGGGCAGGCTTTTCGGCAAGCAGCTTTGCGAGCGAGGCGAGGCATGCTGCAAACGGCTTGACCTAGCCTATAACGCGGATGCGCCCGCCAGCACCCCGGCCGGGCTGACCAACCCCCTGCACGATTCGGACCCATGGCGCCGGGATGGTCCGCTGGATCGCTGCCCCCACCGGATCCGCCACTTCGCGTCAAAGGAACTGACCCGCGCCTATGCCAAGGCCCGGTCCATCGCTGTGCCCGAAACCTATGCCATCCTACGGGACATGGCGGATTTCGATGCGTTCTGCTTTCCCGGCCGCTATGTCCTGAAGCCGGATTTCGGATCCGGCGTGGCGCTGTTCCTGATGCATGGGGATCTCAATCTTTTCGACGGTTTAACTTATGGTCGTTCCGAAATCCGCGCCGCAGTGGCTAAATATATGGAGAACCACCCGAATTGCGAATTCGTGGTGGAGGAATATATCGAGCAGGACGGCACCGACCCTAGGCTTCCCTTCATCCCGCTTGACTACAAGGTGCATTGCTTTGGGGGTCGGGCGCGGATCATCCATGTAGATGACAAGAACGCGATCTCCCGCGATGCGCTGCATCGCCGTCAGTCCTGGCTGGCCCGCGACTGGTGCCATAGCCCGGCGCCCTTCCGCCATGTAGTCGAACATCCCAACGCCCCTATCGTTGCACCGCGATGCCTGCCCGAGATCCTGAGGCTGGCCGATCAGGTTGCGGCAAATCTGAAGGATTATGTCCGGGTAGATTTCTACGCCGCGAGAACCGGCCCGATTCTGGGAGAGATCACCTCTTTCACCCATGCGGGCAGGGGATTCACGGAATACGGAAATCTCGTGTTGGGACAGGCTTGGGAGATTTTTTAGACCCCCGAGTGCCTTCTCGGCCGCTTCGCTTGCCGCGGCCAGCATGCCGGCCGCGGCTTCGACATCCTCGAACGGCAGGTTCCGCTGGTCGGGATCGAGCTTCTCGGACTTCGAGCCGAAGGTGTCGCGCCGCATCTGTGCGAGCAGCCGCTCCAGCCGGGCACGGGCCTCACGCATTCGGTGCCACATGACGAATCATGACCGTAGTGTCGTCGCCAAGACCAGGCTGGCAGGTGAATCAATTCACCGCACCAACTTGTGGGTAACTGCAAGACAGAACGGCCGGTTACCATAATTCTACGGTCGCGCCCCGTTAAAGGGGGGAGGATTACCGTGGCGGTGCGCCGTAGCACCGATCAGCTCTGCAAATGCGAACGGCCTCCCGCGGGAGGCTCAGGGGAATCGCGTTTGTCCGAGGCTTGATCGAAGGCGCTTGCGCTCGGGCGTGATATGGATTCTCGGGCGGAGACAACCCGCTCCGGAGGCCCGCGCCCGATGCAGATCTTCCGTAAGCATCCGGCAAAGGCCGCGGGCCGGCCGGTCTCTCAGAGCGGCCTGCTGGTTGTCTTCGGCTTCCGGGGCCTCGGCGCCCATTTCTTCGCCAGGCGCTCGAAGCTGTCGAGGATGCGGCCGATGCCGGCGTCGTCCGGGTCGAACGTGCCGCCATGGAGGTCCATCATGTCGGCGTGAGCTTCATGGTTCGGATCGGCGCGTGCCTCGAGGAATTCGGCATAGCCGGGGGCACCCCCCACGTCCTCGGGAGGACAGGCGCCGATGGCACGGACAAGGCGCGGGTAGTCGGCGCCGGGGAGAGCGTCGTCGATCTTCTCGACCCTGATCACATGGTGCCAGTTGTCGCCGAAGTCGTAGATGTAGTGGATCGTCTTCGTGCCGGTGTCCTCGATGACATCGAGCAGGCTGGTCTTGCTGGCGGGTAGAGGGCCGTCGTGGAAGCCGTCGGGATCGGCGACACCCCAGCCGACGCCTCCTGCGCGGAACTCGTAGAGGTGCGTGTCGCTCCAGCCCATGGCGGCCTGGATCACCTCGTGCAGCCGGCTGAGCCGGATCTTCAGCGGCACGTCGAAGCGGCGCAGCACCTCCGGCTCGACGTCCGGCAGGGTGACCTTGAGGCGGGCGACCAGCGTCATGCGGCGATCCTGGGATGGGCTGGGTTGCACCAGGTCCACGGCAGCAACTCGGGCAGGCGTGAGACCGGCAGGTCCGAGATCCGGGCGATGGCGTCCGCGAGCCAGGCCTGCGGGTCGATGCCGTTGAGCCTGGCGGTGCCGATGAGGGAATACATGAAGGCGGCGCGGTGGCCACCGCGCTCGGAACCGGCGAAGAGCCAGCTCTTGCGGCCGAGGGCCACTCCCCGCAGCGCCCGCTCGGCGCAATTGTTCGACAGGCAGACCCGGCCGTCGGACAGGAACCGGGTGAAGCCCGGCCAGTGATCGGGCGAGAGCAGGTAGTCGATCGCCTTGGCCACTTTGGCGTGCTTCGACAGGAGCGCGCGTTCGGTCCGGAGCCAGCGCTCCAGATCCTCGACCAGCGGGGCCGAGCGTTCCTGTCGTGCTGCGAGACGGGCGGCGGGATCCTGCCCGTTCAGCTTGCGCTCGATCTCGAAGATCGCGTCGATGCGCCTGACCGCCTCGAAGGCGATCGGGGAGATTTCCTTCGCATCTTTGCCCTTGCGGATGTTCCCCTCGACATCGGCCAGCTCGAAGAACTTGCGCCGGGCATGGCTCCAACAAAGCGCCGGCAGGACCGGCCCCGGCTTCCGGTCGCCGCGGTAGAGCTGGTTGTAGCCGGCGTAAGCGTCGGCCTGCAGGATGCCCTTCCACCCCGTCAGGTGCTCGGCCGGATGCTCCCCGGCCCGGTCACGGGAGAAGCGGAAGACCACCGCCGGCGGGGCGGTGCCGCTGAAGGGGCGGTCGTCGCGAACATAGGTCCAGAGCCGCGCCGTCTTCGTGCCGCCCCGGGCGAGCAGCGGCACCGTGGTGTCGTCGCCATGCAGGCGGGAAGCGGCAAGGACGTGCGCCTCGATCAGGTCATGGAGCGGCTTCAGCAGTTCCGCCACGGCGCCGATCTGGTCGGCGAGCGTCGAAAGGCTCAGGTCCACGCCCTCGCGGGCATACCGCTCGGCCTGGCGGTTCAACGGCTGATGCTGGCCGAACTTCTCGAAGACGATCATGGCCAGCAGGCTCGGGCCGGCCCAGCCGCGCGGGATCGGGTGGAAGGGCGCCGGCGCCTGGCTGATCTTCTCGCAGGCCCGGCAAGTGAACTTCTCCCGAACCGTCTGGATCACCTTCCACTGCCGCGGCACCACCTCGAGCGTCTCGGTGACGTCTTCCCCCATCTTCGCGATGCGGTCCGATCCGCAGCAGGAACAAGACGTCGGCGCCGGAACCACCACGCGCTCGCGCGGCAGATGCTCGGGGAAGGGTTTGCGAACCGGCTTCCGGCGCTCGAAGGCCGCGACCTTCGTCGTCTTCTCCACACGGATCCTGTCCTCGGCGGCGGCGGTCACCAGCTCCTCGAGCTGCAGTTCCAGCTGGTCGATCAGCCTGGCGGTGCGTTCGGCGCTGCGCCCGTAGTGCTCGCGCCGGAGCAGCGCGATCTCGAGCTTGAGCCCCGCGATCATCGCCTCCGAGGTCGAGACCACCGCGCGCGCCTGCGCCAGTTCGGCCTTCGTGGCCGCCAGTTCGGCGCGCAGTTTCTCGAGTTCGCAAGCGGGATCGGACATGGCCGCTTCTACCATGCACAGCCACGGAAGCCAACAATTACAGATGCTTCCGCGACATCAGCCCATCTTCTTCGGCCTCTGGGTCCAGCGCGGATTGCGCCAGTCAATTCCGTCCAGCAGATAGCCGAGCTGAGCTGCGGATATCGCAACGGCCTCGCCCGTGGTGCTCGACGGCCAGACAAACTTGCCCGCCTCGAGGCGCTTCGCATAGAGCGACACGCCCACCCCGTCGAACCACAGCAGCTTCACCATGTCCGCCTTGCGGCCGCGGAAGCAGAAGATCTCGCCGCCATGCGGGTCGCGGCCGAGCCCCTGCTGGATCTTGAGCGCGAGCGAGTTCATCCCGCACCGCATGTCGGTGACGCCGCCGGCGATCCACACCCGCGTTCCCGCTGGAAAGGCGATCATGCGCGTTCGAGCACCTGCACGAGGCGCGTCAGCGCCACCGCCTCGATGTCTGCCGACACGGCGAGGCGTCGGCCGTTCGCCAGCGTGATTTCGATCCGCGCGTGGGCATCCTCTCCTTGCATGGCCGGTGCCTCCCGCTGTCGGTCACGAAGATCTGGGCCGATCTCCACCGGCGTGAAAACCGGACGTCCGCCGTCCAGCAGCCCCTTGTGCCAGGCGCGCCGCCATTGCGTCAGCAGCGCGCGCGAGATGCCGTGCCGGCGTGCGACCACCGAGCCCTGCCGGTGACCGCGATAGCTCTCTTCGACGATGCGGATCTTCTCCGCGTCCGACCAGGTCCGGCGGCGGCCAAGCTCGCCCGCCGCGAAGACCTCAAATTGTGAAATGACCTTAGCGCATGACATACGTCATGACGTAAGTCATAAAACCAGGCCCCGGCAGGCGGCCCTCGGCGGAGCCTTACGATCTTCCTCTCCGCCTTCGACGACATCCCTGATCCGCGCGCCGACAACGCCCGCCACGACCTTGCGGAGCTGCTCGTGGTGGCCTTTGTAGCCGTGCTCTGCGGAGCGACCTCTTGCGCCGAGATGGCCGCCTTCGGCCGCGCAAAGGAGCGTATTTTCAGGGATTTCCTGAAGCTCCGCCACGCCATCCCCTCGCACGACACATTCTCGGCCGTGTTTCGGGTGATCGACCCGAAGGCGCTCGACGCGGCCTTCGGGCGGGTGCTCGCCGAGATCGCGGGCCTCCTCGGCAAGGGCGACGTGATTGCCATCGACGGAAAGGTCCTGCGCGGCTCGCGCGACCGGGGCGATGGCGGACGGACGCGGATGATGGTCTCGGCCTACGCCGCGCGGCTGCGCCTGACGCTCGCCTCGGTGCCGACCGAGAAGGGCGGCGAACTGGAGGCGGCGCTCGAGGTGCTGGGACTGATCGCGCTGAAGGGCAAGGTGGTGACGGCCGATGCGCTGCACTGCAATCGCCGCACGGTTGCAGCGATCAACGCCCGGGGCGGCGACTGGTGCCTCTCGCTGAAGGCCAACCAGGACTCACTTTTGTCCGACGCCCGCTCGTGCTTCGGCAAGCTGGCGCCCGACCATTCGGTGGCCCGCCAGGAGGAGACGGGGCACGGCCGCCGCGAGACGCGGACGGCGACGGTGGTCTCGGCCAAGGGATTGGCGGAGCATCATGATTTTCCTCGGCTGAAGGCGTTCGGCCGGATCGAGGCCACCCGCGAGAGCGAGGGCAAGATCCAGTCCGATACCCGCTGGTTCGCCCTCTCGTGGCTGCCCACGCCCGAGGTCCTGCTGGCCACCGTGCGCGCCCACTGGGCCATCGAGAACGCGCTGCACTGGCAACTGGACGTGTCGTTCCGCGAGGACGCCGCGCGCAACCGCAAGGATAACGGGCCGGACAACATCGCCGTCCTTCGACGCCGCGCGCTGGACGTGGCCCGGCGAGACGGGTCCAAGAGTTCGCTGTCGATCAAGCTGAAGCGGGCGGGGTGGGATGACGAATTCCTTCTCAGCCTTCTCAAGCAGTTGCCCGAGACCTGATCCAAATGCGATGGCCCTGGCGGGAGGCTGCAAACTGTTGTTCTTGTTTGGTAATTCTGGTTGCGGGGGCAGGATTTGAACCTGCGGCCTTCAGGTTATGAGCCTGACGAGCTACCGGGCTGCTCCACCCCGCGGCCGTTTTGCGTCGTTTGTATTTTGACGCGGTTGATTTTGATCGTTCTGGAGATTTTCGTTTCTTTTCAGGTCTGGCGGCGACCTACTCTCCCACGTCTTGAGACGCAGTACCATTGGCGCGACGGCACTTAACGGCCGAGTTCGGGATGGGATCGGGTGTTTTGCTCGTGCTATGGCCACCAGACCGGAGAAGAAACGACAACATCAGGCTTATGCTTGTTCCAGGTCGTGCTGCTTCTGATCTGGGGTAGAGCGGAGGCTTTTTGAGCCTTGCTGTTACCGGTTCAGATCAAGCCAATCGGGCAATTAGTACCAGTCAGCTGAACGCATTGCTGCGCTTACACCTCTGGCCTATCGACGTGGTGGTCTTCCACGGCCCTCAAGGGAGACCTTGTTTTGAAGGGGGCTTCCCGCTTAGATGCCTTCAGCGGTTATCCTGTCCGAACATAGCTACCCAGCACTGCCGTTGGCACGACAACTGGTCCACCAGTGGTTCGTTCACCCCGGTCCTCTCGTACTAGGGGCAACTCTTCTCAAGTCTCCTACACCCACGGCAGATAGGGACCGAACTGTCTCACGACGTTCTAAACCCAGCTCACGTACCTCTTTAAATGGCGAACAGCCATACCCTTGGGACCTGCTCCAGCCCCAGGATGAGATGAGCCGACATCGAGGTGCCAAACGATGCCGTCGATATGGACTCTTGGGCATCATCAGCCTGTTATCCCCAGAGTACCTTTTATCCGTTGAGCGATGGCCCTTCCACTCGGGACCACCGGATCACTATGGCCGACTTTCGTCTCTGCTCGACTTGTCAGTCTTGCAGTCAGGCGGGCTTCTGCCATTGCACTCGACGACCGATTTCCGACCGGTCTGAGCCCACCATCGCGCGCCTCCGTTACTGTTTGGGAGGCGACCGCCCCAGTCAAACTACCCACCACGCAGGGTCCCGGATCCAGGTAATGGACCGCGGTTAGACATCAAGAATGCGAAGGGTGGTATCTCAAGGTTGGCTCCACGGGAACTGGCGTCCCCGTTTCGATGCCTACCACCTATCCTGCACATCACATTCCTGATGCCAGTGCGAAGCTATAGTAAAGGTTCATGGGGTCTTTCCGTCTAACCGCGGGAAGTGTGCATCTTGACACACAGTTCAATTTCGCTGAGTCCACATCAGAGACAGCGGGGAGATCGTTACGCCATTCGTGCAGGTCGGAACTTACCCGACAAGGAATTTCGCTACCTTAGGACCGTTATAGTTACGGCCGCCGTTTACTGGGGCTTCAATTCAAGGCTTGCACCTCTCCTTTTAACCTTCCAGCACCGGGCAGGCGTCAGACCCTATACGTCGCCTTGCGGCTTCGCAGAGCCCTGTGTTTTAAGTAAACAGTCGCCACCCCCTGGTTTGTGCCCCCCGCCTCTGGTTGCCCAAAGACGGGGCCTCCTTCTCGCGAACTTACGGAGGCATTTTGCCGAGTTCCTTTGATGTGGTTCTCTCAAGCGCCTTGGTATTCTCTACCAGTCCACCTGTGTCGGTTTAGGGTACGGTCTGATGGAGGGCTATTTCCAGGGACCGCTCAGCAGCCCGGCCAATCCGATAAGGCCGAACTACACCTGCGATCCGTCACATCCTCCTGGCCCAGGAATATTAACCTGGTTCCCATCGACTACGCCTTTCGGCCTCGCCTTAGGGGCCGGCTCACCCTGCTCAGATTAGCTTTAAGCAGGAACCCTTGGACTTTCGGCGACAGGGTCTCTCACCCTGTTTGTCGCTACTCATGTCAACATTCTCGCTTCCGATCTCTCCACCGGATGCCTTACGGCCCGGCTTCACAGAAAGCGCTTTGTCTGCGCATATGCGCGCGCTACCGCTTCGCTGCTTGAGCGCATTGGTGTCGCGATCATTAGAACAGACAGTGCGCTATATCACGGAACGCTCCGCTACCACGCACATTGCTGTGCATCCTGAGCTTCGGCTCGTGGCTTGAGCCCCGTTACATCTTCGCCGCAGGACAGCTTATCTAGACCAGTGAGCTGTTACGCTATCTTTAAAGGATGGCTGCTTCTAAGCCAACCTCCTGGTTGTTTTGGCCGTCCCACATGCTTTCCCACTTAGCCACGAATTGGGGGCCTTAGCTGCAGGTCAGGGTTGTTTCCCTCTTCACGACGGACGTTAGCACCCGCCGTGTGTCTCCCGGATAGTACTCTCGGGTATTCGGAGTTTGCTTAGACTCAGTAAGGCTGTGGGCCCCCATCATCCATGCAGTGCTCTACCCCCCGAGGTATTCGTCCGAGGCGCTACCTAAATAGCTTTCGCGGAGAACCAGCTATCTCCAGGTTTGATTGGCCTTTCACCCCTAGCCACAAGTCATCCAGACCCTTTTCAACGGGTGTTGGTTCGGACCTCCATCAGGTGTTACCCTGACTTCATCCTGCTCATGGCTAGATCACCTGGTTTCGGGTCTGATCCCACGAACTCGACGCCCTTTTAAGACTCGCTTTCGCTGCGCCTCCACCTACCGGCTTAAGCTTGCTCGTGAGACCAAGTCGTTGA
>NZ_CP090023.1:0-100000 GCF_021391315.1 Cereibacter azotoformans | reverse complement strand
GGATCCCGCCTTGATGCAGCGCAAGGCCGGCCGTCCGGGTCGAGGGTGCCAGAGGGCCCGCGCCCCCGGTGTGACGGGAGCGCGGGCGAAGAGCCTCAGGCCGCGCCGGCGAGCTGCAGCTTCTCGCGCCAGCCGGGGTGGAACCGGTCGGCATCGGCCGGGAAGCTTTCGAAGACGCGGGCCAGTTCGCGATGCTCGCGGGCATAGGTGACGAGATCCACGCCCGCCTTCCAGGCGTCATGCGCCTGGCGCAGCGACTTCGCGCCCGCCGTGCCGCCATCGAGATGGCCGAAGGCGCCGCCGCCCGAGGTCTGGATCACGTTCGAATGGCCGAGGTTGTCGAAGAAGCCCGGCAGCCTGAGCGCGTTCATGCCCCCCGAGATGATCGGCGTCGTGGCCTTCATCCCCAGCCAGTCCTGCGGGTAGAAGGGCCCCTGGGCCGCATCGTCGGTCAGCATGAAGGCCATGATCCTGTCGGCGGCCTCGCCCTCCATCTTGCCAAAGCCCATCGTGCCGGTGTGGATGCCGGAGGCGCCCTGCAGGCGCGCCATCTTCGAGAGCACGAAGGCGGTGTAGCCGCGCATCGACTGCGGCGAGGTCACCGCCCCGTGGCCCGCGCGGTGATAGTGCAGGAACTGGCGCGGGAACTGGCGCCGCGCGGTGGTGATGGCCGCGGGGCCGGTCACATAGCCATCCACCAGGAAGGCCACATGGTCGGCGTTCTCGCCGAAGGTCTCGAGGATGTATTCCCCGCGCGCCACCATCTCGTAATGGTCGTCGGCGGTGATGTTGGCCGAGAAGAGCTTGGCCTCGCCGGTCTCGTCCTGCGCCCGCTTCATCGCATCGGCGACCAGACGGATCGTCTCCTTCAGCGGCGCGAAGGTCTGGTTGCCCTGCGGCTCGTCGTTCTTGATGAAGTCGCCGCCCAGCCAGAACTCGTAGCAGGCGTCCGCGAAGGGCTTGGGCCGCAGGCCCAGCTTCGGCTTGATGATGGTGCCCACGACCATGCCGCCGTCGGTCACGCTGCGCCCCAGCACCCGCCACATGTCGGCGATGTTCATCGAGGGGCCGTCGAACAGGCGCAGGTAGCAGGGCGGCACGTAGAAGTCGTGCATCTTGGCGTATTCGACGTCGCCCATGCCCTGGTTGTTGCCGATCGTCAGCGTCAGGAACGAGCAGAGCATCGCCCGCCCGTCGATGATGTTGCGGTCGAACAGCTCGACCGGATAGGCGATCTTCATCAGCTCGCGCGCCTCGTCGATCTCGTAGACGAGCGCATCGACGCCGCGGGTGAAGTCGTCGGTGGTCGAGACCTCGACATTGGTGCCGGTGGAGCTTTCGGCGGCGAAATGGGCCGCCGTTTCAAGGTAGCCGTAGCCGGCCTTGGGCTTCATGACATAGGCGCAGAGAACGTGACGGCCGCCGGCGATCAGATCGGCTTCCCTGAGGTCAAGCCGGGCGTAGCGGTTGGACTGGTCCATGATCGTATCCTTTCACACGAGGCGGTTCAGGCGGTCTTGGGGGCAAGCGAGCCGCTGGCGTAGCGTTTCGCCATATCGTCCATCGGGATGATCTTGATCTTCCCGGCCTGGCCCGCGGTCCCGAAGGCCTCGAGGCGCAGCTTGCAGAGGTCGCGCATCGCATCCATCGCGGGCTTGAGGAACTTGCGCGGGTCGAACTCGGAAGGGGACTGCTGCGCGATGCGGCGGAACTGGCCGGTCATCGCCATGCGGCAGTCGGTGTCGATGTTGACCTTGCGCACGCCCATCTTGATGCCGCGCACGATCTCCTCGGCCGGGACACCGAAGGTCTGGGGCATGGCGCCGCCGAACTCGTTGATGATGTCCTGCAACTCCTGCGGGACCGAGGACGAGCCGTGCATCACGAGGTGAGTGTCGGGCAGCTTCCTGTGGATCGCCTCGATCACCGACATGGCGAGGATCTCGCCGTCGGGCTTGCGGCTGAACTTGTAGGCCCCGTGCGAGGTGCCGCAGGCGATGGCCAGCGCGTCCACCTGCGTCTTCTTCACGAAGTCCACCGCCTGATCCGGGTCGGTCAGCAGCTGGCTGTGATCCAGCTTGCCTTCCGCCCCGTGCCCGTCCTCGGCCTCGCTCTCGCCCGTCTCGAGGCTGCCCAGCACGCCGAGTTCGCCCTCGACCGAGGCGCCGACCCAATGGGCCATGTGGCTCACGCGGGCGGTGATGTCGACGTTGTAGTCATAATCGGCGGGCGTCTTGGCGTCGGCCTTGAGCGAGCCGTCCATCATCACCGAGGTGAAGCCGTGCCGGATCGCGGTCATGCAGGTGGCTTCGTTGTTGCCGTGGTCCTGGTGCATGCAGAGCGGGATCTCGGGATAGATCGCGGCCAGCGCCTCGATCATCTTGGCCAGCATGATGTCGTTGGCGTAGCCGCGCGCGCCGCGGCTGGCCTGGATGATGACCGGCGCGTCACAGGCGCGCGCGGCCTCCATGATCGCGAGGCCCTGTTCCATGTTGTTGATGTTGAAGGCGGGGACGCCATAGCCATGTTCGGCGGCGTGGTCGAGAAGCTGGCGAAGCGTGATCAGTGCCATTGGTGAAGTCCTTGCCTGTCGGCCCTTTCATTCTGGCCGAAATATCCCGGGGGGTCCGGGGGGCAGCGCCCCCCGGCTTGGTCAGAGAAGCCGGCCCATCGCCACGGCGGTGTCGGCCATCCGGTTCGAGAAGCCCCATTCGTTGTCGTACCAGCTGAGGATGCGGACCATCCGGCCCTCCATCACCTTGGTCTGGTCCATGTGGAACACCGACGAATGCGGGTCGTGGTTGAAGTCCGACGAGACGTTGGGCTGTTTCGTGTAGCCCAGCACGCCCTTCAGCGGGCCGTCGGCCGCGGCCTCGATGGCGGCGTTGACCTCTTCCACCGAGGTGTCGCGCGCGGCCTCGAACACCAGATCCACCACCGAGACGTTCGGCGTCGGCACCCGGATCGCCACGCCGTCGAGCTTGCCCTTCAGCTCCGGCAGCACGAGGCCCACGGCCTTCGCCGCCCCGGTCGAGGTCGGGATCATGCTCAGCGCCGCGGCCCGCGCGCGGTAGAGATCCTTGTGCATCGTGTCCAGCGTCGGCTGGTCGCCCGTATAGCTGTGGATCGTGGTCATGAAGCCCTTGGCGATGCCGATCGCGTCGTTGAGCGCCTTGGCGACCGGCGAGAGGCAGTTCGTCGTGCACGAGGCGTTCGACACCACCATGTCCTCGGCCGTCAGCGTGGCGTGGTTCACGCCATAGACGATGGTCTTGTCCGCGCCGTCGCAGGGCGCTGAGACCAGCACCCGCTTCGAGCCGTTCTGGAGGTGCGCCGCGGCCTTCTCCTTCGTGGTGAAGATGCCGGTGCATTCCATCGCCACATCCACGTCCGCCCAGGGCAGCTCGGCCGGGTTGCGGATCGCCGTCACCTTGATCGGGCCGCGGCCCACGTCGATCCAGTCCTCGCCGGTGGTGACGGTGGCCGGGAAGCGGCCGTGCACGCTGTCGAAGCGCAGCAGGTGCGCGTTGGTCTCGACCGGCCCCAGATCGTTGATCGCGACCACCTCGATGTCGGTGCGCCCCGATTCCGCGATGGCGCGGAGCACGTTGCGGCCGATGCGGCCGAAGCCGTTGATGGCAACTTTGACTGTCATCCCTCTTCCCTCAGATCCGGTCTTTGGCTTCCGCGACGATCGCGTCGGCCGTGATGTTGAAATGTTGGTAAAGCGCGGGCGCGGGCGCCGAGGCGCCAAAGCCCGTCATGCCCACGAAGCCGTCCTGCGGCCCGAGGAACAGATCCCAGCCCTGCCGCAGCGCCGCCTCGCAGCCCACGCGCGGCGCGGTGCCCAGGACCTTTGCCCGGTAGTCGGCCGGCTGGGCCGCGAACAGCTCGAACGAAGGCGCCGAGACGACCGCGGCGGCGATCCCCTCCTCGGCCAGCCGGTCGGCGGCGGCGAGGGCCAGTTCCAGTTCCGAGCCGGTGGCGATCAGCGTCACCTGCCGGTTCGCGGGGTCGCGCAGCAGGTAGGCGCCGCGGGCGGTCAGGTTCTCCTCGCCGTGCTCGGTGCGCACCGTGGGCAGGTTCTGGCGCGACAGCACCAGGAGCGTCGGCGTCGCGGTCGCGGTCATGGCGATTTCCCAGGCCTCGGCCGTCTCGACCGCATCGGCGGGACGGATCACCGTCAGGTTCGGGATGGCGCGCAGGCTCGCCAGATGCTCGACCGGCTGGTGGGTCGGTCCGTCCTCGCCGAGGCCGATGGAGTCATGCGTCATGACATAGGTCACCGGCACGCCCATCAGCGCCGACAGCCGGATCGAGGGCCGGCAGTAGTCGGCGAAGGCCATGAAGGTCCCGCCGTAGGGGCGCAGGCCGCCGTGCAGCGCGATGCCGTTCATCGCGGCCGCCATGCCGTGCTCGCGGATGCCGTAGTGGATGTAGCTGCCGCCAAAGGTGCCCGGCGTCACCGAGACCATCCCCTTCGAGCGGGTGAGGTTCGAGCCCGTCAGATCCGCCGAGCCGCCGACCGAGAAGGGCAGCGCCGCGTTCACCACCTCGAGCGCCATCTCGGAGGCCTTGCGGGTCGCGACCTTGGGCTTCTCTGCCGACAGCTTCGCCTTGTAGGCCGCGATGGCGGGCGGAAGTGCGGAGGTGTCGCCCGCCTCGGCCGCCTCGAAGGCCGCGCGCGCGGGGCTGGCGGCGAGACGCGCTTCCCAGGCCGCCCGCGCGGCCGCGCCGCGTTCGGCGATCCCGTGCCAGGCGGCGTAGAGGTCTGCGGGGATCTCGAAGGGCGCGTGCTCCCAGCCAAGGAAGGCACGGGCCGCGGCGATCTCCTCGGCGCCGAGCGGGGCGCCGTGGACGTCATGGCCGCCCTGCTTGTTCGGCGCGCCGAAGCCAATCACCGTCCGGCAGGCGATCATCGAGGGGCGCGGGTCGCGCCGCGCGGCCTCGATGGCGGCCGCGATCTCCTCGGGCGCGTGGCCGTCGCAGGCCTGCACATGCCAGCCCGCGGCGGCAAAGCGCGCCATCTGGTCGGTCGAGGTCGAGATCGCCGTGTCGCCGTCGATGGTGATGCGGTTGTCGTCCCAGAGCACGATCAGCCGGCCAAGGCCCAGATGCCCCGCCATGTCGATCGCCTCGTGGGAGATGCCCTCCATCAGGCAGCCGTCGCCCGCGATGACATAGGTGTAATGATCGACCAGCGCCTCGCCGTAGCGGGCGGCCTTCATGCGCTCGGCCAGCGCCATGCCGACGGCCGTTGCGATCCCCTGACCCAGCGGGCCGGTCGTCACCTCGATCCCGTCGGCGTGGCCATATTCCGGGTGCCCCGCCGTCCGCGCGCCGAGCTGGCGGAAGGACCGGATCTGGTCCATGTCCATGTCCGCGTAACCCAGCAGGTGGTGGATCGCATAGAGCAGCATCGAGCCATGCCCGGCCGAGAGCACGAAGCGGTCGCGGTCGGGCCATTTCGGCGCCGCCGGGTCGATGGTCATGAAGCGGTTGAAGAGGACGGTCGCCACGTCGGCCATCCCCATCGGCATGCCGGGATGGCCCGACTTCGCCTTCTCGACCGCATCCATCGCCAGCGCCCGGATGGCATGGGCCATCCGCGTCTCCTGCGAGACCTCGATATCCTTCATGGCATGCCTCCTTCGCTCTGCCGTTCCGGCCCGGCCGCGGCCGGGCGCCTGTTGCGCGCCTCAGGCCCGCGCGCGGCGCGCCTCGCGCACCATCCGCTCGATCAGCGGCGTCAGGATCAGCTGCATCGCCAGATCCTGCTTGTTGCCCGGCACCACGATCGAGTTCGCCCGGCTCATCCACGAGCCCGCGATCATCGAGGTGAGATAGGGGAAGTCGATCCCGCGCGGGTTCTTGAACCGGATCACGATCAGGCTCTCGTCCGGCGTGGGGATCCAGCGCGCGATGAACGGGTTCGAGGTGTCCACCACCGGAACGCGCTGGAAGTTGATGTCCGTCTCGGAGAATTGCGGCACGATGCAATGGACGTAGGCGTGCATCCGGCGCAGGATCACGTCGGTGACGGCCTCGGTCGTGTAGCCGCGCTGCGCCCGGTCGCGGTGGATCTTCTGGATCCATTCGAGGTTGATGACCGGCACCACGCCCAGCTTGAGATCGGCGTGCTGCACGAGGTTGACCTCGTCATTGACCACGCAGCCGTGCAGCCCCTCGTAGAAGAGAAGGTCCGTATCCTCCTCGAAGGGCGCCCAATCGGTGAAATGGCCGGGCGGCACGCCGTAGCGTTCGGATTCGTTGGCGTCATGGACATAGTGGCGGGTGCGCCCGCGCCCCGTCTCGCCATATTCGCGGAACACCCGCTCCAGATCCTTCAGCTCGTTGGCCTCGTAGGAGAAATGCGAGAAGGTGGCGTCCCCCGCCGCATAGCGGCGCTCAAGCTCGGCCTTCATGTCGGCGCGGTTGTAGCGGTGGAAGGCGTCGCCCTCGATCGAGACCGACTTCACCCCCTCGCGCCGGAAGATCTGCTCGAAGGTGTTCTTCACGGTCGAGGTGCCGGCGCCCGACGAGCCGACCACGGAAATGATGGGAAACTTTTTCGACACTCTTAACTCCGGAACAGGCCGCGCGTGCCGAAGAGCGCCGATGTCTCCTGGCCCGGCAGATCGTGATAGGCGGCGACGCAGGCGACCTTGCCCGCGCAGCCGAAGACGAAGGGGGTGCGGGCATGGAGCCGGTCGGGCAGGGCCGTCAGGATCGGGTCGCAGCCGTCGCTGGCCCCGCCGCCCACCTGGGTGATAAGGAAGGCGATGGGGGCGCATTCATAGACATGGCGCAGGCGGCCGCGCTCGTATCCCTTGCGGTCGTCGCCCGGATAGAGGAACACCCCGCCCCGCATCAGGATGCGGTGCGTCTCGGCCACCAGCGAGGCGATCCAGCGCATGTTGAAGTTCTTGCCCCGCGGCCCGTCGGCGCCGGCCATCAGATCGTCGATGAAGGCGCGGACCGGCTTCGGCCAGTGGCGGTAGTTCGAGGCGTTGATCGCGAATTCCGAGGTTTCCGCCGGCAGCGGCCGGATGTCGGCCATGCGCCGGAAGATCCCCGCATCGAGGTCGAGCACCCAGTGATGCACCCCCCGCCGGAAGCTGCAGACCAGCGCGCATTGCGGCCCGTAGATGATGTAGCCGGCCGCGATCTGCTCAGTGCCGGGGCGCAGGAAACTCACCTCCGGGCTTTCGGCGGCCGGAAAGATCGAGAAGATCGTGCCGATCGAGACATTCACGTCGATGTTGGACGAGCCGTCGAGCGGGTCGATGGCAAGCGCGAGCACGCCCTCGCCCAGTGTCACCACCTCGTCCTGCTCTTCGGAGGCATAATGGGCCACCGCCGACCCCGCGAGCGCCGCGCGGAAGGCGTCGTCCGCGATGACGTCGAGCGCCTTCTGGCCATCGCCTCCGGCGTTGGTGCCCACGCCCGCCGCCAGGTCCGTCTCGAGCCCGTTGCGCGAGATGAGGCGCGCGATCTGCCCCCCCACCCGTGCCAGCCGCTGCATCACGTCCGCGAGTTCGGGTGTCAGCCCCAGATCCTCAAGCTCGATCGTCATGGCTCCTCCTGCCTTGTCGGGGCGGAAAGTGCGTCAGTATGAATTTCATGAATATTTCAAATTACCCAAAGAGCCTTCAGGAAAATCTAAAGATCCCTTTTGTCAGCCCCCCGTTCCCGAAGCGAGCGGGCGCGGGTGGGCGGCCGATCCCGGCCCCGAGGCGCTCATCCTGGCCCGAACGGGGAGGGGAATGGGAAATAAATCATTGTTAGACAGTATGTTGCTCTCTTGCGCGACCAGGGGCCCGGCCGGATGTCCCGCCCGACGTGCCGCTTCGGACGGGCGGCGGACGGGTCTGGGGCGCGCCCCGCCAAAGACGCTTTGTCGCAGCGCGCGGCCCCGACGAACCGGCGCGGACGCGCCGCCCCGGCTGCGGGCCCGTCCGACTCGTCGGGCCCCACACCTGCCGCCGCCGGTGATCCGGCGTTTCCTGCGGCAAGGCCTTGGCGACAGGGGCCCGCTTCGGCATGGTCCGGCAAGGCGGCCCTGCCGCACGACCAGCCGGAGCGCATCATGCTGAACGATCCCCGATCCCACGGCCTCTGGGAAAAGACCGCCCCTCCGATGCCCGCGCCCCCCCCGCTCGCAGGCCCGGCCGAGGCGGATGTGGTGGTGGTGGGCGGCGGCTTCACCGGGATCTCAGCCGCGCTGCATCTGGCCGAGGCCGGGCGGAGGGTGATCCTGCTCGAGGCGGTCGAGGTGGGGTTCGGCGCCTCGGGACGCAACGTCGGGCTGGTGAACGCGGGCCTCTGGACCATGCCCGACGAGATGCCGCGGGTGCTCGGCCCCGTGCACGGACCGCGGCTTCTCGATCTGCTGGGAGGGGCGCCGGCCGAGGTCTTCGCGCTGGTCCGCCGCCATGGCATCGACTGCGAGGCGGTGCCGAACGGGACGCTCCACTGCGCCGTGGGCCCGGCCGGGCTGGCCGAACTGGCCGAGCGCGCCCGGCAATGGGGACGGCGCGGCGCGCCGGTGACGCTGCTCGACGCGGCCGAGACACGGCAGAGGCTGGGCGGGGGCAGCTATGCCGGCGCGCTGCTGGATCGCCGCGCGGGCACCCTCCAGCCGCTGGCCTATGTCCGCGGGCTCGCCCGTGCCGCGCTGCGGGCGGGCGCGCGGATCCACGGCCGGAGCCCGGTGACCGGGATCTCCCGCCAGGGGCCGGACTGGGTGGCCACCACCCCCGGCGGCCGGGTGCGCGCGGCATGGCTGGTGCTGGCCACCGACGCCTACAGCTCGGCAGGGCCGGAGGGGCTGCGCCGCGAGCAGGTGATCCTGCCCTATTTCAACATGGCGACGCCGCCCCTGCCCGAGGCGATCCGCGCCACCATCCTGCCCGGGCGCGAGGGCTGCTGGGACACCCGGCCGGTCCTGTCCTCCTTCCGGCCCGATGCGGGGGGGCGGCTGGTGTTCGGCTCGGTCGGCCAGCTCACCCGGCCGGAATTCGCGGTGCACCGCGACTGGGCGCTGCGGGCGATGCACCGGATCTTCCCGCAGCTTCGGGGCATCGGCTTCGAGGAGCACTGGTTCGGCCGGATCGGCCTCACGCCGGACCATCTGCCCCGGCTGCACCTGCCCGGTCCGCAAGCGATCTCGATCAGCGGCTACAACGGCCGCGGCATCGGGCCGGGCACCGTCTTCGGCAAGGCGATCGCCGCCCATGTGCTGGGCGAGCTGCCGGCCGAGGCCCTGCCGCTGCCGGTCAGCGAGGCGCGCGCCGTCCCGCTGCGGTGGGCGAAGGGGCTGGGCTACCGCGCGGGCGCCGTGGCGCAGCATCTGCTGGCCGACCGGCTCTGACCACGGGCCCTCCGAGAGTCGGGCGGGCTTCCGAAGCCGGCCGGCCGCCGCTATGGTCGCGCCCGAACGGTCCTTCGGCAAGAGAGGTCTTCGTGAGACGCATCCTCGTCACCGGCACGGCCGGCTTCATCGGCTACCATCTCGCGCGGCTGCTGCTCGCCGAAGGCTTCCGCGTCCATGGCTACGACGGGATGACCGACTATTACGACGTGGCCCTGAAGCGCCGCCGCCATGCGATGCTGCTGCAGGATCCGCACTTCTCGGCCACCGAGGGCCTGCTCGAGGATCAGGCGCTGTTCGACCGGGTGGCCGATGAGTTCGCCCCCGAGGTGATCGTCCATCTCGCGGCCCAGGCCGGCGTGCGCTATTCGGTCGAGAACCCGCGAGCCTATCTCGATGCCAACATCATCGGCACCTTCAGCGTGATGGAGGCGGCGCGGCGGCTGAAGGTGGCCCACCTGATGATGGCCTCGACCTCGTCGGTCTATGGGGCGAACGAAGAGATGCCCTTCCGCGAGACCGACAAGGCCGACCACCAGCTCACCATCTATGCCGCCACCAAGAAGGCGAACGAAAGCATGGGCCACGCCTGGGCCCATGTGCATGGGGTGCCGGTCACGATGTTCCGCTTCTTCACCGTCTATGGCCCCTGGGGGCGGCCCGACCTCGCGCTGTTCAAGTTCGTCGACGCGATCCTCGACGGCCGGCCGATCGACATCTACAACCACGGCGAGATGTGGCGCGACTTCACCTATGTGGACGATCTGGTGCGGGCGATCCGGCTTCTGATCGAGGCCGTGCCCGGAGGCCCCGAGACGGCGGTCGAGGGCGACAGCCTCTCGCCCGCCGCCCCCTTCCGCATCGTCAACATCGGCAATTCCGACAAGGTGCGGCTGCTGGATTTCATCGAGGCCATCGAGGAGAGCCTCGGGCGCCGCGCGATCCGCAACTACATGCCGATGCAGTTGGGCGACGTGCCCGCGACCTGGGCCGATGCGGGGCTCCTCCACCGCCTCACCGGCTACCGCCCGCAGACGGATGTCCGCGAGGGCATTGCGCGCTTCGTCGCCTGGTATCGCGACTATTCGGGCAAGTAGCCCAAGCCGCACAGATCGGCCTGTTTCAGCGCAATGCCCCGAGTGGAGGGCTTGCCCTGCAAGGGTCCCGCAGTCCATCAACCGGGGCACAGGCTGGTCGCAAAGGACAAGAAGGCATGGCACGCATCTGGCTTCATATCGGGCATGGCAAAACAGGTACCAGCTCCATTCAGTGTGCAATGGCCGACCGCAGCCGCCTTCGCCGCGACGTGATTTATCCCGTGCGGGGGCGTGGCGACCAGATGGCCCATCATGGGCTTTTCCCGCTCAAGGAGGCGGCCTACGGCCCGGAAATCATCCAGATGCTCCAACAGCTCTCGCAGCGCCTGGCTTCGGTGAACATTCCAGTCTTGCTCTCTTCCGAGCATCTGTGCCACGCTTCGAAAAGGAAGGTCACGCAGATCGCCAGGGCTTTTGCCGGGCACGAGCTGCGGGTGGTCTATTACATCCGCCGGCAGGACGATCTCCTGGCAAGTTCGTTCCGTCAGCGTCAGTCGGCCCAGCCGGGCGCCTTCCCGGATCCGAACCTCTTTCTCGAGCGGTTCTCGAAAGGGTTCGACTTTGAAAGCCGCCTCCAGCCGTGGAGAGCCGTCTTCGGAGACGAGGCGATCACGGTACGGCTCTATCACCCGGAGGTGGTGGGCTCTGATGTGGTGGGAGACATCGAGCGGCTCCTCGGCCTGCCGCACTGGCCAGACAGAGCCCCGGCACAAAGAAACCCTTCACTGACGGCCGCCGGAACCCGGAAAGTCATGCAGGCAGCAACGGTCTCCCCTGACGCGGCACGACGCCTGGCTCGGGAGTTGCGGGGCGTCGACACCGACGGCGACAACAGCCCCTTCTATGACGAAAGCAACCGGCGGATGCTTATGGAGCGCTATCACCATTCGAACCGGCGGGTTGCCGAGCAATTCCTTGATGAACAATCCGCAGCCTTGCTACTGAAGGCCTACTTCCAAATCAGCTGAGAACCGCTGCCTCGGGATCGGCCAAGCGACTCTCGATGAGGGCAAGAGTGGCATAGGTCGCGTGGCTTGCAAGCCGGACATTTCGGCGAGCAAGCTCGCTCATTGTCTTCGTTACCCGCTCGGGCGGAAGCCGATGCTTGTAGGAATTCTTCGTAACTGGAGCCTTCACCTCCCGCAGCCCCTGTGACGCGAGAAAACGTGCCAGATCGGAGCCTATCCGCTCGGTGCGGATCAGATGGGTGCGCCCGGCCGGAAGTTCGGCTCCGATGTACGGCGGCAAGTACCAGCCCAGATCGAACTGCATGTGGAGCTTGCTGGCCGTGAGCGCCGACACGGCCATTTGGCGCCGATCCGCCGCAGGATCTGTCAGTGCTTCCGCCAGATCATTCGCATTCTGGAAGGCGCCAAAGATCCGGCCCCAGATCTCGTTTTGCAGGCGCCGCCCGTCACCATCCACGCTTTTGGAATGGAGATCCCATTCGAAGGCCGAAACGAAACGATCCACCGGATCGCGAGTCAGGACGATGAAAATATCGGACGGATCGCGGCGCAAGACCGCGTTGGCCAGACGCAGGTTGGCGTCAAAGACATGATAGATCTGCAAGTCCGGAACCTGTGGCTGAAGGCTGCGGATGACGGACTCTCCGGCGCATTTGCCGACATGGACAAGATGATAAGGCAAGGAAGTTCTTTCTGCAGAAGCCGCGTTATCACACTGAGGTCTCGGGCAGGTGGAAGGATCTGCCCACCCTCCTTCATTGGCATTATCGGCCGCTGTCTTCCAGACGCTCGATCAGCCGCTCCATGTACCCAGGGGAATCGCGTTTGTCCGAGGCTTGATCGAAGGCGCTTGCGCTCGGGCGTGATATGGATTCTCGGGCGGAGACAACCCGCTCCGGAGGCCCGCGCCCGATGCAGATCTTCCTCTCCGCCTTCGACGACATCCCTGATCCGCGCGCCGACAACGCCCGCCACGACCTTGCGGAGCTGCTCGTGGTGGCCTTTGTAGCCGTGCTCTGCGGAGCGACCTCTTGCGCCGAGATGGCCGCCTTCGGCCGCGCAAAGGAGCGTATTTTCAGGGATTTCCTGAAGCTCCGCCACGCCATCCCCTCGCACGACACATTCTCGGCCGTGTTTCGGGTGATCGACCCGAAGGCGCTCGACGCGGCCTTCGGGCGGGTGCTCGCCGAGATCGCGGGCCTCCTCGGCAAGGGCGACGTGATTGCCATCGACGGAAAGGTCCTGCGCGGCTCGCGCGACCGGGGCGATGGCGGACGGACGCGGATGATGGTCTCGGCCTACGCCGCGCGGCTGCGCCTGACGCTCGCCTCGGTGCCGACCGAGAAGGGCGGCGAACTGGAGGCGGCGCTCGAGGTGCTGGGACTGATCGCGCTGAAGGGCAAGGTGGTGACGGCCGATGCGCTGCACTGCAATCGCCGCACGGTTGCAGCGATCAACGCCCGGGGCGGCGACTGGTGCCTCTCGCTGAAGGCCAACCAGGACTCACTTTTGTCCGACGCCCGCTCGTGCTTCGGCAAGCTGGCGCCCGACCATTCGGTGGCCCGCCAGGAGGAGACGGGGCACGGCCGCCGCGAGACGCGGACGGCGACGGTGGTCTCGGCCAAGGGATTGGCGGAGCATCATGATTTTCCTCGGCTGAAGGCGTTCGGCCGGATCGAGGCCACCCGCGAGAGCGAGGGCAAGATCCAGTCCGATACCCGCTGGTTCGCCCTCTCGTGGCTGCCCACGCCCGAGGTCCTGCTGGCCACCGTGCGCGCCCACTGGGCCATCGAGAACGCGCTGCACTGGCAACTGGACGTGTCGTTCCGCGAGGACGCCGCGCGCAACCGCAAGGATAACGGGCCGGACAACATCGCCGTCCTTCGACGCCGCGCGCTGGACGTGGCCCGGCGAGACGGGTCCAAGAGTTCGCTGTCGATCAAGCTGAAGCGGGCGGGGTGGGATGACGAATTCCTTCTCAGCCTTCTCAAGCAGTTGCCCGAGACCTGATCCAAATGCGATGGCCCTGTCCATGTACCAGGCATTGCTGAGCGGGTTCACCCCCCAGGACTGGTAGTAGAAATGGGCGATGTGATCGGCGATGCGGGTCCCGTCGCGCAGGACGAGCCGCTTGGCAAGTTCCCCCCCCGGCTTCAGAGCGTCCGCATAGACAAAGCTGTGGCGGAGATAGTCGGCGTCATTGTCAAGCGCCCTATCCTCCGCATTCGCCGCCGTGTCCTCTCCGATCTGCGCCCGCTGGCAGGCTTCGCTGATGGCCCCGTCTCCACGGCGGAAGGTCAGGAAGGCCGCGTCCGGCCTGCCTTCGCGTTCCAGACAGGGGTGGGGGTAGCTGCGGCTGTTGACGATGAAGCCCAGGGGCGGCTGGCGACCCGAGGGATTGATGTCGCGCGACGCGTTCCAGAGGTTCCGGACCCGGACACTGAAATGGCTGAAGTTCTGCCGGGCATAGGCATAGGGATAGTCGATCACGATCTCCGAGATCTCGAGTGGCCGGCCGGGCAGACGGTTCTCTGCCTGGACCTGCGCGAAGGACCGGAATGCGCGGGCAAGATCGGTCGTAGGAACCGCTTCGCCGTTGCCGAGCCGGGGTATCTGGCCCGCCTGCCAGTTCGGCAGGTTCACGAGCCACCGCATCTCGACCGGCCGACCGCCCTGGGCCGCCTCGACCCGGTCGCGCATCTCGACCATGTAGGCCTGCATGATCTGCGCCGCCGGCGGAAGATCGAACCCCGCGCCGGCTGTGCGCCGACAACTCGCCGGCTTGTCCGAATCCGGCAGGAGCCGGAGCATCGGCCCATCGACATTGATCGCCGAGACCGGAACGCCGGCGCGGATCAGCCGCATCACATTGCGCTCGACCTCGAACCGGGCGGCCACACGGCCGAGTTCCTCGGGCGCAAGACGAGGATCGCACCGATCGCCCGACAACGCGATCCCGGCCGCATAGGTAATGTCGAGTCCGGTCCGGCTCACGATCTGCGCCAGCGAAGCCAGATCCGCATCGGTCAGGTAAGACCCCTCTGGCCGGGGAACCTCGTCCCCGCGTTGGTTCATTCCCCGAAAATCGTAAGCCATCAGGAACGTGGGGTTGAGCACGATCCCCTCGACGCCCGCGCGGTCCAGGTCCTGCCAGAGCGGCAGGTTCCCGGCCGCGAAGACCTCGCGGTTGTCGAGCGCCCGAGGACCGGGGCCGTAGATTGCCTCGGGGGCCGCATCGGTCCGGGCGCCAAGGGCGAGAGCCGCGAGGGCCGCAAGAAGCAGTGTCCGGAGTGTCATCAGGGTCCCCCGCGCAGCTGACACAGGATGCCGCGGATGGTCCGGGGAGAGGTCGCGGCGCAGCCACCGGTCGAGGTCGTCCTGCCAGTCCGCCGTGAGGCGCGACATCACCCCGGGCGACAGGTTCGGCGCCTCTGCCCCGAGAATGGCCGCCAGGGCGTCCTGGACGTCCCCGGTCGAGAGGCCACGCAGGTAGAGGGCCGGAAGCAGCGCGTCGAGGCTCTTCGACCGCCGCGCCCATTTCGGCAGGATGGCCGAGCTGAACCGGATCTTCTCCTCCGGCGGCACATCGGCGCGGTCCCGGACCTTCGGACGCTGAACCGGAAGGGTGCCGATCCCGGTCTGGATCTCGCGCTTTGGACCGGCGCCATGCCGCACGACACGGCGACGACCGTCGGGGAGGAGATCCTCGGCAAAACCCGCGACGAAAGCGTCGGCCTCGGCCTTCAGCGCCGCTGTGAGCATGCGACGCGCGCCCTCGCGCGCGATCTCGGTCAGCGGGTCAAGGACCGTTCCCGGCTGGTGAAACGGGAGGATGTTGGTATCTTCGGACACAGGCGTATCGCTCCATCTGGAGGTTCTGGCAGGCTTCGACACCCGCCACGATACGCCGACTTCTCAGCCCCCATTAGCCAGATTCTGCCATAGCTCCGCGGGCGAGGCCTGCACCGCCGTCCCGGTGACGCTGCCCGCACGCTCAGCCCCTGCTGCAGCGCCACCCGGCCGCTGGCCCGCTCCACCCGCATGGCGGTGCGGAAGGACTCGCCGTCAGGGCTCACCTTCACGGTGAAGTCATCCTCGTCGCCAGGCCCATCTCGGCCTGCCCCGACCAGCCTGTCTGGAAGAGAAGGCTCGCCGTATCCCCGGCGAGCGCCTTGTTGATCTTGAGCTGGTGCCCCGCCCCGTCATGGGTGAGGAGCGTCGCCGGAGAGGCGACGGCCAGCCGGTTGGTCCCGTCCGCTGCGGTGGCGATGCCGAGCGAGGCGAATTCCGGCACGAGCCGGCCCAGCACCTGGCAGCCCGCGGCCGAGGTGAAGACGAGCCCCGCCCCTTCGGCCAGAACGAAGGTCTGCCAGCCCGGCCGCGGCGCGAGAAAGCACCAGAGGGCCGCCTCCGTGGCCTGCCCCCAGCAAAGTGGTCCTCCCTGAGGTAGGCTTTCGAGCCGGATGGAGGACGAGAAATGGCGCAGAAGAAGCACAAGCCGGAGGAGATCGTCGCGAAGCTTCGGCAGGTCGACGTGCTGGTGTCGTTAGGGCCGGTCGGTGGCCGAGGCCGTACGGTCGATCGGCGTGACCCAGTTCACTTACTACCGCTGGCGCAAGGAGTTCGGCGGCCTGAAGACTGATCAGGTGAAGCGGCTCAAAGAGCTGGAAATGGGGAACGAGCGGCTGCGGAAGGCGGTCTCGGATCTCACGCTCGAGAAGCTGATCCTGAAGGAGGCCGCCTCGGGAACCGAAGGTCCGCCTCAGCGAAACTTCTGAGCCCGGCTCGCCGCCGGGTCTGCACCGACCATGTCCGCCGGAAGCTCGGCGTATCCGAGCGGGTCCTGTGCCGGGTGCTGGGGCAGCATCGCTCGACGCAGCGGAAGGTGCCGCGGGGCCGGCCAAGCGCTGACGGCCGACAGGTGTCAAGCGACACCCCGTGTTACGAGGTCTCGTCTCGTGCAACGGAGCGGTCCCGGGGGGGCGCTGACCGCCAAGAGTCAGAGCGCCAAGGGGTACAGCGTCGTGGGCTCGACCTCGATGCGCGCCGTCTTCGATGGTGCCTTCGGCCTGCCGAAGGCTTTTGCCGCCCTCGACCTCGACCGGCAACTCGCGGTCTACAGGGACAAGGCCGAGGCGATGTTCGGCCGCAATTCGGTCTCGCAGTTCGCGGATGCCGATGTGCGGGACAAGCTGATCAAGACCTTCCTGATCCGCGCCGAGCTGGGCACACCGGCCGGTTCCAGCCCCGGCTAGATCGCCCTGACTCTGCTGGGCGGCTGACGTCGCCCGACCTAGACCCCATGATCGCGGAGTGACCTGACCGGATCGGTGGCCTCTGCCGCGCCTCGCGGCAGGGCAGGTCCCGAAAGGTCAGATCAGGAAATCGTCGATGGCGTCGGGCAGGATCCCGCGTACCGTCAGCCGGTCCCCGCCGCCGAAGTCGATCAGCGTGTCCCCCTGGACGGCGCGCATCCGGTGATCCAGATGCAGCGGCAGGTCGATCAGGTCATGGGCGCGGTTGAAGTCGAGGATCAGATCCCCGCCGTCCCCCCTGCGGTAGACGAAGACATCGGCCCCCGCACCGCCGTGAAGCCTGTCGGCCCCCGCCTGTCCATGCAGCACATCATCTCCCGCACCGCCGAGAAGCACGTCGTTGCCGGCCCTGCCATAAAGCCTGTCGTGGCCCACCCCACCCTCCAGCCGATCGCGGCCCGCGTCGCCGAGCAGCCCGTCGTCCCCCGGTCCTCCGCGCAGGAGGTCGTCGCCCGTGCCGCCCTGCAGCACGTCCCGGCCGCCGCGGCCGTCCAGCCTGTCGTTGCCCGCCCCGCCCGAGATCCTCTCGGAGCCCGCGCCGCCGGTCAGCCGGTCGGGCCGGGAGGTGCCCGAAAGCGGCCTGGGATCGGGCGCCTCCGGTCCGAAGGTCGGAAAAAGCCCGCCAAAGGCCGCCCGGGGCTGGGCCGGCAGCCCGTCCAGATCCCGGTTGGCCGCCACGAACAGCCGGCTGCCCATCGTCGTCATTTCGCTCGCCAGACCCGCCAGCGGCCCCGCGGCCGCGGCCCGCGCGGCGGGCGGAACATATTCCACCACGAAGGTCTCGATCCCCGCCCGCTCGGCGCGCAGAAGCTGCTGCAGCGCCCAGGCGGCCTCGCCATCGTCCTGGGGCGTGAAGCTCTTCGGCCGGCCGTTGGGATAATGGAAGCGCACATCCTCGGCGGCCACGCCATCGACCGCGGTCCGGTAGGTGGCATTGCCGATCAGATCAAGCCCGTTCTGCCCGAGGATCACGAAATCCCGGTCCGGGTCGACCTTTGCCAGCCGTTCGAGCGCATGGGTGCGTAACCGCAGGACGAAATCCGCCATTTCCTGACGGTAGTCGATCCCCGAGCGGGGCGCCGTCTCCTCCCAGAACTCGAAGGCGTCGATGATGTCGAGATAGACGCCGTTGAAGCCCCGGTCGATGATCCGGTCGAGATAGCCGAGCACGATCTTCTGCCAGCCCGCCTCCCAGTAGCGGACCTTCATGTTGCCGGCCCATTCGGGATTTTCCGCCCCGAGCCAGTGCGGCGGCGTCTTCGCCCAGCTGTCCTGCCAGTAGTAGCGGTAATCCTCGGCCTCGGCGATCGAGAGATAGCTGACGATCAGCCGGTCGGGATCGCCGCCGCGCATCCGGTCGAGCAGGGCGCGCCCGTAGGGGGCCTCGCCGTCGCGGTAGCTGGCCCATTCGGTCACGACGAGATCGGCGTTCGAGGCGCCGATCGCCTGCGCGCGCCGGGCGTCGATATCGCCCAGATGGTAGAGCCAGCTCTTGACAGAAGACAGTCGCGACATCCGCTTCTCCCGTTCGCCAGAAGGCCGGTGGCCGGCCCCGGATCCGTCCTGCAGACCGGTGGGTCCGGGGGCTCAATGGTCCGGGGCGGACGCTTTCAGGCCCGCCGCGGGCTGCGCAGGTCAGCCACCTCCGCGGTCTTCTGCATCGCGAGGATGGCCACCTGCGTCCGGTTGCTGACGCCGTATTTCCGCATCAGGTGCCGCACATGGATCTTGACTGTCGCCTCGGAGATCGAGAGCTGGCGGGCGATCTCCTTGTTCGAGGCCCCCGCCCCGAGCGAGCGCAGGACCTCGTTCTGCCGGTCGGTCAGCGGCATGTCGAGGCCCTCGGCGGCCAGGGGCGCCTCGCGCAAGCCGGGGGCAGGCCCGGGGGAGGGAAGCGGGAACGGCTGTCCCGCCGGCACCTCGACGGGAAAGTAGCAGCCTCCTGCCAGCACCAGATCGAGCGCCGCAATGGCGACTCGGGGCTCCATGCTGGTGGGCAGCAGGCCGCGCACCCCCAGGCGCAGCGCGTCGCGGACATCCTCCTCGTCCATGCGCTCGGGCATCAGGATGACCGGCACATCGCCCGCGGCGGAGGCGATCCCGTCCAGGCTGCGCCGCACCCCCTCGTCCCGCAGCGACCGCGAGCCGGTGCTCAGCAGGCAGATCTCGGGCACCTCCCCGCCCTCCGCTTCTGCCGGGTCCGCGAACTGGCGCAGACCCAGCCGCCGCTTGTGCGCCCAGGGCATCAGGAAGACACAAAGGCTCGCTCTGCGCAGAGCATGCCCGTCAACGAGCCAGAACAACTTGCGACTCTCAACTCTTTCCATGGCCTTGGTGAGCAAGATCGGTCCCCACAATGCCGTCAATACGCTCCCATCGTATTAATTCGAAGGAGTGTGGCAACCACAAAAGTTATCAATCAAGATATTTTGCCGTCGGAGTAAGCAATAACGGCCACTTGCGGTCCATTGGCCGCAGTTTTCGTGAACCCTTAAAAGGACGATATCAAAGGACTCTTCCGCCTCAGGTTGATTGAACGCCCACTAGGTGTTTGATCCCACGGTTTGATGGTGCGATCCTTTCGCAGGAATGGAAGGAAGCACTATGGGACAAGTTCGTCACGGGAGCGCCACGACCACGCACGCCGTCAGAGCTGCAATACAGCGATCGCAAGCTTCGCTCGCGCAGCTGAGCCGGGAACTGGGCATCAACCCCAAGACGGTGGCGAAGTGGCGCAAGCGGGCGACAGTCGAGGACATGAAGACCGGGCCGTCGGAACCGCGGTCCACCGTCCTGACCGAGGCCGAAGAGGCGGCAGTCGTCGCCTTCCGAAGGCACACGCTGCTGCCGCTGGATGATTGCCTCTATGCTCTCCAGCCCTCGATCCCGCACCTGACACGGTCGGCGCTGCATCGTTGCCTGCAGCGTCACGGCATCTCGCGTCTTCCGGATGTCGAGGGCGACAAGCCAAAGCGGCAGAAGTTCAAGCGCTACCCCATCGGGTTCTTTCACATCGATATCGCCGAGGTGCAGACCGGCGAAGGGAAGCTCTTCCTCTTCGTCGGCATCGACCGGACGTCCAAGTTCGCCGTTGCTCAACTCGTTGCAACAGCTGACAGAAAGACTGCCTGGGAGTTCCTCCAGCACTTGCTCGAAGCCGTGCCCTATCAGGTCCACACGGTTCTTACTGACAATGGCATCCAGTTCGCCGAGCAACCCCGGAACCGGAACACCATCTACTCCCGGCCGATGCGCTTCGACATGATCTGCGAGGCGAATGGGATCGAGCACCGTCTGACCAAACCGAACCATCCATGGACGAACGGTCAGGTCGAGCGGATGAACCGCACGATCAAGGACGCCACAGTCAAGCGCTTCCACTACGGCAGCCACCATCAGTTGCGAACCCACCTCGCGGACTTCATGGCAGCGTACAACTTCGCACGCAGGCTGAAGACACTGAACGGCCTCACGCCCTACGAATACATCTGCAAGGTCTGGACCTCAGAGCCAGATCGATTCATCCTCGACCCGATCCACCAGATGCCGGGACTGAACACCTAATAAACCTCAGGATGGTGCGCCCCGGAATCGACCCAGCCCCTTTTCCGGGAGATGGCCCGGGAAAACATAACGAAATCATACTGGGGGAGTATATCCACCGCCAGAATGATGGCCATCGCAGAAACCAGCAGGTTTGCAAACAGGAAGGCGTAGGCGGTAACGCCCATTCCCAGATAGAAAAGGATGCTGAACAGCAGATTCAGCAAGAGCAATCCGCCCTGCAATTGCAGGAAAGCCGCCTTTCGGTCGCAAATTATCAGGATGGAGGAGCAGACATAGACGATCGAATAGAGGAGCGTCGAGAACAGCCCCACCCGGAGCATGAGGAACTGGTTGAAGCCGAGCTGGGCGGCCTCGGTCAGGAGGGGGGCGGCCAGCATGAAGGCCAGCGTCAGGGTGGCCTGCACGAAGAGGATCGCAAGGATGCCCTGCCGGACGGTGGCGACCAGGGCATCGACGCTCCGGCGGATTGCCATCCGTGCGGCGCCGCCCAGGATGTCGCGCTGCACCGAGCGCAGCGCTTGCCGGATCGGTCCCTCCTGCAGCATGTGCATCGCCGCGACCGCCGGGATGACCGCCAGATGCGCGAGGAACATGACGGCGTCGTAATCGGCGAAATGGCGGTAGCCGGCCTGCGAGGAGGCGCTGACGGGGGCGGCCCAGAAGACCCATTTGTCGATCCAGACCGCCGCCACTCCGAGCAGGATCCCGCCCGCCAGCAGCCGCTGCCGTGCCAGCGCCCCCAGAAGCAGCCCGAGCGCCGGCGCCAGCCGGTCGCCGAGGCCGAAGCGCAGCCGCACATGGCGCAGCGCCAGCGCCACGCAGAGCAGGACGCCCGCCGAAAAGGCCCAGATCAGATCCGGCGTGGTCGGCGCATGGCGGGCGGCCAGGATGCAGCAGGCGACCGAGGCGGTCATGCCCAGCGTGAAGGCGCCGATCAGGAAACGGTGGGCGCGCAGGGCCGACAGGACCGAGAAGCTGGTCCAGAGGAAGCAGATCGCGCCCGTCAGCAGCAGCAGCCCGAGAAGGTTGCCGATCGGATGGATCCCGAGCAGGAGCGCGATCGCTGTTCCCAGCCCCAGCGCGCAGAGCGCGGCCAGCAGCCCCGCCGCAAGGAAGATCCCGGTCACCGGCATCGCCTGTCCGTCGTCGATCCCGGTGCGGATCAGCCCGGCGGCAATGGTGCCGATCGGCCCCGCCGCCAGCGAGGCGCAGCAGACGGCATAGACCACCCCAAGGCGCAGGTCCTCGACCGCGGCCACGCCCATCAGGGGCTCCATCGTGCGCGAGATCAGCGCCAGCGCCGCCACCGCCACCAGCCAGGGGCCGGCGGCGATGACCGTCGCGGCCGCGGCCCGGCGCAGCGGGGGCAGGACGGAGCGGGCGGGATCGGTCCGGCTCATGGCGTGCAAAGCCTCTCGTAGAGGGTGCGGTAGCGCGCGGCCGAGGTCTCGGACAGGAAGGCGGTCTCGACCCGGCGGCGCAGGACGGCCCCGCAGCGCGCGCGTTCCCCGGCGTCGGCCAGCAGTTCCGCCACCGCCCCGCCGATCGCCTGGCTGTCCATCGGCGGCACCACGCGCCCGGCAATGCCGAGGTTGGGGCTTTCCTCGGGCGCGCCCTCGACGATCTCGCGGCAGGAGCCCACGTCGGTGGTGACGCACGGGATACCGGCCGCCCCGGCCTCGAGCAGCACCAGGGGCTGCGCCTCGCTGATGCTGGTCAGCACGATCAGGTCGATCCGGGGCAGGTAGTCGCGCAGATCGACCTTGCCGGTGAAGCGGATCGCCTCTTCCAGACCCAGCTCGGCGATCCGGCGCCGGCAGAGGTCGAAATAGTCCGGGTCCTCGTCCATCGGCCCGAGGATCAGGATCTCGGCCTCGGGCACCGCCTTCAGGATCACGGGGGCGGCCGCGATGAAGGCCTCGATGTCCTTGATCGGCACCACGCGGCCGATCAGCGCCACGGTCGGGCGGGGATGGGGCAGGCGGCCGAGCGTGCCGAACCGCTCGATCTCGATCCCGTTCGGGATCACCTCCATCTGCTCGTCCCGCGCCCCCATCGGCCGCTGCAGCGTCTGGTTCGCGCCATAGAGCGTGGTGATGCGGCTCGAGGCGGCATAGGCGATCGACGCGTAGGATTCGAAGCTGCGGATCCAGAAGTCGCGCACATCCATCCGCTGGTCGAGCCCGAGCAGCCCGGACTCGATCCGGTCGGTGATCCAGTCGGCCATGACCAAGTCGATGCGGCGCTCGTTGGTGTAGATGCCATGTTCGGTGATCGCGCAGGGCCGCCCGGTCGCCAGCGCCGCCCGCGCGGCGTAAAGGCCCGCATAGCCGGTCGAGATCGCGTGATAGCAGCGCGCCCGCGGCAGGGGGGCGAAGACCACCGACATCAGCCCCCCGACAAGGCTCTGCCAGGCCCAGAAGAAATCCGTGAACGAGGCCTGGGGCGCCAGCCGGTCGTAGCTGCGGGTCAGCGCCTGCCAGGCCGGGCGGCTGTGGATGAAATCGGCGCGGGTGGGCGGTGCGGGCGCGCGCCGCGACAGGGGGCCGCCCCGCCGGACCGGCCGCCCGGCCAGGGCCAGCAGGCCGGCAAAGGCGGCCGCGTCGCCGTCCCGCAGGATGTGGCAGAGCAGCTCGGCGAGCGGTTCGGGGTCAAGGATCGGGCGGGGCTCGGCCTCGCCGTGCTCGTCGGGCGCCAGCGCCAGCCGCTGCAGGAAACGGACGTTCGGCGCCACCCGGTATTTCGGCTCGCGCGGGCGGTCGTCGGCGGTGACGGCCACGACGCCGAAGCTGAGGTCGGGCTGCTTGCGGATCAGCCAGTCGAGCCAGGACGAGACCCCTCCGGCCACATAGGGATAGCAGCCCTCGACCACGATGCAGACATCCACCGGCTCGGCTGGGGGGGTCACGCGATGCCTCCGCAGGAATGGCGCTTGAGGGGGCGGCCGGGGTCGCGGGCCGTTCCGGAGGCCTCGGGCGGCGGGTCGGCCGCCTCGCCGGGCGCCTCCGGCCCGGCCAGATCCAGCAGCTCGGCCTGCCGCGCCCGGAGCCGCGCCGCCACGGCCTCGTCCACGAAGCCCGAGGCCGCGGCCTCGGCGCAGCGGCCGGCAAGGCGGCGCGCCTCGGCCGGGGCGGGCGGCGCGGCCGGTGCTGCCAGCAGCTCCTTTGCCATCTCGCCGTAATGGCCCCGCAGCCGTGCGAAGATGGCCGCGGCCTGCACCCGCAGGCCGGGGACGGGCGAGGCGAGGGCCACCCGCAGGGCCGGCAGCATGTCGGGCCGGTAGTGGCGCGAGATCACCGAGATGGCGCGGAACTGCCGGTCGAGCGGCCCCTCGCGGAAGAGCGGCGCGAAGGGCCGGGGCGGCTCGGGCAGGGGCTGGCGCCGCCGTCCCTGCCGGATCGCGTCGGCCAGCGCCTCAGCCCGCCGCGGCGGGGCCGTGAGGCTCTCGTCCTGCAGGCCCTCGGGCGCGATCCGGGCCGGTCCCGCCCCCGCGATCAGCAGGACGAGGCCCCCGAGCGGCCCGAGCAGCAACAGAAGCGCCGCGCGCAGGGCGATCTCGGCCCCGAGGCCGGGGCGGAAGACCAGCCCTGCGGCGGCGGCGGCCGCCACCACGCCGGCATGGATAAGGATGGTGTCGGTCGAGGTGACAAGCCCCATCCCCCAGACGAGCGCCAGCGCCACGTCAACCAGGGCCACCGGCGCCAGAAGCCCGACGGCGTGTGGGGCGGCGGCGGTCGGAGGGGCCAGGGCCGGGGCGGCGGTCATGGGCCGTCCTTCCCGGTGCCGCTGCCGGCCCTGGTCCGGGCCGCGAGGCCCGCGCCCGGGACCGGCTCGGGATCCGCCACGATCAGCCGCAGCTCGGCCGCGCCGAGCGCCACATCGGTGCGCGTCAGCTCCTCCGCCAGCAGGTCCGCCGTCTCGCGCAGCCGGGCGTTCTCCTCGCGCAGGTGGCGCTCGCGCTCGATCTGGAGCTGCCGGTAGAGCCCGATGCACAGGCTGGTCGCCAGCCACTGCATCGGCAGCAGCGCCGACTGGATGTAATGCTGGGTGATGTCCATGCCGACGGGCCGCGGCGGCTGGTCCAGCATCAGGATGGCCAGCGCTGCGGCGCCCACGCCGGGATAGAGCCCGCCCTGGACCGCGGCCAGCAGCACGACGATCCAGAACGGATGCTGCACGAGGCCGGCATAGAAGCCCGGGCCGAACAGCAGCCGCTCGGTCACCGTCAGCGCGATCAGAAGGGCCGCGCTCTCGATCAGGTTCCGCGCGAGCAGGCGCATCTCGGCGGCAGAGCCGCGCAGGGGGGCGGGGGCAAGATTCAGGGGCTGCATGGGCTACCGCAGCAGGCTGGACCGGCCGTCGTCCTCCGACGAGCGGACCGGCATCACGAGATCACGGCCGGGGATCGAGATCGTGACCAGATCGGCCGGAAAGACCTCGTCCTCGGGCGCGGCCTGGATCCGGCGGACGCCCTCGGGGCCCGGCCGCTCGATCTCGACGACGGGCACGAAGCCCTCCACCAGCCCGTCGCCCAGATCGACCCGGGCGATCTCGGCCTGCACCGCGCGCAGCTGGCCCTTGAGCAGGTTCTCCTCCTCGGCCTCTTCGCGCAGTTCGGCCGCGAGGCGCCGGCTCCGGTCGGTGCGGGCCTGCTCCAGCGATAGCCGGGCGATGTTCAGCTGCGATTCCAGCGCGAGCAGGGCGTCGAAGGTCTCGAGCATGGCGCGCTCGCTGCCCATCAGGTTCAGCGTGGCTGCGTCGAGCCGCGCCGCGGTCGTCACGCCGCGCCCGCTGAGATCCGACAGTTCCTCGCGCCGCTGGCGCAGCACCTCGAGCTGCTCCTGCGCGATCTGGTGGTGGCGCCGCATCTCGGCAAGGCGGCGCCCGAGGTCGGCCACCTCGGTCTGCCAGCGGCTCTCGATCGCCTCGAAGGCGTCGAGTTCGGCCACGAGGGCCTGCGTCTCGCCCTCGATCCGCCGCAGGCCAAGCTCCACACCCATGTAGTCAAGCTCCGAGGCCGGCAGCTTCAGCGCCCGCTGCCGCTCGATCGCGGCCTCGGTCCGGGCCCGTTCCAGCGCAACGCCCAGCATCCGGTCGCGCAGCTCGCGCACCCGCGCCTCCAGCTCGACCCGGCGGCCGAGGCTGTCGTAGCCGCCCATCGCCGCCGACCCGGCCGAGGCGATCAGCCGGGCCACCGTCAGCCCCTCGGTCCAGCCATAGGTGCCGGGCGCGCGCACCGGGCCGCGCAGGACCACCGGCGGGCGGCTCTCGAAACTGACCGTGGCATCGAGAGGCGCGTTCAGGATCCCGATGTAACCGTCGGCCAGGGCCGCCTCGATGCAGACCAGCTCGCGCCCCTGCACGGGCAGCCGCCCTAGAAGCGGCAGGGCAAGGCTGCCGTCCGAGGCCACCTCGTAGGTGCCGGACAGGTCGAGCCGCTCGAAGACGAGGGTCTGCGCCGCGCCCGCTCCGCCGCCCTCGCCGGTCGAGAAGCCGCCCTTCTCGAAGTAGCGGATCCGAAGCCTGTCGCCCGGCACGGCGAGCGAGGCCCGGGCCGGGCCGGGCTCGAGGCAGTTGGCGGGCAGGCCCGGCCGCTCGACCGTCAGCGCCACCACCTCCTCGGGGCGGATCGCGGGCTCGACGGGTCCGGCCGCCCGCCGCGTGTCGAGGAGCGTCTCGACCCGGCCGAAGACGAGTGGATAATCCGCCCGCAGGCGCTGGAGGAACCCTTCGTCGGCGAACCGGGTCGCGCCCACGACAAGGACAAAACCTCCGGCCACGAGGGCTGCCACGCGCAGAAGACGGCTGGTGGAAAGGCGGCGAGAACCTTCAGGCATCATGGCTTCGCTTTCTCTCTGCTGTCACTGTCCGGCAGTGCCGAAAATAATTCTGGTAATCGACGAGAATCCAATCGAGATATTGAAGCCAGTCTAAGGCTAAAAATCCGGGCCCGGCAATCGCGGCATCGGCGGAATGTGAAACCCGAAAGTATTACCACTCAAGGATTATAAGCTTGAAACCCTCGGCGTGACTCCGGATTATCTGGATTGCATCATGAGATCAGCCCTCCTCGATCCGACAAGGCCGGTCCGGGGCGCCTCCGCGGCCCTTGTTGTTGCCCTTGCTCTTCTGACCGGCGGATTTTCCGCAAGTCCGGCCCTAGCGTGCGATGAGGACACCGCGCGGCTGGTGCCGCGCATCATCCTCGCGCTGCACGACGGCGGCCGGGAAGGCGGGGTGCGCCAGACCCGCCTTCATCGGGCGGCGGAAATGATCCTGAACCATATGGGGTATGTCCTCGATTATCACGACGTGGCGGCCGGACCGCCGCCGCCCCTCCTGCCGGCGGAGGTGGCGGCGACTCTCTCGTGGTTCGACGCTCCCCTGGCGCGGGATGCGGACTTCGCCCGCTGGGCGGCCTCGGTCGAGCGCGACTGCGGCGGCCTGCGGATGATCGCGTTCGACCATGTCGGGATCCGCCCCGAACTGGCCTATGACGGGCAGCGCGACGCCTATCTGTCGCGGCTGGGGCTGAGGGTGTCGGGGGGCGAGACCGCGCTTGGCGTGCTGTCGCGCACGGTGACGATGGATGCGGCGATGATCGGCCACGAGACGCCCTTCGACATCGAGCCGGGCCGCCATGCCGCGCTCGAGGCGGTCCCGCCCGCGCGCAGCCTGCTCCGGGTCGAGGCCGCGCCCGGCGCGCCCGCCTTCGATCTGGTGGTGCTGGGGCCGCGCGGCGCCTTTGCCGACAGTTCGGCCACGCTGCGCCACGATGCGCGGGGCGGCCTGTCCTTCTGGGTGCTCGATCCCTTCGCCTTCTTCGAGGCCGCGCTCGGCCAGCCGCCGGCCCCGGTCCCGGACGTGACGACCGAGGGCGGGCGGCGGCTCTTCTTCTCGGTCGTGCGCCCCGAAGGCTGGCTGGTGGCCGAGCCCGCGCTCCGCTTCGGGCAGGAGACGCGCATC
This sequence comes from Cereibacter azotoformans, assembly GCF_021391315.1. Taxonomy (NCBI): domain Bacteria; kingdom Pseudomonadati; phylum Pseudomonadota; class Alphaproteobacteria; order Rhodobacterales; family Paracoccaceae; genus Cereibacter; species Cereibacter azotoformans. The sequence continues at coordinate 72,714 of NZ_CP090023.1, read as the reverse complement.
GGCTCGGAACTGCTGCTCGACCGGCTGGTGGCGCCCTATCCCGACCTTCCGGTCAGCATCGGCGTGCTGACCGGGGATCTCGATGCCACCCTCGCCGGGCCCGAGGCGCCGCGCGGGCGTGTCGCGGCGCGCGCGCTCCTTGCCCTGCCGCAGGTCCGGCCCGGCACCGCGGGCCACAGCTTGGTGCGGACCTGGGCCTTCTTCGACGGGTATGACCCCGCGCGCGAGGCGCAACTGCTGCGCGAGCTGCGCGGGACGGCCGATCCCGGGGCGGCGGGGCTGATCGGGGCGGCGGTCCGCACGCTGGAACTGGCGCTGCCCCTGCCTGCGCCGGTGGCCGCCGGCCGGATGGCCGAGGCGCCGCGGCGCTACATGCGCGATCCGTTCGACCTCTGGCGCGAGACGGCCGGCGCCCTGGCCGAGGTGTCCGAGCTGGCCGGGGGCCGCCCGGCGGGCTTCCATCTCTGGACGGGGGATGCGAGCCCCCACGCCGATGCGCTCGCGGCCGTGGCCGGGGCCGGGGCGGCGGGGCTGGGGGGTGGAGGCGGGATCTACAACCGCTTCGCCCCGGCGCTGTCGAACCTCTCGGCCTATGCCGTCCGCGAGGGCGGGCAGCTGCAGGTCTACAACGCCCTGTCGGGTGACGAGGCCTACACCGGCTTCTGGACCACGCCCGAGCACGGGTTCCACGCCTTTGCCGACACGGTCCGGGCGACCGGAAGCCCCCGGCGCCTGCGCCCGTTCCAGCTGAGCTTTGCCGCCAGTTCGGCTCTGTCCTTCGGCACGCGGACGGCGGTCGAGTCGGCGCTCGGGCTGGCGCGCGCCTCGCCGGTCCTGCCTGTGGCCGCCGCCGATTACGTCCGCATCGTCGAGGGCTTCCACTCGGCCCGACTGCGGCGCGAGGGCGAGCGAGCCTGGCGCATCACGAACCGGGGCGCGTTGCAGACCCTGCGGGTCGAGCGGGCGGCGGGGCTTGCGCTCGATCTGGCGGCCAGCCGCGGCGTGCTGGGGGCGGTGCGCGAAGAGGACAGGCTCTACATCGCGCTGAACCCGTCAGACCCCGAGCCGCTGGTGGCGCTGGCCGAGGATCCCGCTCCGCTGGGAATGCGCGGCCTGGACCGTCCGGCCCTCGTCTCCAGCCGCTTCCGGGTCTTGGACTTCGAGGCCGGACGCTGCCGGATCGCCCTGCGGCTGCAGGGGTGGGCGCCGGGCGTGATGGACTGGCAGGCCCGGCCCGGAACGCGCTTCGCGATCGATGTCCGGCGGCTCGGCAAGTCCTACGCCGTGGGCAGCGCCATCGCCGATCCCGAGGGGCGGCTGTCGATCCAGATCCCCGATCCGCAGGGCGCGGATCTCGACGTGACACTTGACGGCGACTGCTGAAAGGAGCGGCGAATGCGCGACAGGATCCTGATGCTGGGCGGCGGCGGCCTGATGGCGCTTTTCGCGGTGCTGGCGCTGCGGCCCGCCGAGACCGTCCGGCTCGAGGGCGAGCTTGGCTCGATGACGACCGAGGCGGCGATGGCCCGGCTCGAGGCCATGGCGGGACGGGTGGAGCTGACCGACAACCTGCGCCTCGTGCAGGCCGACCTGGCGCTCAGGGCCGGCCATCCGGCCGCCGCCGAGCGGGCGCTGGCCGGGGACCGGCCGCAGGAGGCGGGGGCGGGGGCCGAGGCCGTGCTGGCCGACCGGCTGGCCGAGATCGCGCGCATGGCCGGCGATCTCGAGGCGGCGGTGCGCCACCTGCAACGGGCCCAGGAGCTGAAACCGGATGCCGGGCGGCGCCACAGGCTCGGCTACTGGCTGCGCCTGCTGGGCGACGAGCCGGCCGAACTCGAGCTGCTGGCCGGCGTGCCGACGGTGCAGCTCCAGCCCTGGGAGGCGGGGCGGCTCGCGCAGCTTCTGGTGCGGGCGGGCCGGGCCGAGGAGGTCGAATGGCTGTTGCGCGCGGCCGCAGAGGGGCCGGACCCGCTGGCCGGGGCGATGCGGCCGCGCCTGCTCGATGTCCTGCTCGAAACGGGGCGCCGCGACGAGGTGGTGCCGCTCGCCCTCGCCTGGTGCGCCGCCGCCGGAAACACCGACCCGCTCGAGGCGGCCCTGCCGGTCCTGATCAACCGGGGCGCGCTGGCCGAGGCTTATGCGCTGGCGCGTTCGGCGCTCGAGCGCGAGCCGGCGGCCGCCCACCGGCTGCTGCCCCTCTTTGCGCGCGGCGGCCACCGGGCGATGACCTTCGACCTGCAGGCGCGCTGGATCGCGGAAACCCCGGAGATGGATGCACGCGGCTGGCGGACGCTGCTCACCGTCACCGAGATCACCGGCGACCTGCGCGGCCTGCGCGGCCTGCGCGGCGCGCTCGAACGCTCCGGTCCGGGGCTCGAGCCGGAGATCGCCGGCCGGGCGCTGCTGCAGTTCCTGCGCTTTCAGGGGCCGTCGGCGCTGCTGCCCTGGCAGGACCGGATGACGCCGGATCTGGTCCGGGCCGAGCCGCTGGTGGGGGCGGCCTTCATGGGGCTGCAGGGCCGACCCGAGGAGGTCCACCGCCTGCTCGCCCTCGCCGCCGCGCGGCCGCTGTCGGAATGGGACCGGACGCTCTGGCTGTCGCTGGCCGGATCGCTCCGCGGCACGGCCGGCCACGCCGATCTCATGGCCCGCCCCGGCGCCAACCCGGACCTGCCGGCGGCGCTGCTCTCGACCTGGCGCAGCCCCGTCAGCGGATTGCCGGGGCCCTGATCGGCTCGTAGAGGCGGTTGAAGGCCTCGTCGTCGGCGACATAGGCCGCAAAGCCCGCCTTCGCGGCGCGCCGCCGCACCAGCTCGCGGTAGCTCTCGCCGCCGGGTCCGACGAAATGGGTCTTGAAGTCGATCGACATGACCTGGACGCCCCGGTCGAGGAAATCCTCGCGCAGGGCGTCGATCGTGGGCTGGCGGTTGTTAGTGTCGAACACGCTTTCAGCCAGGATCGCGCTGATCGCGCTGCGGTAGCGCGCGAAGGGGCCGGGGGATTCCGCCGTGGCCGGATCGGGGCCGGCGTCGCGCCCGATGAAGGCGCCGTTGTTCACCACCACGATCGCGTCGCAGCGCTGGCGCCGCGCATGCTCGGCCAGATCGACCACCAGCGCCATCATCGCCCGCGCATGGGCCGGCGCATCGCCGGGCGCGTCGCTGGCGTCATAGCCCGGCGTCGGCTGGGTCTCGCCCGCAGCATGGGTGTAGTAATGCAGCACATCGTCAAGAAAGAGCCCGTCGAAGCCCAGTCGCATCAGCTCGTCCACCCGCTCGCGCAGCACCGCATGCCATTCGGGCCGCCAGTAGGCCGCGAGCCGCTCGCCCGAGGCGCTGGTCGGGCCATGCCAGCGCTGCTCCTCGCGCGAGGTGCGGGCGTGGTAGTGGCGGTAGCTCTCGATCTCGGCCAGGTTCAGATAGGCGATCACCGGGCGGCGGCCGTCCTGGCCGATCCGGGCGATCTCGGCAGGGGTGAAATGCTGCTCGCGCCCGTCGGCGCTGCGGTCGGCGCCCACGCGGGTCGCCTCGACGATCAGCAGCCCGTGTGGTGCGGCGGCCAGTCCCTCGGCGTCATAGGCGGCGCCCCAGTACTGGACGCCGAACCCGTCGCGCAGCGCGGCCGCCAGCCGGTCGCGGTGTGCCTCGGCCGCCCGGGGTGCCTCGGCGCAGGGGGCGGCCTGCGCCGGAGGAAGCGCCCCCGCAAGGCCCGGCGGCAGTCCCGCGATCAGCAGGAGGGCGGGGGTGCGGACGATGCCCCGCAGGGCCTGTCTCCATCGCATCAGGGGCCTACTCCGCAGGATGCGCCGGGGCCATATAGGCCGCAACCGGCAGGGGCGGCAGGGCCGGGGCCCTCTCCAGCCGCTCGGCATGGCGCTGCTGGAAATTCCACTGGCTCTCGCACATCTCGTCGAGCCCGTGCCGCGCCTGCCAGCCGAGCAGCCGCTGCGCGAGCCCCGGATCGGCCACCGAGGCGGCCACGTCGCCCGGCCGCCGCCCCACGATCCGGCGCGGGATGCGGAAGCCGCAGGCCCGGCCGAAGGCGTCGAGCACCTCGAGCACGGTATGGCCCCGCCCGGTGCCAAGATTGATCCGCTGGTGACGGGCAGGCAGGCCCGGCCCTTCGCGCTGAACGCGCAGCGCCGCCACATGGCCGCGGGCGAGATCCTCCACATGGATGTAGTCGCGCAGGCCCGTGCCGTCGGGCGTCGGATAATCGTCGCCGAACACCCGCACGAAGGGCAGCTCGCCTGTCGCGGCCCGCACCACATAGGGAAAGAGGTTGTTCGGCAGGCCGCGCGGCACCTCGCCGATCAGGCCGCTGCGATGGGCGCCCACCGGGTTGAAGTAGCGCAGCGAGATCGCCGAGAACTCCGGCACCGCGGCCACGCAATCGTCGATCATCTCCTCGATCATCAGCTTGGTGCGGCCGTAGGGGCTGGTCACCCGCGTCGGCGCCGTCTCGTCCACCGGCAGCTTCTCGGCCGCGCCATAGACCGTGGCCGAGGAGGAAAAGACCAGCCGCGACACGCCGCAGTTGCGCATCGCCGTCATCAGCGAGACCGCCCCGCTGAGGTTCTCGGCGAAATAGAGCAGCGGATCCTCGGCCGACTCATTCACCGACTTGCGCCCCGCCAGATGGACCACCGCCCCGATCCGGTGCCGGCGCAGCGCGCGCTCGACCAGCGCCCGGTCGCGCACGTCGCCCTCGATCAGCGGCACGCGGCAGCCGGTGATCTCCTCGATCCGCTCCACGACCTCGGGTTCAGAATTGTCGAAGTTGTCCAGGATGACCGGGCGCCAGCCGGCCGAGGCGAGCGCCGTAACCACATGCGAGCCGATGTAACCGGCTCCGCCGGCGAGGAGGACGCTGTCAGACATGGGATTTCTCCTTGTTCTGGCCTGTCATTCGACCGTGACGGACTTGGCGAGGTTGCGCGGCTGATCAATGTCGGTGCCGCGGGCCAGCGCGCAGTGATAGGCGAGCAACTGGATCGCGACCGCTTGGACGAAGGGCTGCAGAAGCGGCTCGCAGTCGGGCAGCACGATGGTCCGCCAGGCGTCGCCGCCTAGCCGGGCCGCGCCCGCGGCATCGGTCAGCAGAAGCACCCGGCCGTCGCGCGCCATGATCTCGCGGATGTTGGATTCAAGCTTGTCGAACAGCCTGTCCGAGGGGGCCAGCGCCACCACCGGCACCGTCGCATCCACGAGGGCGATCGGCCCGTGCTTCAGCTCGCCCGCCGCATAGCCCTCAGCGTGGATGTAGGTGATCTCCTTGAGCTTCAGCGCCCCCTCGAGCGCCAGCGGATACATCAGCCCCCGCCCGACGAAGATCGCGTCCGACGCTTCCGCCAGCGCGCCCGCGGCGGCGGCGATGGCGGGCTCGGCCGCCAGCGTCTCGGCGATTAGGCGCGGCACGCTCGAGAGCGCGCCGATCCAGCGCCGCTCACCCGCTTCGTCCAGCAACCCGCGCTGGCGCGCCACCATGACGGTAAAGCCCAGCAGGCACAGAAGCTGCGCCGTGAAGGCCTTGGTCGAGGCCACGCCGATCTCGGGACCGGCATGGGTGGCGAGCGCCACATCGACCTCACGCGCGATGGTCGAGGTGGGCACGTTGACCAGCCCCAGCGTCCGCTGCCCGGCCTCTTTCGCGTAGCGCAGCGCCGCCAGCGTGTCGGCCGTCTCGCCCGACTGGCTGATGACCAGCGTCACCCCGCCCTCGGGCAGCGGCGGCTCGCGGTAACGGAACTCCGAGGCGATCTCGATCTCGACCGGCAGGCGGGCGATCCGCTCCAGCCAGATCTTGCCGACTTGGCCGGCCAAGCAGGCGGTGCCGCAGGCGGCGATGGTCAGGCGCGGCACCCGCGCCCAGTCGAGGCCGGCCGAGTCGCAGGTCACGGAGCCGTCGCCCCGCGCCGTCCAGCTGCCCAGCACCCGCGCGGCGACGCCCGGCTGCTCGTGGATCTCCTTCAGCATGAAGTGTGGATGGGGGCCCTTTTCGGCGAGGAAATCCCCGGCCTCGAGCTGGTGCAGCGGCCGGTTCGCTCGCCGTCCCTCGGCGTCGTGGATGACCATCGAGCGCCGGGTCAGCACCGCCCAGTCGCCCTCTTCGAGATAGGTCAGCCGCCCGGTCAGCGGCGCCAGCGCCAGCGCGTCGGAGCCCACGAACATCTCGCCCTCGCCATGGCCGATCACGAGGGGCGAGCCGCGGCGGGCGCAGATCATCAGATCGTCCGCCCCGTCGAACATCAGGCAGAGCGCGTAGGCCCCGCGCAGCCGCGCGAGGGTGGCCGCGGCCGCATCCTCGGGCGCAAGGCCCCGCCGCAGGAAGGCCGCGCAGAGCGTGGCGATCACCTCGCTGTCGGTCTCGGAGCCGAAGCTCCAGCCCTCGGCCTCGAGCTGGCGGCGCAGGTCGAGGTAATTCTCGATGATGCCGTTGTGCACGACCGCGACGGGCCCCGCGCGATGGGGATGGGCGTTGGCCTCGACCGGCCTGCCATGCGTCGCCCAGCGGGTATGGCCAAGCCCGCTGTTGCCGGGCAGCGGCTGCGCCTCGAGCAGTTCGGCCAGGGCCGAGAGCTTTCCGCTGCTGCGCCGCCGGTCCATCACGCCGCCGTCCAGCGCGACGATGCCGGCGCTGTCATAGCCGCGGTATTCGAGGCGGCGCAGCGAGTCGAGGATCACGGGGGCGGCCGGTCGCTGGCCGAGGATTCCGACGATTCCACACATGGGGCTGCTCTTTCACCAACGAGGAACGGAGGACGGGCCTTCGGGCGCCGGGCATGGCCGGGGCGGGGCGGCATCCGGCAGGACGGGCCGGGGCCGGGGCGTGCCGCCCGCCGGTCCCGGCCTTCTCCGAAGGCTGTGAATCGGGTTGGTCATGAAGTGCCTCTTGATGAAAATCCGCCCTCGAAAATGTCCGGCCCGTCAGGCCAGCAGCGTATCGACGTAGATGTCCCCCAGCTGAAGGTCGCCCGTGGTCAGACCGGCCAGCAGCACCCGCTCGCCGCCGGTGAAGGTGGCCAGCAGCCCGTCGGCGGTGGTCTGGAACCGCGCCAGGATCTCGGCCGCCGAGCCTCCCAGCGACTGGCTGAACACCAGCCGGTCGCTGCCCGAGGCGAAATCGAGCACCGTGTCCCGGCCACCGCCCGAGGCGAAGACGAAATCGTCCGCGCCGCCCCCGCCCGAGAGCGTGTCGTTGCCCCTGGCGCCGCGCAGGCTATCGGCCAGCGCGCCGCCCAGCAGGATCTCGGCCGCGGCCGTGCCCGCCACCAGCCCGCCGGCGCGGTAATCCACGGTGACCGAATGGCTGCCCACCGCGGCAAAGCCGAGCGAGAGGTTCTGCCCCGCGACCGCGCCGCTGTCGGCGCCCGTCACCACGACCGCCCCGCCCCCCTGCGCCTGCAGCACCACACGCGCCGTCCCGACCCCTTCCATCGTGAAGCCCAGATCCGAGCCGTCGCCCGACACCGAGACCAATTCGGCCCGCTGCGGCAGCTCAGCCAGGCGGGTCACGTCGGCGGGCGCCGTCCCCAGCGTGACGGTGAAGCTGCCGCCGTTGCGCACCACCAGCAGGCTGTCGCCGTTCCAGGCGTACCAGTTGCCGGCCGAGGCGATGGTCTTGCCGTCGAAATCCAGCGCGAAGCGGCCCGCATCGTTCGAGGTGACCGTGGCGGTGACCGTGTTGCCCGAGACCGAGACCTGCAGGTCGCTCGCCTCGAAGCTGGCGATCCGACGGGCGAGATCCGCCCCGGTCACGAATTCCGCCCCGTCGGCCGCCGCCCGCGCGATCACGCTCTCGAACATCTCGAGCGTATAGACCTGGCTGGGATCGCCGATATTCCAGTTGGTCGGCCCGTAGTCATGCCAGGGAAAGAGGAAGATCGGCGTCGTCGCATGGCTCGCGATCCGGGCATATTCCGCCGCCCAGACCGCCGTCGCCTGTTCCGGCGTCATGTCGCGGAAGCCGATCAGCGAGAAGTCGAAGGACATGTTCGGCGCCAAATAGACCCCGCCCCGGTCCTCGGGGGTGAGATAGCCGAAGGCGCCCGGATAGCCCGCGCCGACCCCGGAATAGCCGCCGCTCAGATAGTCGAAGAAGCGGATGATCTCGCGCGAGGTGGCAAGCTTCTCCGGCGCGCCCGGCACCGCGGCGCCCGGGATGTCGATCCCCAGCTTCTGCTCGAGCAGGAGGCGCGAATATTCGAACTGGAAGATGTGCGAACTGTAGAGAAGCTGCCGCTCGGCCGCGGTCAGCGAGGCGGGATCGACCGCCCCCGGATTGCGCGGATCGACGCGGGCAAAGAGCGCGAGGATCTCGGGCGTATCGGCCAGAAGCTCGTTGGTGTCGTGCGGATGGGTGGTGGAATGGACGCCGATCTCGCTCTCGAGCGCCAGGATCCGCTGGTAATAGGGCAGCGAGACCGCCCAGTTGGTCTGCTGGTCGGGCGGCTCGGTGCCAATGTTCACATAATAGGAGCCGACGAAGCCGAACCGCTCGTACCAGTCCTCGATGATGGGCAGCATCGCGTCGTAGATGCCGGGATCCTGCTCGACCACGTCCCAGATTTCCTGCGACTGGTCCATGTCGTTGCGCGAATGGAAGAGCGATGTCCCCCGCGTCAGCTGAAGCGAGACGTCGATCCCGTCGCCCTGGATCACCCAGTCGACCACCTCGCCCAGAATGTTGTTGTTGCCGATGATGGCATCGGTCCCGAAATGCACGTTGCGTGGCCCGCCGCCGGCGCCGGTGGCGATCACCGCGGCATGGCTCGAACTGGTGCCGCCGTTGGTGACGACCTCCTCGAACAGGGTCTGGCCGGTGCCGGTCACGTCGCGGAAGGTGAGATAGGAGATGTTGCCGTACTGGCCCACGACCTCGCCCGGGGCATAGCCCTCGAGCACCGGGTTCGATCCGCCGGCCGCCTTCAGCACCAGCCCCTCGGTGCTGCCGTAGGCATCGAGCGTCACGCCGAGCAGCGACTTCATCCGCGCATAGCTGTCGCCCGCGATGGCCGAGCCGTCGGCGGCGTTGGTCAGGAAGTTGCCGGCCGCGATCAGCCCCACGCCGCTCGCCTTGGCCGCCTGCAGCGCCGAGGTGATCGCATCCAGATCCTCGAGCTTCACATGCGAGAGGCCGGGGAAGACGATCGCCCCATACTGGCCCAGCAGGGCCGCGTCCTTCAGGTCGGCCTCGCTCAGGATGTCGAAGGGCACGCCCGCCTGCATGGCCTGGTTCTGCATCGCCATGAACAGCTGGCCATAGGCGGTCAGGTCGTAGAAATTGGCGGCTGTCGTCTCGGAATAGACGATCGCCACCCGCATCTGGCCGTTCGGCCCGGCGGTCGGCGGCGGCGCGCCGACCACGAGGTTCGCGCTGGCATAGTCGTTCGGCAGGAAGGTGCTGTCGTTCACGTCGGCCAGCACCCGCACCTGGCCGGGCGCGCCGATCAGGGCGCGCGGCACCTCGATCTCGATGGCGGTGCGGGCCGCATTGGTGCCGTAGCGCAGTTCCGCGACCAGCGTCTCGCCGGCGGCCCCGGAATAGAGCCGGGCGACCCCGTCGGCGCCGAGGTTGATGTTGTAGTCCGCCCCGCCGACGACCCCCCAGATCTGGTAGCCGGTGGCGGTATTCAGGTCGGTGTCCAGCCAGATCGTCGTGTTCGCCCCGATCGGCGTCCCGTCCGAGGCGATCGCGAACAGGAAGCTCTCGCCCTGAAGGTCGCCGTGAAAGGCGTAGCCCGCGGCACCCGTCGCGGGCGTGTCGAGCCGGGTGGCCCCGGTCCAGTCGTCGAGCGCACCGTCGAGCGTGACGGTCCCTACCGTGACCGGGTCCTGTCCGACGATGATGTTGGAACTGGCATAGTCGTTCGGGATGAAGACGCTGTCGTTCACATCGGCCAGCACCCGCACCGCCGACGCATCGCCGAGAAGGCCCTGCGGCACCGCGACCTCGAGGATCCGTCCATCGCCGCTGCGCACGAAGTCGAGGTCGGCGACGAAACTCTTGCCGGCCGCGCCGGTGTAGAGGCGCGGGATGCCGTCGGCCCCGATGTTGATGTTGTAGTCCGCCCCGCCGGCAAATCCCCAGATCTGGTAGCCGGTGCCGCGGTTCAGGTCGGTGTCCAGCCAGATCGTCGTGTTCGCCCCGATCGGCGCCGCGGTCGATGAGATCGCGAAGACGAAATGCCCCGCCTCCTCGGTGCCGTAGAGGGCATCGCCCTCGGCCCCGGTCGCGGGCGTGTCGAGGCGCTGCGCCTCGGTCCAGTCGGCCAGCGAGCCGTCGAGCGTCAGCGTGCCGACCGATTTCCCGAGGACGATGTTGCTTACCGAATAGCTGTTCGGAATGAAGATGCCGTCGTTCACGTCGGCCAGCACCCGCACCGCCTGCGGCGATCCCGCCAGCTGCGATCGCGGCACCACGATCTCGACCACGGTGCCCGCGGCGTTGGTGGCATGGGTGAGCGTGCCCACCAGCGTCTCGCCGGCCGCGCCGGTGTAGAGGCGCGGGATGCCGTCCGCCCCGAAGTTGATGTTGTATTCGGCCCCGCCGGCAAACCCCCAAATCTGGTAGCCGGTGGCCGGGGAGAGGTCGGTGTCGAGCCAGATGGTCGTGTTCGCCCCGATGGGGATGCCGTCGCTGGTGATGGCGAAGACGAAGCTGTCCTCCTGCACATCGCCGTAGAGGGCGAAGCCCGGGCTGCCCGTCGCCTCGGAATCGAGCCTCTTGCCGCTGTCCCAGTCGGCGAGCGAGCCGTCGATCGTCAGCGATCCGACCGTCTCGGCACCGCCCACGATCAGGTTCATCGTGTCGTAGCTCGAGGGGATGAAGACGCTGTCGTTGACATCGGCATAGACCCGCAGGGCCCCGGGCGCCCCCGCCAGCAGCGCGCGCGGCACGGCAATCTCGAGCGTCGTGCGGTCGGCGTTGGTGGCGTGGGGAAGCTCGGCCACCAGAGTCTCGCCGGCCGCCCCGCTGTAGAGGCGCGGGATCCCGTCGGGGCCGATGTTGATGTTGTATTCGGTCCCGCCGGTGAAGCCCCAGATCTGGTAGCCGGTGCTGCGGTCGATGTCGGTGTCGAGCCAGAGCGTCGTGCCCTGGCCGATCGGCACCCCATCGGTCGAAAGGGCGAAGACGAAGCTGTCGCCCGCCAGATCGCCATAGAGTGCGTAAGTCGATCCGTCGATGGCGGCTGTGCCGAGCTGCTTCTCGCTTGTCCAGTCGTCCAGCGATCCGTTCAGACTGTAAGTCACCACGATGCTCCTCGTGCCGGGATCGGGGCCTGTGTCGGGACCGGGTTGATCAATGCGGCAAAATTTTGGCAACGGTGCCAGCGGCGGAGGGCCTGCGGCAACAATTCAGAAGGTCATCCTCCCATGGGACTACTCCTTTGGATCTTCCGCCGCGGCCCGTCCCCGCAGGGCCGCTCCTGCGGCAGGATGCCAATGGCCCCGCCGCCCGCGGACATGTCGCACGGGGCATGAGGGCCCGGGTGCCGAAGCCCCGGCAGGGCCTTGCCGCCCGGCCCGCCGGGGGCCGGGTCGGTCTTCATGGCCGTCGGATGATCCGGGGCAAGACCTTGCGGCCGGCGGCTCCGGTCAGCGGGCGAGCCCGGCGTAGAGCCTTGGCAGGCGCTCGGGCAGGCGGTCGATGCGATTGAGGATCTGATAGCAGCGCGGGCCGAAGATCTGCGCGACATAGCTGTCGGCCTGCGGGTCGAGCGTCAGGCAGAAGGGCTGCACGCCCTGCCGCGTCACCTCGTCCACCGCGGCACGGGCGTCGTGGCGCAGATGGGCGGGGTCGCGCACGTCGATGTCGGCGGGCGCGCCGTCGGTCAGCACCAGAAGCAGCTTCCGTGCGGCGCGCTGCTGGCCGAGATGCCAGCCTGCGTGGCGGATCGCGGCGCCCATCCGGGTGGAGAGCCGCCCCTCCATCCCCGCCAGCCGCGCCCTGGCCATCGGCCCCCAGTCCTCGCCGAAGTCCTTGAACCGCTGGTAGAAGACATTGTGCCGCCCGTCCGAGCAGAAGCCGTGCAGTGCGAACGGGTCGCCCACGCGATGGACGGCCTCGGCCAAGAGCACCGTCGCCTCGCGCGTCACGTCGATCAGGCGGCGGCCCTCGGCGCCTGCGGGATCGTTGGTGGATTCCGACAGATCCAGCAGCAGCATCACCGCCACGTCGCGCGTGCGACGGACCTGCCGCATCATCACCCGCGGGTCGGGCTGGCGGCCCAGCCGCAGGTCGAGCCGCGCGGCGATGGCGGCGTTCAGGTCGAGATCGTCGCCCTCCTCCAGCCGGCGCAGGCGCTGCACGCCCTGCGGCTGCATCGCCTCGAGCACCCGGCGCATTCGCGAGAGGATCGCGCGGTTCTCGGTCAGGATCGCCTCGGCTACCTGTGGATCGCCCGGCTTCGGGCGCTTTTCCAGCACGGTCGCCCAGTCGGGGCGGTAGAGGCCGATGCGATGGTCGAACTCGGGGTAGGTGCGGGGCGGGGCGACCGGCTCGCGCCCCTCGCGGGCGTTGAAGCTGGTGCCGTCGTCGTCGAAGAACGCGCTGGCGCAGACCCAGACCTCCTGTGCATCCTCACCGGCGGTCTCGACCTCGACCTCGTTCACCATCTCGGAGACCGAGACGTAAAGCCGCCGCTGTTCGGGGGTGGGGCTCATGTCCCACTCGGCCTCGTCCGTCTCCCACAGCGCGCGGTTGTCGTCGCGGTAGGGGGCGGCGACGGGCGGGGGCAGGGCGCCCAGACGCTCGGCGAGCGCAAGACCCAAGCTGCGCGAGGTGGCTTGGGACGGGTCCGCCCCCGCGAGGGCCGCGCGGGCCCAGAGGGCGTGGGGGTTGCTGGTCGCCTCATCCAGCAGCAGCGCGCGGGCGATGCGGTCCAAGGGGCCGTCCCCGGTGTGGAACCGCGCCCAGAGGTCGCGCAGGCGGGGGAAGCGAGCGATGGCCAGCGCCTCGGCGCGGGCATCCTCGAAAAGGCCGATGCAGGCGCGCTGGAGGGGCGAGAGGCCGTCCATCCCGATCGGCCCGCGCCGGGCCACCAGATGCGCCGCGGCATGGGCGGCGGCGGCGCGGTAGAGGTCAAGCCCCGCCACCCCCTGCCAGTCGCCCCAGGCATCGGGCAGATGCAGCCTACCGGCCTCAATGAAGGGCCTGAGCCCCTCGCGCGCCTCATAGTCGCCCGAGGTCGGGCGCATCGCGAAATCGCGGCCCCAGAGCGCGCGCAGATAGACGCCGATCCGGCGGTGGATGTCGACGAAGAGCACCCCCTTGCGCTCGCGTTGCAGGATCGCCTTGGCCTCGGCGCTTTCCAGCGCGAAGTAGCGCGCCTGTTCGGCGTAATTGGTGCGGTGCGCCTCGGCCCCCCACAGCGCCCAGCGGCGCAGGCCGCCAAGGGTCAGGACGCCCAGAAGCTCGTCAAGATGGTCGAGCATCGGCCGCAGCCCCCGCGGCGCCTGCGCCAGCAGCACGTTCAGGAAGCCGAGATAGGCGCGGAACAGATCCGCATCCCCCAGCCGCCGCGCGGCCAAGGGTGCCGTCGCCAGAACCTGCGCGATCACCGCGCCCGAGGTGCGCGAGGCAAGGCCCAGGCATTCCTGCGCCAGATCCGGCAGCACATCCTCGCCCAGCTCGCGCGCAAGCGGGGGCGCGGCCTCGATCCAGGCGCAGACCGGTCCCTCTCCGCGCCCGATCCGGGTCAGCGCCGCCGCCCCCTCGCGCCAGACCTCGAGGCCGCGGGGCGAGAGGCGGCGGGCGGCCTCGGGCGCAAGCTCGGCCAGGCGCGCGCTTGCGGCCTCGGACAGGTCGTGGATCGGGGCGAGGAGCGTCATGGCATCCCCCTAGAAATAGGTGGTGACGGCGGCGTCGAGCGCGTCGCGCATGTCGGGATCGTCGGTGATCGGCCGCACCAGCGCCATCCGGCAGGCCGCGACCGGCGCCACGCCCTGCGCGATCAGGTGGCCGGCATGGACCAGCATCCGGGTCGAGATCCCCTCGTCGAGCCCGTGGCCCTTGAGGTTGCGCGCGCGTTCCGCGATGGCGACCAGCTTGTCGGCCAGCGCGCGGTCCACGCCCGCCTCGTGGGCCACGATATCCACCTCCACCCCATGTTCGGGCCAGGTGAAATCCAGCGCGCCGAACCGTTGCCTGGTGGATTGCTTCAGATCCTTCATCAGGCCCTGGTAGCCGGGGTTGTAGCTGATCACGAGCTGGAAGTCGGGGTGCGCGCGCAGGAGTTCGCCCTTCTTTTCCAGCGGCAGCACGCGGCGGTTGTCGGTCAGCGGGTGGATCACCACGGTCGTGTCCTGCCGCGCCTCGACCACCTCATCGAGATAGCAGATCGCGCCGTGGCGGGCGGCGAAGGTCAAGGGCCCGTCCTGCCAGCGCGTGCCGTCGGCATCCAGAAGGAAGCGGCCCACGAGATCCGAGGCCGTCATGTCCTCGTTGCAGGCGACGGTGACCAAGGGCTTGCCCAGCCGCCAGGCCATGTGCTCGACAAAGCGGGTCTTGCCGCAGCCGGTGGGGCCTTTCAGCATGACGGGCATGCGCGCGGCGTGGGCGGCCTCGAACAGCGCGATCTCGTCAGAGACGGGGCGATACCAGGGCTCGGCCGGGATGCGGAACGGGTGGGTGATGGCGTCCATGATGACCTCGGGGGAAGGGGCCCGCCGCGGGGAGGATGCGGCGGGCAAGCGGCCCGCCACCGGGAGGGGTGGCGGGCGGCGGTCTCAGACGGCGGCGCCGCGATAGACGACCATGTTGGCGCCCTGGCTCTGGGTGAAGTTGTCGTAGCCGATCAGGCGGACGTGGTTGTCGGGGTTCGCCTCGTGGCAGGCCTTCAGCTCGCCAAGGATCGTGTCCACGTCCGTCTCGCCGAACATCGGCAGCTTCCACATGTACCAGTAGGTGCCCGAGGCGAACTCCGGCTCGGTGTGCTCGATCGCCGGGTTCCAGCCGTTCTTCACGATCCACTCGACCTGCCGGCGGATCTCGTCCTCAGTCATCGGCGGCAGATAGGAGAAGGTGCCCATCTTGCGGCTCGCGGGGTCCGACAGCCGCGACTTGTAATCCTGAACGCTCATTTCCTGTCTCCTCTGCCTCAGCGGTGCTGCACGTCGAGCTTGTCGACGGTGTCGAACTCGAACCGGATTTCCTTCCAGGTCTCCATCGCCATGCGCAGCTCGGGGCTGGTCCGGGAGGCCCTGGTCAGGATCTCCTTGCCTTCCTTCTCGAGGTTGCGGCCGTCGTTGCGGGCCTGAACGCAGGCCTCGAGCGCGACGCGGTTGGCGCAGGCGCCGGCGGCGTTGCCCCAGGGGTGGCCGAGCGTCCCGCCGCCGAACTGCAGGACCGAGTCATTGCCGAAGATCGAGACCAGCGCCGGCATGTGCCAGACATGGATGCCGCCCGAGGCGACCGGGAACAGGCCCGGCTGCGGCCCCCAGTCCTGATCGAAGAAGATCCCGCGGGAACGGTCGGCCTTGATGAAGCGGTCGCGCAGCAGGTTGATCCAGCCGATCGTGGCCTCCCGGTCGCCTTCCAGCTTGCCGACGACGGTGCCGGAATGCAGGTGATCGCCCCCCATCAGCCGCAGGATCTTGGCCAGCACCCGGAAGTTGATGCCGTGGTTCGGGTTGCGGTCCATCACGGCATGCATGGCGCGGTGGACATGCAGCAGCATCCCGTTCTTGCGGCACCAGCGCGAGAGGCTCGTGTGCGCCGACCAGCCCACCGTCAGATAGTCCGACATGATGATGGGCGTGCCGATCTCTTTCGCGAACTCGGCGCGCTCGTAGATCTCTTCCATTGTGCCGGCGGTCACGTTCATGTAGTGGCCCTTGCGCTCGCCGGTCTCGGCCTCGGCCTTCTCGATCGCCTCCTGGCAGAACAGGAAGCGGTCGCGCCAGCGCAGGAAGGGCTGCGAGTTGACGTTCTCGTCGTCCTTGGTGAAGTCGAGCCCGCCGCGCAGGCATTCATAGACCGCGCGGCCGTAGTTCTTGGCCGACAGGCCCAGCTTCGGCTTGATCGTGCAGCCCAGAAGCGGGCGGCCATACTTGTCCAGCAGGTCGCGTTCGACCTTCATCCCGTGCGGCGCGCCGGGGCAGGTCATCACGAACCACAGCGGGAAGCGCACATCCTCCAGCCGCAGGGCGCGCACCGCCTTGAAGCCGAAGACGTTGCCGACGAGCGAGGTGAAGACGTTGACGACCGAGCCTTCCTCGAACAGGTCCATCGGATAGGCGATGAAGGCGTAGAAGGCCTCGTCGCTGCCCGGCACGTCCTCGATCGCGTAGGCGCGGCCCTTGTAATAGTCGAGATCGGTCAGAAGGTCGGTCCAGACCGTCGTCCAGGTGGCGGTGGAGCTTTCGGCGGCGACGGCGGCGGCGGCTTCCTCGCGGCTCACGCCGGGCTGCGGCACCACCTTGAAGACGGCGAGGATGTCGCTGTCCTTCACCTGATACTGCGGCTCCCAGTAGATGGAGCGATAGTCCTTCACTCCGGCGTCATAGGTCTTGGCGGCCATGATGGTCCCTCGTTGTCCCGTGGTCGGGGACGGTATGGCGCCTTGCAAGACTAAACCAAACTGAATAGTTTTTAGTTTCAGAACAGGTGAAAGGTTATTCATGCGCTGCACCTTGCGCCAGTTGCAGGTCTTCGCCTCGGTCGCGCGCCACGCCAGCTACACCCGCGCGGCCGAAGAGCTGCACCTGACCCAGCCCGCCGTCTTCGCGCAGGTGAAGCAGCTTGAGGAGGCGCTGGGGACCGCGCTGATCGAGCGGATCGGCAAGCGGCTGCACCTGACCGAGGCGGGCCGCGCGGTGGAGGCCACGGCGCGCGAGACGCTGGAGGGGATCGAGCGGCTCGAGATGCAGCTGGCCGACCTTCAGGGCTTGCGGCGCGGGCGGCTGAAGATCGCCATCGTCTCGACCGTGCAGTATTTTCTGCCGCGGCTCCTGGGCGAGTTCTGCACGCTGAACCCCGGCATCGAGGTGGCGCTGACCGTCACCAACCGACAGACGGTGATCGCGCGGCTGGCCGCGAACGAGGACGATCTGTGCATCCTCGGCCAGCCGCCCGAGGGGCTCGACGTGGTGGCGACCCCCGTGGCGCAGAACCCGATCCTGCTGCTCGCGCCGGCCGATCATCCGCTGGCCGGGGCGCGGGACGTGCCCTTCGCGGAGCTGGCCGAGGCGCCCTTCATCCTGCGCGAGCCGGGATCGGGCACCCGCGCCGCCGCGGAACGGTTCTTCGCCGACTGCGGCGTCCGGCCGCGGGTGCGGATGGAGCTGGGCTCGAACGAGGCGATCAAGGAGGCGGTGGCGGCGGGGCTGGGGCTTGCGATCCTGTCGCAGGACACGATGGCGGTCGAGGCGGCGACGCGCCGGCTGGTGGCGCTGGACGTGCAGGGCTTTCCGCTGATGCGGGTGTGGAACGTGGCCTATCCCCGCGGCAAGCACCTCTCGGTGGCGGCCGCGGCCTTCCTGGCCCATCTGACGCAAGGCGCCCCCTCTCAGATCGCGAGCCACAGGTAAAGCGGCAGCCCCAGCGTCAGGTTGAAGGGAAAGGTCACGCCCAGCGACATGGTCAGGTAGATCCCTGGCTCGGCCTCGGGCAGGGCCATGCGCATCGCCGCCGGCACCGCGATGTAGGAGGCCGAGGCCGCCAGCACCGTCAGCAGGAAGAGGCTGCCCCCCGACAGGCCGATCAGCATCCCCAGCCCCAGCGCCAGCGCGGCCCCGGCCAGCGGGATCAGCACGCCCGCCGCCAGCAGGCCCGGCGTCAGCAGGTGCCGGTTGCCGGTCAGGCTGCGCCCCGCCGTCACGCCCATGTCGAGCAGGAACAGGCACAGGATGCCGGTGAAGGGCGTCACGATGAAGGGGGCGATCATCTCCATTCCCCGGCCCCCGGTCAGGGCGCCGATGGCAAAGGCGCCCACCAGCAGCACGATCGAGCCGTTGGCCAGCAACTCGCGCCCCAGCCGGATCGGCCGCGCCGTGGCCCCGCCGCCGCGATGGGCCAGCCACAGCGCCGAGACGATCGCCGGGGCCTCCATCGCGGCGGCGACGGCCACCATGTAGCCGTCATGGGCGATGCCGGCCACATCGAGCAGGCTGGTCGCCGTCACGAAGGTCACGATCGAGATCGAGCCGTAGTGCCCCGCCACCGCCGCCGCATTCAGCCGGTCGAGCCGCGTCATCGCGCGGAGCAGCGCGAAGGCCACGAAGGGGATCGCCAGCGACAGCGCCACCCCCGCCAGCAGCGCAAGGAACAGGTCGGCGCTGACGCCATGGGCGGCGAGGCTGACCCCGCCCTTGAAGCCGATCGCCAGCAGCAGATAGATCGACATGAACTTCGTCGCCCCCGCCGGGATCGACAGGTCGCTGCGGGCAAGGGCCGCGATCAGGCCCAGCACGAAGAACAGGATCGTCGGCACCAGAAGATTGCCGGTCAGGATGTCGAGGGCGGATGGCACGAGGGGCTCCTTGCAAGGGTCGCCGCCCGATGCACCACCCGCTTGCATAAGCCCAATACATCGTTTCTACTCTTCCCATAGTTCAAGGCTATGGACATGCGCCCCACGCTGCGCCAGCTGGAATATATCGTGGCCGTGGCCCGGCTCGGCCGCTTCGGTCTGGCGGCCGAGGCCCTGGCCGTCAGCCAGCCGAGCCTCTCGGCGCAGATCGCCGAGGTCGAGGCCGATCTGGGAACGCGGCTCTTCCAGCGCGGACGCTCGGGCGTGCAGCCCACCGCGGCAGGCGCCGAGGTGATCCGCCGCGCCCAGAAGATCCTGCGCGAGGTCGAGGATCTGCGCGCCAGCGTCACCCATGGCCTGCCCTTCGGCGGGCGGCTGCGGCTGGGGGTGCTGCCCTCGATCGGGCCCTACCTGCTGCCGGGGGCGATCGCCTCGATCCACCGCCAGCACCCCGACCTGCGGGTGGCCGTGCGCGAGGAGAACACACAAGGTCTGGAACAGGGCCTGCGCGCGGGCCGCTTCGACCTGATCGTCTCGACGCCCGAGGATCATCCCAACACGCGCCAGATCCATCTCTTCGGCGAGCGGCTGTGGATCGCGGTGGCGCGGGACGATCCGCTGGCGGCGTCGGAGGGGCCGGTGGCGGCCGCCGATCTGCGGGGGCGGATGTTCCTGACGCTCGACCGCGGGCACCGGCTGTCGCGGATCGTCCATGCGCTGGCCTCAAGCTGCGGCGGCATCGTCTCGGACGATTACGAAGGGACGAGCCTCGATTCCGTGCGCCTGATGGCGGCCTCGGGGGCGGGGATCGCGATCCTGCCGGAGCTTTACGCCCGCGAGCAGGCCGCGCTGCGCCGCGATGTCGCCCTGCGGCTTCTGCGCGCCGAGGGCGCCAGCCGCGACATCGCCCTGATCCGGCCGATCGGCGGGGATGAGGCGGGGCCGGATCTGGTCCAGGCCGCCCTGCATCAGGCGGTCGCGGCGCTTGGCCTGGCGGGCGAGGCCGCGCGGTCCGGTCCCGCCTGATCCCGACCGACGGGCCCTCCGCGCCCTTGGCGGGGTCAGAGGCTGCGGGTCATGAAGAGGCTGTTCGGATCCTCCCGATAGCCCTCGAACGGGCCGCAGGGCGCAAAGCCCGCGCGGGCATAGAGCGTCCGCGCCGGAGCGAAGGCCGGCTCCACCCCGGTTTCGAGGCTCATGCGCGCGAAGCCCGCCGCGCGCGCCTCGGCCAGCAGATGCGCGAGCAGGCGCGCGGCCAGTCCCTGGCCCCGCGTCTCGGCCAGGACATGCATGGACTTGATCTCGGCGTGGGTCGCGTCGATCGCCTTGAAGGCGCCCATGCCGACCAGAAGGCCGGCGCGGCGCATCCCGTAGAAGCGGACACCGGGCACCGCGAGGTCGGCGGGATCGAGCGCATGGACGCTCTCGGGCGGCGAGGTGGCCCACATGAGCGTGAGGTGACGCTCGAAGAGCGGCGCGAAGGCGGGGTCGGTCGGATTGTCGCGGCGGATGTCGAGATCGGCGTCGGTTGGCATGGGCGGCCTCGGAGGAGGGGGCAGGGGCCTTTCCGATGGCACGGAATCCGCGGCGGGCCAAGGGAGGGCCGGGGATCTGCACCCCCGCGGCTGGCGCCCGGCAGAAAGGCACGGCCGGAGACATGTCCCTTGCGGGCAAAGGGGACGCAACGCCCGCCCCACGAACGGCCGGGGGCCGCCCGGCACCGGCGGGAGGGGCGGGCAGGGGGATAGGCGCGCCCCTAGCGTTCCAGCGCCAGGGCCAGCAGCTCGGCCTCGACCATGTCCGGCCGGGCGGCAAAGCGGGCGAGATCCTCGTTCAGCGCCGAGAGCCCCGACAGGATCCCGGTCTGGCCCGAGGCCGCAAGCTCCTGCTGGAGCAGGCCGAAGGCCGCCTCCACCACCTCGCCCTCGATCTCCGACGAGAGGGTCTCGAGCGCGCTGCGGTAGGACAGAAGATAGGTGTGCTGCAGGTCGCGCAGCATCCTCAGCTGCCGGTTCACCCGCTCGGCCCCCGCGATGAGCGCCTCGCGCTGCGCCCCGTCGCTCACCCGGATCTGGTCCACCATGGCGCGGACATTGCCGGTCTGGCGGTCGATCTCGCGCGCGCCGTCGGCCAGGGCCGCAATGAAGACCGCGCCGCTCAGCAGCGTGGATTTCGCCGATTCCCGGAAGGCCGCCGCCGCCGCATCGCGCGCCAGGCGGAATTCGAGCTGGAGGTCGGTCAGGGCCGACTGCCGGCGCGGGTCGGCCTCTTCCTCGATCAGCGCCGAGAGCGTGACTAGCGGATCCGAGGCCTCCCCCGCCGGCGCCTCGGCCAGGTCGAGCCAGCGGCTGCGGATCGCGCGCAGGCGGGCGTCCGACGAGGTGACATCGCGCGTCAGCACGAGGCGCAGCCCGAAGGTGGCCCCGGCCAGCGCCTTGCCGTCGGCGGCGCGGTAGAGCGGATATTCCCGCCGCTGCGCGGAATAGAGCTCTTCGGGGGCCGAGAGCACCGAGCCGCCCCGGGTGACGAGCCCCCCCGCCTGCCCGTGCGGGCGCCCGACCGCATTCAGCCGGAAGGGTTCGAGCATCAGCTCCTCGGCATTGCCGTAGATGTCATGGAGCCCCAGCGGGTTCGGCCTGCGCAGCCCGACGGGCAGCACCTCGCCCCGCGCCGAGCCCTGCGCCATCGCATGATCGGCGATCTGACCTTCGGAGAAATAGCGCCGCGAGGCGAACTGCGTGGCGTCGGTCGCGGCCCCGCCGCGGGCGGCATATTCCCACTCGGTCTCGGTCGGCAGGCGCAGGAAGGCCAGCCCCTCCGCCTCGGGGGGCAGCGCGTCCGGGGCCTCGGCCAGCAGCCATTCGCTGTAGCGCTGCGACAGCGCCACCGCATCGAACCACGACAACCCCGCCGCGGCGGTCCGGTCCATCCGGCCGGGCGGGGCGCAGTCGAAGGCCAGCGCCCGCTGCTGCGCGCGCGTCACCTCGTAGCGGCCGATGTAGTAGAAGGTGGCCTCGTCCGAGGCGAAGGGGCCGCGCAGATGCTCGGTGCGCAGATAGTCGGAATAGCCGGTCTCGGGCTGCGACTGGCCGAGGCGCAGGCGGCGGTCGTCGAGCGGATCGGCGGCCTCGACCGGCACGACCACCTTCTGGAAGGCCATCGCCCCGCCGCAGGGCATGGGCAGGATCAGGTCGGCCGGACGCTCGGCCGCGCCGGGATCATACTGCTCCACCGGCCAGTCCGTGGCGGGGGCGGGGCCGGCGAAGGCCAGCGCCGCCGCGAGCAGGGGGCCCGCAAGGGCGGAGAGCCGCGCCGCCCAACCCGGCCGTCCTCCGGGGCGGAAGGCGCCGCCCCGGAGGACGGCCGGGGCGCCCGGATCGGGGCCGGGGATCCTCATGGCGCCTCGCGCAGCACGACGGCCGGGTCGGTCCGCAGCGCCGCCCGCGCGGCCGCCAGCGCCGAGGCCGTCACGAGGATCACCACCCCGGCCGCGATGGCGAGCCCCTGCCCGGGCGCCAGCCGCACGAGGCCGCCCTCCTCGGTCAGGCCGCTGGCGAAGAGGCGCTCGGCCACCGCCCCCGCCACCGCGAAGAGCGCGAACGAGACCGCGAGGCCCAGGAGGGCCGTCACCAGCGCCTGCACCATCGGAATGAGCCCCAGCGCCGCCGGCGGCAGGCCGATCAGGCCAAGGCCCGCCAGCATGTGCCGCTTGCGCGCCACCTCGGCCCAGAAGCCGAAGACGAGCGCCGCCGCCAGCCCCGTCCCCGCGACCGCCGCCGTCAGGGCAAGCGCAAGGCCGAGGTTCCGCCCGAGGCCCAGCACCCCCGTCACCCGGGCCGTCTGCGCCTCGGTCGCCACGCCGAACCGCGCCTCCATCCGCGCCTGCAGCGGCGCCAGCGCCTCGAGCGAGGCGGCATAGGCGCGCATCCCCTCGTAATCGGCGACCCGCCCCGCGAGCGGGCGGCCCGTCGCGATCCCGTGCTCGGGCAGGGCATATTCGTCGTAGAAGGCCTCGATCAGGTCGAGCGTCCCGAGATCGGCCAGCACCGCCCGCCCCGCGGCGCGCGCCTCGGGCAGGATCATCCCGATCCGGCGGGCCAGGACCAGCTGGCGCGGCCTCTCGGGCGCCTGGGTCACCAGCTCGACCGCGTCCCCCGGCCCGAGGCCGAGCTGCGCGGCCAGCGGCACCGAGACCGCGATCTCGTCCGCCCCGAGGCCCGGCAGCGGCGCCAGCATCGGATCGCCCGCCCCCGTCGGCACCGCAACCGCCTCACGCACCGCGGGCTGTCCCGCGGGCCGGACGTTGACATAGTCGAAGAGGCTCCGGGTCTTCAGCGTGACGAAGGCGGTCTCGGGCCAGCCGCGGACCTCCTCGGCATCCGCCGGAGTGAAGGCGGAATTGCCGCGCGTGTCGATCTGCAGCGCCGCCGGATTGCGCAGGAGCTGGCCCAGCAGCGCCTCATAGACGCCGTTGCGCACCCCGAACAGCACGAGGAGCGGCACGAGGACGCCCGCCATCACGGCGATGTTGCAGACCAGCCGCGCCCAGTCCCGCCACAGGTCGCGCAGCGCAAGGCCGAGGATCAGCCTCATGCCGCGGCCTCCGCCCCGGTCCGCAGCGTCGAGACCACATGGCCGTCCCGCGCCTCGGGGACCAGCCGGTGCCGCGTCAGGGCAAAGCGGTCGAGCAGGTCGTGATCGTGCGACGAGACCAGCACCGCCGCCCCCGTCGCCGCCGCGGTCCCGATCAGCAGCGCCATCGCCTCGGCCGCGGCCTCGGGGTCGAGCGCGGCGGTCGGCTCGTCGGCGATGACGATCCTCGGGCCGTGGGCCAGGGCGCGGGCGATCGAGACCCGCTGGCGCTGGCCGATCGACAGGCGGTCGGGCCGCAGCCCCGCCACCGGGCCCAGCCCCAGCCGCGCGATCAGCGCCGCCGCCCGCGCCGCATCCTCGCGCCCGCTGATCCGCTGGCCGAGCGCCACATTCTGCGCCACCGTGAGGAAGGGCATCAGCCCGCCGCTCTGGGGGACAAAGCCGAAGAGGCGGCCGCGCGCCGCCGCCAGCCGGCTCCGGCCGCCCCGCGCCGACCAGAGCGGCACGAGATCGCGGGCCTCGGCGTCCGTGCCGACCAGGAGGCAGCCGCCCGCCTCGGGCCGGCGCAGGAGGCCCAGCAGTTCGAGCAGCATGGTCTTGCCCGTGCCGCTCGCCCCGGTCAGCCCCGCCGCCTCGCCCGGCTCGAGCGCCAGTTCCGGCACCCGCAGCGTGAAGCGCCGCTCGCCGTCGGCCAGGGTCACGCCCAGATTGCGGGTCAGCAGCACCGGCATCGGATCAGGGAAGCACGTCGAAGGGCATGGCAAAGACCGTCTCGCCATCCGGGGCGCCCTCGTAAAGCGCGGTCCAGACCGAGCTGTCATAGAGCCACTTGCGATATTGCGTGAGCTTCTGGCGCATGCCGTCAATCACCGGGCGGCGCAGCATCGCGCTCTGCGCCCAGGTCTCGCGGTCCATCTGCAGAAGCTGGCTGCGGTAGGGCAGCCGCTCGAGATATTCGAGCGCGCCACCCAGCGTCCCGGCCGAGGCATCCACCACCATGTCCGGGTTCTGCGCCATCCCCGCCAGCACCTGCTGCACCTGCGCGAAGAAGCTGTCGGCATCCGCGTCGCCCCGCGTGCTCTCGGCCAGCCGCAGCAGGTTGTCGAGCAGCTCGGCCATCGTGGCCATCTCGTTCTTGGTGATCAGCAGCCGCGGCTCGATGGCGCGGGCCTGGGGCCGTTCGGCGGCCTTCTCGGTCACCCAGCCCTCGATCACGTCGGGCGCCTGCGTGCCCTCGCGCTGGCCCAGCCAGGCCAGCCGCATGGCCCGGCCCAGCTCCACCAGATCCTCGCCCGCCTCGTCCGGGCTCAGCACCGAGGCCTCGCCGCGCGCGGCGCGCACATGGTCGGTCAGCGCGGTCACGAGCGTCGTCACCGTGGCCTCGAACTCGTCCTCCGAGCCGCCCTCGATGGGGAAGTAGAACTGGCGCTGCCCGAAGCGCGAGAGCTTGCGGTACTGTTCGGCGGCATATTCGTGGTTGCCCGCCCCCGAGGCGGTCTTCAGATGCAGCGTCATGATCACGATGCCCCGCCCCTCGGCGTCGCGCTGGATCTCGGCCGGGCCGATCTGCGAGCGCACGTTGGGATCGCGCGGATCCTTGGGCCCGGCATCGGTCACGAGGATGATGTAGCGCCCGTCGAACGGATCGCGCCCGTCCTGATCCCAGTCGATGCTGTCCACCGCATCCTCGACCCCCGCCAGGCTGTCCTCGTTGAAGCCCGGAGAGCTGGCCTCGGCCACGTTCGTCGCCTCGGAAATCGACTGGAGCACCGGCGCCTGCGCAAACCTCCGGGCAAGGGGCGTCAGCAGCTTCGTGCGGTATTCCAGCCCGGGCACCGCCGCGGTGTTGTCGCGGAAGCCCACCACGCCGAAGTTGATGCGCGCGCCGGTCTCGGTCCCGTTCAGGTCGTTCACGACGCGCGACAGCGCGCGCTGCGTCCGCTCGATGAAGGGGCCCATGGATTTCGTCGTGTCGAGCACGAAGACCACGCCGGCGTCGAACTCGCCCGCAGGCCCCTCGCGGGTGGCGGCGGGCAGCTCGTCCTCGAGCGGGACCGAGGCCACCTTCATCAGCAGGTTGGGCTCGTAGTTCAGCGGATGCAGCTCCTCGGAAAAGTCGAGGATCGGCATCAGGTAGAGATCGTCGCGGATGTTGACGAAATTCGCCGGTTCGATCGAGACCACCCCGTCGGCGGGCGCCAGCAGGCCGGTGTCGGCCTTCTCGATCAGCTGCGGCTGGAGATCCTGCAGCGCCTCGTGCTCCATCATCCAGCGCAGCTTCTCAGGGCTCTCGAAGATCAGGCTGCGGCGGCGGTCGGCGGGATTGGTGAAGGCGGCAACGATGTTCTGCTTCCACTCGACCACGCGCGCGCTCTCGACCCAGCCCGCGGGGGCCGCGTGCGCCGAGGGGCCGACCTGCAGCCAGCCCTCCTGCCGGGCAAAGACATAAAGCGGCTGGAAGGCCGGATAGCGCCGGATCTCGGCCCCGCGGGGCGCATCCTGCAGCGGGGCGCCGGGACGGGTCAGAACGCGCTGATAGACCGTCTGCATCCCCTCCATCGTGAGGGGGCGCGCGGGCTGCGCCACCGCGCCCGACGGCAGGGCGAGCGCGAGAAGCAGGAAGACAAGGCGGAGGGTCATTGCGGGCAATACTCCGAATGCGCGGCCATCGAGAGCGTGTCCGCGGCAAGGGCGAGGCGGCGGCAGAGCTGCGCAAGCCGCCCGGCCGCCGCCGCGGCCCCCGCATCCTGCGCGCGCGCGTAATATTCCGCGGCGCTGGAGGGCATGTCGCCCAGCGTCAGGCCCACGCCCCGCTCCAGCAGGCCGTCCTCGGCGCCGCTGTCGTAAAGCTCGCCGAAGAGGAGCAGCGCGTCGGGGTCTCCGCGGTCGGCGGCATTCTCCATCAGCGCCAGCGCCGTCTCGGGCCGGACCGCGCCCTGGCAGCCCTCGAAGCGCGCCAGCGCCTCGGAGAAGGGGGCCCCGTCCAGCGCCCTCAGCGCCTCGGCGGTGCAGGGATCGGCGGCGGGATCGGGCGCCCCCACCGGGGCGGGGGCCGGAGCAGGGGCCGGGGTGGGGGCCGCCACGACCGTCGTGGGCTCTCCCTCGCCCGAGGTCAGGAACCAGCCGAGCCCCGCCGCAAGCGCCAGCACCACCAGGAGCCCGGCCAGGATCGCCCCGCGCCGGGACGGGCCCGGCTGCGGGGCAGGCTCGGCCGGGGGGGCAGGCTCGGCCGGTGCAGGCTCGGCGACCGGCACGGACACGGCCGCCGCCCCGGGCGCGGGGGCGGCCTCGGGCCCGGGGCGGCGGCCCACGAGATGTGCGGCCTCCGGCGCGGCCTCGGCGCGGGCGACCTGCAGCCCCCCGAGCACCGCCGCCCCCGGCAGCGGCACCACCTCGTCGGGCCAGCTCACCTCGTAGCTCCGCGGCCCGACATGCAGGCGCAGGGCGGCATATTCCTCGATCTGGTTCACGATCTCGGGGCCGACCACGATCCGCGCGCGCCCCTCGCCCCGCTCCACCGGATAGGGGCCGAAGTCGCCGCGCGTGGCATGCCAGCCCTGGCGGCCGAGGAACCGCTCGGAGAAGGCGTCGAAGACGGCGACGAGAACGCTGTCGCCCGTCACCTCGGCCTCGGGCAGGTCGAGCTGGGCATAGCCGCCGCTGGGCCGCCGCGGATCGGGCCGGATCGTCAGGCTCATGGGTGACCGCCTTCCCCTGTCATGGCGGCGAGGATGCCGCCCAGCCGCATGTTCTGCGCCACGTTGACCGCGCCCGAGCCGCCGTCCTGCGCATTCTCGACCACCATCGCATCGAGCGCGAAGACCCAGTCGGTCCACAGATCCTCGGCCGCCGCCCGCGGCAGGGGCGGCAGCCCGTCGGCGTCCTCGCCCCTCGGGCGGATGGTGAAGACCGCCCGCGCGTGCCCCTCGCCCAGATCGATCCGCGGCCGCGTCTCCTCGGGCCGGTCCGAAAAACCGAGCGTGGTGACAAAGCCGTTGATCCGCTCGGCGCAGACGATCGAGGCGGGTTCGGCCTGCTTGTCCACCGTATGGCCGAAGTTCATCGCGCGCAGCTGGTCCTTGATCCGCTCGACCACGCCGCAGCGGCGCAGCGCATGGGTGAGTTCGGCGTTCAGGTTGGTCACGCTCGTCTGGGTCAGGCCGAAATGGCCGATCGTGTCGAGATCGTCGCGGAACCGCTTCAGCCCCTCGACCCAGACCTCGATCGAGGATTCCGCCTGGAAGGCCTCGGGGGTCATGGTGCGGATGTTGCCGAGGGGGCTGGCCTGCGCCTCGGGGGCGGGCTCGGGCCGCGAGGGGGCGCCGTTCGGCCGGCCGGGGCGCGGCGGCGGGCGCAGCGGGCCGGCGGCGGCGCGCGGCTGGGCGGCCACGCTTGCCGCCGAGGAGACCGCGCTGCTGATCCGGATCGAGCTTGGCACGCGGCTGATGCGGTCCTGCACCTGGTCCTGATCGACCATCAGCGCAGCCAGAACCGCGCCGAACCGATGGCGTTGCAGCGCGATCTCGAGCCCGTCGATGATCTCGGCCGCGGCGGCGCGCTTCTCCTCGATCCGCTGGCCGATGTCGTCCGAGACATGATGCGGGCGCAGCTGGCCGGCCAGATCCTCGGCGAGCTTCTCGATCTGCGCCCCGATCTGGGCCACCTTGCTCTCGGCGGTGCAGACCCGGGTCAGCTCCTCGATCAGATAGCCCACGCCGCCGTCGTTGAGGGTCAGCGCCGCGTCCCAGGCGCGCTCGGGCTCCTTGAAATGGGCCTGCACCGCGGGCGTGGCGAGGCAGCCCTCCTTCAGCTCGGCCACCCTCTCCGCCTTCTCGGGCCGGATGCGCAGCTCGGCGTTGCGCGCGTCATAGTCGAGCAGCCCCTCGACGAAATAGTTCGGGTTGCGCAGCCAGAAGCAGTTGCGGAACGGCACCCCCGGCGTCCATTCGTGCACCCACGAGCTTTTCAGCTTGCCGAAGGCCTCCAGCAGCGAGGCCTTCATCCGCCGCTCGAACCGCTCGGAGGGAGAGCCGCCCGAGGCGCTCTCGCCCAGGTGCTTGTCGAACTTGGTCATCACGAAGAACAGGATGCAGCCGGTCTGCGCCCGCTGACGGGGCGTGGCGCCATGGGTCAGCGCCACCCAGTTCTCGACCAGCGGCGGCAGGTCCAGCGTCTCCATGTTGCTGTCCGGCACGCAGAGCAGCATCGAGGTGATCTCCTGGTTGGCCACGTAGCGGTCGAAGAGATAGGCCACCTTGCCCCGCAGCAGCATCTGCGTGACGGTCTCGGCCGGCGTCTGCAGCGTCCTGGACAGGGGCTGCTCGAAGCGGTTCCGGGCGCCAGGAAAGTCGAGCAGGTCGGTCTGGGCAAAGAGCGGCGAGGGCTCCTCGAGCATCGGGAACACCAGCTCGGCCGCCAGCGCGCAGACCACGGCGCGGCTCAGATGGGCCACCTTGCCGCCGGGGGTGCGCAGCGCGAGCCGGTCCTCCTCCCCGGCAAAGAGGCCGTGCAGCGTCTTGACGTCGATGATCGAGCGGTCGCGCGGCACGAGGGCCGAAAGCGGGGCATGGACGATCTCGGCATGGTCGATCTCGGCCAGGGCGCGGGCAAGCTGCATATAGAGGTCGGTCAGCGGCTGGTAGCCGCCCCAGAGGATCGACAGGAAGGCGCCGCGCTCGGCGATCGGAAGGCGCGGCGCGATCGCGGCGGCCTCCTCGTAAAAGCCCTTGAGGGCCGCGGCATAGGCCGACCTGCCGAAGGTGTTCTCGACATATTCGGCGATCTCGAACATCTCCTCGTAGCTCAGCCCCGGCACCTCGGCCGGGCCCGCCCGGCCTTCGAAGGCCGCCACATGGGCGCCGAGCGCCGCGGGCTCGGGCGGCAGTTCGGACTGGTCGCCGTCCTTGTAGAAGCTGTTGATGATGGTGCGGGCGATGTCGGCCTCGCTCAGCAGCACGAGCTGGATCGGATAGCCCTCGGGGGTCGGCGCCTTCGACATGGTGAAGCGGGTGACGAGGCCGGTGCTCTCGCCGTCGCCGGCCGGGTTGATCTCGCTGATGTAGTCGAGCTGCCCGCCGGGCCCGCCGAAATCGGCCGCGAGCCGCCCGTCGCGGGGCCGGGCCAGCACCGAGACGAGGAAGGACTTGCCGGCCTGCGAGGGGCCGAAGACGCTGATGCTCATCCGCGTGCGGGCCGAGCGCGCCAGCCGCTGCGCCCGCCGCGCGCCGCGTCGCAGGGCCTGCACGAGCGGCTTGCGGTCGGGCCCGACCGTCTCGGCATTCGCCTCGTCCGTCACCCAGGCCAGCGCGTCGCGGGCGCCTTGCGCCACCCTGTCGCACCGGACTCCCAGCTGTTCCTGCGTCGTCATCGTCCTGCGCTCCTCAGTACTGGAAGACCCCGGTGTCGATCCAGTATTCGTCATCCAACCCCAGCGTGTGCAGCTTGAGGCACAGGTCGGAGGTCTTCATGCCGTCCCCGGCGCCGTCCTCCACCTCGGTGATCCTCAGGAACTCGCGCTGTGCCTCGCGCCGCAGCCGGTCCTCCGAGGTTTCGGCCTCGCCGTCGTCGAACTCGGCCTTCTCGAAGGTCACGAGAATGGGCGAGGGCCGCCGCTGCGCGGCCGCGTTGGCATAGTCGAGCCGGAACAGCGGCGTCGTCGTCCAGCGTTCGAGCGGAAGCTGGCGCGAGCCGATGTGGATCGGGGCGAACATCCGCACCAGCGCGGTCTGCTGCGTGCCGGGCCGGG
The DNA here is from genome assembly GCF_021391315.1 of Cereibacter azotoformans. Classification (NCBI taxonomy): domain Bacteria; kingdom Pseudomonadati; phylum Pseudomonadota; class Alphaproteobacteria; order Rhodobacterales; family Paracoccaceae; genus Cereibacter; species Cereibacter azotoformans. Next base: position 42,904 of record NZ_CP090023.1, on the reverse strand, counting down.
CCGCGTCGAGATCGAGATCGAGATCCGAGAACATGATCCGCTCGTCCCGGATCTGGCCGTTGCTGTCCATCTCGCCGACGAAGCGCGCGGTCGAGCGCATGCGGAAGGCCCCGGTCGAGACCTTGAAGTTCGGGATCCGGCTTTCCGACAGGGCGATGAGCATCCCCCCCACCGCCACCGTGCTCTTGGGGTCGCCGATCCTCTGGGTGATCGGGTCGCGGAACGGATACCAGCGGCCGGTCTTGTAGCGGTGCATCGAGACCAGCCGGTGGGGCGGGACCACCAGCATCTCCTCGACGATGGCGCGCACCGCGGGCAGCCGCGAGGGGCGGCCCGTCAGCAGCACCACATCCACGCCCAGATGGTCGATCACCTCGGCCATGTTGCCCAGAACCTTCTGGAACACCTCGCGGGCGATGGCGTCCACATCCTCGCGCGAAACCGTCAGCACCACGTCGGCCAGGCTCCAGCCCGCGGCGCCCAGATCGCGCGCCGCCCCCTCGAGATAGCCGAGGATCTCCTGCGAGACCGCCGGCCGCAGCGCCGACCCCACCTCGAGGTCGAAGCGGTCGAATTCGTCGGCGGTCTCGCAATGGGCGAGGATCGCCACCGAAAGCGGCATCAGCACCCGCAGCGCGAACTGGCGGCGCTTCTGCACCACCTGCTGGTCCTGCCCGCCGATGTCGCCGGCAAAGAGCTCGCGCACCTTCTCGCCGACATAGCGCCCGCCCGCCGCCTCGATCGAGGCCTGCAGCCGCGGCAGGATGATGGCCGAGATCACCCGCTGCACCAGATCGTCGCCCGCCACGCGAAAGCCCTCGCGGAAGGTCTGCTCGGGATGCAGCACCCGGTTGGCCTCGCCCCAGTAGGTGCAGATCATCAGGTCGGTGGTGCCGCCGCCGATGTCGATGCAGGCCAGCCGCAGGCTCGGCGCGGGTTCGGCCGCGCCCGCCCGCCGCCGCGGATGGCCCTTGAGCTGGAGGAAGGCGTTGATGTTGCCGTCGAACTTCTGCGTCAGCTCGCTGTAGAGATAGACGAGCTGCGTGCAGCTCGCCTCGTCCCATTCCACGATCAGCTCGGGCCTTCGCGAGATGCTCGTCTCGGTGTCGGCCACGCCCAGCGTGCTCCAGACCAGACGGAGCGCCCCCTCGGCGCGCGAGCGGATGATGGCCTGCTCCTGCACCGAGGTGGCGGTGGGCAGGGTCAGGATGATCCGGTTCAGCCGCCGCGGCAGGTCCGACTGCGCCCGCCGCGACCGCGAGGCCGGGTCGTTCACCTGCACCAGCGCATGGCTGATGATCTCGGCCAGCATGAAGCCGAAGAGCGCCGAGCGCGAGAAGCGCGGCCGGATGGCGCGCGCCGGCGCGGTCCGGCCGCGCGGGCGCAGGCGCCGGCTCTCCTCGTAGCGCACCTGTTCGAGCACGTCGCCCGCCTCGTTCAGCTGGCGCATGGCCGCGCGCACCGACTTGGGCAGGTTGTTGGGGTCGTGGTGGTTGTGGAAGCGCCAGTCCTGCTGGCGCGCCTCGTCGTCCCAGATGTAGCGCTTGGGCGAGGAGAGGCCCGAGGAGGTCTCGGTGCCCTCCTCGCCCTGGATCAGCCGCAGCGCCTCGGGGCCCACCCGGACGAAACCCGGCCAGACGAAGGCGTTGCGCCGGCCCGAGCGGCTGGCGAAATGATCCTCGCCGAACTTCAGCTCGGCAAATTCCACGCGGCTCTCGAACAGGCCGGAATAATGCAGCTCGGGGCGCGAGAGGTCGCGGATCTCGAGCGGGAAGGAGCGCACCAGATCCACCCGCCCCTCGCCGGGAAAGCGCTCGATCAGGATGCCGCAGGTGCGCGAATTGCCCACGTCGAGCACCAGATCCACATCGACCGGCGTCACCGCGTCGCGCTCGGAGACGGTGTTGACGAAGCGCATCCGCGGCACCCGGACGGCGTGGTCGATGGTCTGCAGATAGGCCAGGTAGCGCGCCCAGTGCTCGAACTGGTGCGGCAGGCTGTCCTCGGTGACGGTGCGGCCCGGCCGCTCGGCGCGCTTGAAGGCGAGGAACAGCTCCTTCAGCCAGTCCGAGGCCCAGAGCTGCAGGTCGATCATCGTGCCGTCGTCGCCCTCCTCGAGCCGGCGCAGGAACCAGTCCATCACCGCCGGATCCGAGACGAAGCGGAAGTCGCGCGGCTTCTCGGCGTCGGCGCGCTCGGGGGCGACATAGTGGCGGCTCTGGTCCTGGGCGACGAGCGTGGTGTCGAGGGCCAGCTGCACCCGGTGGGTGAAGCCGGTCTCGGGATCGGGCTCGGCCAGCTCCACCGTGCGCATCCGCGCCCAGCTCGAGGGGCCCGGATCGAACCGCTCCTCGCCCCCCGGCCCGCGCTCGCTCTTGATGCGCAGCACCGGCACCGGCACCCACTTGGCCAGGAAGGGCTCGAGCGCGGCGGTGGGGCGGATGGAATATTCGTCGTCGTCGGGACGGGCGTCGGATTCGATCGGCGCGTCATGCTCCTCGCGGCCGCTGAGCGGGATCAGCATCCGCTCGCTCCGGTCGGGCCCGGCGCTGACCGTGCGCTCGATGAAGCGCAGCGGGCGCAGCGTCAGCGCATCCATGCGGAAGCCGAAATCGAGGATCTGGATGCCCGAGAAGGGCACCAGCGTGATCTCGTCGTGCCAATTGACCAGAAGGCGGAGGCGTTCTTTCCTGTCGGCGATCATTGCGTTCCTGCAAAGCTGTAGGTCATCGACCAGGCGTCTCCGGTGCCCTGCACGGCGCCTTCCTCCATCCTGACCTCGTCGCCGTCCCGGATCATCAGCCGGAAGGGCTGGCGCGCGGCCTCGCCGTTGCGGGCATAGAGCCGGACGGTGATCCGGTAGCTGCCGGGGGAGGGCGCGCCGTAGAAGACATTCTCGATCGGGTCGCGCACCGCCTGCCGCGCATCCATGTTGCTGTCCACGTCGAGCCTGCCGCCGCAGGCCTCCCGCCCGCCGAACCAGATCTTCGGCCCCGAGGGACACTCCACCGAGAGGTCGAGATCGGCCCGGCTGTCCCAGGCCAGCGAGAAGGAGAGCCGCCCGCGCTGCGCCCCGGCCCGGTCCAGCCGGTTCTGCAACGCCGGATCGACGGGGGCGGGGGCGGCGGCCGGCGCGGAGGCCGGGGTGAGCGGCTGGCAGGCATTTTCGGCGATGCCGATCGACTGTTCGATCCGCGCGATCTGATCCTCGAGCACGGCCTTGCGGGCGGCGGCGGCCGAGACCTCGGCCGGCGGGAGCGGGCAGAAGCCCGGAAGGCCGCGCAGCGCGCAGGCGGGCAGCAGGAGCCAGATCAGGAGGGCCAGCATGAGCGCCAGCAGCAGCCAGCCCAGCCGGACCAGCCAGAAGAGCGCGGCGGGCGTCCCGTCCGGCCCCGCCGCCGCCGTGGCCGCCGCCGCAGAGACGGCCGCCCCGGCGCCCGCCCCGGCCCCCGCGGCGGTGGCGGGCGCCGCCGCCGCGGCCGCGGCCCCGCCCGTCAGCCGGCCCCGGACGCTGCCGCGCTCGTCCCGCGTCCAGGCCCAGTTCACCAGCACGGGCTGCGGCGGCGCCCCCTCGCGCTGCAGCACATGGATGAACCCCTCGTCGGGCACGCGCATCGCGTTCGAGAGCGCCTCGGACAGGCGCAGATCCTCGGGCCGGCCGCTTGCCCCCAGCCGCTCGGCCAACGCCTCGACATCGACCGACAGCGCCGCAAGCCGCGCCCGCGCCGCCGCCTGCGCCGCGTCATCGAGGTCGAGCAGCCGCGCGGCCCGCCCCGGCACCGGCGCATACCAGTCGTAGCGGTCGCCCTGGTCGGTCGGCACCGGCTCGGCCAGGAGCGCGGCATGGTCGGGCCCCAGCGCCTCCCTCAGCGTGTCCGACACCAGCTCGTAGGAGCGCTGCTCGCGCATCCCCAGCGCGCTGAGACCGGCGGAAGAGGTGGTGACGAGGAAGGCTTCGAACATGGCGCCCGCCTAGTCCGCTCGGGGCGGCAGGGCGCCGAAATCCGGCAACCGTGGCGCGTCCCCGCCGGGGATGGCGCCCGGCTCCGGCCCCGCCTCGACCGGCGTGACCTGCTCGGCCGGCACGCCGGGGCGCAGCACCTCGGGACGGCAGTCCGTCCCGGTGATCGAAGGGCTCGCCCCCGCCGCGCGCAGGAACCCGATCACGTCGGGCGCGGAGAGGGCGAAGTTCAGGTTCCGCAGCGCGCCCTGCCGCACGAAGGTGTTCATCCCCACGACCCGCCCGCACATGTCCACCAGCGGCCCGCCCGAGTTGCCCTGCGAGATCGGCGCGGAATGGACCACCGCCCGGATCGCCGCCGAGACCGCCTGCTCGGTGTTCACCGTGCCGTCGGTGACCGTCAGGTCCGGCACCGCCGAGATGTCGCCCGAGGTCAGGGCGGCGAAGGCCGTGTCGGTCGCCAGCACGTCGCCGGGATAGCCGGCCGCGATCACGCTCTGCAGCTTCAGCGAGCCCGCCGGCCGAAGCAGCGTGAAGTGGCGCGCCGAGACGCCGGGCACGCGCAGCAGCGCGAAATCCGAGCCCGTCGGCTCGAAGGGCCCGTCGGCGCGCAAAAGCTGCGTGGGGCGCAGCGTGCCGAGGCTGCGGTTGGTGACGAAGATGCTGTCGGACGCGGCGCCGCTGACCACATGGAAGTTGGTCATCACCAGATCCGGCGCCACGAAGAAGCCCGAGCCGGTGGCGACCCCGTCGGGGCCGCGCGCCACGACCATCACCGTGCGGCTCTCGATCACCTCGAGCAGCGAGGCGTCCGCGACGGCGGTGCTGCCGGGATCCCCGGGATCGAGGTCGGGCACCTGCACCCGCGCGGGATCGGGCGGCAGGACCGGGGTCGGATCGGCCTCGGCGCGCTGGCCGGGCCGATCGGCGGGGCTGCCCGGCACGGGCGGCAGCAGCCCCTCGATCGTCCGGCCGCCGGGCATGATCAGCGTCCCGTCGGCCCGGCACTGCGCCCCGTCGAGCGCGGCCTGCAGCGCCGCGCGCCGCGCCTCGAGCGCGGCATTGATCTCGGCGGCGATCTCGGCGGCGCGCGCATCCTCGACGACCGCGGCCATCCGGGGCGGGAACAGCCGGTTGCCGGGGATCAGCAGCCAGATCACCGCCCCCCCCACCAGCAGCAGCAGCACGAGCAGCGGGGCCCATTCCCAGGCGCGCAGCCGGCGCGGCGGCGGCGCCTCGTCCGGCGGAGGGACGGGGGCGGGCGGCTCGGGCGGGGGCGCGTCCCCGCCCGCAGCGGCGGCCCCGATCCCAGCCCCCGCCCCGACCGCGGCCCCCGCGGCCGCCAGGCCCGCCGCATCGGCGCGTTGCCGGCGCTCGTCCTCGGTCAGCGGCGGCGCCTTGGAAAGCGGCAGGAAGCGGCCGAGCGTGCGGTTGTAATGGGCGCTGCGGCTGGCCTGGGAACGCTCCGCCCCCGCCGGCAACATGCCCCAGTTGATCAGCACCGGCTGGCCATCGACCACCCAGACATCGCCGCGCGCGCTGCCCGCCAGATGCAGCGCAGCCCCGATCAGCGTGCCGTCCTCGCTGTCGGCCAGAAGCTCGCGCACCGGGCGGAGCAGATCCGACAGCTGCGCCGCCACCCGCGCCTGCTCGGTCTCGTCAAGCTCGGACAGCGGGCGCCCCTCGCCCGCATGGGCCGAATACCAGGAGATGCTGGCGGGGGCCGCGTCGTTGCCGCGGTTGATCAGCGGCTCGGCGAAGAGATCGGCCGCCCGCTGCGAGATCCGCGCCGCCAGCGCCGCCCGCAGCGCGCCATGGGCCTCGAGCGCCAGACCGCCGCCCCAGGGCAGGCACTGCGACAGGTCGATCTGCGACTTGGTGAGGAAATGGTCGGCCATGTCACGGCGCTCCTGGGCTGCGGCGCAGCCGCACCGGAACGGTGCGCCCCGCTTCGGGCTGGTGGGACGAACAGTCCGCCGCCCCGTCGGGCAGCAGGCTGCAGGTGATGATCCTGCGGAAGATGGCCGTCTGGTCGCTGCAGCCGAGATTGCCGGATTCCTCGAGAACCAGCCGCCCGCTGCCGTCGAACCGCCCCCCGATCGGCCCTTCGCAGGTCGAGCCGCTCGTCGCCCGCATCGTGGCGCGCCCCTGGCCCGCGCCGTCAAAGCACATGTTCCACTCGGTGTAGTCGGTGACGGCGCCGGTCTCCATGTCCTGCACCCGGTAGTCGGAATCGAGCGACCAGCACCCGTCGAGCATCCCCACGTCGCGCGCCCGCCAGGCCTCCGCATCGATGGCCGGGGCGGGGGGCTCCGCCCGCGCGGGGGGCGGGGGCTCGGGCGTCTCGTGGACCGCCTCGCAGCGCAGGCGGGACAGGGCCTGCTCGGCCACACGGATCTCGGCGCGCAGCAGGTCCTGGTCGCGGCGCAGCGCCTCGAGCCGGGCGGCCGCGTCGCGCGCGGCGGGGTCGGGGCAGCTGGCCGCGAGCCAGCCCGGCAGGAGGGGCAGCCGGGCCCCGCAGGATTGCAGGGCCAGAAGGCCCGCGAAAGCCGCACCACCGATCAGGCAAAGCGCAAGGACGAGCACGAGGAGGCGCGGCATTTCAAGATCTCGTCGGAAAAGGAAAGCGGAAAGAAAATGTCAGGCCAAGCGTAAGGGGCATGTCCTGCGGCGGTCAATCCTTCAGTCCCCCGGAGATGCAGGAGGATTTCGCGACCCCCTCCCGATCCCCCGGCGCAGCCGTGCCGCACCGGCAGGCCGGGCGAAGGGGCCTGCCGGGGGATCGGGACCGCGGTCGGCCTCCGGCCGGGCCGGGCTCAGTTGCCCTGCGCCGGGAAGCTGGGCAACTGCATCGAGGCGTTGACCGGCTGCGCCGCCCCGCCGCCCATCGCGGCGAGCGCCTCGCGCATCACGCTCACCCGCTGGGCGCTCTGGGCGGGCAGGAAGGCGGGGGGATGCCCCTGCTCGAGCGCGCCAAGCCCCATGTCGTACCATTCGGCGGCACGGGTCTGGTTCTGGCCGGGGCCGAACCCCTTGCGCAGATGATGGCCGAGGATCTCGGCATGAGGCTGGTGGCCGGCCGCCACCATCAGCATGGCCGAGGCGACCGCCATGTCGGCATTGTCGGTCTTGTAGCCGGTGCCGAGGCAGATCTCGCCGATGTTGGTCATGTCCTGCGGCGCGGCGCCGAGCGTTCCGGCGAAGGCCGCGGCCTTCGGCGCCAGGCTGGCGGCGGCCTCGCCCTCGAGGGCGCCGGTCTGACTGGCCATGGTGCGGATCAGCCCCTCGCACTGGCCCTGGATCTCGGCATCGCCGACGCCCGCCATCTGCGCCAGGATCTGCTGCGAGCGCGACATCGCATCGCCGCGCGCCGCGCAGAACTGCTCGTCGAGGGCCTGCACCGGATCGGGGATGCGGCCGGGCACCGCCATGCCCCCGTTGGCGTCGCTGAGCAGCTCGGCCGAGCGGCAATGGTCGGCCATCGAGGCGCTGATGCCCGCGGCGGCGGGCACCGGCAGCCGCGGCAGCGAGGGCAGGGCACTCGGGGCCCCGCTCACCACCGGAAGGTCGCCCGTGGCCTGCGGCGGCACGGGCGGCAGGGGCGGGGGGGGCGGAACATTCGCGCCGTAGGGCGGCTGGCCGGTGCCGTAGGCCTGCTGGTTCGGCATGCCGGGCGCACCATAGCCCTGCGGGTTGGGATATCCCTGCGGGTTCGGCAGGGCGGGATTGGCGTAGCCCGGCGGGCGGTACTGCTCGCCCCGGGCCTCGGCGGCGAAGGCCTTGATCAGCCCCCGGTTGCCCTCGGCGGCCACGACATGGCCATAGGCCGCCCCGCCCCCGGCCTGGGCGCGGTTGTAGGCGTTCCAGAGGGAATCGCGCTCATACTGGCTGAGTTGCCCCGTGGCGGGATAGCCCATGTAGTTCTGATAGCCGCTGATCGCCTCGCGGGTGCGCCGGCCCATCCGTCCGTCGGCCGAGCCCGCGGGGAAGCCGAAATAGTTCAGCGCATTCTGGTCGGTGCGCACGGTCGGATCCGCCGCCGGAGCCTGCGTCCGGCTGCCTCCACCGCCCCCTCCGCCGCCGCCGCTGCGGGGCGCCGCCTGCGTCTGCCGGCCGCCGAGGCAGTTGGTGAGGCCGCACAGGATCATGCCCCCGACAATCGCCTTGCCGAAGTCGGAATCCGCCCTTGCGGCCTGGGGCAGCGGAAGGGCGAGGCTGCCGGCAACGGCAGCGGCGACGGAAAGCCGGAATTTCATGGCAGCGGGTCCTTACTATGGAAAGATAAAATATTCGGGGAGTGGTCCGGGATGGTACCTCAGGTTCCCGCGTCTCCGGGAACGGAAAATCCGCAGCCCCCTCCTTTTCAGGATTTGTTCCCGCGTATCCGAACAATTCCGGTCTTCGCAGCCAGTGCGCCCCGTCATTGCACCGCCCGCGGGCCTGCCTGATTCGGGCATCGGGGCCGCGGGCTGCCGCCGTGATGCGGACACCGCGCCCTGCGCCTCAGTCCGGGGCGCGGCAGCGATAGGCCAGCGTATAGCCGAGATCGCGGGACGAGCCGGAGCGGTACATCTCGGTGCAGGGCCCGAAGGCCGCGGCCAGGGGCTTGAGGGACGCCGCCACGCGCCCGAGGTCAGGATCGTACACGAGCGTCTCGAGCAGCCAGATCTCGCGGTGCGCCGCGATCTCGCGGGGATAGTCGATGGCAATCTCCGAGATCTTGGATCGCCTGTGGAAATCGTGATCAAAGGCGCCGGGGCCATAGCCGATCTGCGTCCCGAAACCGGGCGCGACATAAAGCATGTTCGGCTGCGCCGTCGGGGCGACATAGATCAGCGGCTCGGGCTCGGCCGCGTGGGCGGCGATCACCGCGACGGCCTCGCTCAGCTGCTGCTTTTCCTGATGGACGCCCGCCAGCATCGCGACGCCCCCCTGCAGGACCACGAACCCCGCCACCAGCCGCATCGTCCCGGCCGGACGGGCCATCCCCGCCGCCCCCGCGACCCAGGCAAGGACGGACAGCAGGCCCGTGGCCAGCAGGATGGCGAGAATGGGCTGCATCAGGATGAAATGCCGGCTGTAGAGCACCGGGTAGAAGCCGGCGTGGCTCAGCACCGGCAGGCCGATCAGCAGCGCCAGGCCGAAGGCCGGCAGCAGCACCCCCCGGCGCAGCAGCATCAGGATCCCGATCGCAAGCAGAAGGACCGTGACCACGGCCACCGGACGCGCGGCGTGATATTCGCTGGCAAAGCGGTAGAACGGGTCGAACATCCCCAGCATGATCCGCGCGAAGGACGAGACCGTGATGCCCTCGCCATCGTCGATGAAGGGCAGCCGCAGGTAGCCCAGGTCATAGACGAACGCGAAGTAACGGAACTGCGCCACCGTCACCGGCTTCGTCACGCCCAGGTGCCAGGCGCCCGCCGCCGCCATCAGGCCCGCGAAGAGGAGGCCGAGGCGGCGGGCCCCCTCGGTGCGCAGCCGGCCCTCGACGAGAAGCTGCAGGGCCGCCGCCGCCGCGAGGGCCGCGAAGAGGACCGGCGCGGCAAAGGAAAAGAGCAGCAGGCCGAGCCCCGCCCCCGCCAGCAGCGCAAGGCCCGCCCCGTCCGGGCGCCGCACCGCCCGCAGGGTGGCGGCCAGCATCAGGCAGGTGGCCAGGGTCTCGAAGGCATATTGCTTGATCTCGATCCCGTAGCGCACGCCGAAGGGCGAGAGGAACATGAGCGCCAGCGCCACCGGCGCCACCATCGCCCCGCCCGCCCGCCGCAGCGCCAGCGCCAGCACCGCCGCCGCCCCGAGGCTGCCCGCCAGGCTGAGCAGCCGCAGCCCGATGACGGCATGCTCGCCCGCCAGCGCCATCACGCCGCTTGCGAGGATCAGGTAGCCCGGAGGCGCGGCCTGGGCGAAGTAGGGCAGGTGCTGGAAGGCCGCCGCGAAGGAGGGCAGGGGCAGGTTCGCCATCAGCATCCCCTCGTCGTGCCAGATGTCGGGCGCATCGAGGATGCCCGCCAGCCGCGAGGCGAGGATCAGCAGGAAGACGAGCGGCAGGATCCAGGGCCAGAACCGCGGCACCGGCCCGGCATCGCCCCCGGCCTCCGGCGCGCCGATCCCGGCCAGCCCGCGCGCGGCCGGCGGGTGGTAGCCGCCGAGCGCGCTGCGGAACAGCTCGCCCATCAGCGCCATCTTGGCGCCGGTGCTGCCCATCTTGGTGGGCGTGGGGCCCGAGGCCGGATAGGCGCGGCGCACCGGCACCTCGGTCACGCGGTACCCGAGCTGGCCCGCGCGCGCGGACAGGTAGAACAGCAGGCTGTAGTCGCGGAAACAGTCGCGGAACGGGGCCACGCGCGGATCGGCCAGGTAGCGCCGCGAATAGGCGCGGAACCCGTTGGTCGTGTCCGTCAGCCGGTTGCCCGAGGCCAGCGACAGCAGCGGCGCATGCAGCAGCCGCCCGCCGATCTTGCGGTCGAGCGGCGTGTTGATCGCCGCGCCGCCCTTGCGGTAGCGCGAGCCTTGGACATAGTCGAAGCCCGCCTCGAGCGCCTCGAGGAAGCGGGGCAGCGCCTCGAGCCCGTCCTTGCCGTTGCCATCCACCGTCAGGATGCCGTCATAGCCCTCGGCCAGGCCCCAGGCATAGGCCATGCGCAGCTGCGCGCTGAGCCGGCCCGGACCGCGCCTGGTCAGCAGCGCCCGCACCCCGCATTCCTGCAGGAAGCCCGCCTCGAGCGAGCCGTCGGTCGAGCCGCCGTCGGCGATCGCCACGTCGAGCGGGATCCGCAGGGCGTGAAGCTGCCGCAGCTGGCCCTGGATCCGCTCGCCCTCGTTGATGACCGGGATCACCAGCAGGTAGCGCGTGGCCCGGGGGGCGAAGATGGCGCTGTCGAAGGCCGGAAGCTCGGCCCCCGGCCACAGCTCCTGCCCGGTTTCCGGCCCCGGCCTTGCGGGATCGGCGTCCTTCATGCGGCTCACCTGGTTCATGTGGGTTTCCTCGGAAAGTGCGGACCCGCCGACCGGATCGGCGCGCATCGCGCGGATGCGGTCACCGGATGTCGGGAAGGGGGCCACAGGGGGGCGGCGTCCCTCGGGTCTGAAAGACGAAATGCTTGCTGGTCAGATAGTTGACGATGAAGGAGACAAGGGTGCCCGCCAGAAGGGCCGGCAGTTCCTGCCCCTCGGCGGCAAAGAGGAACCGGCTGGCCAGCGCGACCGTCGCCACCCGCGCCAGAAGCGTGAGGCCGAGCCCCAGCCCGTACCGCAGCAGGCGCGCCGCATGGGACGCCACCCGCCGCTGCTCGGGCGCCCGCGGCCCCGCGGCCCGAAAGGTCCAGCTGTGGTGCAGGACGTAGTTCAGCGCCGCCCCGGTGGCGAAGCCGCAGGTGGCCGCCAGCGGCAGGCTCAGCCCCGCCAGGACCGCCAGCCACCAGGCCACCGCGAGATCGGCCCCGAGCCCCAGCACCGCGACGAGGCCGAAGCGGATCAGCTCGGCCGGAAGCCGCGCCGCCATCACGCCACCCCCCGCGTGCCGCGGGGCGCGGGCGGGCCGACAAAGGCCTCGGTCGCGCCGGCCCAGTCCGGCCGGGTCAGCCGCACGAGGTCGAAGAGGTCGTAGATGTTGTCGATCTTGCCGCCGAGGATCGAGATCACCCGCGAACCCGCCGGCTGCTGCTGGTAGAGGATCGGCCGGCCGTCGTCCTGCTCGTTCTTCACCAGCACCGTCTTCACGTCGAAGATCGACTTCACCCAGGTGCTTTCGGCCAGGCAGGGCAGGTAGCGCTGCCCGTCGAGGATCATGTGGCGGTGCCGGCTCTGCGGCTCGGCGGCGGCGAAGGTCTCGTAGGCCGAGCGGCCGCTCGTCCCGTCGGTCCAGCTCATCTGCGGCGTGTAGCGGACATGGGTCAGCGAATGCAGCCCCTCGGAGGGATAGGGCATCACCGAGAAGAAGGGCCCGTCCATCACCGTGATCCCGAACCGCTCGAGCTGGGCCGGGGGCCGCACGAGGGCGATCTCCGTCAGCTCGTGCTTGAGGCTGGCCTCGGGCAGGCCGGCCGGACGCAGGAGGCTGTTGATCTGGGCGTAGGTCACGTTGAAGACATGCCGGGCGAACAGCTCCGCCCCCGAGGAGAGCCGCACGACCACGCCCTCGGCCTGCTCCTCGAGCTGCACGGCGGCGGTGGAGAGCCGTACGTCCAGCCCCAGCGCGTCGAGCTGCCCCCCCAGGCGCCGGGCCAGCACGGAATGGTCGAAGGCCATCTCGGTGCAGGCGAAGGCCGCCTCGATGGTGGCCGGATCGAACAGGGCCGCCTGCGACCGGGTGGCGGGGGCGATGGGCGCGCCCATGTCGGCGAACATCCGGTGGAACCGCTTGGCGCTGACCTTCGAGCGGCGCCGCGCGATCGCATAGAGCATCTGGAAGTCGGACCGCACCGCCTCGGGAAAATCCTCGGCGAAGCGGCGGTGCAGCACCATCGACTTGGCCGCCGTCAGGGCCGAGCGCGGATAGTGGAAGCCGGTGTGGACCCGCGCCTGGTTGACCCGCGAGGCGCGGTCCATCAGCCGGTCGCCCGCCTCGACCAGCACGATCCGATCGGTGACCGAGCGCAGGAAGAGCGCCAGGCAGCAGCCGTAGAAGCCGCCGCCGATCACCAGGCAGTCGATGTCGGGGGTGCGGCTCATGCGGTCTTCCGCTCCGGCAGGCGCGGCAGGCCCGGCAGCGCGAGGGCCGCCTTCCCCCCCGCCCCGTCGGCCACCTCGACGTTGAGTTCGGTCATCACCTGCCCGAAGAGGTCCACCGAGCTGCGCTCGTCGAGGATGTCCTCGCCAAGGCCGCCCGACTGGCCCTCGATCATCTTCTGCAGGCCGAGCGAGAGGCCGAAGATCGCCACCGACAGGAAGGTGGCCGTCAGGCTGAGGGCGAGCGTCAGGGTGAACCAGCCCGGCTGCACGTCGTTCAAGGTGAGCCAGACCACCAGCGCATAAAGCGCAAGCGCGAGCGAGGCGAGGGCCACGGCCAGCGACAGCAGCCCCACCAGCGCCAGAACGCGCGGCGCCGTGCTGACCAGCAGCTTCTGCACCAGCCCCAGCTTGCGCCCGAGCCCGCAGAGCGGGCAGGGCCGCAACAGCCCCGCCGCCTTCTGCCACAGCACCGGCAGCGCCGGGTCCGCCGGGGGGAAGCGCAGCGCGAGCTGTGGGTCTGGGTGGGCCAGCAGCCGGTTCAGCAGCGTGCGCGGATAGGCCGCCGTCAGCATGTTGCGGGTGCTGGTGCGAAAGCCCGCGCTGTGCCCCAGCGCCTCGAGCAGCGGGTTCAGCGGGCTGCGCGAGCGGCGCTGCCCGATCACGATGGCGCCGGTGGCCGCGGCCGTCTCGATCATCGCCGGCATGTCCAGCTCGGACCGTTCCTCGATGGCGGCCACCACCACCACATCCCCGATCGCCTCGGCCGCCGCCGCCACGCGCTGGCGGTAGAAGGGCGTGCCGTGGCGCACCTTCAGCAGCCGGATGTTGGCCACGCACGCCATCAGCGCCTCGCAGGCCTCGGCCCGGTCGGCCGGGACGGTCAGCAGCACCTCCCAGTAGCGGAAGCGCGCCGAGATCGCGGCGCACAGCCGCTGCAGGTCCGCCGCCGCCGCCTCGCTGGCCGGAAAGTCGGCGATGCAGACCGAGACGAAGATATCCTCACGCCGGATAGGGATCATGCCGCACCTGCCTTTCCTTCCGCCATGCCGGCCGCCCGCAGGAGCCGGCCGATCGCTGCCTCCAGAACCGCCGGACCGGGATCCGGCGGCGGCTTCATCTCGATGGAATGCCAGCCGGCATAGCCCTTGCGGGCGAGGGCCGCCAAGGCGGTGGCGGCGGCCCCGGCGCTGGCCGGCGCAGGGGCGAGGTCCGGCTCGCTGACATGGACATGGCTGATGGGCGCCCTCACCGCCGCCACCGCCCCGGCGATTCCGTCGAAGGCCCCGTTCATGTGCATGGCCCCGAGATCCAGGATCAGCGTCACCGCCGGATGGCCGAGCCGCGTCACGAAGGCGTCGGCCTCTTCCAGCGTGGTCAGGAAATTCGTGCCGTAGGCCGCGGGATTGAACTCGATCCCCAGCCGCGTCCCCGCCTCTCGGGCCGCCTCGCCCAGTTCGGCAAAGGTGGCCAGCGCCACCGCCTCGGCCTCGGCCGGATCCATGTCCGTGGGGATCACCCGCTGGCGCGGCGAGCCGAAGACGAGGTTCGGGATCCCGAGCCGCCCCGCCAGCGTGATCGCCGCCCGCAGCCCCTCGCGGAACCGCGCGCGTTCCCCGGCCTCGCCGAAGAGGGCCGCCCCCTCCACCCCGAAGAGCAGCGACTGCATCGAGACCAGCTCCAGCCCCGCCGCTTGCGTCTCGGCCAGCGCCGCCGTCAGTTCGGCCTCGGAGGGCGCGAAGGGGCGGGCGCTGCCCGGAAGGAACAGGCCGGGCGCGATCTCGAGCCCGCGGATGCCGTGGGCGGCCAGGAGCCGGTAGATGCGGAGCCTCTCGGCCGGGGGCCAGGCGATGTTCGAGACAGCGAGCTTCATGCCAGGGCCCTTTCCCCGGCGAAGAAGGCCTGCAGCCCCGCAAGCACCTCGTCGGCCGTGGCGATGTAGGGCCCCGCGCGGCCCCAGAGCGCGGCGTGGCGGGTGCGCATGTCCTCGCGGTGGATCCGCGCCGGGCCGGCCGGCATCTCGCGCCCGGTCAGGGCCGCGTGGATGCGCCCCGCCTCGAGCGGCTCGGGGGCGAGGTGGATCGTCTCGAGCCCGGCCCCGAGGCCGAGGCCGATATCGGACCAGAGCCGGTCCATGTCGTAATACTGGAAGCGCGTCGCGGGATGGGTGAACTGCACGGCCGAGAAGCCGAGCGCCGTCACCGCCTCGTCATGGGCGGCCCGCTGGCCACTGGCCGCCAGGGCCGCGCGGTCGATGACCAGAAGATCCGTCTCCGGGTCCGGCCGGTAGAAGCGGGCGAGCCCCGGCCGCAGCCCCGCCGGCAGCCGCCCGGCCAGCTCGTCCAGCCGGGCCCGCGGCAGCATGGTCGGCATCGGGTTCAGGAGGTCGAACAGGAAGTTCTTGCGCAGCCCGCGTCCGAACAGCGCCGGCAGCCGCACGATCAGGCAGCGGTCGAACCTCTCGGCGCAGAACTCCTCGAGCATCCGCCGGTGGCGGCCATAGGCGAGCCCCGTCTGGAAACGGTCGGTGCGCTCGTCGTCCTGCCCGTCGAACTCGGCCAGCACCGCGATCGACGAGACCAGCACGCAAAGTCCAGCCCGGATCGGGGCGAGCCGGTCCATCAGGCCCCGGATCGCGGCCTCGTCGCGCTCGGGACAGCGGTTGGCGGTGAACATCGAACCGGGGGCCGCCGCGCAGACGAGGGTGCCGAACCGCCCGCCCGCCGCCTCGCCGATGTTGGCGCTGTTGAAGAGGGCGCCGAAATCGTGCTGGCGCCGCAGGTGGCTTCCGACGAAGCCGGTGTATCCGATCAGCACATCCATGTGTCTTCACCCTGCGGCGCGCGGCGCCTGTCGGAGGGAAAGGTGGAGGGGCGGCTCATGGCCGGACCTCCGGCTCGGGCTCGTAGCGGCGGAGCGGATGCCCCGCCCGGTCGAGGATCTCGATCGAGGCGATGCGGGGCAGGTCCGGGAAGACCGGATCGATCGTGACGTAGGCCAGGGCGCAGCTGTCCCGCCGCTCCGCCTCGCCGGCCAGCCCGTCGGCGCTGACGAATTCGAAGATGTCCCTGTGGAAGGCCATGTTCAGGTAGCCGCGCACCGCGCCCGAGGCGCCCATCAGGCTGCAGCCGGCCAGCGGATCGCGGCGGAAGCGCCCGATCACCTCGCCGTTGCGCGCGACGGCGGTGCCCCAGGCGTCGTAGCGGCCGGCGTCCAGCTCGAAGGTCGCGACGTTGGTCACGACCACGAAGCCCGCCCCCGCCACCAGCGCCCGGACGCACGTCCGGCCATGCGCGGCCGCCGCCACCGTCATCGCAAGCAGCAGCGGAAGCGCCAGCTTCAGCCGGTCGAAGGAGAATTGCGTGGCGTGCTGCATCATGATGAGGTTCTCGACCATGGGGAAGGTCACCAGCAGGAACAGCAGGAGCAGTTCGGGCCGCCCCCGGAGCAGCGCGTTCCGCCGGATCGTCAGGGCGGCGGCAAGCCCGGTCAGCAGAAGGCCCGCGAAGGAGACGAGATAGCCGAGCGGCAGGGCGACCGCGTCGGGTCGGAGGCTGCGATCAACGGCGCGATGGGCGAGCGCCCGCATCATCTCCGGCGCGCCGATCGCGAGGACGTAGTGCAGGAGGGTTCCCCCTCCGGCGAGAAGGGTCACGCCGGCCAGCGCGAAGGGCAGGCCCAGGGCGGGCCGCAGCGCCTTCCGGCGCAGGACCAGGCCATCGATCGCAAACGCCAGCGCGACGCCCACGTTGAAGACATATCCCGTCCATTCGAGAAGCGGATAAAGGGCGCAGGCCACCAGCAGCCCGCCGAGGCTGACAGGGTCGCGCTGCCCGCAAAGCAGGCGGAATGCGGCCCATGATCCGAATACAAGGCACAATTGCGACAGCGAATGCGGCCAATAGACGGCGCCGTGGCTGACGAGGGATTCGCGCAGGCACAGATAGGAGATCGCCATTGCGGCGAAGATCAGCCAGCCCGCCCTCTCGCGTTCCGCCGGATTGCGGATCTCCCGCAGGGCGACGGCCCGCATGAACCCGCCGATACCAAGGGCCGCCCCCAGCCCGACGAGGGCATTGAACAGTGCCAGATTGAAAAAGGTCACCTTCAGCGAGAGCGACTCCAGCCCATACATCGGGGCCAGGAAGCCGAGCGGCGGGAAGGAGGTGTAGATGTAGCTTCCGCCCGAGGTGGGGACGGTCGATCCCCAGCGGACCGGATTGCCGGGCGCCGGGTCGAGCGTCACCGTCGGCAGGAAGTGATGCGCCGACGGCGGGGATGTCTCCAGCGCCTCGATGGTCCAGAGCGTGTGATAGGTCGCCTCGAGCCCCTGGGCCCCCCCGTGTTCCAGGAAGAAATCGGCGCGCAGCAGCAGGGAAAGGGCGAAGGCAAGGCCGACCGCCAGCAGGGCGAGGCCGGGACGGGCGACCCGTGTCACGACCGCCCCGCCGGCTCGGACCCGGACCGGCCGGACAGCCTTCGCTGCCGGACCCGCGCAGGATCGCTTGTGGGACAGGACGACACGGCAGGGTCCATCCGACACCCGGGAAATGTCATGGAATGAGAACAGTTTATCAATCCGACGGGAAAACCGGACGCAGCGCGACACTCGAACATGGCGAAAACCAAAATAAATAATATCCGACATCTACATTCATGTCGGGGCAGACATAATAGGCAGATCCTCCGCCCGGACAGTGGATTCGTCAATGGTAATAATAATTACACTCCACCATTAATTTGATGAATGGTTAATGCTTTTTGGGGGTCTTGTTTGCGGCCGTGCCCTCCAGGACAATGCGCCGGAGGGCCATCGCCCTTGCGCGCGCGGGCAACTTCTTGAGAAATCTGAAAGGAGCCCTGGCATCCCCTCGACCTGTCGCCCCCGCCGCATCGGGCGCGCGGCGACACCGGACGGCGCCATGCGGTTGCCGGGCCGACCTGCGGGATCGCGCGATCCCCTCTCGGGGACGGTCCTTCAGGGGGCGCGCGCAGGCGGGTCCGCAGGACGGCAACATGAGCGTGAAACCTGCAACCGCGCCCGTTGCGCTTTCGATGTCGGGCGGGACATTCTCCCGAAGGCGCTGAAGAAGGGAAACGATCGTGGCACTGCAAGTCCAGAGGCTGAGCACAACCGCATGTCTGCCGGTCCGCGGCTCCGACGAGGCGGCCGGTTACGATCTCGCGGCCTGCCTCAGGGACGAAGCCGGCGCTCCGCGCGGCAGGTTCACCGAGAGCGGCACCATCACCCTGCGGCCCGGCGCGCGGGCCCTCATCCCGACCGGCCTTGCCTTCACCGTCCCCGAAGGCACCTACGGGCGCATCGGCCCCCGTTCGGGCCTTGCCCTCCGGCACGGCATCGACACGCTCGCCGGCATCGTGGACCGGGATTACACCGACGAGGTCGGGGTGGTCCTCGTCAACCTCGGGCAGGAGCCCTTCGCCATCGAGCACGGCATGCGCATCGCCCAGCTGGTCATCGAGAGGATCGAGACGCCGGAGGTGATCGAGGTCGCGCAGCTCTCGCCGACCGTCCGCGGCACCGGCGGTTTCGGCTCGACCGGCGTCTGACCCTCCCGCGCGGCGGCCAGAGCCGGCCTGGCGAAGCGGCCGCCGCAACGGCGTCGGACGCTCCATCCGGGCGCCGGCCAGCCGGAAAGGGTTGCCCATTGACGAGGCTGCGGAGCCTGAATTCAAGACCTCCTAAAATCATGAATTTGGAAACCGCATTTGAACCTGGATGCAAAGGCGTGGACAGGATCGGCATCGTCCAATCGACCTTCGGCGGCTATCTGTCGGACAATTTCAACTACAGCACCGACCAGCTGAACACCGCGAGCTTCATCACCATCGCCAGCGCATCGGAGGGCTATTCCAAACCCTACAACGAGACCTTCATCTTCCGCGCCGACACCCGGACGCTTTATTTCGATCAGGACAGTGCGGGCTCGACCTATGGCGAGATCGCGCTCTTCACCCAGTCTGGGAGCGCGACCTTGGTGGCGAGCGACATTTTCGGCCTCTGAGAGTAACGCAGGCCGGGCCCTGCGGCCTGCCTTGCGGCGGGGCTGCCTGCAGGCGGCGGGCGCAACTGCCCGGCCCGGCCCTGCCCCACCGGTCCATGGGGGCCGTCCATGGGGAGCAAGGCCCGATCCAGCGGCCCGTTCAGACCCGGGGCTTCCGCCTCCCGGCCCCGCTGCATCGGGCAAGGGGGCGGTTCCTGCAGGTTCCGCGCCGGATATCCGCATCTTTCTGCCCCCGAGGGGTTGGCAGCGACGCGCGGCGCACTCATTGAAAGAGCCATGTCCAGAAGATCGACCTGTCTCGCCGCCCCGCTGCTTCTTGCCCTGACACTCCTGCTTGCCGGCCTCGCGCCCGCCCTGGCCCAGATCCCGGGGCTGAACGGTCCGGCGGCCTCCGAGGCCGAGCCATCCGCGCCCGCCGCCGCCCTGCTCGAACTGCTGCGCGACGATGCCGCCCGCGCCGCGCTGATTGGGGAACTCGAGCGGGCCGCGGCCACCGCGGCGGCGGAGGATCCCGTCGCCCCGCCCTCGGCCGAGATCCTGTCGCTGGGGCGGTCGGCCGCGCTCTTCACCCAGGGCATCGCCGAGAACGCCGCCCGGAGCGTGCAGGACTTCTGGACCGCCCTGAGGGCCGCGCCGGACCTGTTCGACGATCTGGCGGGCCTCGATCTCGGCCTACTCGGAGGGGCGGTCACCGAACTCTTGCTGCTGATCCTGTCCACCGCCACCATCTTCCTGATCCTGCGCCGGCTGGCCATTCCCACCTACCGGCGGATGGGCGAGCGGGCCCGGCGGGCGAGCGTCACGGGGCGCGTGCTGCTCTATCTGGGCGCGCTGGCCATCGACATTCTGATCGTGATCGGCGCCTGGGCCATCGGCTATGTGGTGGCCATCGCGGTGCTGGGCAACGCGGGCCAGATCGGCCTGCGCCAGACGCTCTATCTGAACGCCTTCCTGGGGGTGGAACTGGCGCGCACGGCGATGCGCTTCGTGCTGTCGCCCGCGACGCGCAACCTGCGGATCGTGGCGCTCGGCGACCGGGCCGCGCACACGCTCTCGGCGGCGATGAGCTTCAGCATCGCGCTTCTGGGCTATGGCCAGCTGCTGATCGTGCCCATCGTCGATGACAGCGCCTCGGTGGCCGCCGGGCGCGGGGTCTCGGCGCTGATCTCGATCCTGGGGGTGCTGTTCCTGGCCTTCCTCGTGGTGCGCCACCGCAGGCCCGTCGCCGACTGGCTGCTGCACGAGACGCAGCCGGTGGCCCCGAGCCGCCCGGAGCCCGAGCCGGCGGTGCCGGCGGCCCCGGCCGTGCAGGAGATCGACCCCGACCTTGCCGCCGACATCGCCACGGGCAGCGCCGAGCCGCCTGCGCCGCCCGAAGCGGAACCTGTCGCCCCCGAGCCGCCGCCCCTCTGGGAGGAGACGGCCCATGTGACGCGCCGCTCGCCCGCGCTGGTGGCGCTGGCCCAGTCCTGGCACTGGTTCGCGCTGGCCTATCTGGCGGTGCTGCTCTTGCTGTCGCTGGTCAGTTCGGGGACCGATGCGATGGGGCCGACCTTCGCCTCGCTGCGCATCGCGGGCGTGCTGATCATCGGTTTCATGCTGTCGGGCGCGCTGGCGCGGGCCATCGCCCGGGGGGTGCGGCTGCCCGGCCCGACGCGCGAGAGGCTACCGCTGCTCGAGGGGCGGCTGAACCGGTTCGTGCCGCAGGTGCTGCTGGTGCTGCGCCTGTTCATCCTGGCGGGGGTGCTGCTGTTCACGCTCCACACGACCGGGCTCATCGATGTGCGCCTCTGGCTGCAGAGTCCCTTCGGCCGCAGCCTGTTCGCCACCGTCGTGGCGGTCTCGGCCATCCTCACCGCCTCCTTCGCGATCTGGATCGCCCTCACCTCCTGGATCGACTACCGGCTGAACCCCGCCTTCGGCCATGTCGCGACCTCGCGCGAGCAGACGCTGCTGTCGCTGCTGCGCAATGCGGTCACGATCGCCCTGATCGTGGTGACGCTGATGTTCTGCCTGTCTGAGATCGGGCTGAACATCGGCCCGCTGCTGGCCTCGGCCGGGGTGCTGGGTCTCGCGGTCGGCTTTGGCGCGCAGAAGCTGGTGCAGGACATCATCACCGGCATCTTCATCCAGTTCGAGAACGCCATCAACGTGGGCGACGTGGTCTCGGTCGCGGGCATCTCGGGCGTGGTCGAGCGGCTGACGGTGCGCTCGGTCAGCCTGCGCGACCTGAACGGAGTCTTCCACATCATCCCCTTCTCGTCGGTGGACATGGTGTCGAACTTCATGCGCGATTTCTCGTTCTTCCTCTGCGACATGGGCGTGGCCTACCGCGAGAATGTGGACGAGGTCCGGGCGGCGATGTTCGACGCCTTCAAGGAGCTGCGCCGGCGCCCCGAACATGCGGCCGTCATCCTGGCCGATCTCGAATGGCTGGGGCTCGACTCCTTCGGCGACAGCGCCATCGTGCTGCGCGCCCGCATCAAGACCCTGCCGGGCAAGCAATGGGGCGTGGGCCGCGCCTACAACGAGATCCTCAAGCGCATCTTCGACGAGCGGAACATTGAGATCCCCTTCCCGCACCAGACGATCTATTTCGGCGAGGGCAAGGACGGACGGACCCAGTCGCTGCGCATGGCGCGGCCCGAGGGATAGGCCCTCAGGCCCCGTCGCGGCCCGCCCTGCCGCGGCCCGCCCGGGGGTCCACGGTGTCGCCCAGCTGCAGCAGCGACCGGCCGATCTCGTCCAGCGCAAAGCCGAGCGCATGGAGCCACCGGCCCTCCGGCCCCCGGGCCTCGTCGAGCAGCGCATCCGTCTCGCGCCGCGCCTCCTCGATCCGCCGGATCAGGGCCCGGTCGTCGGTGGGCTGCGGCCGGCCCACATCCATCGCCTCGCGCACGCCCTGAAGATAGGGGCCGACCTCGGCGCGCATCCGCTCGAGCGCGGGGCGCAGCCGCCCGAGGCGCTCCCGGCCGGGCTCGCTCACCTCGCGCCTGACCACCCGGTCGAGGATGACCAGCGCGTGCCACAGGCTCTCGACCGCCGAGGCGACCTCGTGCAGCCCCGATCCGCCCGGCAGGCGCGGGGCAAAGCGGGTTTCGGCAATGCGGGAATGCACCGTCTCCAGATCGCTCAGGAAGCGCGCGTGCAGCGCCTGACGCTCGTCGGTGCCGGGCTCGGTGACGCCGCGCTCGATCAGCTCGAAGAGCCGGGCGCAGTCCTCCACCGCATCGCGCAGCGCCGCGCGAGCGCGCTGGCGGCCGAACACGGGCCAGACCAGGAAGCTCGCCGCGGCCCCCATCAGGGTGCCCACGAGGATCGCAGCGGCCTGCTCCAGCATGTCGATCGCCTCGGGATGGGGGTCGGCCGCCACGACCGCGGCCAGGATCGCGGCGTAGCTGAGCTGCGGCCTCAGCGCGACGATGGCATTGGTCACCACCGCCGCCACCAGCAGGGGAAGCAGCACGCTCTGGCCCGGAAGGCCGGCGGCGGCAAAGCCCACGGTGGTGCCGATCCCCACCCCCACCACCCGGCCGAGCGCGGTGCGCAGCGAGGCGTCGGCGCTGTTGTCGATGGTCAGGAGCGCGGCGATCATCGCCCAGGACAGGTGCGGCGACTGGCCGAAGGACAGGGCGGCCCAGGTCGCGGCGACCGCCCCCACGGTCTGAAGCGACACGCGCAGGACCTGGCGGCCATTGCCGCCGAGCAGGGGGACGGAGAAGGGCGGCATGGACGGATCCCGCAGCTGGACCCGGGGCAAACGCCCCCGGCGGGCGCATGATCCCGCGCCGCGCCCGAAATCGCGGGGGCCCTACTCCGCCAGATGCTGCCGCAGGCCCTCGAGGTCGGGCGCCAGGGCCGCGCGCAGTTCGGCCGGCGGCAGCCAGCCCGGATCGATGCCGCGCATGTCGGGCAGTTCATGCGCGATGCCCTTGTGGCAGTCGATGCAGGTGTAGCCCTCGGTCTGGATCAGATATTGCGTGTGGATCATCCCCGCCCGGTCGGTCTGGCGGGCGAAGTCCATCGCCACCTCGGAATGGCAGTTGCGGCATTCGAGCGAGTCATTGGCCTTCAGCCGCGCCCATTCGTGCTCGGCCAGCCGGAGCCGCTGGTCGAGGAACTTGCGCCGCGTGTCGATCGTGCCGAAGAGATGCCCCCAGACCTCCTTCGAGGCCTGCATCTTGCGCGCGATCTTGTCGGTCCATTCGTGCGGGACGTGGCAGTCCGGGCAGCCCGCGCGCACGCCCGAGCGGTTGGTGTAATGCACCGTGCGGGTCAGCTCCTCGAAGACATTGGCCTGCATCTCGTGGCAGGAGGTGCAGAAGGTCTCGGTGTTGGTGGCCTCGAGCGCGGTGTTGAACCCGCCCCAGAACAGCACGCCGCCGACAAAGCCGCCGAGCGTCAGGAACCCCACGCTGAGAAAGCTCGAGGGCGAGGTGGCGATCGCCCAGAAGCGGCGGATGAATCCCGGAAGCCGCATGTCACCGGGCCCCGCCGCTGGCCGGCATCATCGTCAGCATGTCACGGAACCGGTTCGTCACCAGCGGCTGGGCGTTGGTCTGCGGCACATGGCAGGCGGTGCAGAAGTAGCGGCGCGGCGAGACATCGGCCAGCATCTGGCCCTCGCGGTCCTGGAAATGGGTGATCGAGATCATCGGCGCGGCGACAAGGCCGGAATATTGCCGCCGGTGGCATTCGAGGCAGCGGTTGGCATTGACCGAGAGCTGGTAGCCCTCGATCGAATGCGGGATCACCGGCGGCTGCTCAGGGTAGTTCCGCCCCACGCGGCGGTCGTCGATGATGGTCTCGGGCAGGGGTGGGGCCTCCACCTCGCCCATCGGCCGCTCGGCGCCGGTCAGGCGCGGCGCGTCCTGCAGCTGCGGCGGCGGCGCCATCATGGGCTGCGTCTCCTGCGCCCATGCCGCGGGCACGAGAAGCGCAAGGGCGATGAGGGCGCCAACGGTCAGACGGCTTCGATCTTCACGGCGCATTTCTTGAAATCCGTCTGTCTGGAGATGGGATCGTTGGCGTCGAGCGTCACCTTGTTGATCAGCTGGCTGGCGTCGAACCAGGGCACGAAGACCACGCCGCGCGGCATCCGGTTGCGGCCGCGGGTCTCGAGCCGGGTGCGGATCTCGCCCCGGCGCGAGATCACCCGTACCTCGGACCCGCGATTGAGGCCGCGCACGCGCGCATCCTCGGGGTGCATGTAGCAGACCGCGCCCGGGAAGGCCTTGTAGAGTTCCGGCACCCGCAGCGTCATCGAGCCCGAGTGCCAATGTTCCAGCACCCGCCCCGTCACCAACCAGAAGCCGTAATCCTCGTCCGGGCTTTCGGCCGGCGGCTCGTAGGGCACGGCCAAGATCACCGCCCGCCCGTCGGGCTTGCCGTAGAAGCTGACCCCTTCGCCGGGTTTCACATAAGGGTCATGCCCCTCGCGGTAGCGCCAGAGCGTCTCCTGCCCGTCCACCACCGGCCAGCGTAGGCCGCGGTTCTCGTGATAGCTGTCGAAGGACGCCAGATCGTGGCCGTGGCCGCGGCCGAACTCGGCATATTCCTCAAAGAGGCCCTTCTGCGGATAGAAGCCGAACAGCGCCGCCTCGTGGTTGGCGTAGTCCGGGTCCACCTCCGAGGCGGGGAAGCGGTCCACCGTGCCATTCGCGAACAGCACCTCGAAGAGGGTCTTGCCGCGATAGTCGGGGGCGGCGGTCAGGATCTCTTCGGGCCAGACCTCGTCGGTGGTGAAGCGTTTCGAGAATTCCATCAACTGCCACAGATCCGAGCGCGCCTCGCCCGGCGCCTCGACCAGCTGGTGCCAGAAATGGGTGCGCCGCTCGGCGTTGCCGTAGGCGCCCTCCTTTTCGACCCACATCGCCGCCGGCAGCACCAGATCGGCCGCCCGCCCCGTCACGGTGGGATAGGCGTCCGAGACCACGATGAAATTCTCGGGGTTGCGGTAGCCGGGCCAGGTCTCCTGATCGACATTGGGCGCGGCCTGCATGTTGTTGTTGACCTGCACCCAGTAGAAGTTGATCTCGCCGTCCTTCAGCTTGCGGTCCTGCTCGACGGCATGGGCGCCCACCCAGTCGGGCAGAAGCCCCTCGGGCAGTTTCCAGATATCTTCGGCGTGATGGCGGTGCTCGGGGTTCGTCACCACCATGTCGGCGGGCAGGCGATGGGCGAAGGTGCCCACCTCGCGCGCCGTGCCGCAGGCCGAGGGCTGGCCGGTCAGCGAGAAGGGCGAATTGCCGGGCTCCGCGATCTTTCCGGTCAGCAGATGCAGGTTGTAGACCATGTGGTTGGCCCAGACGCCGCGGACATGCTGGTTGAAGCCCATGGTCCAGAGCGACATGACCTTGCGGTCGGGATCGGCGTAAAGCTCGGCCAGTTCCTCGAGGAGCGCCGGCTCCACCCGGGAAATCTCGGCAGCCCTTTCGAGCGTATATTCGGACACGAAGGCCGCGAAGGCATCGAAATCGGCGGGCGTCATGGCGCCCGCATCGGCCGCCCCCTTGGCGGCCAGTTGAAGCTGGTGCTCGGGGCGCAGGCCATAGCCGATGTCGGTGGCCCCCAGCGCGAAATTCGTGTGCCGGTCCACGAAGTCGCGGTTCACCCGGCCCGTCGAAATGATGTGATGCGCGATGTAGTTCAGGATCGCGAGATCGGTGCCGGGGCGGAAGACGATCGGCGTGTCGGCCAGATCCATGCTGCGGTGGGTGAAGGTCGAAAGCACCGCCACGCGGACATGGTCATGGCTGAGCCGGCGGTCGCTGAGCCGGCTCCAGAGGATCGGATGCATCTCGGCCATGTTCGAGCCCCAGAGCACGAAGGCATCCGCATGTTCGAAATCGTCGTAGCAGCCCATCGGCTCGTCCATGCCGAAGGTGCGCATGAAGGCGGTCGCGGCCGAGGCCATGCAGTGGCGCGCGTTGGGATCGAGGTTGTTCGACCGGAAGCCCGCACGCATGAGCTTGGAGGCCGCATAGCCCTCCCAGATCGTCCACTGGCCCGAGCCGAACATGCCCACCGCCCGCGGGCCCTTCTCCTTCAGCACGCGCTTGGCCTGCGTGGCCATCACGTCGAAGGCCTCGTCCCAGCTGACGGGGGTGAACTCGCCGTCCTTGTGATAGACGCCGTCGCGCATCCGCAGGAGCGGCGTGGTCAGCCGGTCCTCGCCATACATGATCTTGGACAGGAAATAGCCCTTCACGCAGTTGAGCCCGCGGTTCACCTCGGCCTGCGTGTCGCCGTGGGTGGCCACCACCTGCCCGTCGCGGGTGCCCACCATGACCCCGCAGCCGGTGCCGCAGAAGCGGCAGGGCGCCTTCGACCAGCGGATGCGCAGCGCCTCGGCGCCGCCGGTGACCGGCTGGGCCAGCGCCGCCGCCGGCAGGCCGGCCGCCGCCGCGGCCGTGGCGGCCGCCTGCGCCTTGATCAGATCGCGCCGTGTCAGGGTCATGCCGTCTCTCCCAGAGAGTTGAGGGACTCCACCTGCTCGTAGACCATGCAGGCGGAATGGACGCCGTCGAGCAGCGTCAGTTGGGTCAGCGCGGCCCCGGTGGCGCCGCGGCTGGCGGTCTCGATCAGCACGACGAGCCGGCCCTGCTGCGCGATGGCCACCTCGCAGCCCGCAACGCCCGCAACGCGGGCGGCGACAGGGGCCTCGTCGCCCGGCCGCACGCGCAGGATCGCGCTCGAGATGTGCCCTTGAGCCTCAGGCATCGGCCGCCTCCCTTTCCTGCATCCCGACCGCATCCGCCGGGCAGATCGCCACGCAGGCCCCGCAGCCCGTGCAGCGGCTGGCGGCCAGTTCCGGCACCGCCGGCCCGCCGATCCGCGGCCGGAGCCGGATCGCGGCCTCGGGGCAGATGTCGGCGCAGGCCATGCAGGCCACGCCGCCGAGGGTGAGGCAGCCCGCCCTCACGGCGGCAACCTGCGTGAAGGCCGGGCGGGTCAGGTCGAAGACCGGCTCGGGGCAGGCCTCGGCACAGGCGCCGCAGAAGCTGCATTCGCCGCGGCCGAACGCCACCTGCGGCAGGCCCCGCTCCATCAGCAGGATCGCCTCGGGGCAGGCCTCGACGCAGGCCGCGCAGCCGGTGCAGCGCGCCATGTCGGCCTCGCGCGACCAGGGCGGCCGGATCGGCGCCGGATGCTCCGTCAGTTCGACGGAAAGGAAGCTGCGGCGGTTGAGGGCCATGACCGCCTCAGACCGGGGGGCCGGGCGGGCCGAAGACGATCTGCCACATCCAGATCAGAAAGCCGTAGCCGCCGACAAAGGCGATGGACAGGAACGGCCAGATCACCGCGGCCAGCACGAAGAAGACGAACAGCTCGCCTCTCCTGCCGGTGCGGGTCATCTCGGTGGTGCGGGGGGGGTCCTCGGCCATCTCTCGCCTCACATCGGGTTGCGCCGGAGCCAGCGCCGCAGGAGCGTGATGCCAAGCGCGATCAGGCCCGCCATCAGGGCCGCGCCAAGGACATGGTTGCTCATGTAGCCAAGCTCGAAGCTGCCGTAATCCAGCCAGCTCCAGATCATGCCGATCGGGATCCCCACCAGGGCGCCGAGCAGGAAGCTCACGACTAGCGGCGCGCGGCCATGGGGTTCCTTGGATGATCCTGGGTTCCTCATGAGAAAAGGTTACTCCGTGATTGCCCTTTTGGCAACAACCGGAGAGAGATCATCCGATCGACCGATTGCCCGCCTCTTCGGCAGAGGCCCGCCACGTGACCTTGCTTGGCCCCTGAACACCCGCCCCGGCCAACTGTTCCCGAGCCCGAGGCAGGGGTCGGCCGCGCCCCTGACGCGGCCGGCCGGAGTCCTCTGGCCGATCCTGGGGCCTGCCCGGAGCTGAACAGGACGGTTCGCCGGCGCAGCCTCCGGACGTCCGGCGGTTGGTGCGCCCGCGAAGCCGCGCATCGGACAGGCGATTGAAGGGGGCGCCGGCGCTACAGGGGCCGGGCGTAGCGGCGTTCCAGACCGGCCAGCACCACGGCCCGGTCTCTCTCCTGCATGGCGTCGAGGCTCTGCACGCAGAACGAGGAGAAGGCCCCGGCGTTCAGCTGCTCCATGATCGTTTCGAGGGCCGCGCCGGTCGGGCGTCCGGGGCGGATGTAGCCGACATCGACCGCCGGCAGCACCCGCGCCCCGGCCGCGATCTCGAGATGGTTGGACAGGCCGATCGGCGAGAACTGCGCGGCCGAGCGGAAACGGTGGCCCGCCTGCCGCCGCAGGGCCTCGGGATCCCCGGCATGGAAGCGCGCCAGCATGTCCCGATGCAGCGGATGCGGCTGATGGCCGACCACGAGATAGTGCGAGGTCGCGCCCGCCAGCCGCGCCGCCGCCCGTTGCGCGGCGACATAGCCGGGGCGGTCGCGCCCGATCCAGCGTTTCAGCCGCGCCCAGACTGGGTTCGGAAAGCGCCGCATCCGGCCGCGCAGCACCGCGCGCTCGCCCTCGAAGAAATGGCTCTCCTCCAGCGGGCGGCCGATGAAGATGTCGTCGTTGAGATAGATGAACCGCGGCGCGAGGTCGGGCACCCGATGGATCATGCTCTCGATCGAGAGCGAGGAGAACACCGGCAGCAGGTCGGCATGCTCGCCATAGATGGCGCGGTGATCGACCACCCGGATGCGGTCCCGGGGCGCGGGATCGGCCAGAAGGGGATCGAGCACGGCGGGATGCTGGTTGTCGGTGACGACATGGATGCGCCGGACGAACGGGCAGAAGCGCAGGATCGACAGGACGCAGAAGCGGATCTCGCCGTCGCTGGCGAAGCGGGTGGCGGCGGCGGCCTCGGGATGGATGCCGGCCGCCGCCTGATGGCGCAGGCGCTTGGCGCGATGGGTGGGGTCGGAGCCGTCAACCCAGGTGATCACGGCATCGATCATGGCGGGCTCCTCGGGATCATCCGGTCGCCGACTGGATACAAACCGGGGGGACGGGCCGCAAGCGCGGGATGGGCGGGGCGGCCCGCAGGGCCCCGACACCGGCCGCAGTCGGCCGCGTCATCGGCGGCGGGCGGCGCGGCCGGCCCGGAGGGGCTGGCATCCGCCGGCTGCACTTGACTTCGCGGAGCGGATGCGACTTCTCGGCAGGACCGGGCGTGGATCGGTCGGGCGGGGCCGGCAGGCGACGGGCCGGCAGGATGTCAACGGCAAGGACGGCAGGATGCTCAAGCAGGTCATCTGCATCAACTGGGGCACGAAATACGGCCCCCGCTTCATCAACCGGCTCTACGCCATGGTGGCGCGCAACATCACGCCGCCCTTCACCTTCACCTGCTTCACCGACAATGACACCGGCATCCGGCCGGAGGTGGACTGCCAGCCGCTGCCGCCGCTCGATTTCGTCATGCCGAAGAACACCAAGGGCAAGTGGCCCAAGGCGCGCCTCTGGAGCCCGACGCTCGGCTCGCTCACGGGGCCGGTGCTGTTTCTCGACCTCGATCTGGTGATCACCGGCTCGCTCGACGACTTCTTCACCTATGGCGACCCCGACCGGGTGATCCTGGCGCGCAACCCCGCTAAGCCCTTCGAGCGGCTGGGCCAGACCTCGGTCTTCCGCTTTCCGGTGGGCGCGCTGGCCCCGCTGCAGGAGAGGTTCCTCGCCGATCCGCAGGGGGTGGCCGACGAATACCGCTTCGAGCAGCGCTTCGTGACGCGCAATGCGCCGGGCGGGGTGGACCTGTTCCCGAAGGCCTGGGTGAGGCATTTCCGCTACCAGTGCATGTTGCCCTTCCCGCTCAACCTGGCCCTGCCGCCGCGCCTGCCGCAGGGCACGAAGATCGTGATCTTCCCCGGCGGGGTGCATCCCGAACATGCGATCCAGGGCGGCTGGGTGCACCGCGAGGGCTGGACGCTGGGCCAGCATCTGAAGGGGCTGGCCACGCGGCACGAGGACGGATCGCGCTGGCGCTACCTGCGGCATTACATGAAGCCCACCTCCTGGGTGGCCGACCACTGGACGGAATAGGCGATCCCGCATCCGGACGTCTCCCGGCCCCGACGGCTGCGGCCCCGGCGTGACAAGGTCACAGACAGCGGCCCCCGTCCGGCCCATGAGCGCGAGGGCCGCATCCGGGAGGAGGGACGGGACATGACCGACACGCCGGGCCTTGCGTTCTGGAACCGGGTGGCCGACCGCTATGCGGCGCGGCCCGTCCGCGAGCCGGAGGCCTACGAGGACACGCTCGCCCATGTCGCCGCCCATCTTGCCCGCTCGGACCGGGTGCTAGAGATCGGCTGCGGCACCGGCAGCACCGCGCTGCGGCTCGGCGGCGGCGTGGCCCTCTGGCGGGCGACCGACGCCTCGCCCGAGATGATCCGCATCGCCGGCGCGAAACCGGCGCCGGCCAGCGTCCGCTTCGCCCGGGCCGAGGCCGGAGAGGCCGTCGAGGGGGGTCCCTTCGACGTGGTCTGCGCCTTTCACCTCCTGCATCTGGTGCCCGATCTCGAGGCGACGCTCGCCCGGATCCATGCCCGTCTCGAGCCGGGTGGGCTCTTCATCAGCAAGACCTGGTGCTTTGGCGACATGAGCCGGCGCCTGCGGCTGCTGATCCCGCTCCTGCGGCTCTTCGGCCTGTTCCCGCCGGCCCGCGCGCTCACGGCCCGCGCGCTCCGCGAGGCCATCCGCGCGGCCGGCTTCGAGATCGAGGACGAGCGCACCTTCGGCCGGAGCCGCCACGCCCCCTGCATCATCGCCCGCAAGCCGGCCTGAGCCCGGGCGGCCGGATCCGCAGGCCGCTCACGCCTTCACGCCCGGCCTTCCGGGAGGAGCCGGAACAAGACCCTTGCCCCGGCGGTTGCGCGCGCTCGCACCGAAAGGAGGAGGGATGGACCTGATGCAGCCTTTCCGCGCTGCCCCGCCGGCGGCCCGTGCCCGTTCCGGGAGGACGGGCCGGTGATCCCGCTCGCGCTTCATGCCGCGCTCGACGGCCTCTCGGCCGTGGCGCTGATGGCCGGGCCGCGCCTTCTCGGCTGGCCGCGCCCTCTCTCCGAACCGCTGTTCCTTGCCGGGGCGGGCGTGGCCGCCTACAGCCTGGCCACCCGCTACCGGCCCGAGGCGCCGGGGCTGATCAGCTTCGACGAGCACCGGATGCTCGACGCGGCGCAGGGGGCGGCCTTCTGCCTGGCCGCGGCACGGATGGGCGGGCCGACCCCGGCCCGACGGTCGCTGGCCGCCTACGGGCTCTTCTCGTTGGCCGCCGCCGCCCTCACGCAGGGCGAGCCTTCACATCGGACGGGACGAAGGACGGGAGGGCCGCCCCGCGCGCCCGCCGGAGGTGGGGCGCACCGGAGATAAAGGTTCCTTTGATCTGGATCAAATCAGGATGCCGCCGTCTCTGGAATGCTGGGGGCTCCGCCGGGCCCGGACGGCCCCGCCTCATCCCCACCGGCCGCAGCTCCGGGGACCGCCATCCGCATGAACCCGCAGGACCTTCGGAGGAGCCCATGCCCATCCATCTTCTGTCCGCACCCTCCGCCTGCCTCGTCGCGGTCGTGCTTCTTGCCATCGGGCTCAGGCGGCGCGACTTCATCGCGGCCCTGCCTCCGGGCGATCCGCTGCGCGCCTATCACGACGCGACCCGGACACGGGACATGCGCGACGGCCGGAAGCTCACCCTGATCCTCCTGGCCTATCTCGTCTTCGTGCTGGGTCTGGCGGCGGCGGGCCTCGGCCAGACCCCCACGGGGGCGGCGCACGGCATCCTCGGGATCGCGTTGCTCTTCAGCGGCAGCCTTGCGCTTCTGGTCATCCGCTGCGGCGCGAACCAGCCGGGGCGGGGCATGATCATGCTGCCCCCGGCGCTGCTTCTGCTGTTCGGCCTGACCTACCCGATGCTGGCCTGATCCGGCGCCCGGCGGCCCCGGAGGCGCCCCGCCACGGCCGCACCCGTCGGACGCGCGCCGCTTTTCCGGGCAGGAGGCCCGGCACCGCCCGGCAAACGGACAAGCCGCCCCCATGGCCGGCCGGAATCCCGATCGGGATTGATCCGCGGTCACGATCCTGCGATGTTATGCGGATACTCTGCTTTTTCTGCACGGCGACCCCGCCGGATTTATTCAATGATGTTCTTTACGAGGAAATCGGCATGGAGTCCGATACCCTGTCCGCTCATTCGCGGAGCTTTCCCGATCCCGCCCCGCTGCCCGTGGCGGCCGCGATCTCTCCGGTTCTCGTCGTCGATCTCGACGGAACCCTCCTCGCCTCCGACATGCTGCACGAGACCTTCTGGTCGGCGGTCGGGCGCGACTGGACGATCCCCGTCCGGGCCGGGCTGGCGCTGCTGCGCGGCAAGGCCGCGCTGAAGCGGGTGCTGGCCGCCGCGGCCGCGGTGGACGTGACCCTGCTGCCCTACGACCCGGGCGTGATCGCCGAGATCGCGGCCTGGCGGGACGGCGGGGGACGGGTGGTGCTGGTGACGGCCTCGGATCAGGCGCTGGCCGAGGCGATCGCCGCCCATCTGGGCCTGTTCGACGAGACCCATGGCTCGGACGGGGCGCAAAACCTCAAGGGGCCGGTCAAGGCCGCCTTCCTGAACGCGCGCTTCGGGGCGGGCTGCTATGCCTACATGGGCGACAGCGCGGCCGATCTCGAGGTCTGGCGCCATGCGGCGCGCGCGATCACGGTGAATGCGCCGGCCGACCTGCGCCGCAGGGCCGAGGCCCTCGGGGTCGAGACCGCCCATCTCGTGACCCGGCCCCGGACCCCCGGCCCCTATCTCCGGGCGCTCCGCCCGCACCAGTGGCTGAAGAACCTGCTGGTCTTCATGCCGATGCTGGCCGCCCATGACCTCTCGGCGGGAACGGTGGCGGCGAGCCTCCTGGCCTTCCTCGGCTTCTCGCTGATCGCCTCGAGCGTCTATGTGATCAACGACCTGATCGATCTCGACGCCGACCGCGCGCATCCGAGGAAACGCCGCCGGCCCTTCGCCTCGGGCGCGGTGCCCATTGCGCGGGGGGGCGCGCTCGGCCTTGGGCTGATCGCGGCGGGGGCGCTGGCGGCGCTGGCGCTGGGGCCGACCTTCGCCGCGGTGATGCTGGGCTATCTCGTGGTCACCTTCGCCTATTCCTTCGTGCTCAAGCGCCGCGCGATCATCGATATCTGCGTGCTGGCGGGCCTTTACACGATCCGCATCATCGCCGGAGGGGCGGCGACGGGGATCGAGCTCTCGGTCTGGCTTCTGGCCTTCTCGATGTTCTTCTTCCTGTCGCTGGCGGCGGTGAAGCGGCAGGCGGAACTCATCGACACGCTGCGCCGCGGGCAGGAGATCGCGCGCGGGCGCGGCTACCGGGTCGAGGATCTGCCGCTGGTGGGCGCCATGTCGGTGGCGGCGGGCTATGTATCGGTGCTGGTCATGGCGCTCTATGTCAACGCCGCGGAGGTGGTCGAGCTCTATCCCCATCCGGCCGCGCTCTGGGGCATCTGCGCGGTGCTGCTCTACTGGCTGTCGCGCACGGCGCTCATCACCCACCGCGGCGAGATGCACGACGATCCGGTGATCTTCGCCGCACGCGACCGGGTGAGCCGGATCTGTGGGTTGGTGATCCTCAGCTTCGCGCTGGTGGCGTCGGGGAGGCTCGTGTGAGCCTCGGCACTCTCGTCCTGCGCTACGGCTTCTTTGCGGTGCTGGCGACGCTGGCCAATCTGGGCACCCAGCGACTGGTGCTGCTGGGCGGCGGCGAGGCGCGCCTCTTCCTGCCGGCGCTGGCGATGGGCACGCTGGTCGGGCTGGTGGTGAAATATCTGCTCGACAAGCAGTGGATCTTCTTCGATCGCGCGGCGGGCCTCGGCGCGCATGGGCGCAAGTTCTCACTCTACACGCTGATGGGTGTGGCGACGACGGCGCTCTTCTGGGGCACCGAGACGCTTTTCTGGTGGATCGGCGGAACCCATGCCGCGCGCGAGACGGGCGCGGTGCTGGGTCTCGCCGTCGGTTATGTGGTCAAGTACAACTTGGACAAGCAGTATGTTTTCCGTCAGCTCGAATGAACTTTCCCGCGAACGCGGAGCCCTCACCGGAAGGACGTTCGCCACCCTCTGCCTTGCGATCTTCCTCTTCCTCAGCGCCTTCGTGGTGTGGAAGGCGTGGCAGGCGGCCGACGGACATCTGATCTTCACGCTCGATGATCCCTACCTCCATCTGGCCGTGGCCGAGACCCTGCTGCAGGGTGGCTATGGGGTGAACTTCCCCCAGACGTCCTCGCCCTCCTCCTCGATCCTCTACACGCTTCTTCTGGCGCCGTTCGTCGCCCTCGGGGCCGGAGCGGCGGGGGCGCTCGGCCTGTCGCTGACCGCGCAGGGGGCGGCCGTCTGGCTCGTCGCGCGGCTGATCTGGGATCATCTGCTCGAGGCCCTGCCCGAAGGTCTGCGCCTTCCCGCCGGGTTGGGCGCCGCCCTGCTGACGGGCCTTCTGGCCGTCTCTCCGGCGGTGTCCCGGCCCGGTCGACCGGTGGCGGCGGTGGCGACTGCCGCCACCGGGGCGCACCTCATTTTCGGGAAGTTCGGTTGGCTCGGCCGCTATGAGCCCTATGCCGTGGCCCTTGCGCTCGTTGCGCTGACGGCGGCCGGCGGGCGGGCCCTGTCCACGCTTCGGCCCGTCTGGGCCGGGCCCACGGTGTCCCTTGCGGTTCTGGGCGTGGTGGCGGTTCCCTTCCTTACGCCGGCGAAGGACACGCCCGCCGCGTCCCGCAACATTTTCGAACAGCAATACCAGATGCACCGGTTCACGACCGAATTCTTTCCCCGGACGGTGGCGGTGAACGCTCTCGGCTGGGTCGCCTACCGGAACGACGGCCATGTGCTGGATCTCTGGGGGCTCGGCTCGGAGGAGGTGCGGCGCGCCACGCGCAGCGCCGGCGGCCTCACCCCCGAACTCATCGCAGAGCTTGCGGACCGGAAGGGCGCCGTCTACGCGATGATCTACGACCGCTGGTTCAAGGGGCGGGTTCCCCCCTCCTGGTGCCGCATGGCGGTCCTTCGGACGAGCCTCGTCACCGCCGGCTCCGACGAGGTCTCGTTCTACCTGATCGACCCGGCCGAGGCACCTGCGATGGCCGGGGCGCTGGCCCGTTTCGCCCCGACCCTGCCGGCCGGCGCCTCGTTGGAGGTGATCCCATGCCCGCGCCCGTGACGCTGTCCGGCTGGGGGCGCTTTCCCCGGCAGCCGACGCGGCTCGTGGCGCCGCGGGGGGACGAGGGCTTTGCCCGGCTTCTGGCGGCCGGCGAGGGGCTGATCGCGCGGGGCAACGGGCGGGCTTACGGCGACGCCGCGGTGGGCCGCCCGGTGACCTCCGCCACCCGCCATCTCGACCGGATGATCGCCTTCGACCCGGCCACGGGACAGCTGGTGGCCGAGGCGGGAGTGACGCTGGCCGAGGTGATCGCGGCCTTCCTGCCGCGCGGCTGGTTTCCCTCGGTCACGCCGGGCACCCGCTTCGTCACGCTCGGCGGGGCGATCGCCGCCGATGTCCATGGCAAGAACCACCACCGCGACGGCAGCTTCGGCGCCTTCGTGGACTGGCTCGACCTGATGGGCCCTGACGGCACCGTCCGCCGTTGCTCGCGCGGCGAGAACGCCGATCTCTTCGGCTGGACGCTGGGCGGGATGGGGCTGACCGGGATCATCCTGCGCGCGGCCATCCGGCTGCGGCCGGTGGAGACCGGCTGGATCCGGCAGGAGACGCGGCCGGCGGCCGATCTCGACGCGGCCATCGCCCTCATGGAAGAGGCCAGGCCCGCGACCTATTCCGTCGCCTGGATCGACTGCCTGAGCCAGGGGGCGGCGCTCGGCCGCTCGCTGGTGCTGATCGGCGAACATGCCACGGGCGCCGAGCTCACCCCGCGCGAGCGGCCCCATCCCTGGGGCCCGGCGCGCCGCAGCCGCACCGTGCCCTTCGACGCGCCGCCGGGACTTCTGAACGGCTGGACGGTCGGCGCCTTCAACGCGCTCTACTGGCGCAACGGGCTGCGCGCGCAGGGCACGCGCCTCGTGGACTGGGAGAGCTACTTCTACCCGCTCGACGCGATCCTCGGCTGGAACCGGATCTACGGGCCGCGGGGATTCGCGCAATATCAATGCGTGCTGCCCCTGGCCGAGAGCGCGCGCGGCCTGCGCCGGCTGATCGAGGCGATCGGCGCGGCGGGCGCGGGCTCGTTCCTGTCGGTGCTCAAGCGGCTCGGCGCGCAGGAGAGCCGCTTCTCCTTCCCGATGGAGGGCTACACGCTGGCGCTCGACTTTCCCGTCGGCCGCCGCAGCCTCGCGCTGATGGAGCGGCTCGACCGGATCGTGCTCGATCACGGCGGCCGCTTCTATCTGGCCAAGGACGCCCGGATGGGCGCCGCGACACTGGCCGCCTCGGACCCCCGGGTGGCGCACTTCACCGCGATGCGGGCAGGGGCGGGGCTGGCCGCCGCCTTCCGCAGCGCGCAATCCGAAAGGCTCGATCTGTGACGAAAGACCCGGTTCTCATCCTCGGCGCGGGCTCGGACATCGCCCGGGCCATCGCCCGCCGCCTGGCCGCCGACGGCCATCCGCTGCAACTGGCGGCGCGGGACGCGGCCCGGCTGGAGGCGGACCGCCGCGATCTCGAGCTGCGCCACGCCGTGGCGGTCACGCTGCACGAGTTCGACGCCTGCGACATCGCCGCCATCCCCGCCTTCCTCGACGGGCTGCCCGCCCTTCCGGGCATCGCCGTCTCGGCCGTGGGCCTTCTGGGCGCGCAGGCGGCCTCGGAACGCGATCCGGCGGCGGCGCTGGCGGTCCTGCGGACGAATTTCGAGGGCCCCGCCATGGTCTTCGCCGAACTGGCCAACCGGATGGAGGCGCAGGGGCGGGGCACGCTGGTGGGCATCTCCTCGGTCGCCGGCGACCGGGGACGCGCCACGAACTACATCTACGGCGCGGCCAAGGCGGGCTACACCGCCTTCCTGTCGGGCCTGCGCAACCGGCTCGCCCGCAAGGGCGTGCAGGTGATCACCGTCCTTCCGGGCTTCGTGGCGACCCGGATGACCGAGGGCATGAACCTGCCCGCCCGGCTGACCGCCCGGCCCGAGGAGGTCGCCGAAGCCGTCGCCCGCGCGATCGGGCGCCGCCAGGACGTGATCTATGTCCGCCCGGTCTGGCGCCTCATCATGGCCATCATCCGCGCCCTGCCCGAGGCGCTGTTCAAGAGGCTGAAACTGTGACGGACACTCCTGCCCGATCCCGGCCGTCCACACCGGCGGCGACAGGCCGGCCCCTCCGCTCGCCCGAGGCGCTGATGACCGGGCTGGCCCGGATCACCGGGGCGCATCTGGCCCTCATGATCCTTGCGGCCGCCCTGCTGGTCCTCGGCACCTCGAGCGACCTGCTGCGGATCCCCTACGGCGCGCAGCTTCTTGCCGCCGCTGGCCTGGGCCTCGCGGCCCTGCCGCTCCTCCTGCACCGCTTCGGTGCGGTGGCGCTGGCGGCCCTGGCGGGCGGGCTGCTGCTCTTCGGCCTGATCGCCCTCGTCTCGGTCGATGTCTCGCACGACGGGATGCGCTACCACCTTCCCGCCGCGCTCGAGATCCGCGAGGGGCGCAACGTGATCTTCGACCAGGGCAGCTCGCTCTGGTCGAACATCTATCCCTCCGGCAGCTGGCGCCTCATGGCCTATGCGCTGGCAGCCTTCGAGCCGATCAACCCCGGCGTCATCCTGAACGGGCTGGCGGTCACGAGCCTCTTCCTGCTGGCGCTCACGCTGCTGTCCGAGGACCGGCTGCAGGCCGGGCGGCCACTGCCGCGCGAGATCCCGATCCAGGCGGCGCTGATCGCCTGTTCGCCGGTCATGGTGGGCCAGTTCCTGAGCGGGATGGTGGACGGGCTGGTCTGCACGCTCTTCCTGATGCTGGCGCTGCTGCTGATCCGCCGGCCGCACCATCTCTTCGGCCCCCGGATCACGACCCTGGCCATCGTGGCGCTGGCGGTGCTTCTGGGCTCGGTCAAGAGTTCCTCGCTCTTCTTCCTGACCGTCTTCTTCTGCGGGGCGCTGGCCTGCGAGCTGGCCCGGTCCGAGCGGCGCCAAGCGCGCGCGACGCTGGTGACGGGCCTCGTGGCGGCGGCGCTGGTGCTCTTCGTGAACATCCGCCCCTACGCGACCCATGTCTTCGAATACGGGACGCTGCTGCCGGATTCCGGCATGATCCTCGGCAACCTGATGCCGAAGAACATCGAGAACGGCTCTCATCTGTCGGACCTCGCCCATCTGGTGTTCGGCGTCACCGGCCCGATCTCCTGCTGCGACCTGCCGGCACAGCTGAAGATCCCCTTCACCTTCACCTGGCAGGAGCTGGACAGCGCCGATACCGACCCCCGCACCGGCGGCTTCGGCCCGTTCTTCAGCGGCACCCTCGTGCTGGCCGCGGTCTTCCTGGCGATCTACCGGCCGGGGCCCCTCTCGCGGCTGCAGAAGGATCTCCTCGTCGTGGCCGCGATCTGCACGGCGGCCGTCGTCCTGTTCCCCGAGCCCTGGTGGGCGCGGCTGGTGCCCATGCTGGCGCCGGCGCTCCTGCTGCTGTTCCTGGCCCTGTCCGGGCGGGTGCCGGCGGCGCTGCGCGCGGTCTTCCTGGGCGTCTGCGCGCTCAATACCGCGATCTTTGCCGCCAATGCGGCGCTGACCGAGGTCTGGATGCATCGCCAACTCAGGTCCGAACTGGCCGCAGGCGAGGCCGGCGGCCCCTTGGCGGAGGCGCGCGCGCGCTCGTCGCGCTATGATGCCGCGGTCCGCCATGTCCTGCAGAGGATGGGCGACTGACCCCACCCCCGGCGCCCCCCCGGCCGCGGCCGGGGGCCCTTGCCCAACCTATACAGGCGCCCGCGGATGAGGCATGGTCGCGCCGATCCATTGCCGGAGCCTGTGTTTTCAATATCCGATTGCCGTTCGCCCCTTCGGGCCCCCCTCCCCGCCCTTTCCGGCCCGGAGTCCGCGCGTGGCTGAGACGGGCCTGTCGGTGCCGGACGGGCTGAAACGCAAGACGGCCCTAGCCATGCTCTGGTCGGTCCTGCGGTCGGCCTGGCCAATCTGGCCACCTTCCTCCTCTTCATCCTGCTGGCCCGGCTGCTCGGACCGGCCGAGTTCGGCATCTTCGTCTTGGCGAGGGGACCCGGATCCTGGCGAGCGCGGGCCTGCCCGATGCGGTGATCCGCGAGCAGGAGCTTGACGAGACGCTGGCCGACACGGCCTTCTGGGCGACGATCGGGCTGTCGGCGCTGGCCGGGGCCGCGGCCTTCGCGGCCCCCCCCTTTATGCGCAGCTCGTGGGCCAGGAGGAGGTGACGGCCGTCGTCCGCTGGCTGGCGGTCCTCCTACCCTTCTCGGCGCTCGGCACGATCCACGCCGCCCGCCTCGCGTGCGACTTCCGCCAGAAGAGCCTCGCGCTGCAGTCCATGCCGCGAGCCTTGCTCGGGCAGCGCCGCCATCGCCGCGGCCTAGGCCGGCTGGGGCATCTGAGCGCTGGTGGTGCAGTCGGCCGTTTCCTCGGCGGTGACGGTCTCGCTCACCTGGAAGAGCCTGCGCTGGCGGCCGGGCTCTGGCTTCCGCTGGTCCGGCTCAGGGGCATCCTCCGCTTCAGCGCCAGCATGGTGACAACGCAGCTTCTGTGGATGCTGCTCGTCCGGGTGCAGGACCTGTTCCTCGCCCGCTGGCACGGGGCCGAGGCGGTGGGCACCTACCGCGTCGCCTGGCGGCTGATCGAGCTGATCGGCCAGTCGGTGCTGGCGCCCGCCCTCTCGATCGTCATCTGCGCCCGCAACCGTGACCACCGGCTCATGCTCGCAGCACTGGCCGCGATCCGAAGCGGTGGCCTTGGAAGGTGCTGGTGATCGGCAATGCCCCGAGCGACATGACGCCCACGGCGATCCGCGCCTTCGGCACTCTTGGCGGCAACTGCGGATGCTGCGTCACGATCGGATCGGCCTCGGCGCAGCGCGCGACTTCGTCTGGCGCGAGGCTCGAGGGGCGCTAACGGCCTTTGCCGACCATCCCGAGGAGGGGGCGGGCGCATCCTGCCGCACGATCCCTCTCACGCGCATGTCACCATTGACGAGCGCGAGGCGCTGGCGGTCGTGCCCGCAGGCCCTCGTCGAACCGGCATCTTCCACGGCGCCAACCTCTCGGTCCGGCGCACGGCGCTGGAGCGGCCGAGCCGCCTTCTTCGACCCGCCCGCGCCGCACTGTCCGGCACGATCATGGCCGAACTGCCCCGGCTGATGGCGGCCTACAACCGTTGCCGCGGCGCCTATTATGCGTAATTCGCGGGACTGCCCGACCCGCGCGCGCCTACCTGATGGACTGGTTACACAGGGCCGGCCGATGCGCTTCCGCAGCGATCTGGCGGGCATGGGGCGCGAGATCGGCTCGGGCCTGCTTCTGGCGTGGCCCTCGGCAGGCGAGCCCCCACCAGCACCGGAGCGGCACCCCGAGGATCCATACCCGTCCGGGTCTCGCGGCGCGCACCGCGGCCGTCCTCGGGTCGCCGGTCCGGGCGGCTCAAGCCTGGGCGGTCAGCCAGTCGCGCAGCCGTTCGCAGAAGGCCTCGTCCACCGCCGGACCATAAAGCACCAGTTCTCCACGCGCGGCGCCCTTCAGGAAAAGCCCCGGCCGCACCTCGGACGCCGGAGCGGCCGACCTCGGCCGCGGGGCCCGGGCCGCGTCCGGCACAGGCCTGTCCGCGCCCTGCCCCGCCTCGGCCGCGGGCGTCTCGGTCGCCGGCTCCGCCGCCACCTGATCGGCGATCAGCTGCAGTTCGGCCTCGGCCGTATCCGGTGCGCCCGCGGCCAGCGCCGCCACGAGCCGCGCGGCAAAGCCCGCCTCCTCCTCAAGCCGCCGCGCCAGCGCCAGCCCCAGCCGCTCGGGCAAGGCCGAGGGAAAGCGCAGCGCGCCGTCCAGCACATGGTAGATCCCGAGGAACGAGCCGATCTTGGACCGCTTGGCCCGGCTTGCCGAGGCATAGAGCTGCTGGAGCGCCAGCTTCTCGGTCGCGAAGACCCCGGCATCGACCGCCTTGGCCGCAATCCGCGCCCGCTCGAAATAGGAGAGCCCGAGGCGGATCTCGTTCTCCTCGACCATCGCCACATAGGCCGCGGCCGCCGTGTCGGGGCGGCGCAGGATGGCGAGGACGGTGGCAAAGCGCTCCTCGCCCGTCTCGGCCAGCAGGCGGCGCAGCGCGGTAACCCGGCGCCAGCCCGAGATCAGGCCAAAGCGGCCCTCGCCCATGTCGGCCACCTCGATCGGGCTGCGCTGGCCATGGGTCGCGAGGCTGGTCATCAGACTTGCCAGCTCTTCGGTCTCGATACCCAGCCGGTCGCGGACCAGCCAGCCCTCCTCGATCCGGTCCAGCTCCAGCCGCAGCATCAGCCGGCCCTCGCTGCGGGCCGAGGTCAGTTCCTCGGCCACCTCGCGCAGCGCGGCGGTCGCCGCCGCCTCGCCGGTGACCCGGCTGATCGGCGCGGGCG
Source organism: Cereibacter azotoformans (assembly GCF_021391315.1). Lineage (NCBI taxonomy): Bacteria > Pseudomonadati > Pseudomonadota > Alphaproteobacteria > Rhodobacterales > Paracoccaceae > Cereibacter > Cereibacter azotoformans. The sequence goes on along the minus strand of NZ_CP090023.1, from coordinate 1,777 downwards.
CGAGGCCGGGGCCGATCATCGACTTGGTCTCGGGGGCCGCCGTGGGGGCGGAACCGCCGAGGGGCGGCACTGTCAGTCGCTTGCGCTTGGCCATGGGCCGGTCTCTCCTGTCCCTCGGGCGGCGGATTTGTTTCGCGCGCGAAACAAATCGCTGGCCCTGTCGCCGCTCGTCGCCGCCATTTGTTCCGCGCGCGAAAGGCCTGTCGTCCGTTTCTCGCGCAAGATCATCATCCCCTGCTTACCGCAGGGAGCGGGCGTCATTTGTTTCGCGCGCGAAACATTCATCCCTAGTTTCCTGCGTGAAACGGGCAGGGCAGGGGGCTCACTCCGCCGCCTCGGCCGCCGCCAGTTCCTCGCGCCGCCAGATGCCGACCAGCAGCCGCTTGAAGGCGGCGTAGGTGGCGTCGAAGGTCTCGCGGCCGCGGATGTAGGTGTCGCGGTTGAAGTCGCGGTAATCGGCCTCGTAGATGCCGTTCACCTGCTCGCCCGCCTGGCCGATCAGCGCGGTGAAATCCTGGCGCTCGGGCGCCATGGTGCGGCCCATGTAGGCCTGCATCAAGGCCGCCATCTCGCCCTGCTGCGCCCCGTCGTAGCGCGTCAGAACCGCCCGCACCGCATCCCATTCGAAGGACAACTCCTCGCGCCCCAGCGCGCGCGCGGCGATGTTCTCGCCCTCCTCGATCGAGCGGAAGGTCGAATGGAGCATGTCGAAGAAGCGCCCCGTCGAGTCGAACTCGAGAAACGAGGCCCCGAGCGGTACCAGCAGGATGTCGGCGGCCGCGAGCCCATTGATCGTCAGGTAGCCGAGCGCTGGGGGGGTATCGATGAAGATCACGTCATAGCCGTCGAGCACGCCATCCTCGGCCAGCACATCGGTCAGCGCGTCCCAGAGCTTCCAGCTGCGCCCCTGCATCCGCCAGACCGGGATTTGGAACTCGGCCCAGTAGAGGTTCAGCTGCGCGCCGATCAGGTCGATGTTGGGCCAGTGGGTCTTCGCGATGAGGTCGCCCGCGCGGATCTTCAGCGCCTCGTTCAGCGTCTCGTCGAGCGGCACCGGCGGGTCGCCGCGCGCGACGCGCAGCCGGTTCTCGGACTGTAGGTGGCCGGCGTAGTGGCGGGCGAGGAGGGGGAAGACGGTGCCCCATTCGTCGGCCACCCGGCCACCGAAGATCGAGGTCATCGAGCCTTGGGAATCCAGGTCGATCACCAGCACCCGGTAGCCGTCGAGCGCGGCCGACATGGCCAGATGCGCGGCCGTCGAGGTCTTGCCGACCCCGCCCTTGAAGTTCGCGACGGCCACCATCTTGGCGGGCAATCCGGCGGGGCGGTAGGGGCGGTATTCCTTCGCCTTCGACCCTTCCGCCGCGAAATGGGCGCGCAGCCGCAGCACCTCGTCGAGGGCGAACCACTTGGCCCCGCCCTCGGTCTCCGAGATGCCCTGCGGCAGGTCGGGATTGGCCTTCAGCACCCGGCGGAAATGGGCGGTGGCGACGGGGATCAGGTAGCGGGTGATCTCCCAGGTCGAGAAGAGCCGCAGGCTCTTGCGGCCCTCCTCGTCGAGCCCGCGCGCCGCGAGATCCTCGCGCCCTTGGGCGCAGGAGCGGGCGATCTCGGCAAAGCCCGCGGTGGTCAGCGGCGCCTCGAGCTCGGCCAGCGCCGCGTCGGGCGCTATGTTGAAATAAGGCGGCAGCGGCACCTGCGGTTCGCGCGCGGGCGGCCCCTTGCGCAGTTCCACCCGGCCGCGTGCGGCGGTCTTCCGTCCCTTGGCCTCGGCCAT
>NZ_CP090022.1:447500-899567 GCF_021391315.1 Cereibacter azotoformans | reverse complement strand
CCAGGAGGGGCTGAGGGCTCTTGGCGGCAATCCTCTGGTGGGCGAGGTCCGGGGCATCGGCCTGATCGCAGCCATCGAGATGGTGGCCGACCGCGCGACGAAGCGGGGCTTCGAGCCTGCGGGCAAGGTGGGCGCGCGCGCCGCGGCCTTTGCGGCCGAGGAGGGGCTCATCTGCCGCGCGCTCGGCGACACGCTCGCGCTCTGCCCGCCGCTGATCGTGACCGAAGCCGATGTGGCGCGCATCCTCGAACGGATGGGCCGCGCACTGGAACGGACCGCGGACTGGGCCCGGGCCGAAGGGCTTGTCTGACCGGCGGCCTGCGCCGGGGCTGCGCGCGGGCTACCGTGCCTTTCGCGAGCACAGCACGCGCTGGATGGACAATGACGCCTACGGGCATCTGAACAACGTCGTCCATTACGCCCTGTTCGACGCGACGGTGAACGGATGGCTGATCGAGGCCGGGCTGCTCAATCCCCTGCAGGGCGCGCGGATCGGCCTCGTGGTCGAGACCGGCTGCCGCTACCATTCCGAGATGGGCTATCCCGACCGGATCACCGGGGGTCTCAGGGTGGCGCATGTGGGCAATTCATCGGTGCGCTACGAGCTGGGCCTCTTCCGCAATGACGCCGAGACGGCCTCGGCCGAGGGGTTCTTCGTCCATGTCTATGTGGATGCCAAGACCCGCCGGCCGGTGCCGCTGCCTCTTGAGTTTCGCGCGGCACTTCAGGAACTGGGCGGGCCGCCCCGGGACTAGATGCGCTGTCCGGTCGCCGCATCAAAGAGGTGCAGGCTGCCTGCGTCGGGCGCCACCGTCAGGCGGTCTCCGTCGCGCACCGGCGCCTGTCCCGGCAGGCGCACCACAAGCTCGGTGCCTCCGGGCAGCCGGCCGTGGGCGAAGGCGTCGGCTCCCAGCCACTCCACCGCCTGCACATGAAGCTCGATCCCCGGCTCGCCCGGCCCGGCGGTGTGGAGATGTTCGGGCCGAATGCCGAGGATCAGCTCTTGCCCGGCCGGAGCGGGGGCGGCAAAGGTCTGGCCCGCCGCCTCGACGGCCGCGCCGGTCCCGCGCGCGGGCAGCATGTTCATCGCGGGCGAGCCGATGAAGCCGGCCACAAAGGTCGTGGCGGGCCGATCGTAGATCTCGGCCGGTGTGGCGATCTGCTCAGCATGGCCCCCGTTCATCACCACGAGACGGTCGGCCAGCGTCATCGCCTCGACCTGATCGTGGGTGACATAGATCGAGGTTGTGCGAACATTGCGTTGCAACTCCTTGATCTGTAAACGCATCTGCACGCGGAGCTTGGCGTCGAGGTTCGAGAGTGGCTCATCCAGCAGGAAGGCCGCCGGGTTGCGCACCAGCGCCCGGCCCATCGCGACCCGCTGCCGCTGCCCGCCCGAGAGCTGGCGCGGCTTGCGGTCGAGAAGCTGGCCCAGTTCCAGCATCGCGGCTGAACGGGCCACACGCTCCTCGATCTCCGCCTTCGACAGTTTCGCGATCTTGAGGCCATAGGCCATGTTCTCGCGCACCGTCATGTGCGGGTAGAGCGCGTAGTTCTGGAACACCATCGCGATGTCGCGCTCGCGCGGCTCGAGCCGGTTGACCACGCGGCCGCCGATGGCGATCTCGCCCGAGGTGATCTCCTCGAGCCCCGCCACCATCCGCAGCAGCGTGCTCTTGCCACAGCCCGATGGGCCCACGATCACCACGAATTCGCCGTCCGCTATGTCGAGGTTGACCCCATGGATCACCTCGAGCCCCGCATAGCTCTTGCGCACGTTCCTGAGCGAGATTTCCGCCACTTACTTCTCCGTCTCCACAAGTCCCTTCACGAACCACCGCTGCATCAGGACCACGATCAGGATCGGCGGCAGGATGGCCAGCACGCAGGTGACCATCACGAGGTCCCAGGGCGTGTCGGCATCGGCGAAGGAGATCATCTTTCTCAGGGCGATCACGATGGTGTTCATCGAGTTCGAGTTGGTCACAAGGAGCGGCCAGAGATACTGCGTCCATCCGTAGATGAAGAGGATCACGAACAGCGCCGCGATGTTGGTGGCCGAGAGCGGCAGCAGGATATCCTTGAAGAACCGCCATGGCCCCGCGCCATCGACGCGCGCGGCCTCCATCAGTTCGTTCGGGATCGTCATGAAGAACTGCCGGAAGAGAAGCGTTCCCGTGGCCGAGGCCACCAGAGGCAGGATGAGCCCCGCGTAGGTGTCGATCAGGCGCAGGTCCACCATCACCTTGTAGGTGGGCAGGATGCGCACCTCGACCGGCAGCATCAGGGTGATGAAGATCATCCAGAAGCAGGCCATCCGCAGCGGAAAGCGGAAGAAGACGATGGCATAGGCCGAGGCCATCGAGATCACGATCTTGCCGATGGCGATGCCAAAGGCCACGAAGGCCGTGTTGAAGAGGAGCCTGTCCACCCCCACGCCACCGATGCGCCCGATGTCGCCCGTCAGCGCCCGGGCGTAGTTCGAGGGTCCCTCGGCGCCGGGCAGCAGCGGCAGCGGCGGGCGCAGGATCTGCTGGAGAGGGTGGGTCGAGGCCACAAAGACATACCAGATCGGGAAGGCCACCACGATCACCCCGATCACCAGCAGGAAATGCGCCATGATCCGGCTCTGGCGCGAGGTGCCGATCATCTCGTGCTCAGCCATAGTGAACTTTCCGCTCGATGTATTTGAACTGGAAGGCGGTCAGCGCGATCACGATCACCATGAGAACGACCGACTGCGCGGCGGAATCTCCGAACCGCAGGTTCACGAAGCCATCGTTATAGACCTTGTAGACGAGCGTCTCGGTGGACTTGCCGGGGCCTCCGCCCGTGACCGCATGGATGATGCCGAACGTGTCAAAGAGCGCATAGACCGAGTTGACGACCAGCAGGAAGAAGGTCGTGGGCGCAAGAAGCGGGAAGGTGATGGTCCAGAACCTCCTCCGTGCGCTGGCCCCGTCGATGGCCGCGGCTTCGAGCAGAGATCGAGGAATGGCCTGCAAGCCCGCGACAAAGAAGAGGAAATTGTAGCTGATCTGCTTCCAGCTTGCGGCGGCGACGACGAGTGCCATGGCCTGGTTGCCGTCGAGCAGCGGATCCCAGCGGATGCCGAGCTGCCGCAGCGGCCAGGCGAGCGTGCCGAAGGACGGGTTGAACATGAAAAGCCATAGCATCCCCGCGATGGCGGGCGCGACCGCATAGGGCCAGATCATCAGCGTGCGGTAGAAGCCGCGGCCGCGCACCACCTTCTCGGCCTGAACGGCCAGCAGAAGCGCGATCGCCATCGAGAAGAAGGCGGTCAGAATGGAAAAGACCGCCGTCACCTGGATCGAGTTGAGCCAGGCCGGATCGGACAGGACGCGGCGAAAGTTGGCAAGGCCCACGAAGGTGGACTTCAGCCCGAAGGCGTCCTCGCGCAGCAGCGACTGCCAGAGGGCCTGACCGGCGGGCCAGTAGAAGAAGACGGCCGAGATCAGCAGCTGAGGCAGGATCAGCAGCCAGGGCAGGACACGGTGGGGAAAGGTTGAACGATGCATGGGGAGGAGGGCCGCCCGCCGGACGACGGGCGGCCGATGCGTCAGCCGCCGACGGCCTGACGGATCGCCTCGTTGCCGCGCTGGGTCGCAGCATCCAGCGCCTGCTGCGCGGTCTGCTGACCCGCGAGCATCTTCTCGAACTCCTCGTTCTCGATGTCGCGCACCTGCGGCAGGTTCACCAGCCGCACGCCCTTGGAGTTTTCGGTCGGCTCCTTGCCCATCATCTGGGTGATCGGCACTTCGCGCCCGGGGTTCTCATCGTAGAAGCCCGAGGCCTTGGTCGACTCGTAGGCCTCCAGCGTCACGGGCAGATAGCCCGAGGTCTGGTGCAGATATTCCTGAACGTCGGTCTGCGAGAGATAGCGGAAGAAGGCGGCGACACCCTCGTAGGTCTCGTCCGACTTGCCGCCCATCACCCAGAGGCTTGCGCCGCCCGGAACGGTGTTCTGCGGTCCGTTGCCCGCCTCGTCGTAGGGCAACTGCCCGATTCCGTAGTTCATGCCGGACTTCACGATATCGCCCAAACCGCCTGAGCTTTCCGTGAAAATCCCGCATTCTCCGGCCAAGAAGATCTGCTTGGCCTCGGAGGTGCGGCCGCCATAGCGGAAGGTTCCGTCGCTGGCCAGATCGGCGAGTGCCTGGAAGTGGTTCACGAAGATCGGGTCGTTGATCTTCAGCTCGGCGTTGACGTCGGCAAGCCCGTTCTCGTTCGTGGCATAGGCCACGTCGTTCCAGGCGGCGAAATTCTCGAGATGGATCCAGGTGAGCCAGGTCGAGGTATAGCCGCAAGGCGCGGCGCCGCTTTCCTTGATCTTGCGGGACATGTCCCAGACCTCGGCCCAGGTCTTGGGCGGCGTGTCGGTGTCGAGGCCGGCCTTCTCGAAGATGTCCTTGTTGTAATAGAGGATCGGCGAGGAGGAGTTGTAGGGGAAGGACAGCATCGTGCCGTCGGGCCTGGAGTAATAGGCCACGATGCCCGGCAGGTAGGCCGACTTGTCGAAGCTGTCGCCGAGCACCTCGGCCACCGGCATGATCGCTCCTTCGGCCGCCATCATGACGCCGGTGCCGACGTCGAAGACCTGGATGATGTCCGGGGCCTGACCCGCGCGAAAGGCGGCGATGCCCGCGTTCAGCGTCTCGGGGTAGGTGCCCTTGAAGACCGGCGTCACCCGGTAGTCAGACTGGCTGGCGTTGAAGTCCGAGGCTATCTTCTCGACCACTTCCGCATTGGCGCCCGTCATGGCGTGCCACCAGCTGATGTCGGTCTGGGCGGCGGCAACGCCCGCCTGCGCCACGAGGGCAAGAGCCGTGGCGGTAAGGAATGCGCGTCGTTTCATTGGCTTTTCTCTCCCTGCTGGATGGCCGGATGCCGTGCGGCATAGCCGGCCCGCGTGACGGTTGTGCGACATCTGGCGGGCCTCCACTCCCGCGCTGGCCGATGCGCGACCGTCCGTGACCGCCGAAGCGTCGGACGTTTCGAACATTTCCGCAAGTTGATATTGTTCGCGTCCGCTCCCTTCCGCCGCGTCACATGTCGGGGTCAGTCTGTTCGCGCAGGCTGCGTCTGGGGGCGCTGGCGCGCATGCGACTTTCCCGAAGCGCGCCGATCTCCGTCAGGATCGGATGGGCGACCGAGGTGACATGGGCGTTGAGCCGCTTGAGGTCGCGCAGGAGATCGAGATGGATCGTGCTCGTCTCCATCGCCTCGGGCCGGCCGGCGCGCAGGCGGCCCAGATGGCGCTCGGCCGAGACCGCCTCGAGCCGCCGGATCTCGATCTTCGACTCCACGAGCTGGCGGGCAAGATCGGCATCGCGACCGAGGAACACCGCCTGCGCGAGCCGCAGGTTTGCGATCGTCCGGTCATGGACGTCGGCCAGTTCCGCCGCACCCTCGGGCGAGAAGGCCAGACGCTTGCGGATCTTCTTCATCGCCGCATCGGCCAGGCCGGCCTCGATGATGTCACCCATATGTTCGAGGTTGATCGCGAAGGAGGTGATCTCGCTCGCGCGCCGCACGTCGGGCTCGTCGAGTTCCGCGCGCGAGAGGCGCGTGATGTAGAGCTTGATCGCCTCGGACAGCCGGTCGATGTCGGGCTCGAGCCGCGAGACCTCAAGCGCGGCAAGCTCATCGTTGGCGATCAGCGCCTGCCGGCTGCGGTCCAGCATCTCGCCCACGATGTCGCCCACACGCAGCGTCTCGCGCGCGGCGACGGCGAGCGCCATGGCGGGCGTCTCGAGCAGGCTTTCATCAAGGAAGGCTGCGCCACGGACGCCTTCGGGCGGATCGGGCAGGAACCGTTCGACCAGCCGGCAGAGCGGGCCCACCAGGGGCAGGAACAGCACGAGCAGCACGGCGCTGAAGGCGATGTGGGCGGCGATCACGCGATGGCCGGGCCCTGCGACCGTCTCCTCGAGCAGCAGCGCCAGAGGGTCGGTCAGACCCAGCACGATGGCCGCCCCCGTGATCCGCACCACGAGATTTCCCAGGGTGATGCGCCGTGCGGCCGGCCCTTCGACCGCCACGGCGAGCCAGGGCGTGACGGCGCCGCCCACGTTCGCCCCTGCCACGAGCGCAAGCGCGGGCACCGTGTCGATCAGCCCGCCGGCCGCCAGCACCATCACGAGGAGCACGACCGCGAGCGAGGAGGCGCTGAGGACGGCCAGCCCCGCAGCCAGCAGCGCCGCCACCAGCGGCGCCTCGCCCAGCCCCGCGATCACCAGCGCCAGCGTCTCAGAATGCTGGAGCGGCGCCGTCACCTCGCCCATCAGCCGGAGCGCCAGCAGCATGAGCCCCAGCCCGATCAGCGCCCGGCCGATGCCGCGCCCCCGTGTCGCCTGCGCGGTCGAGAAGGTCACGACACCCGACAGGATGCAGAGGCTCGCGATCCAGTGGACATCGACGGACAGGATGGCCGCCACCATCGCGGTTCCGAGGTTCGCGCCCAGCATCACCGCCTGCGCCATCGGCGCCGACATGATCCCGCGAGCAGCGAAAGAGCCGGTGATGACCGCGGTGGCCGTGCTCGACTGCAACCCGAGGGTGGCGAGCATCCCCCAGAGGGCCGCCACCAGCCGGTTGCGCGTCGCGCGCGAGATCCACTGCCGCAGCGTAGCCCCGAAGGCGCGCATGACGCCGGTGCGGATCAGCCGCAGCCCCCAGAGGAGAAGCGCGGCGGCGGCGAGAAGGTCGATGAACTGGACGGTCGGCGGCAATCGGGTCACCCGGCGAATGAAGGAACCAACGCTTCTTCCGCCCGGCAGGTTCCTCGATCAGGCAGGGTGGCGCGCGTCCTCGAGGATCATCTCGGCCGCCTTTTCGGCAATCATCAGCGTCGGTGAGTTGGTGTTGCCCGACGTGATCGTCGGCATGATCGAGGCATCCGCGATGCGCAGCCGGCCGAGCGCGCGGAACCGAAGCCGCGGATCGACCACGCTCGCCTCGTCGGCGCCCATGCGGCAGGTGCCTACGGGATGGAAGATGGTGGTCCCGATGCGGCCCGCGGCCGCCACCAGATCCTCGCGGCTCTGCACCTCGGCGCCGGGGCGGTATTCCTCGGGGTGGAAGCGGGCGAAGGCGGGCTGCGCCGCGATGTGGCGCGCAAGCAGGATCGAACGCACCGCCACCTCGCGGTCCCCCTCGGTCGAGAGGTAGTGCGGCGCAATGGCGGGCTGGCTGGTGGGGTCGGGGCTTTTCAGATGCACGCTGCCGCGGCTTTCAGGGCGCAGGTTGCAGACGCTGGCGGTCATGCCGGGGAAGGGGTGCACCTTGTCGCCGAACTTGTCGAGCGAGACCGGCTGGACATGAAACTCAAGGTCCGGCGTGGCCTTTTCGGGGCCCGAGCGGGTGAAGATCCCGACCTGGCTCGGCGCCATCGACATCGGCCCCGAGCGGCGCAGGAGATATTCCGCCCCGATGGCCGCGCGGCCGAAGAGGCTCGTGGCCTTCTCGTTCAGCGTGGGCACGCCCTGCACCTTGAAGACGAGGCGGAGCTGCAGATGGTCCTGCAGGTTCGCGCCAACGGCCGGCACGGCGGCCGTGGTCTCGACGCCGGCGGCGCGCAGCACCTCGGGGTCGCCGATGCCCGACAACTCGAGGATGTGCGGCGAGCCGATGGCGCCCGCCGAGAGCACCGTCTCGCGCGCGGCCCGCGCCTCGCGCAGCTCGCCCGCCTGCCGGTAGAGAACGCCGCGGACGTCCCCCTCCTCCACGATCAGTCGCACCACCTGCGCCTCGGTCACGACCCGGAGGTTCGGCCGGGCGAGGGCGGGCTTCAGGAAGGCCTTGGCCGTATTCCAGCGGATGCCGGACCGCTGGTTCACGTCGAAGTAGCCGCCGCCCTCGTTCGAGCCGCGGTTGAAATCCTCGGTCCGGGGAATGCCCGCCTGCTCGGCCGCATCAAGGAAGGCGTCGAGCACGGCCCACCGGACCCGTGCGCGCTCGACCCGCCATTCGCCGCCCGCACCGTGGTGCTCGTTCTCGCCGAGGTGGTGGTCCTGCTGGCGGCGGAAGAGGGGCAGCACATCCTCCCACCCCCAGCCGGTGCAGCCCATTTGGCGCCAGCCGTCGTAATCCTCGGCCTGTCCGCGCATGTAGATCATGCCGTTGATCGAGGAGCACCCTCCCAGCACCTTGCCGCGGGGATAAATCAGGCTGCGGCCCTCGAGCCCTTCCTCGGGCTCGGTGGTGAAGCACCAGTCCGTGCGGGGATTGTTGATGCAGTAGAGGTAACCCACGGGAATGTGGACCCAATGGTAGTTGTCGCGCTTGCCGGCCTCGATCAGCAGCACCCGGTTGCGCGGGTCCCTGGACAGCCGGTTCGCCAGCACGCAGCCCGCGCTGCCGGCGCCGACGATGATGTAGTCGGCCTCCATCTCACCGCTCCGACTGGAAGCCGAGCTTGCGGCCGAGGCGCGAGGCGTAGAACTCGCCCACGATCCCGCGCCGGAAGAGCAGCACGCAGGCCATGAAGACGAGGCCGGTGATGATCGTCACCGGAAACTGCGAGGTGGCGAGGTAGTTCTGCAAGGTCACCACCAGCCCCGCCCCGACGACCGGGCCCACCAGCGTCCCGATCCCGCCGAGCAGCGTCATCAGGATGACCTCGCCCGACATCTGCCAGGTGACGTCCGTCAGCGTCGCGAACTGGAACACCAGCGCCTTGACCCCGCCCGCAAGCCCCGCGAGGGCCGCCGACATCACGAAGGCGCCGAGCTTGTATTCCGCGACCGAGTAGCCGAGCGAGATCGCCCGAGGCTCGTTCTCGCGGATCGCCTTGAGGATCATGCCGAAGGGCGAGTTCACGAAGCGCCAGATGGCCAGCATCCCCAGCGCGAACACGACCAGCACGAAGAAATACATGTTGGTGGTGTCGTTGAGGTTGACCACCCCGAACAGGCGCCCGCGCGGCACCGACTGGATCCCGTCCTCGCCATGGGTGAAGCCCGCCTGCAGGCAGAAGAAGAAGAACATCTGGCTGAGGGCGAGCGTGATCATGGCGAAATAGATCCCCTGCCGCCGGATGGCGATTGCCCCCATCACCAGCCCCAGCGCCGCGGCCCCGGCCACGCCCAGCAGGATCCCGAACTCGGGCTGCCAGCCCCAGACCTTGACGGCATGGGCGGTGAAATAGGCCGACCCGCCAAAGAAGGTGGCGTGCCCGAACGACAGAAGGCCCGTATAGCCCAGCAGCAGGTTGAAGGCCGCGGCGAAGAGGGCGAAGCACAGAAGCTTCATCAGGAAGATCGGGTAGAGGAAGAAGGGCGCCGCGATCAGTGCCGCCGCCGCCAGGACGAGCAGCACCAGCTTCAGCATGCCGGCCCTGGGATGGGCGGCCACCGTCTCGACGGCCGGAGTTGCAGAACCGCGCGCCATGTCACGCATCCTTTCCGAAGAGTCCCGCAGGCCGCAGGATCAGGACGATCGCCATGATCACGAAGATCACGATGTTGGAGGCCTCGGGGTAGAAGACCTTGGTGAGCCCCTCGGCGATGCCGAGCATGTAGCCCGTGATGATCGCGCCCAGGATCGAGCCCATGCCCCCCACCACGACCACCGCGAACACGACGATGATGAGGTTCGAGCCCATGAGCGGCGAGACCTGATAGACCGGCGCGGCGAGCACTCCGGCAAAGGCTGCCAGCGCCGCCCCCAGCCCGTAGGTGAAGGTCAACAGAAGCGGCACGTTCACCCCGAAGCTCTGCACCAGGACCGGGTTCTCGGTGGCGGCGCGCAAGTAGGCGCCGAGCTTGGTCTTCTCGATCAGAAGCCACACGCCGATGCAGACGGCGAGCGACGCCACGACCACCCATCCGCGGTAGATCGGCAGGAACATGAAGCCCAGGTTCACCGCCCCCGTCAGCGCCGCGGGCGGGGCATAGGGCTGGCCCGAGGTGCCGAAGAACCACCGGAAGGTGCCTTCCAGCGTGAGCGCCAGGCCGAAGGTGAAGAGAAGCCCGTAGAGGTGATCGAGCTTGTAGAGCCGCGAGAGCATCGTCCGCTCGATCAGCGCGCCCAGAAGGCCCACGATCAGCGGCGCAAGGATCAGCGCCGGCCAGTATCCGATGCCGGTCTGCGTCAGCAGCAGGAGCGCGGCGAAGGCGCCGGCCATGTATTGCGCGCCATGGGCGAAGTTGATCACCCGCAGAAGGCCGAAGATCACCGCCAGCCCCAGCGACAGAAGCGCATAGAACGAGCCGTTGATGAGACCCACGAGAAGCTGGCCGAAGAGGGCCGCCGTCGGAATGCCGAAGATCGTCATCATCTCACACCCCCAGCACCGAGTTCAGCATCGGCATGTTCGCAGGCAGATCCTCAACCGGGAAATCCGCCACCATCTGCCCGTGGTCCATCAGGTAGAAACGGTCCGCAACCTTTGAGGCGAAGCGGAAATTCTGCTCGACCAGCACCACGGTCATGCCGCGGTCGCGCAGCTCCACGAGCACCTCGCCGATGCGCTGGATGATGACGGGGGCCAGGCCCTCGGTCGGCTCGTCCAGCAGCAGGCAGCGCGCGCCGGTGCGCAGGATGCGCGCCATGGCCAGCATCTGCTGCTCGCCGCCCGACAGCTTGGTTCCGGGGCTTGAGCGTCGCTCTTTAAGGTTCGGGAAAAGCTCGTAGATCTCGCCCACCGACAGGCCGCCCTTGGCGACCACCGGGGGCAGCGTCAGGTTCTCCTCGACCGAGAGCGTGGCGAAGATGCCGCGTTCCTCGGGCACGAAGCCCAGACCCTCGCGGGCGGTGCGGTGCAGCGGCACGCCCATCATGTCCTTGCCCGCGAACCGGATCGTGCCGGTGCGCTTCCTCAGGATGCCCATGATGGTGCGCAATGTGGTTGTCTTGCCCATGCCGTTGCGGCCGAGGATGCAGATCGTCTCGCCTTCCTCGACGAACAGATCGACCCCGTGCAGGATGTGGCTCTCGCCATACCAGGCGTGAAGGCCGGTGACCTCCAGGAGCGTCATGCGTCCTCCGTTCCCATGTAGGCCGTGCGCACGCGCGGATCGGCGCTGACGGTGGCATAGTCGCCGTGGGCGAGAATCTCGCCCCGTTGCAGCACCGTGACCTGATGGCAGATGTCCGCCACGACGCTGAGATTGTGCTCCACCATCAGCACCGCGCGGTGCCGGGCGACCTCGCGGATGATTTCGGCCACCATCTGCACGTCCTCCTGGCCCATGCCGGCCATCGGCTCGTCGAGAAGCAGCACCTCGGGATCGAGGGCGAGGGTGGTCGCGATCTCGAGCACGCGCTTGCGTCCGTAGGACAGGTCGGCCGCGCGCGTGTCGCGGTAAGCCTCGAGCCCCAGCTCCTCGAGCAGGACCTCGGCCCGACCGTTCAGCCGGTCGAGCGCCGAGAGCGGGCGCCAGAACTGCACCGCAAGCTCGGCCGGGCGCTGGAGCGCCACGCGCACGTTCTCGAGCACGGTCAGATGCGGAAAGACCGCCGAGATCTGGAACGACCGGACCATGCCCATGCGCGCCACCTTGTCGGGGCGCGTGCGGGTGATGTCGGTGCCAAGCAGCGTGATCTTACCCCGGCTTGGTTGAAGAAACTTCGTCAACAGGTTGAAGACGGTAGTCTTTCCAGCACCGTTCGGCCCGATCAGCGCGTGAATCCGCGCGTGATGGACATCGAGATCGACATTGTTGACGGCCGTGAAGCCGCCAAAATCCTTGCCGAGGCCGCGGGCGGAGAGGACCACCCGCGGCTCGTGGTCTGCGACCGGCGCCATCGTCAGTTCGTGACGAGCGGGCAGCCGCTCTGGGCCGGGTCGAGATAGGCCTGATCGCCGGGGATCGTGGCGAGGACGTTGTAATAGTCCCACGGCACGTCGCTGTCGCCCGGCTTCTTCACCTCGAGCAGATAGACGTCCGAGATCATCCGCCCGTTCGGCGCCACCGTTCCGCCCTTGGCGAAGACATCCTCGACGGGCAGTTCATGCAGCTTGGCCGCGACGGCCTCGGTCTCGTCCGTGCCGGCCGCCTCGATCGCCTTGAGATAGGAAAGGACGGCCGAATAGGTCCCGGCATGAACCATGTTGGGCATGGCGCCCGTCCGCTCCATGAAGCGCCGGCCGAACTCGGCCGTTTCCTCGTCGCGGTTCCAGTAGAAGCTCTCGGTCAGCGTCAGGCCCTGGGCCGACTCGATCCCGAGCCCGTGCACCTCGGCCAGCGTGAAGAGAAGCGCGGCCAGCCGCTGCCCGCCCTGCACGATGCCGAACTCGCCCGCCTGCTTGATGGCGTTCTGCGTGTCGAGCCCGGCGTTGGCGAGGCCGATCACCTTGGCGCCCGAGGACTGCGCCTGCAGCAGGAAGGAGGAGAAGTCGGTGGTGGCGAGCGGATGGCGCACCGCGCCGAGAACCTGTCCGCCCCGTTCCTTGGCGACATTGCCGGTGTTCTCTTCCAGCGAATAGCCGAAGGCATAGTCGGCGGTCAGGAAATACCAGCTGTCGCCGCCCTGTTCGACCAGCGCGCCGCCGGTGCCGATCGCCAGCGCATGCGTGTCGTAGGCCCAGTGGAAACCGTAGGGCGAACATTGCTTGCCCGTCAGCTCGGTCGTGGCCGCGCCGGTGGTGATCGTGACCTTCTGCTTCTCCTGCGACAGCGCCTGAACGGCCAGCGCGACCGAGGAGGTGGTCAGTTCCATGATCGCATCGACCTGCTCGGTGTCATACCACTGGCGCGCGATGTTCGAGGCGATGTCGGCCTTGTTCTGGTGGTCCGCGGTCACGACTTCGACCGGCTTGTCCAGCACCGTGCCGCCGTAATCCTCGACCGCCATCCGCGCGGCCTCATAGCTGAACCGGCCGCCGAAGTCGGCATAGACGCCGGACTGGTCGTTCAGGATGCCGATCTTGACCACGTCATCCGACACCTGCGCCGCCGCAGGCGCGGCCAGCGCAGCCAGCGACACCGCAGAAAGAAGGGCTTTCCGCATTGCATATCCTCCCTTGGACGGTTGACGTCCATGCCACGGCGCGCGGGGCTGGTGCGGTTCCGTCCTGTTCATGAATGTGCCGCACGGATCTCCTCAAACCCGGAGCACGAACGGAGGATCAGATGTTTCGAGGCTGGACTCAAGCAAATTGTCGCAGCTATTTCGGAACAAGATCTGTTCGTTTTCGTACAAGGGGCGGGTGACGCTTGGGCAACTTCACATGGGACGACCTGCAGTTCTTCCTTGCGGTCGCACGGACGGGCCAGCTGTCACGCGCCGCGCGCCAGCTCAGGACAAGCCATGTGACCGTCTCGCGGCGGATCGACCGGCTCGAGGCCGCGCTGCGGATGCGGCTCTTCGAGCGCAACCCCCGCGGATACGAACTGACGCCGGTCGGGCGCCGGTTGATCGAGACGGCCGAACGCATGGAGGCCGAGACCGAGCGGATGCAGGTCGAGTTGCTGGGCGACGGCCCCGGCCAGCGCGGCGTGCTGCGGATGGCGGTCCCCGAGGGATTCGGAAGCTGGTTCAGCCGCGTGCTCCTTGGCCCTTTCACCAGCCGCTTCCCCAACATCTCGCTCGAGCTGATCACGCTGCCGCAGATCATGTCCCTGTCGCGGCGCGAGGCGGATCTGACGGTCACTCTCGATCCGCCAAAAGCGACCCCCTATCATTCCGAGAAGATCACCGACTACAGCCTGCACATCTACGCCACGCGGTCCTATCTGGCCGACCATCCGCCGGTGCGCCATCGCGACGATCTGCTGAAGCACCCGTTCATCGGCTATATCGAGGAAATGATCTTTGCACCGGGCCTTGATTATCTGAGCGAGGTCCATCCGGGCATCCGGGCCAGTTTCAAGAGTTCGTCGATCTTCAACCAGCTGGCGGCGACGCGAAACGGACTCGGGCTCTGCGTCCTGCCGTTCTATATCGCGCGGATGTTTCCCGATCTTGAAATGGTCCTGCCGCATGAGGTGGTTCTGCGGCGGACCTACTGGCTGACCTGTCATCGTGACGTGCGCCCGCTGCCCCGCGAACGGTCGGTCATGTCCTTCCTCCTGGAGGAGGGGCGCACCCATGGGAGGAGCCTTCTCAACCCTGCGGCGATCCGAAAAGGCGAGTCGTCTACCACTTCCGATTGATGCGGAGCCTATTGACGTGGCTCGACGGTTGCAGGGTATCATGCCATCCTGATCGCAAGTCTGTCGCCATGCCGGGAATACGGCCATGAGCTCGAGCCATTTGAAGCATGTCTTTCCCCTGCTGAGCGTTCTTGCGCTCTGCCCGGTTTCGGTCGGTGCCGAGGACGCAGCCTCCGCCGCCGTGTCTCCCGAGGCCGCCGCTGCCACGGAAGGGTCCTATCGGTCCATCATCAGCATGCTGGAAGGCGAGATCTCCAGTCTCGAAGCGCGCATCGCGGTGCTGACGACCGAGCGGCGGCGCGAATTGTCGAGGCTGGAACGGACGCGAAACGAAACGGCGCGTGTCGAGAAGCAGCTGGCGCAACTCCGGCACGAGCGGGGCCGGCTGGAAGAGGCGGTGGCCGGACCCCGCGCCGAGCCCACCTCGGCGGCGGCCATGCAGCCGGCCGGGCTGGTCGCCCATCCTCCGCCTCCGCGGACCGACGGGGGCGCTGTGCGGCTCGATGCCGAGCACAAGCGGCTCGCCGATCAGGTCGATCGGCTGGAGCGTGAGGCCGGGGATTCGGCGGCCAAGCTGCAGGCGCTGTCCGAGGCGGCGTCGCAGCGCGAGGCGGAGCTGCTTCTGCTGGTGGACCGGCAGCAGGGGCTCACCAAGGCCATCGCGTCGCGCGAGGGCGAGCTGGAGAAGCTCGCGGCCCGCCATTCGGAACTGACCGCCGCCGTGGCGCAGCGCGAGGAGGCCCTTCAGGCGCTGGATGAGCGCGCAGCGACCGCGGCCGAGAGCGCAGCCCGCCAGCGCGAGGAGGCCGAGGCTCTGGAGGCCCGGCATCTGGAACTGACGCGGGCCGTCGCGGAAGGGTCCGAAGCCGTCACGGCACTCGAGACGCGGCAGGCGGAACTTTCGGAGGCGGCCAGTGCGCTCGCCGAGGATGTGACCCGGCGACAGGGCCTGCTGGCCGATGCCGAGGCGCAGCTTTCCGCGTCACGGAAGGAGCAGGAAGAGGCCGTGGCCGCGGCGCGCGCGCAGGTCCAGGACCTGCGCGAGGCCGAGAGCCAGGCGCGGCAACGATTGGAGGCCCTCGTGGCTGCGGAGGCCGCGACCCGGCAGCGGGCCGAGGCGCTCCAGCGCAAGCTTGAGGAGGGTGAGGCGGCGCTCGTCCGGCTGACGGCCGCGGTCGGCGACGAGGAAACGCGGCTGGCACAGCTTCAGGCCCAGCGAGAGGAACCGGCCGCCGACCAGTCCCGGGACATGTCCGAGGCCGAGGGGCGGCTTGCAGCTCTGGCCGCGGCCGAGGAGGAGGCGCGGGCGAGGGTATCCGAACTCGACGCGCTGCTCGAGCGCAAGCAGCAGGAGCTGGCCGCCGCGCCGCCCGCGCCCGAACCGGCCCCGCCCGAGGTGGAACAGCCGCCCGCCGCGGCGCTTCCCGCCGGGGCGCCCCGTCAGCCGGACGAGGTCGCGCGGGCGCTCGCCGAGGCGCCCGGCCTGCCCGAGCCCGGAAGCGCCGCCCGCCAGCGGCTCTTCTCTCTGCTCGAGACCGGGGTGTGCCCGGTCGATGCCCTTCGCGAGGCGACCGGCGCGGTGAACCGCCAGACGCTTGTCGCCCTCGTCAGATCCCTGGGCGGCTGCTGACCGTCCCACCATCCAACAGCAGGAGGAAGCCTTGCCCGTTGCCCGATTGATCGCGATTGCCCTGTTGCTTGCGATCCTGCCGGCGCGATCGCCGGCCGTCGAGATCAACATTCTCACCGGAGGACCGACCGGAACCTACATCCAGATCGGCCGCGACATCGCCAAGGCCGCCGAGGAATGCGGCCTCGGCATGACCGTCCACGAAAGCGCGGGCTCGCTCGAGAATTTCCTTGGGGTGAGGCAGCGCCCGGTCACGCAGTTCGGGATCGTGCAGTCGGACGTGCTGGAATATCTCAAGACCTTCGCCGCCAACGACCCCGAGGTGAGCCGCGCCATCTTCGGCGTGCGCATCGCCTTTCCGCTCTATGACGAGGAGGTGCATCTGCTGGCGCGCAAGGAGATCGGCGGGCTTGCCGATCTGGAAGGCAAGCGCGTGGCCATCGGGGTCGAGAACTCGGGCACCTTCCTGACCGCCTCCCTGGTCCTCGACCTTGCACAGGTGTCGCCGGGCGAGCGCCTGATGATCACGCAGGACGAGTCGCTGACGGCCCTGCTGGCGGGCGACCTCGACGCCTTCTTCTATGTGGCGGGCGTTCCGGCCAAGCTGTTCGCCTCGGAGGAGATCGACGCGGACAGCTTCCACCTCGTGCCCATCGGCGACGAGGTGCTGCGCCAGGTGTACAAGCCGACCGAGATCCCCGCGGGCACCTATCCGTTCCAGACCGGGCCGGTCGAGGCGATCGCGGTCAAGGCGGTGCTGATGACCTATGGCTACGACCCGCGGCGCAACGCCTACCACCGCGAAAGCTGCAAGGCGGTTTCGGACATTTCGCACGTGATCAGCAGCCGCTTCCAGACCCTGCAGGAGACCGGCCACCCGAAGTGGAAGCAGGTGAACCTGACCGAGTTGCCGGCGGGCTGGGACATCGGCGAATGTGTGAATGTGGGCCTTGCCCCCGCCTACCGCTTGCCCTGCGATCCGCCAGAGGCGGAGACCGCCGCCACGCCCGTTGACACCACCTCGGAAAGTGAGGCCAACCGCGCCTACCGCCGTCAGATCTGCGCCGTGGTGGGGTGCTGATCCGCGAACGGGGCTTGCCTGAACCGGGCCCGCCCCCGCAAGCCGGGGCCGGCAAGGCTCCTTCAGGGGCATATCCCGCATGAGGACCCGATCCCGGCTTGCGCTGCGGGCTCGGCTGGCCGAGGCTGGGGCCGATCCACCCGAGGTGCCCATGTCCCGACCCATCATCGCCATCCTGCGCGGCATCACACCCGCGGAAGCCGAGCCCGTCGCCGAGGCGCTGGTGGAGGCGGGGATCGACCGGATCGAGGTGCCGCTCAACTCGCCCGACGGGCTGGAGAGCGTCGCGCGTCTCGTCCGCCGCCTTGGCGACAGGGCGTTGATCGGGGCAGGCACGGTGTTGTCGCCCGAGGATGTGGCCCGTGTGGCGGCAACCGGGGCGCGGCTCGTCGTCTCGCCCGACTGCAACCCCGAGGTCATCGCGGCCACGCGGGCCGCGGGGCTCATCTCGATCCCGGGCGTCTTCACCCCGACCGAGTGCTTCGCGGCGATCCGGGCGGGCGCCAACGCGCTCAAGCTCTTTCCGGCGACGCTTCTCGGGCCTGCGGGACTCGAGGCGCTGAGGGCGGTCCTGCCGCGTGATCTGCCGGTCTTTGCCGTGGGGGGCGCCGGAGAGGCCAATCTGCAGGACTGGCGCAGGGCAGGGGCCGACGGCTTCGGGATCGGCACGGCCCTCTACCGCCCCGGTCGCAGCGCCGCGGAGGTGGCCGAACGGGCCCGGACGCTCGTCGCGGCCTTCGACCGGAGCAGCGCGCCATGATCCTCGACGCACGCCCCTGCACCCTCGGCGAAGGCGCCTTCTGGCACCCCGAGCGGCGCGAGCCCTTCTGGTTCGACATCGCTGCCGGCAAGCTCCTTGCCCGGATCCGCGACGAGCCCGCCGAATGGAGCTTTGGCGAAGCCGTGTCGGCTGCGGGCTGGATCGACCGGGACCGGCTGCTGATCGCGTCCGAAACCGGCCTCTGGCGGTTCGCGATCGAGACGGGGCAGCGGGAGCGGATCGTGGCTCTGGAAGAGGATTGCTCCGGCACGCGCTCGAACGACGGGCGGACCGATCCGGCGGGCGGCTTCTGGATCTCGACCATGGGAAAGGAAGCCGAGCCTGGCGCGGGGGCGATCTACCGCTTCCACGAGGGGCGCATCAGCCGGCTCTTTGCCAACCTCACCATCCCGAACGCGATCTGCTTTGCCCCCGATGGCCGTCGCGCCTACTTTGCGGACACGCCGCGGTCGTGTCTCATGACGGTTGCGCTGGACGCAGAGGGCTGGCCGCGGGGGGAGCCGGCCCTCTTCGCACACCTTCCGGGCCTGTCGCCCGACGGGGCCGTCACCGATGCCGAGGGCGGCATCTGGAGCGCGCAGTGGGGGGCGGGCCGCGTCGCCCGTTACCGGCCCGACGGGCGCTTCGATCGCGCGCTCGATCTGCCTGCGCCACAGGTGACCTGTCCCTGCCTCACCGAAGGCGGCCGCATGATCGTCACCTCGGCCCGCGAGGGCATGAGCGAGGCCGCCCTGATGGACCATCCCCTTTCAGGGCAGACGTTCGAGCTGGAGGCGGGGGTCGAAGGGGTTCCTGCGCCGCGCCTCAGGCTCTGACGCGACGGCAGGGGCCGGGTGACCCAGCGGCATCCCGCAATCTTCCCACCGCGAAGGAAACGGCGGCTGCGGCGTCTGGCCACGGAGATTCTCGCGCCGCGCACTTAAAATGTCTCCGCCCCCGGTCGTTCATCTCGCCAGAGTTGAGCACGGCATCGGCCCGTGCGGCAAGGGCAAGGACAACAGATGCAGAGCAGCGGGAGTCGGGGCGGCAGAGATCGGGCAGGATCAGGGGGCACGCCATGACGCGCACGGTCCTTGCGGTGGATGATTCACCCTCGATCCGATGCATGGTGGCCCTGACGCTGCGCGAAGCGGGCTACGAGGTGATCGAGGCCTCGGACGGCCAGCAGGCGCTCGAGGTCGCGCTCTCGCGCCGCGTCGATGCGATCCTCACCGACCAGAACATGCCGCGTCTCGACGGCCTAGGCTTCATCCGCGCCTACCGCAGCCACCCCGAGGGCAAGGGCACGCCCATCGTGTTCCTCTCGACCGAATCGGCCGACAAGCTGAAGGCCGAGGCGCGCGAGGCTGGAGCACTGGGCTGGATGGTGAAGCCCTTCACCCAGGCGCAACTGCTGGCCGTGATGAAGAAGGTCCTCGGCTGAGGCGGAATGGTGACCAGTGGGGGCAGAGTTCTGTCGGTTGCCCCGTTTCTATCCGCCGGCGGCCAGCGCGCCCTCCGGCCACTTCATGAAAGATCCGACATGAGATTCTCGATCCGCAACAAGCTGGGGGCGACCTTTCTCGTCATCTTCGCCATGGCGGGCGGCACCAACCTCTATGCGCTTTACACGATCGACCGGCTGAGCGAGGACATCAACACGCTCGTCGAGCGCGACTTCGAGCGCGTGCGGCTGACCGAGCGGCTGAACGCCGAACAGCTCCGCATGAAGGGCGCCGTCCGCGATCACATGCTGTCGCCGCCGCAGGACAAGGCGCGGGACATGGAGGCCGTGACTCAGGCGCGCGCCAACATGCGCGAGGCGTTCGATGCGCTGGTGGCCGTCGCGCCACCCGCCGACCAGGACAGGCTCGTGGAATACGAGGAGCTCTGGAAGCAGTCGATCAAGGTGAACGACAAGGCGCTGCTGCTCTCGGAGGGCGGCCGCACCGAAGAGGCGCGCAAGCTTCTCTGGGGAGATTATTTCTCGCGGCTTCAGACCACGCGAATGGAGATCATGGAGGGGCTGCGGGATGGCAGCATCGCGCATCTGCACCAGATGCAGGCGGCGGCGGCGCAGGCCCGGTTTCAGACCCTCATGCTGATGGGCGGGACGATCACGCTGGCCTCGATCATCGCGATCGGTGCGGCGGGCTGGCTGATCCTCTCGATCGGGCGGGGCCTCTCGCGGGCGCTGGAGGTGACGCGGCGGGTGGCCGACGGCGATCTGACCGAAACCGCGGCGCTGCGCGGCAACGACGAGATCACCGATCTTCTGGCGGCCCTGAACGGGATGGTGCTGCGCCTGCGCGACGTGGTGTCGAGGGTGACCACCGCCGTCGGACAGGTGGCCGCCGGCAGTGCCGAGGTCGCGGCCACGTCCGAGCAACTGAGCCAGGGCGCCAACGAACAGGCCTCCGCCACCGTCCAGGCGTCCGCCTCGGTGGAAGAGATGGCGGCAACCATCAAGCAGAGCGCGGAAAATGCGTCGCGCACCGAGCAGGTGGCCACGGGCTCTGCCCAGGCCGCACGCCAGAGCGGCGATGCGGTTTCGAGCGCGGTCGAGGCGATGCGTTCGATCGCCGGAAAGATCCTCGTCGTGCAGGAGATCGCGCGGCAGACGGACCTTCTGGCCCTGAACGCGGCCGTCGAAGCGGCGCGGGCCGGCGAGCATGGCCGCGGTTTCGCCGTGGTCGCCGCAGAGGTGCGCAAGCTGGCCGAGCGGAGCGAGGCTGCGGCGGCGGAAATCTCGAACCTCTCGACCGGCACCGCCCGTTCGGCCGTGACGGCGGGCAAGATGCTCGAGGGCCTCGTGCCCGACATCGAGGAAACCGCCAACCTCGTTTCCGGGATATCGGTTGCATCGCAAGAGCTTGCCGCCGGAGCTTCACAGGTGAGCATGGCCATCCAGCAGCTCGATACGGTGACCCAGCAGAACACCGCCGCAGCGAGCGAACTGTCCGCCAGCGCCGCCGACCTGTCCGAGCGGTCAGAGGATCTGCGCCAGGCCGTCAGCTACTTCCGCGTCAGCGCCCGCGGCGCACCCGCACCCGTCGCTCCTGCTGCCGAACTTCGCAGGCCCGCCCCGACGCTTGTGCCGCCGAGCGTTCGCGGCGGCGGCTTCGATTTCGAACTGCACGAGGATGACGCGATCGACGAGGCGTTCGAGCGGGCCAAGGTCGCCTGAGACCGCCTGTCACGAACCAACGCGAGGCGCGGTGCCGCAGGGCCCGCGCCTTTGTCGTTCAGGTCACGATGAGAAATATGCTGATCAGCACCGATGCCGCCACGATCATCGGCCCGGTGAGCGACAGAAGGACGTGCTCAACCTGAAGCGGACCCTCCTGGTGATCGGATGCCGGACCCCAGAACGAGGGGCCGGGACGCCAGCTTTCGAACCTGTAGCTGGCGAGCGGCCGGATGCTGCTGCGGCGCGCTTCGCCATTTCTGGCTGTCTGGGCTCTTGTCCGACATATCTGAACGGCAGTTAGGTTTCTGACCAGCTCTGGCTGGGCTTGTTCACTCGGCACCATGGATACATCATTTCGCATAGGTTCAGAGGGATCCGCTCGTCTGCAGGTGGTATCTACTAAGGGTTGTAACCCTTCCTATCCTAAGGAGATAGAGTGTCATTGTGACACAATCAAGCGCGATTGTCCGCGGGTGACCAAGTCACCGACGAAAGTAGGTGCTGTGGCCACTATGCCGCAGTCTGCCGTTGTGAACGGCGCCCTCCAACCTATCTTTTCAGCATCCCAGAAAGAGCTCCGCATCTTGTCCAGCCATCGATCTGAACCCCGCGCCCTTTCCGTTCCGAGTGGCCGAATTTCCCGTCTCGCGCGATTCGGGGGCCTCGCCTCCGGCATTGCCGGCAATGTGGCGTTGCACGGCGCCCGGCAACTCGCCCAGGGGCGGCGCCCGGTGATGAGCGATCTGATCCTGACGCCCGCCAATGTCGCGCGGCTGGCCGAGCAGTTGTCGCAGATGCGTGGCGCGGCGATGAAGGTGGGGCAGCTTCTGTCGATGGATGCGGGCGAGATGCTGCCGCCCGAACTGGCCGACATTCTGGCGCGGCTTCGGTCCGAGGCGCATTACATGCCGCCCCGGCAGCTCCGCACCGTTCTGGACGCGGCCTGGGGCAAGGACTGGCACCGCAGATTCCGAACCTTCAACGTCCGGCCCATCGCGGCGGCCTCGATCGGCCAGGTTCATCGGGCCACCACAGTGGAGGGCGAGGATCTGGCGATCAAGGTCCAGTATCCGGGGGTGCGCCGCTCGATCGACAGCGACGTGGACAATGTTGCGGCGCTGATGCGGATCTCGGGCCTCCTTCCAAGGGGCCTCGACCTCGCGCAGATGCTCGCCGAGGCCAAACGGCAGTTGCACGAGGAGGCCGATTATGAGCGTGAGGGCCGCTGTCTCGCCCGCTTCGGGACGCTCCTGACGGGTGCGCCCGAGTTTCGGGTGCCCGCGCTGCATGAGGGTCTGACGGGGCGCGACGTGCTTGCCATGACGCATGTCGCGGGCGACCCCGTCGAGGATCTGGTCGAGGCCCCGCAGGCGGAGCGTGACCGGGTCATGCGGCTTCTGATCGGGCTGATGTTCCGCGAGCTGCTCGACTTCCGCCTGATGCAGACCGATCCGAACTTCGCCAACTACCGGCACGATCCCTCCACGGGTCAGGTCGTGCTGCTCGACTTCGGCGCCACCCGCGAGGTCGGGACGGACATGGCCGAGGGTTACCGCAGGCTCCTGCGCGCGGGCCTCGCCGGAGAGAGCGACGCCATGCAGGCGGCGGTGTTCGAGCTTGGCTTCCTGTCCGAGGCGGTGCCGGCGGATCTGCGGACGTTGATGCTGCAGATGCTCGAAATCTCGATGGAGCCGCTCCGCGCCGCCCGCTTCGACTTTGGTGCCAATGATGTGGCGCTGCGTCTGCGCGACCTCGGGATGGAGATCGGCGAGCAGCGCGAGGTCCACCATCTGCCGCCTGTCGAGACCTTCTACATCCAGCGCAAGTTCGGAGGGATGTATCTCCTGGCCAGCCGGCTACGGGCACGCGTCGCAATCCGTGAGCTGATCGAGCCGTATCTCCAGTGACTTGGCGGAACCTGTTCATGCGTTACATGAGGAGCGGCGCGCGGCGCTGATCGGCCTGCTTCCGCGTGACCTTGTCACAGGATCAGGCGCAGTCGCGGGGCTATCCTGCGCAGGGCCGCGCACTCGGCGCGGCGATCGTTCAGAAAGAGTGAGCTGCCATGTTGTGCCTGCGCCCCTCCATGCCGCGCCTTGCGCTGATCCTGATGATGCTCGCCGCGCCGGCGAGCCTGACGGCCCAGCCCATTCCGTTTCACCCCGAGAAGATCGAGGACTGCCTCTCGGGCAAGAAGGCCGGTCCGCAGCGTGAGGCCTGCATCGGGCTGGCCGCGGACCTCTGCCGTCGCGAGACGAAGGGCGCGACCGAGGTCGAGGCCGCAGCCTGCATGGCCGCCGAAGCGAACTGGTGGCGCGACCGCATGGGCAATGCCTACGAGGCGGCGATGAAGGAGGCCGCCCTGCGCGACGTGGAGTTTGCCAAGTCGATCTCGCAAGGGGCGCCACGCATGACCGAAGATCTTGAGAAGATGCAGGAAGCCTGGAAGGACTGGAGCGAGAAGCGGTGCTTCTTCGAGTCCATGCGGCGTCGCGGCAAGCCCGACCGGATGGTGGTGGCCTCGGAATGCCTCATGCGTCGCACGGCGGAAGAGGCGCTGCTGCTTGAGGATGTCGCGGCCCGGAAACGCTGATCTGCGTCAGGTTGTCGCCGGATCCTCTTGCGGCCGATCAATGCGGGGGAGAGGCACTGACCTAAGGTGGCAGCACCGGCAGACTCAGGGGCCTGCGCCAGAAGGCCCGCCCGGTCCGGCACCGACAGAGGCGCGATTAGTCCCCAACCTTCTGTCGGTGCCGTCGTCTGTTCAGCCCGCACACCCATCCCGCAGCCGGCTGACGGTGGCCGCGGAACCTGTGCGAGAGCGGACCCGGCGGAGACGGGCCGAGAGCTGCCCGCCGCTCGGGCGGAGGGGCTCCACCCTCAAGGGTGGCTCCGTCATGTCCGAGGCGCATGTCCGAATACGGCGCGTTCCCGCTCCAATGCGGCATCGTCGGAGGATCGCGCTTGCGCACATCGGCTGCGACGGCTTTCCTGAAGGCCTGTGCAGCAGGGGGCCGGCATGGAGATCCGCCTTGAGAAGATCGAGCCCGAGCGGAACTGCTACCGCTTCTACCTGATCCGACAGGAACGGGATCTGTTCGAGAGTGGCTCGCTCGTGGTCCAGTGGGGCCGGATCGGCCAGGCGGGGCGCATGGCGATCCGATCCTCGGGCCCGCCCGAGCGGATCGAGGCCCTGTTCGAGCGGCTGGTTCGGATGAGACTCCGGCGGGGCTACGCCATCGCCGGAGCTGGTTTCAGGTCGGGCGGCGCAGCGCCGTGACGCAGCTCACCGGGATGTGGAAATAGCGGCCGATCTGCTCATCACTCAGGCCCAGATCGGTCAAGGTGTCGATCACCCGGTCGGGGGATGGCGCCATCAGCACCTGCGCGCAAAGGCAGACCATTCGGCCGTTCGCATCGACCTGATGCTGACCCGGGCAGAGCCCCGCAGACTTCCAGACGCAGCCGGACTCGGCCATCGCGTCGGGCTGGCCTGCCGGCCTCTCCACGTCATGCGCAATCGATCCCCTCCGGCTGCGGAACAGGGCTCGGCGCCGTTCGGTCGGTTCGGGTATCATGGGGCAGTCCTCCTCTTCCTGCACCATTGCCGCCAGAGCGACGCAGGCAGTGTCGCCGCTACATGAAGGATGTCAATCAACATCTGCATGACAACAAGGCTGCAATTCCATGGCATCCTTCGCCTTTCGCAACCGGTGGCGGTTTTTCCGGTCTCTGCCAAAGGTGCGGGCGCGGATCCGGCGCGCTCAGTTTCTTGTGGACAAGTCGCGTGCCATGACCGGAAGAGGCCGGGAGGCGTCAGAGAGGGTGCTTCGCCGGGGCTTGCCTCACGCGGCGCGAGCCGCGCCCCGGTTCGGGGCGAGGCTGACGATGGCGAGGCCCCCGAAGATCAGCATGGCGCCCAGGAAGCGCTGCGCGGTGACAGGCTCGCCCACCACGAGGATGGCGAGAAGCCAGGCGGTCAGCGGCTCGATGAGCGAGAGGGTGACGGCCGTCGAGGTGGTGAGCCGCGCCAGCCCCCGCGTGAACAGCGCATAGGCGAGCCCGGTCGTGATCGCGCCGAGGAAGAGGAGGGCCGGCCAGGCCCGGAGATCCGCCGACCAGGCGACAGGCACCAGTGCAAGAACGGGAGCGGTCACGATGGCGGCGACGAGGAACGTGGAAGCGGCCAGCGTGCCGACCCGGCCCGTGGCGAGCGAGTAGGCCGCGTAGGACGCGCCTGCGAGGCTTGCCAGCAGGACGCCCGTCGTCGAGGCCGCGCCGGCGCCGCGATGCGACCCATGAGGTCGGCCCGCGCAGGCCTGCCGGTGCCGCCAAGGCTCTTGCGTGGGTGCGCAGGCGAGCACGGGCGCGTGAACCCTGCGAACACCAAACAGGGCCGCCGAGGCGGCCCTGTTCCTGGGCTCTGGCCTGTTGCGCGGGATCAGGCGATGTCGAAACGATCGGCGTTCATCACCTTGGTCCAGGCTGCCACGAACTCCTGGACGAACTTCTCGCGGCTGTCGTCCTGGGCATAGACCTCGGCATAGGCGCGCAGCACCGAGTTCGAGCCGAACACCAGATCGACCCGCGTCGCCGTCCACTTCACCGCGCCGGTGCGCCGGTCGCGGATCTCGTAGAGGTTGGCGTCGGCCGGCTTCCAGACATTGGCCATGTCGGTCAGGTTGACGAAGAAGTCGGTCGTCAGCGCGCCCTCGCGGTCGGTCAAGACGCCGTGCTTCGTGCCGCCGTGGTTGGTGCCAAGGACGCGCATGCCGCCCAGCAGAACCGTCATCTCATGCGCGGTCAGGCCCATGAGTTGGGCACGATCCAGCATCAGCTCTTCGGGGCTGACGGTGTAGTCCTTCTTCAGCCAGTTGCGGAAGGCGTCGTGGATCGGCTCGAGCACGTCGAACGAGGCCGCGTCGGTCATGTCATCCGTCGCGTCGCCCCGGCCCGGCGCGAAGGGCACCGTGATCTCGAAGCCCGCGGCGCGCGCCGCCTGCTCGACGCCGACGTTGCCGCCCAGCACGATCACGTCGGCGACGCTCGCCCCGGTCTCGGCCGCGATGCCCTCCAGCACGCCCAGCACGGTGGCGAGGCGAGCGGGTTCGTTGCCCTCCCAGTCCTTCTGGGGTGCCAGCCGGATCCGCGCGCCATTGGCGCCGCCCCGCATGTCCGAGCCGCGGAAGGTCCGCGCGCTGTCCCAGGCGGTCGAGACCAGCTCGGCCACCGAAAGGCCCGAGGCCGCGATGCGCGCCTTGACGGCGGCCACATCATAGTCGGTGCGGCCGGCGGGAACCGGATCCTGCCAGATCAGATCTTCCTGCGGCACGTCCGGCCCGAGGTAGCGCGCCTTCGGCCCCATGTCGCGGTGGGTCAGCTTGAACCAGGCGCGGGCGAAGACATCCGAGAAATGGGCCGGGTCGCGGTGGAACCGCTCGGCGATGGGGCGATAGATCGGGTCCATCTTCATCGCCATGTCCGCGTCGGTCATGATCGGATTGTAGCGGATCGAGGGATCCTCGACATCGACCGGCTTGTCTTCCTCGCGGATGTCGATCGGCTCCCACTGCCAGGCGCCGGCCGGGCTTTTGCGCAGTTCCCATTCATAGCCGAACAGCAGGTCGAAATAGCCGTTGTCCCACCGGGTCGGATGGGTGGTCCAGGCGCCCTCGATGCCGCTGGTGACGGTGTTGCGGCCGACGCCGCGGGTCGAGTGGTTCATCCAGCCGAGACCCTGCTCGACCACATCCGCCGCCTCGGGGTCGGGGCCGATCAGCGCCGCATCGCCGTTGCCGTGGCACTTGCCGACCGTGTGGCCGCCCGCCGTCAGCGCCACCGTCTCCTCGTCGTTCATCGCCATCCGGGCGAAGGTCTCGCGGACATGAAGCGCGGTGCGCAGCGGATCGGGCTCGCCGTTCACGCCCTGCGGGTTCACATAGATCAGGCCCATCTGCACCGCGGCCAGCGGGTTCTCCATCGAGGCCGGATCGGCCACATCGCCATAACGGCTGTCCGAGGGCGCAAGCCATTCCTTCTCGGCGCCCCAGTAGGTGTCCTTTTCGGGGTGCCAGATGTCGGCGCGGCCGAAGGCGAAGCCGAAGGTCTTCAGCCCCATCGACTCGTAGGCCACGGTGCCGGCGAGGATGATCAGGTCGGCCCAGCTGATGGCATTGCCGTATTTCTTCTTGACCGGCCACAGAAGCCGGCGGGCCTTGTCGAGGTTCACGTTGTCCGGCCACGAGTTCAGCGGCGCAAAGCGCTGGTTGCCCGTGCCTCCGCCGCCGCGGCCGTCCGCGGTGCGGTAGGACCCGGCCGCGTGCCAGGCCATGCGGATCATCAGCCCGCCGTAATGGCCCCAGTCGGCCGGCCACCAGTCCTGGCTGTCGGTCATCAGCGCGTGCAGGTCACGCTTGAGCGCCGTCACATCCAGCCCCTGCAGCGCCCGGCGATAATCGAAGCCCGGCCCCATCGGGTTCGTCTTGCTGTCGTGCTGGTGCAGGATGTCGAGGTTCAGCGCATTCGGCCACCAATCCGTGTTCGAGGTGCCCATGGCGGTGTTGCCACCATGCATTACCGGGCATTTGCCGGTCGAACCGATACCGTTTCCGTCCATGTCGCGACTCCATCTTTCCCCTGAAGCGCGAGCCGCTGCCGGCTCTGCGCGCAAAAAGACCGATAGCCCGATCCGGCCATTTAAGCTACTTTGTATTTCTGATGGTTGCGATGAGTTGCGCTAATGATGAACATCTCGATGAAACATCTTCGCTACTTCGAGGCCCTGGCCCGGCACCAGCATTTCGGCCATGCCGCCGAGGCGTGCCGGATCACGCAGCCCGCGCTGTCGCTCCAGATGAAGGAGCTTGAGGAGATGCTGGGCGCGGCCCTGATCGAGCGGGGGCCGAAGCGGATTCGGCTGACCAGTCTCGGCGAGGATTTCGTCGCACGGGCGCGCGAGATCCTGCGCGCGGTGGACGAGCTGGGAGAGCTGGCCCGCGCCTCGGGCGAGTCGCTGCACGGGCGCTTCCGGCTGGGGGTGATCCCGACGGTTGCGCCCTATCTACTGCCGGCCATCATCCAGCTTCTGGCCCGCCATCATCCCCGGCTGGATCTGCGTCCGCGCGAAGCCACCACGCGAAAGCTGCTGGCGGACCTGAACGAGGGTCGCCTCGATGCGGCGATCATGGCGCTGCCGGTGTCCGAGCCCCTGCTGCACGAGGAGCCGATCCTCGAAGAGGAGTTCATGCTGGTGCGCCCGCTGGCCGACGCGGGGCGGCCGGTTCCCGACTCGGCGGGCCTGCGCGAGATGCGGCTGCTGTTGCTGGAGGAGGGCCACTGCTTCCGGGATCAGGCGCTGTCCTTCTGCAACATGCCCGCCGCGCCCTCGGACCTGATGGAGGGCAGTTCCCTGTCCACGCTGGTGCAGATGGTGGGGGCCGGGATCGGGGTGACGCTCGTTCCCCAGATGGCCATCCCGCTCGAGACGGCTTCGGCCTCCGTCTCCGTTGCGCGGCTGCGAGAGCCGCGGCCCCGCCGCACGCTCGGCCTGGTCTGGCGCAGGAACTCGCCGCTCGCGCGGCATCTCGGGCCGATGGCGGCCCATCTGCAAAGCCTCGCAGGCCAGGGGACAGGACGCCATCCGGGCGGCGCTGCCGCGGGGGCCTGATCCCCCGCCTGATCCTCGGGCACCGGCGCCTGTGCCCCCTCTGCCGGCCTCGCGCGGAAGTCTGATCTGGCACAAGTCACGCAGCCGCTGCCGTGGAAGAAGGAGGCATGAACGGGCGATCCCGCATCTCCGTTTTGCCACTCACGCTCCCGGCCTCGCGGCCGGGGACCGGGCGGCAGCCGGCCCGGCCGGGCGATGAGGGGCCTTGTTGATGGTCGGGTGCCGCCCCTGGATGCAGGCCCTGCTGCTCGCGCTGGTCGCGGCCTTCGCACTGCTGGGCGCGCGTCCCGCCGCGGCTCCGCATTGCTCCGAGACCCTGCTGGCAGCGTTCCCGCTTCCGGTCGAGATCTGCCACGATGGCGACAGCACGCCCGCCGGCTGCACCGGGAACTCCTGCCTCCTCTGCCATCTGGTTGCCGCGGCCTCGCCGGCCGTGGCTGGCTGCGGCGCGGAGTTCACGTCGGTGCGCGCGACCCGGCTGGCTCTGCCGCCGCCCTCGTCGCCGGGCGGGTTCCGCCCGCTCGTGATCCTGCGCGCACGCGCCCCCCGGCTTCGCACCTCGCCCGCGTGTGAACCCCGGCGGCGCCCCCGTGCGCCTCTTGAACCCGGACAGGATCGTGAAATTCACCCTCTTCCTGGGAGCGCCCCCTGCGCGCTCGCCCTGCCGGCCATGGCCGCATCACCGCCACCGGCCTGCGCGGCCGCAGCGTCACCCTCGAAGCCCCCGCCGAACATGTGCTTCTCGGCTTCAACTACGAAGACTTCCTGGTCGTCGCGGGCCCCGGAGGCGAGCGCCGATCGCGGCCCTCTCGCGCGGGCCCTGGGCGCACGGGCGCCCTGGCCAATGGGAGGCCTGCACCGCCGCGCTTCCCTCGCTCGCCGACCTGCCGGACGTGGGGGATGTCGACTCCGGCACCTTCTCGGTCGCGGCGGTCATCGCCGCCCGGCCCGATCTTGCCATTCTCGCCGCCTGGCAGTTCAACGCGCTTGGCGAGGGCGTGCAGCAGATCGAGGCCGCGGGCATTCCGGTGGTCGCGATCGACTGCAATGCCCAGACGGTTGCGACCCATCCCGTCTCGGCGCCGCGCGCTGCTGGTGCTGGCGGTGACGGATCTGGCAGTTCCTTGCGGCGCCCGAGGTGCCGCAGCAGATCGTCTTCTGGCTGTTCGGAAGCCTGCTGAAAGCGAGCTGGAGCTCGGTGCAGGCGATCACGCTGATCCTGGCGGTGGCGGTGCCGGTCCTTGCGCGCGACGTCTCGAGCCTGACGGCGCTTTGGCTGGGCGAGGCCAATGCGGCGAGCCTGGGGCTCGACATCGAGCGGCGGCGGCGGCGGTCCTTCGTGCTGGTCGCGCTGCTGACGGCGGGTGCGGTGAGCTTTACCGGGGGGCCCGCCCGTGGAGCCACCGCAGGAGATGCGCTTGCACGCCGGGGCGGGGCCGCCTACCAGTAGGGGATGGATGAACCGGCAGTCGAGACGGGGTTGCGCGGCTCGCGCGGGGCGTGGCTTCAGGCCGCCTACGAGGCGCTGATCGAGGGCGGGGTGGAATCGGTCAAGATCATGACCCTCGCCACGCGGATGAAGCTCGCGCGGACGAGTTTCTACTGGTTTTTCAAGGACCGGGCGGACGTTCTTGACGCGCTGCGCGCGCAATGGGCCGCCGCCACGACCGTCCCGCTCGTTGCGGCCTGCGGCGAATATGCCGACAGCGGATCCGAGGCGATGCTGAACGTGCTCGCCTGTTTCCTCTCGGGTCGGTTCGACGCCCGGTTCGAGTTCGCGGCGCGCAGCTGGGCGTTGCAGGATCCGGCCATGGCGGCCGCCGTCGAGGCGGCGGACGCCGGGCGGCTGGCCGCCCTGTCGGACATGCTCGTGCGCTGGGGTCATGCGGCGCAGGATGCGGATGTCCGGGCGCGGACGGTCTATCTGGTCCAGATCGGCTACATCTCGATGCGGGCCGAGGAGACGATGGAGACCCGCCTCTCGCGCATCGCGAACTACGTCGAGATCTACACCGGCACCCGCCCCGAGCCACGCGAGCTGGCGCGATTCCGGGCGCGGCTTGGTGTGCCCTCCGATCAGGCCGCGCCGTAGGCGGGCGATGGGGCCATCGGCCGTGCGCCCTGCCGGCCGCGAACCGCCCCTGCACCGCGCCGCGGCGACCAGCTTTGCGCAGGTGGGACAACTTCCGCATGTCCCGACGCGCGTGGCCCAATCTTCTTGCCGGCAGCGGCCTCTGCGGCCTTATTTTGCGCCGCCATGTGCGACAGCGGTTGAGAAAGGCTTCTTCCGAATGATACTTGTCCAGAAAAGTAACTGTCGCGAACTGTCGCATCCATGAATTCAAGGACCGGGGTAACAGCAGGAATGTCTTCCCAGCTTGGTGTCGGCAAGTCGCCGACGGGCATCCAGGGCTTTGATGATCTCACGTTGGGCGGTTTGCCGACGGGTCGTCCAAGCCTCATCTGCGGGTCGGCCGGATGCGGCAAGACCCTCTTCGCCTCGACCTTCCTGATCAATGGCGTCCGCCAGCACGACGAGCCGGGCGTCTTCGTCACCTTCGAGGAACGGCCCGAGGATATCGTCACCAACGTCGCCTCGCTGGGATTCGAACTCGACAGCCTGATGGATCATGGGCTGATCGCGATGGAGCATATCGCCGTCGATCCGTCCGAGGTGGCCGAGATCGGGGACTATGATCTCGAGGGGCTGTTCCTGCGTCTGGAACTGGCGATCGACTCCGTCGGGGCCAAGCGGGTCGTGCTCGACACGATCGAAAGCCTGTTCTCGGCCTTTTCCAAGCCCGCCATCCTGCGCGCCGAAATCCGTCGCCTGTTCGACTGGCTGAAAGAGCGCGGCCTCACCACCGTCATCACCGCCGAGCGTGGCGACGGGGCGCTGACGCGTCAGGGGCTTGAGGAATATGTGTCGGATTGCGTGATCCTGCTCGATCATCGCGTCCACAACCAGATTTCCACCCGGCGCCTGCGGATCGTGAAATACCGCGGCACGGCGCACGGAACCAACGAATATCCGTTCCTCATCGACGCGGATGGATTCTCGGTCCTGCCGGTCAGCTCGATCGGCCTTGCGCATCAGGTGCACGAAGAGCGCATCGCTTCGGGCGTGCCGGACCTGGATGCGATGCTGGCGGGGGGCGGGTTCTTCCGGGGATCGTCGATCCTCGTCTCGGGGGTGGCCGGTTCGGGCAAGTCCTCGCTGGCGGCCCATTTCGCGGCCGCGGCCTGCGCGCGGGGCGAACGGGCGATGTATTTCTCGTTCGAGGAGGCCGCCGATCAGGCGGTGCGCAACATGCGCTCGCTGGGGCTCGACCTCGGGCGCTGGCGCGAGGCGGGGTTGCTGCGCTTCATGGCGGCGCGGCCCACCTTCTACAGCCTCGAGATGCATCTTGCCGTGATCCTGCGCGAGGTCATCCGGTTCGAGCCCACGGTGGTGGTGCTCGACCCGATCTCGGCCTTCACCGAAAGCGGCGACCGGCTCGAGGTCCAGTCGATGCTGCTGCGGATCGTGGACTTCCTCAAGGCCCGCGGCGTCACCGGGATCTTCACCCACCTGGCCCACGGACGCGAGGAGGCGACGACGGATGCGGGCCTCTCCTCGCTGATGGATGGCTGGGTGCTGATGCTGAACCGCGAGGTGAATGGCGAATTCAACCGCGAGCTCTATCTGCTCAAGGCGCGGGGCACTGCCCATTCCAATCAGGTTCGGGAATTCGTGATGAGTGACAAGGGGATATCGCTCGTTCCGCCGCATCTGGGTGAGGGCGGGGCGCTGACGGGAACGGCACGGAAGGCCGAGGAGGCGCGCCTGCGGCGCATCGAGGCCGAGCGGCTTGCCGAGACCGGCCGGTTGCAGCAGCAGATCGAGCAGCGCCGTCGCCGGGCGCGCGCGCAGATCGAGGCGCTCGAGGCGGAACTGAGGGCCGAGGAAATCGCGTTGCAGGCGCTTCTGGCCT
The DNA here is from genome assembly GCF_021391315.1 of Cereibacter azotoformans. Taxonomy (NCBI): domain Bacteria; kingdom Pseudomonadati; phylum Pseudomonadota; class Alphaproteobacteria; order Rhodobacterales; family Paracoccaceae; genus Cereibacter; species Cereibacter azotoformans. Next base: position 867,146 of record NZ_CP090022.1, on the reverse strand, counting down.
CCGAAGAGACCCAGGACCGCCAGCGCGCGGAAGATGTTGCCGAACTGGCCCGCAGCCGCGGGGCCGACCGTTTTGTGCCGGAGTCGGCGGAGGGAGGGAAATGAGCGTGCGTCGACTGATTCTGTATGTTGCCGGCCAGACACCGAAGTCGCTCGCCGCCATCGGCAACCTGCGCCGGATCTGCGAACAGGATCTGCCCGGCCAGTATGAGGTCGAGGTGATCGACCTCAAGCAGAACCCGCGCCTCGCCAAGGAGCACAGCATCGTGGCGATCCCGACGCTCGTGCGGGAACTGCCGGTTCCGATCCGCAAGATCATCGGCGACCTGTCCGACAAGGAGCAGGTGCTGGTGAACCTGAAGCTCGACCTGGAGTGACGGCGATGAACCTGCCCGAGATCGACGAGCTTCGGCGTCGCCTTCGCGAGGCAGAGGAGACGCTTCTGGCGATCCGGCAGGGCGACGTGGATGCGCTCGTGGTCGGCGTCTCGGACGACAGCGACGTGTACATGATCGGCGGTGATCCCGACATCTGCCGCAGCTTCATCGAGATGATGGAGATCGGGGCCGCCGCGCTCGACGATGCGGGCTGCGTGCTGTTCGCGAACGGGGTGCTCGCGGGGCTTCTCGGGCGGCCGCTGGCGGAGCTCGAGGGGATCGGTCTGGGGGAACTTGCGGGCGATCCGGGGCTCGAGGCCGAGATCCTCGCGGGTCGGCTCGAGCGGCGCAGGATCCTGATCGGCCCTGAAGAGTCCCGGCGTCAGGTGGTCTTCTCCTGCGGCAAGCTGCGGCTGGGCACGGTGTCGGGCTACGCCGTCACCTTTACCGACGTGACCGAACAGGCCGCGGCCGAGAAGGCGCGGCAGAACGAGAAGGCGGCGCTTGCCATCATCGCCTGCGCCAACGAGCCCGTGCTCGTCTGCGACACCGAAGGGCGGATCACCCATCTGAGCGGGGCCGCCGCCGCGTTGCTCGGCACCGACGCGATCGGCCGTCCGCTGGCGCGGGTGATGGATCTGACCATCGCCGAAGCCACGGGCCTGCTCTCGATCGGCGAGATCGTGGCGCAGGCGGTCGAGGGCATCCCGGTGCAGGGGATCGAGGCCGTGGCTGCCGGGCGGGAGGGGACGCCCTACTACCTCATCAGCGCGGCGCCGCTGCAGGTGCCGGGCGAGCCGGTCAGCGGCTGTGTCATCACCATGGTCGATCTGTCGCAGCGCAAGGCGGCCGAGCGCCATCAGCAGCTTCTGCTGCGCGAACTCGATCATCGGGTGAAGAACACGCTGGCGCTGGTGATGTCGATCAGCCGCCGCACGATGCATTACGAGGACACGCTCGAAGGCTACCAGAAGGCCTTTACTGCGCGCATCCAGGCGCTGGCGGCGACGCACAACCTGCTGGCCGCCAAATCCTGGAACGACATCTCGATCCGGGACATCCTGCTGCGCGAACTGGCCCCCTACAACGAGGGACAGTCCCGCCGCGTCACGATCGAGGTGTTCGACGTGCAGATCGAGCCCCGCGCTGCCATCGCGCTCGGCCTCGTGATCCACGAGCTTGCCACCAATGCGATGAAATACGGGGCGCTCTCGGAATCCGGGGGAACCGTCTCGGTGCGCTGCCTGCCGCGCGAGGCGTGCCCTCCGGGCATTGTCCGGCTCGAGTGGCTGGAGCGCGGGGGCCCCGTGGTCGCCGAGCCGACGCGCTGGGGCTTTGGCCAGACGGTGATCCGCAACGCCTTTGCCTATGCCGAAAGCGGCGGGGCGGAGGTCAGCTTCGACCCCGAGGGCGTGCGCTGTCGGGTCTCGCTGCCGACAGAGGCCTGACAGGGGCGGTGGGGCTGCGGTTGGTCAGCGGCCGGATCGGGGAACCGGCCCGGCCATGCAGGCGTCCGAAGGACAGGCGGGGCAGGGTGCTCCGCAGGATCGGCCCCGGCCCGCGGCCGGTCGGGGCACTCCAACTTCCGGAGGTCGGGCACACGCTTTCGGCGAGGTCGGTAACGGATGCTCTCCTGTCCGATGCGTTCACCCGGCTCCTGCCGCCTCAAACGGTTGCTTAAGGGAAACGGCCTGAGACTGCGATCCGGGCCGGGGGGATTTGGGTGATCAGATCGGGGGCGCCAGTGCGGGAGAGGTTGCGCAAGGTCCGGGAGGCGATCCTCCGGGCCGTAACGCTGCAACCCAGTCCCGAAGACGCCGCCAGCGTGGTCGGCGGGACCGCTGCGGGGGCTTCGGTCACGGCCGTCAATGCGGTGGTCTATGCGGCCGCGACGGTCGGGGCGGACAATGCCCTCTTCACGACGCTCTGGTTGTCGGTGGTCTTCGCCCTCTGCATGGTCTTCGTGCGCATGTCCTCCAGGGCCGCCGGCCGGAAGATCACGCGCGTATCCCGGCGCGCGGCCCGCCGGCTGGTTCTGACCTCGATCCTGCTGGCCGCGCCCTGGGCCGCCCTGCCGATCCATGTGGTCGCCTTTCACGGCGCGGGCGACGAGATGCTGGTGCTGCTCGTCTGCACGGGGATGCTGTCGGGGGGCGCCTTCATGCTGCACCGCGCCTTCGTCGCCTCGCTCGCCTATGTCTGGACGATCCTCCTGGCCGTCATCTTCTCGTTCCAGTTCGGCGGATGGGCGGCCGCCTGGCCGGTCACCGCCTATGCGATCGTCTATGGCTCCTACCTGGCCTATTTCACCTATACGGCCGGGCGGACGGCCCGGCAGCGCGACGAGTTGGTGGCCGCCCTTTCCGACGCGGTCCAGAGCCTGCAGCAGGCTCGGGACGAAAACCATCGGCTGGCCAACATCGACTTCGCGACGGGGCTTCTGAACCGCAAGGCCTTTCACGAGGCCCTGCAGGCCTCCGTCGCCCATGAGGCGCTGTCGCGAGAGCCGTTCGGCCTGCTCCTGCTGGATCTCGACCGATTCAAGACCGTGAACGACCTCTACGGGCACGGGGTCGGCGACAAGCTGCTGGCTGAGCTTGCACAGCGCCTGCGCGGGGCGCTGGCGCGCAGGGACATCATCGGCCGGGTGGGCGGCGACGAGTTCGCGGTGATCCTGAGGGATGTGGCCGACGCCGAGACGACCGCGGCGGTGAGCGGCCGGTTGCTCAAGGAACTGAACCGCCCCGTCCGGCTCGGCGGCCCGATCATCCGTTCGGGCGCCTCGATCGGCGCGGCCCTCTGCCCCGGCGACGGAAGGGATCCGGCCGACCTCATGCTGAAGGCCGATCTGGCGCTGAACCGCGCAAAGGAGGAGGGGCGCGGCCGCGCGATGCAGTTCGACATCCATCTCCAGCGCCGCGCGGCGGAAGTGGACGGCATCGAGGCCGGCCTGCGCGCCGGACTGGATGCGCGAACCTTCAGGGTTCTCTACCAGCCCCAGTTCTCGCTGTGCGACGGCGGCATCGTCGGCGCCGAGGCTCTTGTGCGCTGGCCCGAGGACGGTCCCGACGCGCCCTCGCCCGAGCGGTTCCTCGGCGTGGCCTCGGAGCGCGGGCTGCTGCCCGCCCTGTCGCGCCTGATCGCCGAGACGGTGGCCGAGGACATCGGCCGATGGCGCGGGCAGGGCGTCCGTGCGCCGAAGATCGCCCTCAACCTGCATCCCGACGACGTCAAGTCGCCCGAGACGCTGCTCGAGACCATCGACATGTTTGAGACCCGCGGGATCACCGGCCAGCACCTCACGCTCGAGATCACCGAGGAATGTCTCGTCGGCCGGGGAACGGATGGCGCGGCCGAGGTGCTCGAGCGGCTGGTCGGACGGGGCTTTGGCCTGTCGTTCGACGATTTCGGCACCGGACATGCCTCGCTCTCGCATCTCAAGAAGGTGCCCGTGACCGAGATCAAGATCGACCGGCAGTTCGTGGCGGGCCTGGCCGAGCGGCGCGACGACCGCGCCATCGTCGCGGCCATCGCCGAGATCGCGCGGGGGATGGGGCTGCGCTCGATCGCCGAGGGGGTCGAGACCGAGATCCAGCGCCGCATCCTGACCGAACTTGGCATCGAGGCGGGGCAGGGGTTCCTCTGGTCGGTTCCGGTCTGCTCCGGACGGCTTGCCGGGATGCTCGGCGGCGCGGGCCGTTAGGGGCGCCGCGGCGCGTTCGCCCGCCGCCAGAGCGCCCATCCGCCCGCCAGCATCGCCGCTCCCCAGATCAGGAAGCCCACATTCCACCAGATCCACTGGCCGCGCGGCACGGTCTCGTTGACATGGTGCAGGCCGAGGATGTGGTGGTTCACGATCCCCTCGACGAGGTTGAAGAGGCCAAACCCCATCAGCAGCGTCGCAAGAAGGGCGCTGGCGCGCCACGGGCTGTGCCGCTGGCGCGCCGCACGCCACAGGAGCACGAGGCCCGCCAGCGTGAAGATGTAGGTCGTCGCGTGAAAGAGACCGTCGAGCAGGCTGTTGAGCTTGAGGTTCTCGACGCTGTCCGGGGGGTAGCCCGCGCTGGTGGCCATGTGGTGCCACTGGAGGATCTGGTGCAGCACGATCCCGTCGAAAAAGCCCCCCAGCCCGAGGCCGAGCAGGATCCCGGCGGCAAGGGGAAAGCCGGGGCCTTCCCCGCCCCGCTCCGTTGCCGGCGGGGCGGTCCGGCGCCGGCGCGCCGGGACCGGGCGGCCGGCCGGCTCGCTCACTGGGCAGGCTGGTTTGCTATGGCGCGGATCGACTGCTCATGTTCCTGCAACTTCGGCAGCGTCTCGGCCGCGAAGTTGCGCAGAGGCCCTTCCTGACCCTGTTGCGAAAAGCCCTCGAACAGCGTGACAGCCTTTTCATGGGCCTCGACCTGGGCTTGAATGTAGGCCTGCCCGAAAGCGTCGCCCTCGGCCTGCTGCAACTGCTGCAGCTTGGCCTGATGCTCGTCGTCGAGCATCGTGGGCACGTTCACCCCCTCTTCGGCGGCCGCGGCCATCATCTGCTCGCCGGCCATCGTGTGATCCTCGATCATCCGGCGGGCAAAATCGGTCACCTCGACATCGTCCAGTTGCCTGTCGAGCACGAGACGGCTCGACTCGATCTCGAACATGTTCGACACGCCGGCCATCTGGGCAAAGTCGGCGGGATCGTTCGTGGTGGCCTGCTGCGACCAGCCGGCGGTGGCGAGCAGGGTGGCCGCCGTGGCGGCTGCGGTCAGGGTGCGGATCATGGTCATGGTCTCCTCCTCGGGGTGCCCGGGAACGGGCGGGTTGCGGTCGCGGGGTCTGATCGATGCGGACGGACTTCGGACTGTGTGCGCGCGACATTGGGCCAAGGTTCGCCCGGATCCGGGGTCGCCCTTTCCTGCTTTCTGAGTGGCCGCCGCTGAACCGGCGAGCCCGTCTTCCGTTCCCGCCAAGAGCCACTTTCCTTTCATCGACCGACCTGACGGGGCAGGAGATGCCAAACCGTCCGTGCCCGGCCTTGCCGAAGCGATTGCGCCGCCGGTGAGCCTCGTGGGCGCCCAGTCTGGCGTGGCAGCAAGAGGCACTCCAAAAAGGGACAGGTTGTTTGATCCTTATCAACGTTCCGGCCGCGGGGGGCGGCTAGGGCTACGGCATGACACGCCGCCTGTTCCCTCTCTGCCTCTGTCTGACGCTGACCCTTGCGCTGGCGGCGACGCTGGCCTCGTCGGCTGCGGCGGCCGTGCGGATGGCTGCGCGCGGACCGCTGGTCGAGATGGTGATCTGCGACCATGACGGCGGCCTGTCCAGAATCCTCATCGACCGGGCAGGCCGGCCTGTCGATGCCGAACCGGATGGCTGCCCGGCATCCTGCACCGCCTGCACGGGCACGCTCGCGGCGGTGCTGCCGGGCCCGACGCCCGCAGCATGGGCCAAGGGCGGTCCTGCGCCCGATGCCGCCGCGCCGCCTCCATCACCTGCCCCGAGGCCGGAAGCCGTGATCCTGGCCCGCGGCCCCCCGCTCGAGAAAGCCTGAGCCATGCCATCCCTTCCGGCCCCGGGCCGTGCCATCCTCCTCCGGCTCCTTGCAGCCCTCGCCTCCCTCCTGCTTTTGGTGGGGCTTGCGCAGGCGGACGAGCCCTTCATCACGCGCTTTGCGGCCGAGGTTCCGGCGGCCCGACTGGTTCCCGGCGCCGACGGCTACGGCCCGCCGCGCGCGGACGTCGCAGTGGTTCCGGTCCTGAAGGGGACCGAGACGCTGGGCTACGCCTTCGTCACCTCGGACTTCGTCGGCACGACCGGCTATTCCGGCAAACCCATTCATGTGCTGATGGCGATCGGCCTCGATGGCCGCGTGAGCGGGGTCGAGCTGGTCAAGCATTCCGAGCCGATCGTCCTCGTGGGCATCCCGGATGCCAGGATCCGCAAGATGGTCTCTGGCTACGTCGGCATGGATCTGGTGGCCGAGGCGGCCGAGGAAGGGTCGGCGCACGAGATCGACATCATCTCGGGTGCGACCGTCACCATCATGGTCATCGACGATTCGATCGTCCGCTCGGGCCTGAAGGTCGCGCGGGCGCTCGGCCTCGGCGGGCTCGAGGCCGGGGCGGTGCGTCAGGGTCCGCGCCTCGAGGTGGACCCGGAGGCCGCGGCGCCCGCCGACTGGCTCAGCCTGACGGGCGACGGCACGCTGCGCCGCCTGTCGCTGGATGTGGCGCAGATCAACGCGGCCTTCGCCGCCCACTCGGACCCGCGCGCGGCCGCAAGACCCCAGGCCGGGGCGGACGACGCCACGTTCATCGACATGGTTGCGGGTCTTGTCAGCGTGCCGGGAATCGGGCGCAGCCTGCTGGGCGAGGCGGAGCAGGCCAACCTTGGCCAGTGGGTGCAGCCGGGCGATCATGTGCTGATGCTGGCCGGGCGCGGCGCCTACTCCTACAAGGGGTCGGGCTATGTCCGCGGCGGGATCTTCGACCGGATCGTGCTGGTGCAGGGCGATGTCTCGATCCGCTTCCGCGACCGGATGCACCGCCGCCTCGGCGCCATCGCCGCCGCCGGCGCGCCGCAGATGACCGAGATGGACCTGTTCCGCATTCCCGCGGACTCGGGCTTCGATTCGGCCGAGCCCTTCCGCATCCAGCTTCTCGTCCAGCGCGAGGTGGGGCCGATCGAGAAGGTCTTCACCACCTTCGACCTCGGCTACCAGCTTCCCGCCCGCTACCTGCGCGCCGTGGCCCCCGCCGCCGCCGTCGGTCCAGAGCCCCAGACCGAAGCCGCCGCGCAGGCCCAGCTCTGGAAGCGGATCTGGCAGGACAACCGCAGCCGGATCGCGGCGCTTCTGACGATGCTGGGCGTGCTGACGGCCGCCTTCTTCTTCCAGTCGTTCCTGACCGCCTCGGCGCGGCTGACCTTCTGGTTCCGCATCGCGTTCCTCTCCACGACGCTCGTGGTCCTCGGCTGGTATGCCAATGCCCAGCTTTCGGTCGTCAACCTGATGGCGCTCGTGGGCTCGCTGCGCGACGGCTTCAGCTGGCAGGCGTTCCTGCTCGACCCGATGACCTTCATCCTGTGGTTCTCGGTGGCCGCCGCGCTGGTCTTCTGGGGACGCGGCGCCTATTGCGGCTGGCTCTGCCCCTTCGGCGCGCTGCAGGAGCTGACGAACCGGCTGGCGAAGCTCGCCCGCATCCCGCAGGTGACGTTGCCCTGGGGCCTGCACGAGCGGCTCTGGGCGGTGAAATACATCCTGTTCCTCGGCCTCTTCGGCGTGAGCCTCGCCTCGATCGAGCAGGCCGAGCATCTGGCCGAGGTCGAGCCCTTCAAGACGGCGATCATCCTCAAGTTCGACCGCGCCTGGCCCTTCGTCCTCTATGCGCTGGTGCTGCTGGGGATCGGGCTCTTCGTCGAGCGCTTCTACTGCCGTTATCTCTGCCCGCTGGGCGCCGGCCTCGCCATTCCCGCCCGCATCCGCATGTTCGACTGGCTCAAGCGCTACCGCGAATGCGGCAATCCCTGCCAGACCTGCGCCCGCGACTGCATGGTGCAGGCGATCCATCCCACCGGCGAGATCAATCCGAACGAGTGCCTGAACTGCCTCAACTGTCAGGTGCACTACCAGTCGAAGACCACCTGCCCGGTGGTGATCAAGAAACTCAAGCGCCGCGAGACGGCCTCGGCGAACACCGTCGCCGTCCGCGAGGCGCTGGAGCAAGCCATCCAGAATCATCCAAACGTGAAGGGAAAAGCCCATGTCTGACAAGGAACGGGGAGGCATCAGCCGGCGCGGCCTGCTTGGCGCCACGGCCGGAGGGGCGGCGCTCGGCGCCCTGGCGCCGCGGGCGGCGATGCTGGCCGGAGGGGCGGGGCTTGCCACCGCCGCGGCCACGGGGCCCGCGGCAGCCGCGTCGAAGTTCGCGCTCGCACCGGGCGAGCTGGACGAATATTACGGCTTCTGGTCCTCGGGGCAGACGGGCGAGATGCGCATCCTCGGCATCCCCTCGATGCGCGAGCTGATGCGGGTGCCGGTGTTCAACCGCTGCTCGGCCACCGGCTGGGGACAGACCAACGAGTCGCTCAAGGTCATGACCGAGAACATGACCGAGAAGACCCGCAAGTATCTGGAAGCGAACGGCAAGAAGGTCCACGACAACGGCGACCTGCACCACGTCCACATGTCCTTCACCGAAGGCAAGTACGACGGCCGCTACCTCTTCATGAACGACAAGGCCAACACGCGCGTGGCGCGCGTGCGCTGCGACGTGATGAAGACCGACAAGATCCTCGAGATCCCGAACGCCAAGGGCATCCACGGCCTTCGGCCGCAGAAATGGCCGCGCACCAACTATGTCTTTGCCAATGGCGAGGACGAGGCGCCGATGGTCAACGACGGCAAGGTGCTCGACGACCCGTCGCAATATGTCAACTTCTTCACCGCCATCGACGCGGACGAGATGAAGGTGGCCTGGCAGGTGCTGGTCTCGGGCAACCTCGACAACACCGACGCGGACTATGAAGGCAAGTGGGCCTTCTCGACCTCCTACAACTCGGAGATGGGCACCAACCTCGGCGAGATGATGGAAGCCGAGATGGACCATGTGGTGGTCTTCAACATCGCCGAGATCGAGAAGGGCATCGCCGCGGGCGACTATCAGGAACTGAACGGCGTCAAGGTGATTGACGGCCGCAAGGGCCAGAACAAGAACTACACCCGCTACATCCCGATCGCCAACAACCCGCACGGCTGCAACATGGCGCCGGACAAGATCCACCTCTGCATCAACGGCAAGCTCTCGCCCACGGTGACGGTGATCGACGTCCGCAAGCTCGATGCGGTGTTCTACGAGGGCGCCGAGCCGCGCTCGACCGTGGTGGCCGAGCCGGAACTGGGCCTCGGGCCGCTGCACACCGCCTTCGACGGCGCGGGCAACTGCTACACCTCGCTCTTCCTCGACAGCCAGGTGGTCAAGTGGAACATCGACAAGGCCATCCGCGCCTACAACGGCGAGAAGGTCGAGCCGATCCTCCAGAAACTCGATGTGCAATACCAGCCGGGGCACCTCAAGACCTCGATGGGCGAGACGCTGGAAGCCGACGGCAAGTGGCTCGTCGTGCTCTGCAAGTTCTCGAAGGACCGCTTCCTGAACGTGGGGCCGCTGAAGCCCGAGAACGATCAGCTTGTGGACATCTCGGGCGATGAGATGGTGCTTGTCCATGACGGCCCGACCTTCGCCGAGCCCCACGATGCGATCGCGGTCCATGCCTCGAAGATGAACATCCGCTCGGTCTGGGACCGCAACGACCCCACCTGGGCCGATGCGCGCGCGCAGGCCGAGAAGGATGGCGTCAACATCGACGAGTTCTCGGGCGAGGTGATCCGCGACGGCAACAAGGTCCGGGTCTATCTGTCGGGCGTGGCGCCGAGCTACAGCCTCGAGAAGTTCACCGTGACCGAGGGTGACGAGGTGACGGTGATCGTCACCAACCTCGACGACGTGGACGACCTGACCCACGGCTTCACCATGGGCAACCACGGCGTCGCGATGGAGGTCGGCCCGATGGCCACCGCCTCGGTCACCTTCGTCGCGGGCCAGCCGGGGGTCTACTGGTATTACTGCCAGTGGTTCTGCCACGCGCTCCACATGGAGATGCGCGGCCGGATGTTCGTCGAGCCGAAGGCGGCCTGACGATGCTCTTGCGCCTCGCCCTCGCGCTCTGCCTGCTGGCCGGACCGCTTTCCGCGGCCGAACGGCTGGTGCCGGCCGAGGCCGGGGCGCTGAAGACCGCCGTCGCCGGGGCTGACCCCGGCGACGTGCTCATCCTGGCTCCGGGCCGTCACGATGGCCCGCTGATGCTTGACCGGCCGCTGTCGCTCCGTGGCCGGGCCGGGGCGGTGATCGACGGGGGCGGCCGCGGCTCGGTCATCACCGTCACCGCGCCCGACGTCACGCTGGCGGGGCTGGAGATCGTGGGATCGGGCTCGTCCCACGAGGAGATCGACTCGGGCATCCGCCTGCTGAAGGGCGGGGACCGGGCGCTGGTCGAGGGCAACCGCCTTCTGGGCAATCTCGTGGGGGTCGATATCCATGGGGCGGCGGACGCCACGGTGCGCGGCAACGTGATCGTGGGGCGCGAGGATGCCCACATGCCCGCGCGCGGCAACGGCGTCTATGTCTGGATGGCGCCGGGGCTGGTGGTCGAGGGCAACGACATCAGCCTCGGCCGCGACGGGATCTTCGTGAACGTCTCCGAACGCAACATCTTCCGCAACAACACCATGCGGAACCTGCGCTTTGCCATCCACTACATGTATGCCCACCATTCCGAGGTGACGGGCAATGTCTCGATCGGCAACCACCTTGGCTATGCGCTGATGTATTCGCACCATCTGACGGTGACGGACAACCTCAGCCTGCGCGACCGCGACCATGGGGTGATGCTGAACTACGTCAACAACGCCGAGGTGGCCCGCAACCTCGTGCGGGGCGGCACCGGCAAATGCACCTTCATCTACAACGCCCACCGCAACGTGATCCACGACAACCGCTTCGAGGGCTGCGCCATCGGCATCCACTTCACCGCGGGCTCCGAGAAGAACACGCTGACCGGCAACGCCTTCATCGGCAACCGGACGCAAGTCAAGCATGTCAGCTCGCGCAGCGTGGAATGGAGCCATGCGGGGCGCGGCAACTTCTGGTCGGACCATCCGGTCTTCGATCTGAACGGCGACGGGATCGCGGATGCGACCTTCCGGCCGAACGACCTGATGGACCACATCCTGTGGTCGCAGCCCGCGGCGGCGCTGCTGGTGGGCTCGCCCGCCGTGCAGCTCATCCGCTGGAGCCAGGCGAGCTTTCCCGCGACCCTGCCCGGCGGCGTGCGCGACTCGCATCCGCTGATGACCGCGATCGACATTCCCGTGCCCGACGCCGCGGCCCGCCTCGAGGCGGCCGTGCCCCCCTGGCCGCAAGGAGAGACTTCCGATGCTGACACTCTCGCAGGTCACTAGGACCTTTGGCGGGCTGACGGCCCTCGATGACATCAGCCTGTCCGTCACGCCGGGCGAGCGCGTGGCGCTGCTGGGCCACAACGGCGCGGGCAAGTCCACACTGATGAAGATCGTGCTCGGGCTGATCGCCGCCGACCGTGGTCGGATCTCCGTGGGCGGCCATGCGCCGGGCAGCCGCGCCGCCCGCGCGGTGACGGCCTACCTGCCCGAGAACGCGGCCTTCCATCCGGCCCTCACCGGCCTCGAGACGCTGCGGCACTACCTGCGGCTGCGGGGCGAGGATGCGCGCAAGGCGGGCGACCTGCTCGACCGCGTGGGTCTCGGGGCGGCGGCCGGCCGCCGGATCGGCACCTACTCCAAGGGGATGCGGCAGCGGGTGGGGCTGGCGCAGGCGCTGATCGGCCATCCCCGGCTTCTGGTGCTCGACGAGCCGACCAGCGGCCTCGATCCGGTCTCGCGGCGCGACTTCTACGCGCTTCTGGCCGAACTGGCGGCCGAGGGGGCGGCGATCCTGCTGTCGTCGCACGCGCTGACCGAGGTCGAGGCGCGGACCGACCGGATCGTGATCCTGTCGGGCGGACGGCTGATGGCCAACGACACGCTGGCGAACCTGCGCCGGCAGGCGGCGCTGCCGATCCGGCTGCAGGTCTCGGCCCGGCCGGGGGCCGCCGACGAGGTGGCCGAGCGGCTGAAGGGCGGGCGGCGCAACGGCGTGACCGTCGATCTGTCCTGCGCGCCCGACGAAAAGCTCGACCGGCTGGGCGCGATCACCGCACTGGGCCCGATGGTGGAGGATGTCGAGATCCTGCCGCCGAGCCTCGAGGACCTTTACAGCCACTACAGCCGGAGGCCGTCATGAGCCGCATCCTAGCCTTTGCCGCGGCCGAGGCGCGCATCGCGCTGCGCAACCGCTGGGTGACGATCGTCACCCTGCTGATGGCGCTGTTTTCGCTGGTGCTGGCCGCGGCCGGGTCGGCGCCCACGGGCGAGCTGGGCATCGACCGGCTGTCCGTGACCGTGGCCAGCCTGACGAGCCTTGCCGTCTATCTGGTGCCGCTGGTGGCGCTTCTGATGTCCTTCGACGCCGTGGCGGGCGAGATCGAGCGCGGCACGCTGCCGCTGGCGCTGACCTACCCCGTGTCGCGGGCCGAACTGCTGCTGGGAAAGTTTGTGGCCCATCTGGCCATTCTGGCTCTGGCCGTGGCGGTGGGCTACGGCCTTGCCGCCGGCGCCGCGCTCGGCGTGGATCCCGAGGCGACGGCGGGGCTGCCCGCGCTCTTCCGCCTGTTCTGGAGTTCGCTCCTTCTGGGGGCGGTCTTCCTTGCGGCGGGCTATGCGGTCTCGGCCGTGGCGCGGCGCCCCGGCGCGGCGGCGGGCCTGGCCATCGGCTTGTGGCTTGCGCTGATCGTGCTGTGGGATCTGGGGCTTCTGGCGGCGGTGGTGGCGGACGACGGCGGTGCCTTCACGACCCGCGTCTTCCCGTGGCTGCTCCTTGGCAATCCGGCGGATGCCTTCCGGCTCTACAATCTCGCGGCCTCCGACGCGACGGCGGCGGCCGCCGGCGTGGGTGGCGCGGCCGCGGCGATCCCGCCGCTGCAGGCGCTGGTCTCGGTTCTTCTCTGGCCGCTGCTGGCCTTCGGCCTCGCCATCGCCGCCTTTCGGAGGGTCACGCCATGAAGCGCCTGTTGCTGGCCGGACTTCTTCTGGCCGCCTGCCGCGAGGAGGCGCCCCTGCCGTCGCCCGTGGCCCTGACGCCCGAGGCGGTGGGCCACTATTGCCAGATGAACCTTCTCGAACATCCCGGCCCCAAGGCGCAGGTGCATCTCGACTTCGGCCCGCCGCTCTTCTTCAGTCAGGTCCGCGATGCGCTCGCCTACCAGCGGATGCCCGAGCAGAGCGCGGCGATCCGGGCCGTCTATGTCAACGACATGGGCGCCCCCGGGGCGAGCTGGGAAGAGCCGGGGCCCGCGAACTGGATCGCGACCGACGGGGCGCTGTTCGTGACCGCCTCGGATGCGACGGGGGGGATGGGCGCACCGGAACTCGTGCCCTTCTCGGACCGCGCGGCGGCCAAGGAGTTTGCGGCCCGGCACGGAGGGCAGGTGGTCACGCTGGCCGAGGTGCGCGACGAATCCCTCCTCGCACCCGCCCCGGAGGCGGGAGGAGACCAGGAAGACTACGAAGATATGCTGGGCCGGCTGGCCCCGAGGACGGAGTGACAGCATGAACCGCCGCCGTTTCCTGTCGATCAGCGCCGCGGCCTTCGTGGCCGGTCCGGCACTTGCCGCGCCCGCGCTGACGCGGATCCGCGGGCAGGCCCTCGGGACCGGCGTGCAGATCCTGCTCGCACATCCCGACGCCGATGCCATGGGCCGGCGCGCGCTGGCCGAGATCGCGCGGCTCGAGGCGATCTTCAGCCTTCACCGCGAGTCGGATCTCGCGCGCCTCAACCGCGCGGGCCATATCCCCGCGCCCCCGCCCGAACTGCTGGACTGCCTGAGCCTTGCGGCGCATCTGCATCAGGCGACGGGCGGCCTCTTCGATCCGACGATCCAGCCGCTCTGGCGTCTTCATGCCGAGCGTCATGCGGCCGGCGCGCCGCCCTCGGCCTCGGAAATCGCCGCTGCGCAGAGGCTGGTCGGCTGGGAGAGGGTGGAGTTCGGAACCGACGGCGTCCGTCTAGCGCCGGGGATGGCGCTGACGCTGAACGGGATCGCGCAGGGCTACATCGCGGACCGCATCGCGGCCCTTCTCGGCGCCGAGGGGCTGACGGATGTGCTGGTCGATACCGGAGAGCTTGTCGCGCCGGGGGTTCAGCCGGACGGACGAGGCTGGCCGGTGGCGCTGGCCGGGGGGCAGGGAAGCGTGATGCTCCGGCAGGCGGCGCTGGCGAGTTCCGCGCCGCTGGGGACCACCTTCGACGCTCTGGGCGCGGCGGGGCACATCCTCGATCCGCGGACGGGCACGCCGGCGCCCGCGCGGTGGCGGCTTGTCAGCGTGACCGCCCCGAGCGCGGCGGTGGCGGATGCCGCAAGCACCGCCTTCTGCCTGATGAACCGGCAGGAGATCGGGCAGGCCCTGAGGGCGCTGCCGTCCTGTCACATCATCGCCCTGCGCGCGGCCTGATCACAGCCGACAGGGCTCGTCGCTTGCAGGCCCCGCCCTCTCCAAATCGAGGGCACGGACCGGGCGTGCAAGCCTCGACAGGCTCAGGGCAGCGCGAAGGCCGCGATCAGCAGGAGGCCCGCCGTCAGCACGGCCACCGCGCAGGGTGCGAGCGTGAGGGCGAGGATCCGCCCCTCCTGGCCCTTGATGCCGACCGTGGCACAGCCGGCGATGATGTTGTGCGGCGCCACGATGTTGCCGATGCCCGCCCCGAAGGTCTGGGCGGCCAGCATCACGGGCAGCGGCAGGGCCAGAACCGCGGCGGTGGAGAGCTGGAACTCGGAAAACAGGATGTTCGAGGTGGTGGCCGAGCCGGTGACGAAGGTGCCCAGCACCCCCACCGCCGGGGCGAGCATCGGCCAGACCTCGCCCGTCCGGGCGGCCGCGGCGGCCAGCGTGACCACCATGCCCGAATGGACCATGACCCGCGCGAGGGCCAGCATGATGACAAGCGCCAGGGCCACCGGCAGGAGCTGACGCAACGCCGCGGCGACAGATGGCAGGAGCAGCGCCCCGCGGCCGGTCAGCAAGGCCCCGGCGATCAGTCCGGCCGCCAGCATCGTGCCCGGATGGTAGAGCGGCTGGAAACTGCCGCTGAAACCTCCCGGAAGGGTCCAGCGCAGCGCCGCCGCCGACAGCGGTTCCTGCAAGGCGGGGATCATGCGGGTGATCAGCACCAGCGCGAGGATCAGCAGATAGGGCGCCAGATCGGCCAGATGGGCGCGGCGGGGCCGCTCGGCTCCCGCCACCGGCCGAAGGCGTCGCAGCAGCAGGACGAAGGTCCCGCAGCCAAGAAGGGCGCCGCCGAGCGTGGCAAGCTCGGGCCCCGTCAGCGCGGCAAGGGCCACCGAGGGAATGAAGAAGCAGGCGGCGGCCGCAAGCCCCCAGCCGAGATCCCCGCGCGAGAGCGCCCGCCCGTCCGCGAGCCACAGCAGCGCCAGCAGAAGCACGCCCCCGGTTGCGGCGTGCAGCAGCGCGGCGAACAGCGCGATCTCTCCCACCGGCACGCCGGTGATGGCCGCCTGCGTCAGCAGCGGCGTGCCCGCGGCCCCGAAGGACACGCCCGAGGCGTGTCCCAGCAGGGCCAGCACGACGGCCCGCACCGGCGGGATGCCGAGGCCGACAAGCAGCGGCGCCCCCAGCGCCACCGGCGTGCCGAACCCCGCCGCACCCTCCATGAAGAGACCGAAGAACCAGGCGATGAGCAGGACCAGGATGCGCCGGTCCTTCGAGAGGCCCGTGAGAAGGTCCCGGATGCGGTCGATCGCGCCCGATCTGCGTTGCAGTTCGTAGATCGCGAGGGCGGGCAGGATGATCCAGAGGATGGTGGCGGTGGAATGGAGAACTTCCGCCCCGATGCCGCGCGCCGCCAGAGGCACCGTCACCGCCCCGCCCGAGCCGGACGTCAGGTCGAAGCTCGTCGCCGCAAGAAGCAGCGCCACCCCCAGTCCGGCAGCACCGGCGACGACGGCGGAACGTCCAAGCGCCGCCATGGCGAGCAGCACGGTGAGGATCGGGAGGGCAGCCAGAAGGACAGGTATGGGAGGCCTCGTACGGGAAGATCTGCCGCCATCGTGAAAGAAGGGGCCGCGCTTGTCGAGGGGCCGAGCCGAACTGTCGGTGGGTCGATGAAGATCCGCCGTTGTCATGCGGGCGTCACCGTTTGCGGCGATCTGTCTGGAACCGTTTCGAGACAGGATGCCCGATGACCTACACATTCGCCGCCATGACCTCCGTCGTCGCCCTCGGCGTGGCGCTGCCCGCGGCCGCCGAGATCAGCTTCAACCGGATCGCAAGCTTTGCCACCCCGCGGAACATGGCCGAAGGCGAGGACCGGACCCGCCCCTCCTCGGCCGAGATCGTCTCGGCGTCCGAAGACGGGCTGACGCTGGTCTATACCGACAGCCCGCTGGGCGCGATCGGGCTGATCGACATCACGGATCCGGCGGCGCCACAGCCGCTCGGCACGATCGCCATGGGCGGCGAGCCGACGACGGCGGTGATCCTTGGCCAGCGGGTCTTTGCCGCCGTGAACACCTCGGAGAGCTTCACCGCGCCGTCGGGCCGGCTGGTGAGCGTGGATCTTGCCAGCCGCACGGAAGTGGCCAGCTGCGATCTGGGTGGGCAACCGGATTCGGTCGCCAAGGCCCCGGACGGGTCGTTCCTTGCCATCGCCATCGAGAACGAGCGCGACGAGGAGGTGAACGACGGCGCGCTGCCGCAGATGCCCGCGGGCTTCGTGGTGAAGCTGCCGATCCGCGACGGCGAGGCCGATTGCGCCGCGATGGAGAAGATCGACCTGACCGGCCTTGCCGCCATCGCGCCGGAAGACCCCGAACCCGAATTCGTGTCGATCAACGAGGCGGGCGAGATCGCCGTCACCCTGCAGGAGAACAACGAGATCGTGGTGATCGGCGCCGACGGGGTGATCAGCCACTTTTCCGCGGGCGCCGTCGATCTTGAGGGCATCGACACGAAGAAGAACGGCGCGATGAGCTTCACCGCCCGCCAGCCGGATCGCCTGCGCGAGCCCGACGGTCTCAAGTGGATTGATGCCGACCATGTCGCCACGGCCAACGAGGGCGACTGGAAGGGCGGCTCGCGCGGCTGGACCATCTTCCACAAGGGCGGCACCGTGGTCTGGGACGCGGGCGCCAGCCTCGAACGCGCCATCGCCGCGATCGGCCATTACCCCGAGCATCGGTCGGGATCGAAGGGGGTCGAGATCGAGTCGGTCGAGGTGGCCACCTTCGATGGCACGCCTCTGGCCTTCGTCGCCTCCGAGCGTGCCTCGGTCGTGGCGGTCTATGACCTGAGCGACCTGACCGCCCCGCAACTTCTGCAACTGCTGCCCTCGGGCGTTTCGCCCGAAGGTCTGGTGGCGATCCCCTCGCGCAACCTGCTGGTGACCGCGAACGAGGCGGACCTGCGCGAGGACGGCCTCGCGCCCGCGCATGTGATGATCTACCAGCGCGCCGAGGGGCCTGCGACCTATCCGATGATCACCTCGGAAGGCTCTGCCCCCCTGATCGGCTGGGGCGCGCTTTCGGGTCTGGCCGCGGGCGCGAGCCCGGGCGACCTCTATGCCGTGTCCGACAGCGTCTTCGGCATGGCGCCGACCATCTACCGGATCGACGCCACGCAACGACCGGCGCGGATCGTGGACAGCCTGCCCGTCCTGCGGTCGGGCCAGCCGGCGCAGAAGCTGGATCTGGAAGGCATCGCGACGGACGGCGAGGGCGGCTTCTGGCTGGCCTCCGAGGGGCGCAGCGACCGGCTGGTGCCGCATGCGCTCTATCATGTGGATGGCAAGGGCGAGATCCGGCAGGAGATCCCGCTGCCCGCCGAACTGCTCGCCGGCGAGACCCGCTTCGGCCTCGAGGGGATCGCGCGCGTGGGCGATGTGCTCTGGATGGCGGTGCAGCGCGAGTGGAAGGACGACCCCAAGGGGCAGGTGAAGCTTCTGGCTTACGACACGCAGGCGGAGAGCTGGGGTGCGGTGCGCTATCCGCTGGATGCGCCGGCCGAGGGCGCCTGGATGGGCCTGTCGGAGATCACGGTGCATGGCGACTGGGCCTATCTGATCGAGCGCGACAACCAGATTGCCGACAGGGCCGCGGTGAAGAAGCTGACCCGCGTCGCGCTGGCCGAACTGAAACCCGCACCGCTTGGCGGCGCGTTGCCGCTTGTCACCAAAGAGACCGTGCGCGACCTGATCCCCGACCTCAAGGTGCTGAACGGCTATGTGGTGGACAAGGTCGAGGGCTTCGCCATCGACGCCGCCAGCGAGGGCTGGGTTGTGACCGACAACGACGGCACCGACGACAGCTCGGGTGAGACGCTGTTCTGGTCGGTCGGGACGATGGAGTAGGCCGCGCACGCGCGCAGCCGAGGTCCACGCCGGATCTGATCGGGCGTGGCCCCGGGAACGTTGCGCCGTCCGAAGGCTCGGGCGGCGCGCTTGCCATTTCCCCACGGGCGAAACGGGGCGGGTGCGCCGCTCTTGCTCCACAGGCCCCTGACCTGCCCGAAAGTGCTGCGCAGGCCGCGAGCCTTGACGCGCTGCCCATTGCCCTTCATGGAGATGACAAGCCTGCCTGCCCCGGTGGCAGCCGCCGTCGGCGGTTGCGGGCCGAAAAGCCACCGGGCATGACCGCACGTCCTGTCCGCCAGCCAGCCCATGATCCCTTCTGCGATTGCGGAGCCCAAGCTGGATGAGCTTTCATCATCAATTCGTCGGAGAGACCGAGGGCATCCGCGCCAGGGGCCCGGCCCGCTGGCGTCTCCTCGGCGGCATGACGAGCGTCTTCTGGGAGGCTTCGGGCCAGCGCGGCGCGGGAGGCTACTACCTGTCGGACCGCCCCCGGATCATGGTCTTCTTCAACGATGTCTCCTCGATCCTGATGTCGAACGACAGCGGCGAGTTGCGTCCGGGCCGACCGCTGGAGCGTGTCCTGTTCGTTCCGTCGGGTCTGCCGATGTGGACAAGATTCACGGCCGACCACAGCTTCTCGCATCTCGACATTCATTTCCAGCAGGAGCGGCTGCTGAAGATGCTGGCGCCAGCCGTGGGACGCGCGCAGGCCCTCGACATCCTCGCGCGGCCGCTCGAGACCGGGACCGAACCTCTTGTCGAGACGCTGGCCAGGCTCGTCGTCGATGAGACCTGCGCGCCCGATCGCCATCCCCTTCGTGCCGAGAGCCTCGTGTCCGCGCTGGTCACGGGGGTTCTGGAACTTGGCGAGTCCGCAGGGCCCGGAGGGGCCGAGGGGCGGCTCACGCGCGGGCAGATGCGCAGGCTTGTGGAGCAGTTCCACGAGGGCGGCGGGCAGAGCCTGTCGGTGGCGGACATGGCCGAGCGGGTCGGCCTTTCCGAAAGCTGGTTCACGCGGCTCTTCAAGAACACGACCGGCGAGACGCCGCTGAAATGGCAGCTGCGGCAGCGGGTGGAGCTGGCCCAGGGTCTTCTGGCAAGCGGCCTCAGCGTGGCCGAAGTCTCGGGGCGTCTCGGCTTCACCGATCAGGCGCACCTGACCCGCGTCTTCCGGCAGGTCACGGGAGAGACGCCCGGCGCATGGCGCCGGGCGCGCCGGATGGGGGTGCCGCGGTAGCCGCGCAGACGCCGCCCCATCCGCGAGGGAACGGATGGGGCGGTGCACCTCACCAGGTCCGGCGGAGCGTCGCGGTGATCGACCGGCCGGGGTTGTAGTAGTCGGCCGTTCCGCGCCCCACGACATGTTGATTGTCGAACAGGTTGCTCACATTGATGACCATGCCGGTGTTCTGGGCGATCTCGTAGCTGAAGGCCGCGTCGAAGAGGGTTGTCGACTCGCTCTTCCCCGTATTGTTCTGCAGCGCGTAGTGATACGACCCGACATACCGCGCTCCGACCCCGAAGGTCATCTCGCCGCGCCCGTCCGTCGCCGGCAGCGTGCGGTTCACCCAGAGCGAGGCCATGTGCTCGGGCACGTTGGCAAATCGGTTGCCCGAAACGTCGGTGCCGCGCACGACGGCCCGCGTGGCCTCGGCGTCGAGGTAGGAATAGGCGGCGATCACGTCCCAGTTCTCGGCGATCTCGGCCTTGCCCTCGATCTCGACGCCGCGCACGCGGGTCTCGCCGATCAGTTGCCGCTCGATCGTGCCGTCGTCCAGAACCACGGGGATGGTGATGTCGTTCTTGGTCAGATCGAAGATGGCCGCCGACAGCAGGGCGTTCATGCCCGTGGGCTGGTATTTCACGCCCAGTTCATACTGTTCGCCGCGCTCGGGCTCGACCCCGATCGCGGGCGGGGCCACCGACTCGACATAGCTGACATAGGTCGAGATCTCGTCGGTGATCTTGTAGGTCAGCGCGCCGCGGATCGAGGTTTCGGAGAAGTCGTCGGCATCGTCGAAGGCTACGCCGAAGCTCTGGCCGCGGGTGGCCAGATCCAGCCAGTCGTGGCGCAGACCCACCGTCGCGACGATCCGGTCCGCGAAGGACAGGTTCTGCTGCAGGAACACCGACTTCGTCTTGTAGTCGCTCTCGCGCTCCTCGTAGGGCGCAAGGGCCGACGGCACGCCGGTCGCGAGGCCGGTGGCAAGGTCGATGGTGCCCGCGGACCCGTAGTAGGAGCTCTGGCTGGTCGAGGCGTCGCGATATTCGATCCCGAGCAGCGTGCTGCTGTCGGTCGAGCCGAAGCTCGTGTCATACTGCAGGATGGCGTTGCCGATCAGCTCTTCGGAGGTGCTGTCGGTTCCGAAGTAGAAGCGCGACAGTTCGGTGCCGGTTCGGTCCGCGAAATCCGACAGATAGATGTAGCCGAAGTCGTCGGTGAGGTCGCTGTAGCGCAGGTTCGCGCTCAGGCTCAGCCCGCCGCCGAACTCGTGCCGGAGCATCGCGGTCAGCGTGTCGCGTTCGACATCATGGTCGTTGAAATCGGCTTCGCCGAAGAAGTTGCTCCGGTCGTACTCGCGGTCCAGCGGGTAGCCGCCGCTGTTGGGTGTGCCGTCGCGGTCCAGATGGTCGAAGATGAGCGACAGGGTGGTGGCGTCGCTCGGCGCCCAGCTCAGCCCGCCCATCAGGAAGGTTTCATCGTCGCGCGACGTGTCGTAGTCGAGCGCGCTGTCCCTGACCTTGGCGGTGAAGCGGTAGGCGAGCGTGGCATCGGGGTTCAGCACGTCACCGAAATCGACGCCGATCTCCTTGTGGTCCTGGGTGCCGATCTGGCCGTAGATCTCGCCGAAGCGGGCGAACTGCGGCGCCTTGGTCACGAAGTTCACCGATCCTCCGGGGTCGGACACGCCGAAGAGGGTGGAGTTGGCACCTTTCAGCACCTCCACCCGCTCGTAGGCATAGGGCTCTTCCCGCACGCCGCGCATCGAGCCGAGGGTCAGGCCGTCGCGGTAGGTCGAGGCCTGAAAGCCGCGGACGAGGAAGTAGTCGTTGCGGTCGTCGCTGCCGTAATAGTCAGAGACGATGCCCGCGGAATATTGCAGCACTTCCTCGGTCGTCGTCGCGTTGCGCTGCCGGATCTCCTTCTGCGTGACGACCGAGACCGAGGCGGGCGTATCGAGGAGGCTTGTGGCGACCTTGCCGCCCACCCACAGCTCCTGCGCGACGATGGAATTGGCGTCATCATCGGCCGCGGCGCCGGCATCGACGATGATGGGCGAGAGGCGGTAGGTGTCGGCGTCCTGCGGTGAGGCGTCCTGCGCGAGTGCGGCGCCCGGCAGTGTCACCAGAGCCGAGCATCCCAGGAGAAGGGCCTTCAGGCAACGAGGGAGGGAACGGGGGCGCGCTGTGGCCTCGGGTCGAGGGGTCATGGGTGCTTCCAAAGGTTGTGTCGATTTTCCGCTGGCCCGACGCCGGTCGCACGACCCTCATCAGCTGGCTGTTTCCGGCGATGATCGCCGGGCTGCGCCGGATGCCCGGCATGTCGAGACGCTCCCGCCAGTTGCGCCGGACGTTCCTGGAGGCACCCCTAGAGGAAGCGGACGCCGCCCGTCTTGTATAATCCTAGTGTTTTTGTCGGATTCGCTGGAAAGTTCGACTGCCGGGGGGAGGATCCATCCCCCGAAGGCTTGACGGGGCAGGGCGAGGGTGGAAAGCCCGGCGCATGGCCCGTCATCTCCTCACCTCCGCCGTCCTCGTCCTCGTCGTCGCGTCTCCGCTCGGGGCGCAGGAGTTTCCGCTCACTCTCGACCATGCCTTCGGCCAGACCACCATCCCCGAGCGGCCTGTGCGGGTGGCCACCGTCTCCTGGGCCAACCATGAGGTGCCGCTCGCCCTTGGCGTGGTTCCGGTGGGCTTTGCGCGGGCGAATTTCGGGGACGATGATGGCGACGGCCTGCTGCCCTGGGTTGCCGGGCGGCTCGACGAGCTTGGCGCCGAGGCCCCGCGGCTGTTCGATGAGGGCGACGGGATCGACTTCGAGGCCGTGGCGGCCAGCAAGCCCGATGTGATCCTTGCCGCCTATTCCGGTCTCAGCCAGTCCGACTACGACATTCTCAGCGAGATCGCCCCGGTCGTCGCCTATCGTGACGCGCCCTGGGCGACCGACTGGCGCGAGATGATCCGGCTGAACGGGACCGCAATGGGCCTTGCGGCCGAGGGCGAGGCGCTGATCGCCCGGATCGAGGGCCAGATCGCCGAGGTCACCGCCCGCCATCCCGAACTTCATGGCAGGACGGCGATGTTCGTCACCCATCTCGACATTCGCGACCTGAGCGTGATCCGCTTCTATTCGGCCAATGACACGCGGGTGAAGTTCTTCGAGGATCTCGGCCTCGCCTCTCCCGCGAGCGTGCGCGACGCCTCGACCGGCGGCGGCTATTCCGGGGAAGTCAGTGCCGAACGGATCGACAGTTTCGACGATGTGGACATCCTCGTGACCTATGGCGGCGCGGCGCTGCTCGAGCGCGTGCGCCAGAACCCTCTGACCTCGCGGATGCGTGCGGTGTCGGACGGCGCGCTCGTGCTGCTGGGCAACGATCCGGTGGGAACGGCGGCCAATCCGACGCCGCTCTCGATCCCGTGGGTTCTCGATGACTATGTGGCCCGGCTCGCCGAGGCCGCGCGTCGGGTGAAATGAGCCGCGGATCGCCATCCCCCACGGCGGTTGCGGCGCTGCGGCGTTCGGGCCGGGGCCGGCTCGTCTGGCTGGGCCTGCTGGCCGCGGGGCTGGTTCTGGCCTGCGCGCTGTCGGTGACGGTGGGCACGCGCGGGGTGAACTGGCCGGACATCCTGGGAGGGCTCGCCGGACGAACGGAGACGATCGGCGAGGCCGTCGTGGCGGTTCGGGTGCCGCGCACCCTGCTGGCCGTGCTGGCCGGAGCGGCCCTTGGCCTCTCGGGGGCCGTCATGCAGGGGATCACGCGCAGCCCGCTCGCCGATCCCGGCATCCTGGGCGTCAACGCCGGCGCGGCGATGGCCGTGGTGCTCGGGATGGCGTGGTTCGGGATGGAGACGCTTTCGGCCCATCTGTGGAGCGCGATCCTGGGCGCGGCCGCTGCGGCCTGTTTCGTCTATGCGGTGGGATCGCTCGGCCGCGGCGGCGCCACACCGCTCAAGCTGGCGCTGGCGGGGGCCGCCACCTCCATTGCGGTCTCGTCGCTGACGGTGGCGATCATTCTGCCGCGGGGCGACATCGCGGGCAGCGTGCAGTCCTGGCAGGTCGGCGGCGTGGGCGGCGCAAGCGTCGATGCGCTTGCGGCCATGCTGCCCTTCCTTGTCGCGGGCGGCGCCATCAGCCTCTGGTCGGCGCGCAACCTGAACATGCTCGCGCTCGGGGACGATGCGGCGGCCGGGCTCGGGGTTCCGGTGGCGCTCAGCCGGTTGATCGCGGCCGCGGGGGCGGTCCTGCTCTGTGGCGCCACAACGGCGATCTGCGGGCCGATCGGCTTCGTCGGGCTGGTCGTGCCCCATGTCGGCCGGCTTCTGGTCGGCGTCGATCACCGCTGGCTGCTGCCGTTCGCGGCCCTGTCCGGGGCGCTTCTGCTGACCCTGGCCGATGTGCTGGGCCGCATCGCGGCGCGGCCCGGAGAGCTGGACGTCGGCATCGTGACCGCCTTTGCCGGGGCGCCGGTCTTCATCTGGATTGTCCGGCGTCGAAGGATCCGCGAGCTGTGAGCGTGCCCTCCGCCGATCTCGTCCGCCGCATCGCGGACCACCGGCGCCGCCAGTCGCGGCGTGGCCTGTGGCTCGGGCTCGGGCTGCTGGCCCTGCTCATCGGAGGCGTCGCGGTGACGCTGAGCGTCGGACAGTCGCGCGTGCCCCCGGCCGATGTGCTGCGCGTGCTGATGGGACAGGACGTGCCCGGAGCCTCCTTCACCGTGGGCCGGCTGCGGCTGCCGCGCGCGGTCCTGTCGGTGCTTGCCGGGCTTGCCTTCGGGTTGGGAGGTGCGGCCTGCCAGACCCTGCTGCGCAGCCCGCTCGCCAGCCCCGACATCATCGGCATCACCGCGGGCAGCGGTGCAGCGGCCGTCTTCGCGATCGTCGTGCTGGGCTGGAGCGGGCCGGCCGTCTCGGCCTCGGCCATCGCCTGCGGCCTCGGCACGGCGCTTCTGATCTATCTGCTCGCCTGGCGGAACGGGGTCGCGGGCGCGCGGCTGATCCTCGTCGGGATCGGCATGTCGGCCATGCTCCAGAGCGTGACGGCCTACCTCCTGCTCAAGGCCCCGCAATGGAGCCTGCAGGAGGCCTTGCGCTGGCTGACCGGCAGCGTGAACGGCGCGCGCCTTTCGGATGCGCTGCCGCTCCTCCTGTCGCTTGGGGTCTTCGGGGCGCTGCTCCTCGGGCAGAGCCGGCATCTCGAGGCGATGCGCCTGGGCGACGACAAGGCGGCGGCGCTCGGCGTGCCCCTGGCGCGCAGCCGGCTGCTGATCATCCTCTCGGTCGTGGGGCTGATCGCCGTCGCCACCGCCGTGACCGGGCCGATCGCCTTCGTGGCCTTTCTGGCGGGTCCGATCGCCGCGCGGATCTCGGCGCCGGGCCGGCCGATCCTCGTCCCTGCCGCCCTGATCGGCGCCGCGCTGGTCCTTCTGGGGGACTACGCGGGGCAGGTGCTGCTGCCCGGCCGCTACCCGGTGGGCGTGGTCACCGGCGCCATCGGCGCGCCCTACCTCATCTATCTGATCGTCCGCGTGAACCGGACGGGAGGCTCGATATGATCACGAACACGCTGGTGGCACGCGGCATCCAGGCCGGATACGGCGAGCGCCCCGTGCTGCGCGGGCTCGACCTGACCGTGCCGCCGGGACGGATCACCGCCATCGTGGGCGCCAACGCCTGCGGCAAGTCCACGCTGCTGCGGACGATGTCGCGGCTGCTGGCGCCCGCGGCCGGTCAGGTGCTGCTCGACGGCAAGTCGGTGCACCGCATCCCCCCGCGGGAGCTGGCGCGGAAGATGGGCCTCCTGCCGCAGGCGCCGCTGGCGCCCGACGGGATCACGGTCCTCGACCTCGTGAGCCGTGGGCGGCATCCGCACCACGGGATGCTCTCGCGCTGGAGCGCCGGCGACGACGAGGCCGTGGCCGCCGCACTGGAGGCCACGGGCACGGCCGATCTGGCCGAGCGGGCGGTCGATGAGCTTTCGGGGGGCCAGCGCCAGCGCGTCTGGATCGCGGTGGCGCTGGCGCAGCAGACGGGGCTTCTGCTGCTCGACGAGCCGACGACCTTCCTCGACATCGCGCACCAGATCGACGTGCTGGACCTTCTGACCGACCTGAACCGCGCGCAGGGCACGACGATCGTGATGGTGCTCCACGACCTCAACCTCGCCGCGCGCTACGCCGATCTGCTGGTGGCGCTGGCCGGCGGGCAGGTCCATGCCGCCGGTCCGCCGGACGAGGTGCTGACCGAGGCGATGGTCGCAGCCGTCTTCGGCCTGTCCTGCCGCACGATGGCCGACCCGATCACGGGCCGGCCGATGATGCTGCCGATCGGTCGCCACGGTCACGCAGGCCGTTAGGGACCGCCCGCGCCCTTGGCCGGATGGAACCAGGTCACTCCCGTGGTTCGGCCATCTTGCGGTGCATCTCGGCGCCGACACCTGCGGGCAGGATCTCGGCCGCCGTGCTCTGGATCTTGTTGGCCAGACCCGGCGTGACCTGCTCGCGCCCCTTCAGCATCGCGTCATACCCCGCCTTGGCCACTTCGGCCGGATCATCCTTGTCCGCCTGGCCGACTTTGGTGTCCAGAAGCCCCGCGCGCTCGAAGAAGGCGGTGTCGGTGGGGCCCGGCATCAGGCAGGTCACGGTCACGCCGCTGTCGCGCAACTCGTGCGCCATGGCCACGGCGAGCGAGTTCACGAAGGACTTGGTGGCGTTGTACACCGCCTGGAAAGTGCCGGGCATCGTCCCCGCGATCGACCCGGTGAAGAGGATCCGCCCCGTTCCGCGCGCGACCATCCCCGGCCCGAGACGCCGTGCCAGCAGGGCCGTGCCGATCACGTTCGTGTCGAGCACATCGAGGATCTCGTCCTCGGACTGGTCCAGGAAGGCATGGCCGAGACCTCGGCCGGCATTCAGGAACAGAAGCTCGACCGGCTCGCGTTCAAGATGCGCGCAGACCGCGTCAATGCCTTCGAGCGTCGCGAGATCGAAGGGCAGGGCCTCGGCCGACAGCGCGTCGGCCACGGCGGCGAGACGGGGGTCGCGGTCGATCAGCACCAGCCGATGCCCGTCGGCCGCGCAGAGGCGGGCAAGCTCGAGGCCGATGCCGGTTGCGGCACCGGTGATGACGGCGAGGGCCATGGCAAGTCTCCTTGATGGGGCTGCGTCCGCCACGGCCCGGCCGTGCGCACAGCGACAGACCGCGGCGGATCTTGGCCCGATGCGGCATGTAGGAACCGCGCGCCCGCCCGCATGTTCCGGCTGCGGCCGTCCTCGGCGGGAAACCGTCGGTCCTCCTCGGGCGTTCATCTTCATCCCGCAACCGGAGCCCCCGCCATGGCGCGTTCTCGTCTTCCCGTCCTGCTGATCGGCGGCCTTGCCGCGGCCACCCTGGTCTGGCTGGCCCGCAGCCGCAACCGTGAGGGCTGGCTCAGGCAGCCGCCGGGCGACCGTCCCACGACCCTTGTCTTCGAACTGGGCGGCCATGTGGGACAACCCGAGATCCGCCGCATGGCCGAACGCGTGCTGGCGGCCTTCGAGCGGTTCGACACGGTGGACATGCTGATCCTTCTGCCCGGGTTCACCGGCTTCACGCCCGCGGCCGCGCTTGATCTGGAAGGGTTGCGGGCGGGCCTGATGTCCTGGGGCAAGGTGCGCCGCTACGCCGTGGTGGCGCCCCCGGTCTGGGCCGGGGCGCTGATCAATCTGGCCGACGGGATCATTCCGGTCGAGGCGCGCACCGTCCCGATCGAGGCGCTGGACGAGGCCCGCGCATGGGTCTCGGAGGGCCGCGCTACCGCCGCCTGACGCGCTTCAGGCGGTGCCTGTCACACGCTGCAGGGCCTCGAGCAGGCGGCGCTTCTGGATCGGCTTGCCGATGTTCTCGGCGTCGTGGAAAACGCCGCCGTCGTCGTAATCGCGGGTCATGTAGGCCGAGGCGAGCACGAAGGGAATGCTCAGGCTCTGCAGCCGCTGGGCCACCGGCACGACCCGCTGCCCGCGCAGGTTCAGATCGAGCGTCGCCGCATCGGGCCGGTGGTCCTCGAGAAGACGCAGCGCCTCGGTGACGGTGCCCACGGGGCCCATGACCGAATGGCCGGCCTCCTCCAGCATCATCTGCATGTCGAACGCGATCAGGAATTCATCTTCGACGATCAGGACAAGAAGACCCTCTCTCGGGATGGGTTGGGTCGTCCCGTTCGTCATCGTCAACTCCGGTCAGGATCGCGGGCGGGGGAAGCTCAGGAGAGCCACGAAACCCTCGGAGGCGTAATCAAGTTCCACAGTGCCGCCCAGTTCGAATTCGGCTGCAAACCGGATCATCCGGGTGCCGAAACCCACCGATTCGGGTGGCGAGGGGCGGGGACCGCCGCGCTCCTGCCAGCGCAGGCGGATGTCGGGGCCGCCATCGTCATCCGTTCCCAGTTCCCAGTCGATGCAGACGCGCCCCTCCGGCACCGACAGGGCGCCGTACTTGGCCGCGTTCGTGGCCAGCTCGTGCAGGATCATCCCCAGCGACATGGCGTAGGCGGGCCGCAGCTCGACCGAGGGCGCCTCGGCCACCGACACGTGCGTTCCCTCGGCCAGGTAGGGCTCCATCACCGATCGGACGAGATCGGGAAGCCGGGCGGCGATCGCGCGAGAGGAAACGTCGAGCGCCCGGGCGAGCGCCTCGAAACGCCCGAGGAAGGCGTCGCGATATTCCTCGGCGGTGCGGCCCGCGGTCCCGGTCTGCCGCGCCAGCGCCTGCGTCACCGACAGGAGGTTCTTGATCCGGTGATCAAGCTCGCCGATGAGGATGTTCTTCTTCTCTTCCTCCTTCCGGCGCCGGGTCGTCTCGTCCACGATGGTCACCAGCAGAACCCGCTGACCATTGTCGGGGTGGATGAGGCGTTGCGCGCTGATCAGCATTGTGCGGCGGCCCACATCCGGGAACCTGGCCAGCACCTCGTAGTCGAAGACCGAGGCGCTGTGCGGGATCACCCGCTCCAGCAGGAGGCGCAACTCGTCGATGTTCCACTGGCCATTGCCAAGCTCGTAGAGCGGCACGCCGATGGTGCTGTCGCGGTCGGTCGCAAAGGTCCGGTAGAAGGCGGGGTTGGCGCTGATGACGGTGAGATCGCCGGCCAGCACCAGCAGCGGATCGCGGACCGTGTCCACGATCCCCTGCGCCTGCACATGCGAAATGCGCAGCAGGCGGTAAAGCTCGTCGAGATCCATGAATACCCTTTCCAATTCACCGCAACACTCGCAGCCAGAGACGCAGCGCGCAACCATCGTGAAGATGCGCCATGCGTGCGCTCGTTATCTCAAGGGCCGGAAAAGGGGCTGGGTGCCGGAACACACGCCAGCCGGTCAGGTTGCCCCGGAGGTATCGCTGCGGAGGAAAGGTTCATGGCTACTGTGCAAGACCGGGGAGCAGGCTTCTGGATGGTGATGGTGCTGGCCGCCGTCATCGTGATCTTCGGCCTCCTGATCGCCGCGGGCGGCGGGTGGCTTTTGGCATTGGGCGGGTCGTGGTATTACCTGCCCGCCGGGCTGGGGCTGCTGGTGACGGGGTGGCTGCTGTTCCGGCAGTCGATGGCGGCGGTGTGGGTCTATCTCGTCGTCTATGCCGGAACCGTCGTCTGGGCCTTGTGGGAGGCCGGGCTGAACCTCTGGCCGCAGGTGCCGAGGCTGGTGGCGCCGACGCTGATCCTGCTTCTGGTGCTGCTCTCGATCCCGGTCCTGCGCCGTGGATCGCGCGGGGCGTCTGCGCGCCGCACCGTGGCGGGCGCGCTGGCGATCGGCCTCGGCGGCGGGCTCCTGCTCGCGGGCGGCCCGCGCGACGGGATTGCACAGGAGGCGGCCCCTCCGGGCGAAACGCCGGCGCCGGCCGAGGCGCCACCGGACACGACGGCCCCCGAAACGCCGGCGCCTGCCGGAGGCGACGCCTCCACGGCGGGGCCCGGTCCCGCGCCGACCGAGGAACCCGACGCGGTCAACACGGCGGAGGAAGCCCCCGCGGCCCTCGGGGCCGATGCGGAACGGGCGGCGGCGCCCGTGCTGCAGACCGGCGAGGACTGGCCCGCCTATGGCGGCACGACCGAGGCCACGCGCTACTCGCCGCTCGACCAGATCGACACGTCGAACGTGGGCGATCTGGAGCGGGTCTGGAGCTTCCGCACCGGCGATCTTCCCTCGGAGGCGGCCCGCGGCCGCTACTCGCCCGAGAACACGCCGCTCAAGGTGGGGGACGATCTCTATATCTGCACGCCGATGGGGCGGATCGTGGCGGTTGACGCCGCGACGGGGCTCGAGGAATGGCGGTTCGATCCGGGGGTGTCGGACGATGCCATCCCCTACGGGGCGACCTGCCGCGGCGTGGCCTACTACGAGGTGCCCGGCGCGGCGGCCGACGAGGCCTGCGCCCGGCGCATCCTGTGGGGGACGCTCGATGCGAGGCTGATCGCGGTCGATGCGCAGCTGGGCCAGCCCTGCCCGGACTTCGGCCTGAACGGCGAGGTCAATCTGGAGGAAGGCCTCGGCGATACGGTGCCGGGATGGTACTCCGTCACCTCGCCCCCCACGATCGTGCGCGGCGTGGCGGTGATGGGCGCGCAGGTCAAGGACGGGCAGGCCGAGAACAGCCCTTCGGGCGTGGTGCGCGGCTATGATGCGGTGACGGGTGAGCTGGCATGGGCCTGGGATCTGGGCAATCCCTCCAACCGCGGCGCCCCGGCCGAGGGCGAGGTCTATACCCGCGGCACGCCCAACATGTGGACCATCGCCACAGCCGACGAAGAGCTGGGCCTTGTCTATCTGCCGATGGGCAATTCGGCGGTGGACTACTACGGCAGCAACCGCAGCGAGGCGGAAAACGAATATGCGACCGCGCTGGTGGCGGTGGATGCGCTCACGGGCGACGATGTCTGGCACTTCCGCACGGTCTATAACGACGTGTGGGACTATGACCTCGGGTCGCAGCCGAGCCTCGTGGACTTTCCGACCGCGGACGGCCCGCGTCCGGCCCTGATCCTGTCTTCGAAGCAGGGCGACATGTTCGTGCTGGACCGCGCCACCGGCGAGCCGCTGGTGCCGTTCGAAGAGCGCGAGGTGCCGACCGATCTGGGTGTCGAACAGGATTACCTGTCGCCCGTCCAGCCGTTCTCCGGCTACCACAGCCTGCTGATGCCCGACCTCGAGGAACGGCACATGTGGGGCATGACCCCGCTCGACCAGCTCTGGTGCCGCATCCAGTTCCGCCGGGCGCATTACAGCGGGGTCTATACGCCGCCGACAGCCGACCGGCGCTGGATCCAGTATCCCGGCTACAACGGCGGGCAGGACTGGGGCTCGATGGCGGTGGATGTCGAGCGGGGGCTCCTGATCGCGAACTACAACGACATGCCGAACTACAACCGCCTGATCCCGCGGGACGAGGCCGACGAGATGGGCGCGCGGGCGATCTTCGAGCCGGACTATCAGCCCGAAGGGGGGCCGGACGCCGATCCGCAGCTGGGCTCGCCCTACGCGATCTCGGTCAACGCGGGGTGGCGCGTGGGCCTGACGGGGCTGCTCTGCAAGGAGCCGCCCTATGGCGGCATCCGCGCGATCGACCTGGCAACCGGAGAGACCGTCTGGGACGAGCCTCTGGGGACCGCCCGCCGCAACGGGCCCTTCGGCATCCCGAGCATGCTGCCGATGAAGATCGGCACACCGAACAACGGCGGCCCGATCGTGACCGCCGGCGGGCTGATCTTCATCGCCGCCGCCACCGACGATCTCATCCGCGCCATCGACCTCGAGACGGGCGAGACCCTCTGGCAGGACGCCTTGCCCGGCGGCGGGCAGACCACGCCCATCACCTACGAGGTGGGGGGGCGGCAGTTCGTGGTGATCTATCCCGGCGGCCATCATTTCATGGAAACGCCCATCAGCGACGAAGTGATCGCCTACGCGCTGCCCGCGTCCGACTGAGGCCCGGCGGCCGCGCCCGCACCGGGCGCGGCCGCCCCGACCCTGCGTCATTCCGAGAATTAGAGGTTGACAGACGGACCCATCCTGCGCCATCGAGAGGCAAGTTTGGTCCAACCATAGGACCAAGAGCCATCGGAGGGGAGGCCATGGCAGGACAGTCGGCGGTGGAGGACATCCGCGACATGCTCCGGCGGGAGATCGTCGAGCGGATGCAGGTGGGAGACCTTCTGCCCAACGAGCGCGAACTGGCGGAACGCTTCGGCGTGGCGCGCAACACGGTGCGCGAGACGATGATCCATCTCGAGGCGTTCGGGCTGATCGAGAAGACCCGCCGTGGCGCCCGCGTGCGCCAGCCGGACTTCGATCCGATCTTCTCGATCTTCGCGCAGTATTTCGACCATTCGCCCAAGACGCTCGCCGACGTGCTGAACTTTCGCCGCATCGTCGAGACGGGCGCGGCACCCCTGGCCGTGCAAGGGGCCTCCGAGGCCACGCTGGCGCGGATGGCGGACGCCAACGCGCGCATGGTGCGCGCGCTCACCGTGTCGGACGCAGCGGCGCACGATTACGACTTCCACATGGCCATGATCGAGGCCACCGGCAACAGCGTGCTGATCCGCATGTATCGGGTGCTGTCGGTGCCGCTGAAGTTCTATCTCGAGGTGGGCAAGTCACGCTCGCCCGAGACCGAGGAATCGAACGCGCAGCACATGCGCATCATCGAGGCCCTCAGGGCGCGCGACCGAGCCGGGCTCATGGCCGCGCTGAACGCCCATTTCGACCATTCCGGCGCCGTCCTCGCCTCCGCCTGCGCGCGGATCGAGGGGCTCGGACACGCTGAACCAGACCCACGGGAGGAGACCCCATGACATTGAAATCCCTCACGCTTGCCGCGCTGCTCGGCGCCGCCGCCGTTCTGCCTGCCGCAGCGCAGGAAGTGGTGGTGCGCGTGGCCTACGAGAACAATCCCGGCGAGCCGACCGACCTCGTGATGAACCGCTGGGCCGAGCTGGTGGCCGAAGCCTCGGACGGCAACGTGGCGCTCGAGCTCTATCCCTCGTCGCAGCTGGGCGCCAAGCAGGACGTGATCGAGCAGGGCCTGCTGGGCGTCAACGTCATCACGATCGCCGACGTGGGATTCCTGACCGACTATGATCCCGATCTCGGCATCCTCTTCGGGCCCTACCTGACCGACAGCCCCGAGCAGCTCTTCAAGATCTACGAGAGCGACTGGTTCAAGGAGAAGGAAGCCGCGCTGCGCGAGAAGGGCGTGCATATCGTCATCTCGAACTACCTCTACGGCACCCGGCAGCTTCTGGCGAAGAAGAAGGTCGAGACGCCGGACGATCTGGCCGGGATGAAGGTCCGCGTGCCCAACAACATCATGCAGATCAAGGCGCTCGAACTGATGGGCGCCACGCCGACGCCGATGCCGCTGGGCGATGTCTATCCGGCGCTGACCCAGGGCGTCATCGACGGCGTCGAGAACCCGCTGCCGGTGCTCTATGGCGGCAAGTTCCACGAGCAGGCCAAGGAGCTGTCGATGATCAGCTACCTGACCAACACCTCGCTCTGGCTGGGCGGCGAGGCCTATTTCTCGACCCTCGACCCCGAGGTGGTGACCATGCTGCATGAGACGGGCCATCAGGCCGGCCTCTACAGCCAGGAGCTGGCGGCGCAGGAAGAGGGCAAGATGATCGAGGCGATGAAGGCCGCCGGCGTGACGGTGACCGAGCCCGACGTCGAGGCCTTCCGCGAAAAGACCAAGGCCTTCTACACCATGTTCCCGGAATGGTCCGAGGGGCTATACGAGCAGATCCAGGCGGCTCTCGCCCAGTGATGCTCGCAGCCGGCCGCGTGTCCTCCCCACGCGGCCGGTCTGCCTTTCCCGACCCGAGCGGAGTCTCCCCATGCGACTGATCTTCCTGGCCGCCTCCGCCTTCGGGGCGCTGAGCGTGGCCGTCCTCGTCATCATGACCGCGGTCGCGGTCTTCGCGCGCTACATCCTCGGCATGCCGATCGCCTGGACCGAGGAGGTCTCGGGCCTCCTGATGATCTGGATCGTGATGGTCGGCGCCATCGCCTGCGAGGCGAACCGGCAGCACCTGACCATCGACCTGATCGAGGGCCTGCTCTCGCGCCGGATGCGCCGCCTGCTGTCGATGGCGGTCGGGCTGGCCTCGGTCGGGCTTCTGGTCTTCATGGCCTGGCAGGCCTGGGCCCTGGGCCAGACAACCGCCTTCAAGAAGACGCAGATCCTGGGCGTGTCCTGGTTCTGGCTCGACCTTGCCGTGGTGGTGGGGGCTGCAGGCACAGCCTTCGTGACCGCCTGGCGGCTGGTCCGGCCCGAGGCCGAGGCGCAGCCCGCGCGCGACCGCTCCCTTTACTGACCTCCTGCCCGGATACAGAGAATGACCTGGTTCATCGTCATCGCGCTGATGTTCGCGCTCTTTGCGCTGAACATGCGCATCTATCTCGCCATGTTCGCGGCAGTGGTCGCCTATTTCGTGTTCTTCTCGACGATCCCGCTGCCCATCGCGGTGCAGCGCATCATCTCGCCGACACAGAACACCTCGCTCCTGGCCATTCCGTTCTTCGTGCTGCTGGGCACGCTGCTCGGCACGACGGGAATCGCGGCGCGGCTGCTGAAGCTCGCCGACCTGATGGTGGGCCGGCTGACCGGCGGGCTGGGCCATACGAACGTCATGCTCTCGACGCTGATGGGCGGCATCTCGGCCTCGAACCTCGCCGACGCCGCCATGATGTGCCGCATCCTCGTGCCCGAGATGCGCAGGCAGGGCTACAGCGCGGGGGCGGCGGCCGCCATCACCGCCTGCGGCTCGCTGATCACCCCGATCATCCCGCCGGGGATCGCGCTGATCATCTATGCTTTGGTGGCCGATGTCTCGATCGGCGCCATGTTCACCGCGGGCATCCTGCCGGGTCTCCTTTGCGCGCTGCTGCTGCTGACCGCGGTCTGGCTCAACGCCCGCTCGAAGGGCCTGCGCCCGTCGCGCGACAGCTGGCCCACCGCGCGCGAGACTCGGCAGACGCTGCTCGGCGCCTGGCCCGCGCTTTTTCTCATCGTGGTGATCGTGGGCGGCATCCGCCTGTCGATCTTCACCCCCACCGAGGCGGGCGCCATCGCGACCATCGTCACGCTCGGCATCGGGTTCTTCCTCTACCGCGAGATGAAGCTCGCCGACGTGGCCTCGGCCTTCGCCGAGACGGCGCGTCAGACGTCGGCGGTCCTGCTTGTCATCATGACCTCCTCGGCGCTGGCCTGGATCTTCTCGATGGAGCGCGCGGGGATCACGATGGCCGATCTGATCACCTCGCTCACCACGAACCCCTGGCTGTTCCTGCTGGCGGTCAATGCGCTTCTTCTGGTCCTGGGCATGTTCATCGAGGGGACCGCGCTGATGATCATCCTCGTGCCGCTGCTCAAGCCGGTGGTGCTGCAACTGGGGATCGACCCTGTCCATTTCGGGATCGTGCTGATCCTGAACCTGTCGATCGGCACCCTCACGCCGCCCGTGGGCACCGTGCTGTTGCTGGTGACAAACCTCACCGGCGCGAAGCTGGGAGAGTTCCTGCGCGACGGCTGGCCCTTCCTGCTGGCGCTGGTCCTGGCGCTGCTGGTCGTGACCTTCATCCCGGCGCTGTCGCTGGCGCTGGTCTGAGGGCCGCGCCTCAGGGGCGCGATCCGGCGCCCCTCACGCCCGGCGTCTCCTCGGCTGCGGTGGGTTCGCCCAGCGTCGCCGCCTCCTCGGGGCCGATCTCGCTCATCGAAATCAGCCGCGAGCCCCGGTGATAGGTCAAATAGCGCCAGAGCCACTGGAACGAGACCACGATCCGGTTCTGGAAACCGACCAGCAGATAGACATGCACCACCGCCCAGAGCGCCCATGCGGGCCATCCGCTCAGCCGGTGGCGGTCGGTCTCATAGACGGCGGCATGGCGCCCGACGATCGAGGTGTTGCCGCGGCTGCGGTAGGTGAAGGGCTCCAGCGGCGCGCCCGACGCCAGATGCGCGCCGAGGCTGCGGCCGAGATGCTGGCCCTGCTGCTTGGCCACCTGCGCCAGCCCCGGCAGCGGCCGGCCGTCCTCGCCGGGGCAGAGGGCGACATCGCCCATCGCCAGAACCCGGCTCTGGCCCACCACCTCGAGCCGCTCGTTCACCGCGATCCGCCCGCCGCGCTCCACCTCGCCCAACTGGCGCGCCAGCGGCGAGGCCGTCACGCCCGCGGCCCAGATCACCAGACCCACCGGCAGCGTCTCGCCCTCGAGGGTCAGGCTCTCGGCCGTGATCGCCTCGACCCCGCGCCCGGTCATGACCCGGACGCCGAGCCGCTCCAGCCGCTGCTGGGCGTAGTCGGCCGAGGCCTCCTGGAACGGCCCGAGTAGCCGCGGCCCGGCCTCGACCAGAAGCACGCGCGCCGCATCGGGGCGGATGTGGCGAAAGTCGCGCACGAGGGTGAAGCGCGCCAGTTCCGCCAGCGCCCCCGACAGCTCGACCCCTGTCGGGCCGCCGCCGATCACGGCGATGGTCATCAACCGCGCGCGCTCCTCGGGGTCGGTGCAGCGTTCCGCATGTTCGAAGCTCATCAGCACGCGGGTGCGGATGCGGCGGGCGTCCTCGATCGTCTTCAGCCCCGGCGCGACGCGCGACCAGTCGTCGTGGCCGAAATAGCCCGTGACGGCCCCCGTCGCCAGGATCAGCCAGTCATACGCCACCACCGCGCCGTGGGCGCAGTGCACCTGCCGGCGACCGGTGTCGATCCTGACCACGTCGCCCAGAAGCACCTCGACCGACGGGTAGCGGCGCAGGATGCTGCGGATCGGTTCGGCGATGTCGGGCGCCGACAGGGCAGCGGTCGCAACCTGATAGAGCAGCGGCTGGAACAGATGGTGGTTCTGCCGGTCGATCACCGTGACCGGTATGCCCCGCCGGCCAAGCGCCTTGGCCGCCTGAAGCCCGGCGAACCCGGCGCCGAGGATCACCACCCGCTGTCCGGTTTGCCCGCCGGCCGCGGTGCCGATCCCTGCGCCTGTGCTCATGTCGCGATGTCTCCCTTTGATCTGCAACCGCACGGCGGCCGCTTCGTTCCGCGCCGGCGTCGCCCGTGCCCTGCCGACGGACATGCACCGGCTTGGAAAGGGAAACCCCCTCAGGGGGGCAGCGCCGGGGCACCTCCTCGTGGAACGGGGGCGCTCAGGGCGTGTTGAGCTGCATGATCCTGCTTTCCGGTCTTCTCGCCCTGGGCCTCGGACTGATCCATGTCTTCATCGGCCGCCTGCACACCCTGGGCCATGTGCCCCGCAGCATATGGCTCTCGGCGGCGGGGGGCGTGGCCGTCGCCTACGTCTTCCTGCACATATTGCCCGAGCTGGGCGCGCATCAGGCCACCTTCGCGCGCGAGCTGGAATTGCGGGCCGAGGCGGCCGAAACCTCGGTCTTCCTCGTGGGTCTGGCCGGATTGGCCACCTTCTACGGGCTGGAAAGGCTCGCCAAGACCTCGCGCAGCCGCTCGCGGGCGGAGGGGCGCGAGGATGCGGTCGAGGCCCGGCTGTTCTGGGTCCACCTCGGCTCCTTCGCGATCTACAACATGCTCATCGGCTATCTGCTGGTCCATCGCGAGGAGCCGGGGCTCGTGTCGCTCCTGCTTTTTGCCGCGGCGATGGCGACCCATTTCGTGACCAGCGACTTCGGCCTGCGCGAGGATCACAAGCATCGCTACGACCGGATCGGCCGGTGGATCATGGCGGCGGCCGTGGTTGCCGGCTGGGGGCTGGCCGCCATCACGCGCCTGTCGGATCTGGCCATCGGCATGCTCTTTGCCTTCCTTGCCGGCGGGGTGATGCTGAACGTGCTGAAGGAGGAACTGCCCGAGGACCGGCAGAGCCGCTTCTGGCCCTTTCTCGGCGGCGCCACGGCCTATGCGCTGGTCCTCGTCGCGATCTGAGGCGAAGACGGTGGAACTCCTATGCGGAGGGGCAAGTCACCCTCGCGACGTCATCCAGACGCCGGCGAGCGTCACGGCCAGGCCCACGAACATTGCACCTGTCAGGGGTTCGCCAAACAGCGCCCAGGCCCAGATCATCGTGACCGGAGGGCTGAGGTAGATCGCGGCGGTGACCTTGGCGACGGGGAAGAGGCGCAGGCTCGTGTAATAGACCGAGTAGGCGGCAAAGGTCGCGATCAGCACCAGCCACGCCATCCCGATCGCGAAGTCGCGCGTCATGGGCGGGCGCAACCCGTCACCCACAGCCAGCGCGCAGAGACCGAAGAGCAGGGCCCCCGTCAGCGTGTGGATGCAGAGGCTCTGGTGCACGGGCATGTGCAGCGACCTGCGTCCCTTGTGCAGCACCGAGGCCAGCGCGAAGACCAGCATCGAGCCCACCGTCATCGCGTAGGCCCAGAGGGGCGCCGTCCCGACGCTCAGGCTGTCAAGGCTCACGATCAGCACGCCGGCGACGGCGATCGCGGTGCCCAGCCATTGCCGACCGGAGAGCCTCTCGCCCAGCAGCGGCTGCGACAGGGCCACAACGGCCAGCGGCAGCAGGTCCGAGATCAGCGCGACGAGGCCGGTGGGCACCCGCTGCTCGATCGCCAGGGCAAAGCCG
Source organism: Cereibacter azotoformans (assembly GCF_021391315.1). Classification (NCBI taxonomy): domain Bacteria; kingdom Pseudomonadati; phylum Pseudomonadota; class Alphaproteobacteria; order Rhodobacterales; family Paracoccaceae; genus Cereibacter; species Cereibacter azotoformans. Next base: position 828,930 of record NZ_CP090022.1, on the reverse strand, counting down.
CCCAGATAGAGGAACATCGACAGCACCCCGAACCCCACCTGCGGCAGCACGGCACCCAGCCGCAGGCGCGGCCCGAAGACGAGGGCGAAGGGCAGCAGGATCAGTCCCGACAGCAGCATCCGCCAGAACAGCAGCAGGACGACGCTCGCTTCCTCGTTGGTGAAGCGGATGCCGACGAAGCCGGAACTCCAGCCGATCACCAGCGCCGTGGCCATGAGGGGCCAGAGAAGCGGGTGCCGCCCTGGCATCGTCGGAGCGTCGGTCATCGGCAGGCCTTCCGGTTATCTCTGCGATCGACCTAATCCGCAACCTCACCGGAGGCACATGACAAATTTCGATCCCGCAATTACTCTGAGCAACTAATAGTCATGCATACTTGTCCCTCGGCTGCCTATCTTTCATGTTGTGAGGTGAACCATGGGCAATCGCAATGACAGACCTCTCCGGCCGCCGCCTTGACATCGATGCTCTGCGCGCGCTCTGCGCCATCCGCCAGCACGGGGGGATCACCCGCGCGGCCGCGGCCCTCGGGCTGACGCAGTCGGCCGTGAGCCACAAGATCAAGCGCCTCGAAACGAGCCTGGATTGCCGTATCCTCAGCCGCCGGCCCGGCGCGCCCCTGTTCACGGCCGCGGGCGAGGATCTGCTGGATTATGCGCGCCGGATCCTCGGCCTGCATGACGAGGCGCTGCTCAGCCTGACCCGAACCGATCTTGCCGGACGCATCCTGCTCGGGCTGACCGAGGACACCACCTGTTCCGACCTCTCGCGCATTCTCGGCCGGTTCCGCCGCCTTCATCCGCAGGTCAGCGTCCGCACCAGGGTGCGCATGAGCCTCGTGCTGCGCGCCATGCTCGACCGGGGCGAGCTGGACGCCGCCATCCTGCAGGTGTTCGCGCATGAGGTGCGGCCGGCCGACATCGTCCTCTTCCGCGAGGAACTGCATTGGGTGACATCGCCCGAACTGGTGCTCGCCCCTGATGGGTCGATCCCGTTCCTGTCCTTTGACGAGGAGTGCTTCTATCGCCGCTGGGCGCTCGACATCGGGCAGGACGGGGGCGCGCAGCTCGAGACGGTCTTCGAATGTTCCAGCGCCGCCGGCATCGTGGCGGGGGTCGCCGCGGGGCTCGGGGTCGCGCTCCTGAACGACCGTCACCTCCGCCCGGACCTGGAAATCCTCCGCGACCGGCTGCCGGCGCCGCCCGAACTGGCCTATGTCGTGCGCCGCTCACGCCGCGCGCGGAACCCGGCACTGGACAGCCTGATCGGATCGGTCGAGGCCGAGATCAGCCGCCGCGGCGGGCTCTCCCTCGCGGGCTAGGCCGCAAGGGGGGGAGCGCGCCGCGAGCGGGAGGTGCCGGGCGCGCTCAGGCGCCGTAGGGCACCCAGATCGTCTTGACCTGCGTCGCCCGGTCCAGCCAGAGCCGCCCGCGCGCCTCCCGGTCGTCCGCCCAGTCGAGCGCCCGACCCTCGTTCGTCCAGACCTGCTTGAGGTTGCCGGCCGAGAGCGCCTCGACGCGCGCCGCGCCTGTCGCGCCCCCGTGATACCAGAGCCCGTCCACCGCATCATGCTCGGCCAGCGTCTGGGCCAGCAGATCGCGGTCCCCCGTCACCAGATTGACCACGCCCCCCGGCAGGTCCGACGTGTCGAAGATCTGGGTCAGCGGCTGGACCAGCAGCGCGCGCGCCGGCGAGGGCACCGCCACCACCCGGTTGCCCACGGCGATCAGCGGCAGGATCAGCGACATGAGCGACAGGAGCGGCGCCTCGTCGGGGGCGAGCACCCCCACCACGCCCAGCGGCTCCTTCACCGACAGCGTCAGGTGGCGCGGTTTTGTGGCATGGATGCGGCCATCGTCCTTGTCGGCCATGCCGGCGTAGTAGAACACCCGCTCGACGAGCCTGCGCACCTCCGCCGTGGCCTCGGATGTCGTGGCCCCTGCCTGCACGAGCGCCGCAGCGAGGTCGGCCTCGCGGGCCGAGATGTTCTCGGCCAGAAAGAACAGCACCTGCGCCCGGCCGTGCGCGTTGGTGGCCCAGCCCTTCGCCTTCAGCGCGGCCTCGACCGCGTTGCGGATGTCCTTGCGCCCCGAGACCGGCGCGAGGCCCAGCGGCTCGCCCGTCGGGCTGCGCACGACATAGCTCGCGCCGCCGTCGGGCCGGACCTGCGCGCCACCGATGTAGTTCTTCATGGTCCGGTCGATCAGGCCGGGCAGGCTGCCGCCCGTGCCGGTGAAGGCCGTGAAATCCGCCGGAACGGGGGTCACAAGAGGGCGCTCGCGCGGGGCGGCGGGGCGCAGATAGGCGGCGAGCCCCTCGCGCGCACCCTCGCGGCCGAAGCCGCTCTCCTTCATGCCGCCGAAGGGCGCGCCCGCATCGAAGAGGTTCGAGGCGTTGATCCAGACGACGCCCGCCCGGATCCGCGCGGCCAGCTCGGTCGCGGCGTTGATGTTCTCGGACCAGACCGAGGCCGCAAGCCCGTAGGGCGTGTTGTTGGCCAGCGCCACCGCCTCGTCCACGGTGCGGAAGGTGGTCGTGACCGCGATCGGGCCGAAGATCTCGACCTGAGCGACAGTGGCCGCGGGCTCGGTGTCGGCGAAGAAGCCGGGCGCCACGAAATGGCCCGCCGCAGGCAGCGGGCAGGCCGCCTGTTCGAGCCGGTAGCCCTCGCGCTCGGCGCCTGCGATCAGCTCCTCGATCCGCGCCTTCTGGCGCGCCGAGACGATGGCGCCCATGTCGGTGGACTTGTCGAGCGGATCGCCCACGCGGATCTTCTCCATCCGCGCCCGGAGCCTGGCGAGGAACCGCTCGGCAATCCCCTCCTGCAGCAGAAGCCGCGAGCCCGCGCAGCAGACCTCGCCCTGGTTGAACCAGACGCCCTCCACCACCCCTTCGACGGCCGCATCGAGATCGGCATCGGCGCAGACCACGAAGGGCGACTTGCCGCCCAGTTCGAGCGTCAGGCTCTTGCCGCTGCCGGCCGTCGCGCGGCGGATCTCGCGGCCGACGGCGGTCGAGCCGGTGAAGGCCACCTTTGCCACGCCCGGATGGCGGACGAGCAGCGCGCCGGTCTCGGCCCCGCCATGGACGATGTTGACCACGCCCTTGGGCAGGCCGATCTCGTCGAGCATCTCGGCAAAGGCCACGGCGGTCAGCGGCGTGAGATCGGCGGGCTTCAGCACCACCGTATTGCCCGCGGCGAGCGCCGGCGCGATCTTCCAGGCCAGCATCAGCATCGGGAAGTTCCAGGGGATCACCTGGCCGCAGACGCCGAGCGGCTCGTGGCCGGGGAACTCGCTGTCGATCGCCGCCGCCCAGCCCGCATGGTGGTAGAAATGGCGGATGGCGAGCGGCACGTCGGCGGTGCGGGTCTCTCGGATGGCCTTGCCGTTGTCGAGCGTCTCGAGGACCGAGAAGAACCGCTCGCGCTTCTGCAGGCCGCGGGCGATGGCATAGAGATGGCGCGCGCGCTCGAAGCCCGGAAGCTGCGACCAACCGGGAAAGGCCGCACGGGCCGCAGCCACGGCGGCCTCGATCTCGGCCTCGCCCGCAGCCGGAATGCGCGCGAGGATCTCGCCCGTGGCCGGGTTCTCGACGTCGATCGCGGCCGCCTCGGCGCCGGTGAAGGCGCCGTCGATGTAATGGCCGAGCGCGTGGCCGCGGGCCGCGAGCCAGGCCTTCGCATCCGTCGCGGCCTCGGGGGCGGGGCCGTAATCCATGCTTTCCATGATGTCCTTGATGCTCATGTCTCAGGCCTCAGCTCAGGGCGTGGTGGTCGGCGCTGGCATAGCGCCCCGTGACGTGATGCTCGAGCTGCCGCTCGATGTCGCCGAGCAGCGTCGAGGCGCCGATGCGGAAGAGGTCGGGCCTGAGCCATGGCCCGCCCAGTTCCTCCTTCATCAGCGCGAGCCAGGCGAGCGCGTCCTTGGCCGCGCGCAGGCCGCCCGCCGGCTTGAAGCCGATGCGGACCCCCGTCCGCTCGCCATAGTCGCGCAGCGCCCGCAGCATGGTGAGCGAGACGGGCAGGGTGGCGTTCTCGGTCTCCTTGCCGGTCGAGGTCTTGATGAAATCGGCCCCCGCCTGCATCGCCACCATCGAGGCGCGGTAGACGTTGGTCAGCGTCCCAAGCTCTCCCGTGGCGAGGATCGCCTTGAGGTGAGCCGCGCCGCAGGCCTCGCGCATGGCGGCGATCTCGTCGTAGAGCGCCGACCAGTGGCCGAGCAGCACATGTTCGCGCGTGATGACGATGTCGATCTCGGCGGCGCCGGCCTCGACGGCGTAGGTGATCTCGGCCAGCCGCTGCGGCAGGGGCGTGAGGCCCGCGGGGAAGCCCGTGGCGACCGAGGCGACCGGAATGCCCGAGCCTTGCAGCGCCGCGACCGCATGGGGAACCATGGTCGGATAGACGCAGACCGCGCCCGTGGTCAGGCCGATGTCGGCCACGCCCATCGCCTCGAGCAGGTCCGGCCGGACGGGCTGGCGCGCCTTGGCGCACAGGCGCCGCACCTTGCCGGGCGTGTCGTCGCCCGCAAGCGTCGTCAGGTCGATGCACTGGATCGCGCGCAGGAGCCAGGCCGCCTGATGATCCTTCTTGACGGTGCGGCCGCCGGCAAGGCTGGCCGCGCGGCGCTCGGCGGCGCTGCGGTTCACCTGCACCTCCTCGAACCAGTCGGGCGCGAGGGGGGTGCCGGGGTTCCGGGGATGGCTGTCGGGCATGGCGTGGGCCTTCATGCGGATGGGGGGAGCGAGCGGCAGAAGTCCGCGAAGACCTCGGCCGTCGCATAGGATTTCTGGGTGCCGCGCCCGGTCACGGAATGGGCGGCATAGCGCGCCGCCTGCGTGAGAGCGCCCTCGACATCGCCGGTGGCCGCGAGGAAATGGGCGAAGGCGCCGATGAAGGCGTCTCCGGCGCCGGTCGTGTCCACCGGGGTCACGCGGACGGCCGGGATCCGCACCACGCCCTCGCCGGTCACGAGCCGCGCGCCGCGGCCGCCGAGCGTCACGATCACCGTGCCGATGCCACGGGCGATCAGACTGCGCGCGGCGGCCTCGATCTCTTCCTCGCTGCCGGTGGGCAGGCCCGAGAGCAGCGCCAGCTCGCTCTCGTTCGGGACGAGGAAACTCAGGTCGCGCAGGTCGTCCACGTTGAGATCGGCCGCGGCCGGCGCCGGGTTCAGGATGGTGCGCACGCCCCATTCCGCCGCCCGCCGCACCGTATGGAGCACCGTCTCGCGCGGAACCTCCATCTGCATCAGGATCAGGTCGGCCGCGCGCAGCGTCTCTTCGGCCGCATCCACGTCGGCGGGCGAAAGGTCGGCGTTCGCCCCCTTGACGATCAGGATCGAGTTCTCGCCCTGCGGGTCCACGAAGATCGGCGCCACGCCCGAGGATTTCCCGGGCACCGTGCCCACATGCGTCGTGTCGATGCCCTGCTCGGCCAGGTTGCGCCGGGTGTTCTCGCCGAAGATGTCTCCGCCGACCTTGGTCACCATGGCGACCTGCGAGCCGAGCCGGGCCGCCGCCACCGCCTGATTGGCGCCCTTGCCGCCGGGGCCGATCTCGAAGTCGGGCGCCTCGACCGTCTCGCCGGGGGCGGGCATCCGCGTGATGTAGGTCACCAGATCGACCATGTTGGAGCCGACGACCGCGATGCGGCCGGGTTTCGTTGCGGACATGATTCAGCCCTTTCGCATGGTTTCGACTTCGGCGCGGGCCACGGCCACTTCGTCCGGCCCGAGCCATCCCAGAGTGACGGGAAAGCGCGCAACGGCGCCCGGAGCCAGCAGGCGCACATGACCCTTGGCCTTCTCGGCCGTATAGCCCTCGGGCTCGCAGGTCGAGGGCAGCGCGAAGGCCGCCACCTGCGCATCGCCGTCGTTCAGGATCCAGCGCACGCAAAAGGGCAGGTCCTTTGGCCGCCAGGCGGCCGAAAAGGCGCCGCCCTCGGGCAGTTCCATCAGCATCCGGGTGCGCCCCTGGGCGTCGGTGCCGGGCTTGCGGATGTAGAAGACCTGTTCGGGGCTGTAGAGGTCCGGCTCCGACAGACGCTCCATCCGGGCGGGATGGGAGGCCAGATCCTCGAGCAGCGCGAGATAGGCGGGCGTGGGCGTCACATGGCCGGGCACGGCGCGCCTGACCTCGGTGCGGTCCGGGGTGAAGGGGGCCGCCTGCACGATCCGCGCCCCCGCCACGAAGTCGAAGTTGGCGTGGAGCATGTACATCAGCTCCATCGGGTGCGCCGAGCGGTTCTCGACCGCCATCTCGACCTCGATCAGCGCGTCCTCGGCATGAAGCCGCACGCGGGGCGTGGCGCGATAGACAGGGCCGAAGCCCACCACATGATCGCGTTGCCCGCCCAGTTCCGCGAAGGGCCCGGCGGCATCGGAGCCGAAGGTCAGGTGGGCGCTGTCCATCGCCGCCACCGGCATCTCGCCATGCAGGGGATGGGTGTCCTCGGGGCCTGGCGTTCCGTTGCGCAGGACGCCCGCATGATAGGCGAAGGCGCCGTAGGTCTCGAGGATCGAGGCGCCCGCGCGGGGGCCGTCGAAGGCGTTGCCCATCGTCAGACGGCGCCCGTCGAACCTCGCGTCCCAGATCATCTGGCCGAGGAAGGGCAGGAGCGTCACCTCGCCGCGCGGATTGGCCAGCCTCAGCGCCTCGACACCGGACGGGTAGCGGAAGGCCGTGGCGGTGAAGCCGGACCCTTCGGCGATCCGACGCTCGCCCCGGTCTGGGAAGGCGTCGCGGGGCAGGGGGATACGGATCTCGGTCATTTCCGTGACCTCAGATAGTTGATGGCAATGACGATGACGAGGAAGGCGCCCCAGACGGCGTCGATCAGGAAGTTCGACACCCGCATGATCTGAAGGCCCGACGAGAGCAGCATGAGCGCCACGAGCGCGAGCAGCACGCCCAGCACCCGGCCCTTGCCGCCGGCGGGATTGGTGCCGCCCAGGACCGCGATCAGCACCGCCTGCAGCAGGTAGGAGGCGCCGAAATCCGCCTTGGCCGAGTTGGTCCGCCCCGACAGGAGCACGCCCGCCACGGCGGCCAGCATCCCCGTCAGCATGTAGCTGTAGAGGATCATCCGCCCCGACCGGATGCCGGCAAAGACGGCGGCGCGCGGGTTGGTGCCCATCAGCATCAGGTTCACCCCCAGCGTGGTCCGCGCCAGCAGGACCGCCACCAGCCCCGCCACCACGATCAGCACCCAGAGCGGGGTGGCGAGGCCAAGGATCTTGCCGGTCCCGATCCAGGCCCAGGTCTCGGGGAAGCCCGTGATGGCCGGCCCCCCGGTCAGGACGAGCGCGAGGCCCGCGAAGATCTGGCCCGTGCCGAGCGTCGCGAGGATCGGGATGATGCGGAGGCGCGCGATCAGCACCCCGTTCAGCCCCCCTGCGGCGAGCCCGACCGTCAGCGCGATCAGCACGGCGGCCGAGGTGTGCAGCACGAGCCCCGCACCGCCCGCCGCGGCGGCCTCGCTCACGGCCGGGATGCGGAAATACACCCCCGCCACGATGGCCGCGAGGTTCGCCACCCCCACGATGGAAAGGTCGATCCCCCCGGTCAGCATCGCGATCATCATGGCGATGGAGAGGATGCCCAGTTCCGGCGCGATGTAGGTGAGCGACTCGAAATTGTAGTAGCGCAGGAACTTGTCGGGGTTCAGCGCGGTCATCGCGACGAAGATCAGCAGCGTGATGACGATGAGCTGCGCCACCGCCGCGTCGCGCCCGAGAAGGCGGCTCAGCAGGGGGCGGGTTTCGGTATCCGAGGCCATGGCGTTCCCCCCTCAGGCCAGCTTCTTGCGGTCGCGCCAGGCGGTGATCGCGGTGGCGGCGACGATGATGAGGCCCACGACAACCCGCTGCCAGGTCGTGTCCACCTTGAGCAGGATCAGCGAGTTCTTGACCATCACCAGCATGAACACCCCGATCAGCGTGCCCACGACCGAGCCGCGGCCGCCGAAGATCGAGGCGCCGCCCAGCACCACCGCCGCGATCACATCCAGCTCGAGTCCCTGGAAGTCGCGCGGGTTGGCCTGCCAGATCATCGAGGTGTGCAGCATCCCCGCAAAGCCCGCGAGCAGCCCCGCGAGGCAATAGACGAACCAGATCGTCCGGCGGGTGTTGAAGCCGGCGCGGCGGGCGGATTCCGCATCCGTCCCGTAGGCATAGACCGAGCGGCCGATCATCGTGTGCCGCAGCACCAGATGCATGGCGAGCGCGATGCCGAGATAGACCAGCACCATCGCGGTAAGCCCGTAGGTCGCCCCGTTCGCGGCCTGCACGGTCATCAGGTCGTGCCGGCCGAACTCGATCAGCTCCTTCGGCATCTTGTTGATGTTGACGATGGAGCTGCCCAGAAGCCCCAGCACCAGGCCACGCACGATCGAGGCGGTCCCCAGCGTCACGATCAGCGGGATCATCCGGAACCGCTCGATGATGAAGGCGTTGAAGCCGCCCAGCACAAGGCCGATCCCCGCCGCCGCGATGAAGGGCACAAGGACGCCGTTGTAGTTCAGCTCGACCATGGCGCGCACGACGATATAGAGCGCCGCCACCGCGATGGCCGGAAACGAGACGTCGATGCCGCCCGAGATCATCACGAGCAGCACGCCCAAGGCCATGATGCCGATGACGACATTCGACTTGGCCAGGCTGAAAAGGTTGTCGAGGCCCCAGAAGGCCGGGTTCACGAGGCCGATCAGCACCATCGCGGCCAGAAGCACGAGGGCGATCACGAATTCGGTGGACTGCAGGATCTTCATCGGACGCTCAGTTCAGTGTCTTGAGGGCATCGTTGATCCGGTCCTCGGTCATCCCGGACCCATCCAGATCGGCGACGAAGCGTCCACGGTGCATGACGTGGATGCGGTTGCAGTTGGTGACGAGCTCGGGCACGTCGTCCGAGATCATCAGGACGCCCAGCCCTTCACGCTGCGCGAGGTCGCGGATGATGCGGTGGATCGTGGCCTTCGAGCCCACATCCACGCCCACCGTCGGCCCGTTCAGGATCAGCACGCGCGCGCCGGTCAGGAGCCAGCGGCCGAGCATCACGCGCTGCGCGTTGCCGCCCGAGAGGTTGCCCACCGCCGTCTCGGGCGAGGGGGCCGCGATCTGCATGTCGCGGAACATGCCCAGCGTCCTGTCGCGCACGGCGGCGCGGTCGAGGAAGGGCCCGCGGCGCAGCCGCTCGAGGATCGAGACCACGAGATTGCGCTCGATGGATTGCGGCAGGAACAGCCCTTCGGTCAGCCGGTCCTCGGGGACATAGGCAATCCCTAGGGCAATGGCCTCCTGCACCGAGCGCGGATGGACCTCGCGGCCCTCGAGCCGGATGGTGCCGGTCATCGCGGGCTCCATGCCGAAGAGCGCGCGGGCAAGCTCGGTGCGCCCCGAGCCGATCAGGCCCGAGATGCCCACGATCTCGCCGGGGCGGAGCGACAGGTCGATGCCCTGCACGCTGCCCGGCACCGACAGTCCGCGGACCTCGAGCAGCGGCGGGCCCGGCGGCAGGTCGGGGCGGTAGGGATCGTCGGTGAGCGAGAGGCCCGTCATCGCGTGGGTGATCGCGGCCTCGTCAAAGTCGGCCATCGGCCCCTCGGCCACCTTGCGACCGTTGCGGAAAACGGTCAGCCGCTCGGAAATCTCCAGCATCTCCCGCATCTTGTGGCTGACGAAGAGGACGGCGATGCCCTGCGCCTGCAGGTCGCGCACGATGGCAAAGAGCGCATCGACCTCGTGGCGGGTGAGGGCGGTGGTGGGCTCGTCCATGATGATGAGCCGGGCGCGGGCGAGGATCGCGCGCGCGATGGCCACGATCTGCCGGCCGGAGGTGGGCAGCGTGCCCACTTCGGCATCGGGGTCGATGTCCACGCCGATCCGGCCCAGCACCTCGCGCGCCATGCTGCGGGCGCGGCGCCAGTCCATCCGGCGGCGCCCCTCGAGCACATAGGTGTTGAGCGCAAGATTCTCGGCCACCGTCAGGTTTCCGAACAGCGAGAAGTCCTGGTAGATCACCTGCACGCCATGCTGCACGGCCCGGATCGGGTCGAGCCGGCCCACCGGGCGGCCGTCGATCAGGATCTCGCCCTCGTCCGGCGTGTAGATGCCCGACATCACCTTGATGACGGTCGATTTTCCCGAGCCGTTCTCGCCTGCGAGGCAATGGATCTCGCCGGGGCGGATCTCCAGCGACACGCCGTCCAGCGCGCGCACGCCGCCAAAGCGCTTGCCGATGTGTCTCAGCTCGATGAGGGTGTCCGACATGGCCTGCCCGTGCTGTCAGGGAAGGGAAGGGGCCCTGAGGAGCCCCTTCGCGACGCGATCCGGGAGGATCGCGGTCCGATCAGAAGTCGTAGTCGGCCATGTTGTCCTTGGTCACGCCGACCCAGCCCGCGCCATAGAGCAGATGCGGGTTGGCCTCGTCCGGCGCGGTGAGATCCTCATAGCCGGTGAGGCCGAGGTTCAGGCCCGGCTTGATCTCGTCCTTCCGGCCCTCGAGCACCGCCACGGCCAGCATGTTCATCGCATAGCCCGCAACCGCCGGATCCCAGAACTGGATGTACTGGATGTCGCCGTTCTGGAGATATTCGCCCGCCACCGACGGCAGGCCGGTGCCGGCAAAGAAGACCTTGTCCTTCAGCCCGCTCTCGGCGATCAGGCGGCCCGCCCCGGCCGAGGTCGGCATCGGCGCGCCGAGGATCCCGGTGATGTCGGGGTAGGTGGTCATCGCTTCCTTGAGCTTGGTGTAGTCGATGGCCGCATCGTCGGCGGTTTCCAGACGGTCGCCCACGAGGCTCATCTCGGGGTAGTTCTCCTTCTGGTAGGCCACCGCGCCGTCGATCCATTCCATCTGGCTCTTCGAGGTGAGCGAGCCGACGGTGGCGACATACTGACCCTTCTCGCCCATGGATTTGGCGAGTTCCTTCATCAGGTTCGCGCCATAGGCGAGGTTGTCGAACGCCTCGAGGTCGAAGTCGGTGTTCTGGATGTTCGAGGCCTCGTGGGTGATGACCACGATGCCGCGGTCACGCGCCTTCTTCAGCACCGGCTCCACCGCCTCGACCGAGAAGGGCACCACGCAGATCGCATCGACCCCCTGCGCGATCAGGTTCTCGATCAGCTGCACCTGCGCCGCGGCGTCCGCCTGGCTCGGGCCGACCATCCAGACGTCATGGCCGGTGTCGCCCTTGAACTGGTCGATGCCGTCGCGCATCCGGTCGAACCAGGCGATGCCGTCCACCTTCACCACGGTGGCAATGCTGTATTCCTTGCCGTCGGCGGTGGCGATCAGGTCCTGGTTGACCTTCGACACGTCCACGATGTCTTGCGCCACGGCCGGAGCGGCCAGAGCCGTCAGCGCCAGCGCCGCCGACGTCAGCAGAATCTTCATCCGATTTCCTCCCTCGGAACAGGGCGGCGCGCTTCCTCCTCGCGTCACCCTGCGGTTGCCTATATTGATCGAATCTCGTCAATATGATCTTATTCATTCAAAACCGGAGCATGGCTGTCAATCCAAAGTTTGATGTGCGATGGCGGCGACGGCAGGAGGTGCAAGTGGCAAGACCATCAGGCAGAACCGGGAGGATCGCGGCGCTCGGCGAACTCTGCCGAGCCGGAGCCATCCTGCATATCGGCGAGGCCGCACGGCAGATCGGCGCTTCCGAGATCACGATCCGGCGCGACCTGAGCGGCGGAGAGGGCGGGCTCGTCTGCCTTGGCGGCTACGTCATGCGCGCCGCCGAAGGGGCCGAAGGCTATTCGCTGACCAAGGCCGAAGCCTCGGAGGCCGACGCCAAGGAGGCGCTGGCCGGACGCGCGGCCGCGCTGATCGAACCGGGCGACACGATCTTCCTCGATTGCGGCACGACCACGCCCCATCTCGCGGCCAAGGTGCCGCCGAACGCGCGCGTGACGGTGGTGACGCAGGCGCTGAACATCGCCGAAAGGGTGGCGCGGCTGCCAGGCGTGACGCTGATCCTGCTGGCGGGGATCTACCACCCCGAAACGGCGAGCTTCTCCTCGGACGAGGCGGTGGCGATGCTCGGGCGGATCAACATCACCAAGGGCTTCTTCTCGGCCGCGGGCGTGCATGAGACCGAGGGCGTGACCTGCTTCCACTTCCACGAGGTTCCGGTGAAGCGGGCCGCCATCGCCCGGTCGCGGCAACGGTATCTGGTCTGCGACGGATCGAAATGGGGCAGGCTGCGGCCGGCCACCTACGCGCGGCTCGACGAGTTCACCGACTGGATCGGCGCCCCCCCCGGGCGGCCTGAGGCGCGGCCGGTCTCGTGAAGGGGCCGCAAGGCACGCGGCCCCCGAGGCGGCTCAGGCGCCGGCTTCCAGCTTGTCCTGCGTCCGGGTCTCGAAGTCCGAGGCCGCGTGCCGCTCGTGCAGTTGCTCGTCGAGCGGACCCGAGGTGCGGTTGACCATCCGCCCGCGCCGGACCGCCGGCCGTGCGAAGAGCTGGTCGGCCCAGCGGTTCACATGGCGATACTCGTGGGTGGACAGGAACCGGCCGGCATCGCCATAGATCCAGCCCTTCGCCAGCGCGCCGTACCAGGGCCAGACCGCCATGTCGGCGATCGTGTAGTCGCTGCCTGCGAGATATTCGTTGTCGGCCAGACGCCGGTCGAGCACGTCGAGCTGCCGTTTGGCCTCCATCGCGTAGCGGTCGATGGCGTAGCGGATCTTCACCGGCGCATAGGCGTAGAAATGGCCGAAGCCGCCGCCGAGGAACGGCGCCGAGCCCATCTGCCAGAAGAGCCACGACAGCGTCTCGGCCCGTGCCGCCCCACCCGCGGGCAGGAAGGCGCCGAACGTCTCGGCCAGATGCATCAGGATCGCACCGGATTCGAACAGGCGCACCGGCTCGGGGCCCGAGCGGTCGAGCAGGGCGGGGATCTTCGAGTTCGGGTTGAGCGCGACGAAGCCCGAACCGAACTGGTCGCCCTTGCCGATCTCGATCAGCCAGGCATCATATTCCGCGCCCGCATGGCCCGCCTCGAGCAGCTCCTCGAACAGGATCGTGACCTTCTGCCCGTTCGGGGTGCCCTGCGAGTAAAGCTGGAACGGATGCTTGCCGACGGGCAGTTCGCGCTCGTGCGTGGCGCCTGCCGTGGGCCGGTTGATGTTGGCAAAGCGCCCGCCGTTCCCCGGCTCCCAGGTCCAGACCTCCGGCGGCGTGTAATCGGATGGATCGCTCATGCTTGCTCCTGCGGTGCCGCGGCGGACGAGCCGCCGCCGGAAAGGGTGGACGCCGGAGGGGCGCCCGTCGGGTGGTGGAAGGGGCAATCCTCGCCCAGCTCCGGTGCGGGTGCAACCGCCCCCTGTCCGACATCGCCGCCGTCCGCCGCTGTCCGGTATCCGACAATGGTCGGGGCCTTGCGCCGATCGAACCGCACCGGCGCAACGAAATCAGGGGTTGGCACGGGCGATGCTTCCCGCTGTAGTGTCGGACTACATAACGGAGGGCTGACATGACGGACGAGGATCTTCGCGGCGCCCTGATCCTGCAAAGGGGCGGCCTGCCGCGGATGGGCGGCGAGCGCATCCGGCTTCTGCGCGCGATCGGCGATCAGGGGTCGATCTCGGGCGCAGCGCGGGCGGTGGGGCTGTCCTACAAGGCGGCCTGGGACGCGGTGGCCGCGATGAACAACCTCTTCGCCACGCCCCTCGTCCGCGCGGCACCGGGTGGCCGGGCGGGCGGCGGTGCGACCATCACGCCAGCCGGAGAGCGCGTCATCGCCACCTTTGCCGCCGTCGAAGACGGCCTTGCCCGCGTCGTCAACGCGCTCGAGGCAGGTCTCGGAGGGTCCGACGCCTCTCTTAACCCACTCTGGAGCCTCTTCATGAAAACCAGCACCCGCAACGTCTATCGCTGCACGGTCACCAAGGTCACCGAAGGCGCGGTCAGCGCCGAGGTGACGATGGATCTCGCCGACGGCCAGACCCTCACCGCCACCATCACCGAGCGCAGCGCCGAGGATCTGGGCCTTGCCCCCGGGACCGAGGTCTTTGCCCTGATCAAGTCGAGCTTCGTGATCCTCGCGGCGGGCGAGGCACAGGGACAGATGTCGGTGCGCAACCGGCTGAAGGGCACGGTCGCCAGCCGCCATGACGGGGCGGTGAACTCGGAAATCGTGCTCGACCTCGGCGGCGGCAAGACCATGGCCGCGATCATCACGCTCGAAAGCGCGCAGGCGCTGAACCTGCAACCCGGCGACCGCGCCACCGCGCTCGTCAAGGCGAGCCACGTCATTCTGGCGATGCCGTGATGCTTCGGAAAAGGACGAACCCCGTGAACTTTCGCCTGAACTCCCTGCGCGCGGCGCTCGCCGCGACCCTTGCCGCGGCGCTTCTGGCCGCCCCCGCCCGTGCGGGCGAGACGCTGGCCGCCGTCGCCGCCAATTTCACCGAGCCCGCGGCCGAGCTCGCCGCGGCCTTCACCGCGGCCACCGGCCACACCGTCACCTTCAGCTTCGGCCCCGCGGGGCAGTTCTACACCCAGATCGCGCAGGGCGCCCCGTTCGAGGTGTTTCTCTCGGCCGATCAGGCGCGCCCGGAGAAGGCCGAGGCCGAGGGGTTCGCCGTTCCCGGCACCCGCTTCACCTATGCGATCGGCACGCTCGTGTTGTGGAGCGCCGACCCCGCGCTGATCGACGGCACCGAGGCGGTGCTGCGCCGCCCCGACCTCGCCCATGTCGCCATCGCCGATCCCGCCGCCGCCCCCTACGGCGCCGCCGCGGTCGAGACGATGCAGGCGCTGGGGCTGTACGACAGCCTCGAGCCGAAACTGGTGACCGGCAAGAGCATCAGTCAGGCGCATCAGTTCGTGGCTACCGGAAATGCGCCCGTGGGGTTTGTCGCCCTCAGCCAGGTGATTGCGGAGGACAAGGGCTCGCGCTGGCTGGTGCCGCCCGAGCTTCACGCCCCGATCCGGCAGGATGCCGTGTTGCTGAAGACGGGCGAGACGAGCGAGGCCGCCCGCGCCTTTCTTGACTTCCTGCGGACGCCCGAGGCGCGCGCGATCATCGAACGCTACGGCTACGCACTCGAGGACTGACCCATGACGGAGACAGCACCGCTGTTCGACGCGGCCATGATCGAGACGATCTGGCTCACGCTGAAGCTGGCCGTGATCTCGACGGTGGTGCTGCTGCTGGTCGGCACGCCGCTGGCCTGGTGGCTGTCGCGGGCCGGCGGTCTCTGGAAGGAGATCGTGGCCACCCTCGTGGCCCTCCCCATCGTGCTGCCGCCCACCGTGCTCGGCTTCTACCTGCTGATCGCGATGGGCCCGGCCTCGCCGCTGACCGCACTTCTCGGGCGCAAGCTGTCCTTCACCTTCGAGGGGCTGGTGGTGGGATCGGTGATCTACTCGCTGCCCTTCGTGGTCAACCCGATCCGCAACGCCTTCGAGGCGATGGGGTCGCGCCCGATGGAGGTGGCGGCGACGCTGCGGGCCTCGCCGCTGGATGCCTTCTTCACCGTGGCGCTGCCGCTGGCCCTGCCGGGGATCTTCACCGGGGCGATCCTCGGCTTTGCCCATACGGTGGGCGAGTTCGGCGTGGTGCTGATGATCGGCGGCGGCATTCCGGGCCAGACCAAGGTGCTGTCGGTGCAGATCTTCGACTATGTCGAGACGCTGCAATGGGGCAAGGCGCATGTGCTGGCGGGCGGGATGCTGGCGATGTCCTTCCTCGTGATCCTCGCCATGCTGCTGATCGAGCGGCGACTGAAAGGGGCGCGCCGATGATCGAGGCGGACTTTCGCGGCCGGCTGGGCGGCTTCGATCTTTCGGCGCGCTTCACCGTGCCGGGGCGCGGGATCACGGCGCTGTTCGGCCCTTCGGGCTGCGGCAAGACCAGCGTGCTGCGCGGCATGGCGGGGCTGATGCGGCTGCCCGGCTCGCGCCTTGCCGTGAATGGCGAGGTCTGGCAGGAGGGCCGCCGCTTCCTGCCGCCCCATCGCCGCGCGATCGGCTATGTCTTTCAGGAGGCGAGCCTCTTCCCCCATCTTTCGGTCGAACAGAACCTGCGCTTCGGCCTGCGCCGGTCGGGTGGCGCGGCGCGGATCGGGATGGAGGAGGTCATCGGCCTTCTGGGCATCGCGCCGCTTCTCGACCGGCCCACCGCCATGCTGTCCGGGGGCGAGCGGCAGCGCATCGCCATCGGGCGGGCGCTCCTGTCCCAGCCGCGGCTTCTCCTGATGGACGAGCCGCTCTCGGCGCTCGACCGTTTCTCGAAGGACGAGATCCTGCCCTATCTCGAGCGGCTTCATGCGGCACTCTCGATCCCGGTGCTCTACGTCAGCCACGACATCACCGAGGTCGAGCGGCTGGCCGACACGCTGGTGCTGATGGAGGCGGGCCGGGTGCGCGCCGCGGGGCCGATCGCCGACCTGCTGGCCGACCCTTCGCTGCCTCTGATCCGGATGCCGAACCCGGCGGCGGTGGTGGACGGGCGGGTGGTGGCGACCGATCCGGCCTATGGCCTCTCGGAGGTCGAGGTTCCGGGCGGCCGGCTGATGGTGCCGGGCGACCTCGGGGCGCCGGGCACCCGCTGCCGACTGCGCATCCCGGCCAGCGACGTGAGCCTCGGCCGCGGGATGCCCGAGGATACGACGATCCTGAACGCGCTGCCCGCCCGGATCGAGGGCGCCGAGCAAGGTCCCGGCCATCAGATGACCGTCCGCCTGTCGCTCGGAGATCAGGGCGGCGGGGCGGCCATCCTTTCCGGCATCTCGCGCCTGTCGTGGGACCGGCTGGCGCTTCGCCCCGGCGATCTGGTGGTGGCGCGGCTGAAGGCCGTGGCGCTGGCCCATCCCGACCCGTGACGGCGAGGCATCGATGCCCCGCGGATCAGCAGATCCGGGGGAGCTGCTCGCCCACCAGCATGTCCACGATCCGGCTTCCGCCGAAGGCCGTCGTCATGCGCACCTGCCCCGGATGGTCGGCGACCGCCCGGCCGATGGCGCAGGCGCCCCTGCCTTCGGGCAAGGCACGCATCGCCGCAAGCGCAGCCTCTGCCTCCGCCTCGGGGACGAAGATCACCAGCCGGCCTTCGTTCGCCAGATAGAGCGGATCGAGGCCGAGGATCTCGCACACGCCGCGGACCTCCTCGCGCAGCGGCAGCGCCACCTCGTCGATGACGATGCCCGCGCCCGACGCTTCGGCCATTTCGTTCAGCACCGCGGCGATCCCGCCCCGTGTTGCATCGCGGGCGCCACGGGCGTTCGGCGCCGCCGCCAGCACCGCCTCCATCAGATGCCCGAGGCCGGCGCAATCCGAGACGATATCGGCCGAGAGCGCGAGATCCCCCCGCGCGGCGAGGATCGTGGCGCCGTGATCGCCCAGCACGCCGTTGACCAAGGCCACATCGCTCGGCCGGACCGCACCGGCCGACAGTTCGCGCCCCGCCGGGATCACGCCCACGCCCGAGGTCGTCACGAAGAGGCCGTCCGCCGCCCCGCGACCGACCACCTTGGTGTCGCCCGTCACGATGCGCACCCCGGCCAGCTCGGCCTCGTGCGCCATCGAGGCCACGATCCGGCGCAGGAGCGCGATCTCGGTCCCCTCCTCGATGATGAAGGCGGCCGAGAGCCAGAGCGGCCGCGCGCCCCCCACGGCAAGATCGTTCACCGTGCCGCAGACCGCGATCTTGCCGATGTCGCCGCCGGGAAACTCCAGCGGCGTCACCACGAAACTGTCGGTCGTGAAGGCAAGCCGCGCCCCCGGTTCGGCCAGCGCCGCCGCCGTCAGCCGCGCCTGATCCTCCATTCCCGGTGGTTCGAAGACCGAGGTGAAGACCTCCTCGATCAGGTCGCGCATCGCCTGTCCGCCGCCGCCATGGGCGAGGGTGACACGGGTGTCCCTCAGAGCCATTGTCTCACTTCCAATATCATCCGTGGCCACCCTATTCGGCGGCCAGCCCCCGCGCGCCGCCATACTGCCAGTAGGCCGCGCATGCGCCCTCGGACGAGACCATCAGCGCGCCGAGCGGCATCTCGGGCGTGCAGCCGCGCCCGAACTGCGGGCAGGCGGTGGGCTTGATCCGCCCCGTCATCACCGCGCCGCAGGCGCAGCCTTCGGGCTCTGGCTGGGGCGCCCGGCCTGCGCCATAGCCGACGCCGAACCTGCGCTCGGCGTCGAAGGCGGCGTAGGTTTCGCGGATGCGCAGGCCCGAGGCATCGATTTCGCCCAGACCCCGCCACTCGAAGCTCGGCCGCCGCTCATAGACATCCGCGATCGCGGCAAGGCTCGCCGGATTGCCATGCTCAGGCACCACGCGGGCATACTGGTTTTCGACCTCCGCCCGGCCCTCGGCGATCTGGGTCAGCACCATCAGGACCGATTGCAGCAGGTCGGTCGGCTCGAACCCCGCCACCACGATCGGCTTGCCGTAATCGCGCGGGATGAAGTCATAGGGGTGGGTGCCGATCACCATGCTCACATGGCCCGGCCCGATGAAGCCGTCGAGCATCATGTCGGGATCGCCGAGCAGCGCCCGGATCGGCTCGGGCACCGTGATGTGGTTGCAGAAGACGCTGAAGTTGCGCAGATCCTCGCGCGCCGCCTGCTGGATCGAGAGCGCCGTGGACGGTGTCGTGGTCTCGAAGCCGAGGCCGAAGAAGACCACCTCGCGCCCCGGATTGCGCCGCGCGAGTTCCAGCGCGTCGAGCGGCGAATAGACCATGCGGATGTCGGCCCCCCGCGCCTTGGCCTGCAGGAGCGAGCCCCGCGTTCCCGGCACGCGCATCGCATCGCCGAAGGTGGTGAAGATCACCTCCGGCCGCTCGGCGATCGCGATGCATTCGTCCACGCGGCTCATGGGCAGGACGCAGACCGGGCAGCCGGGGCCGTGGATGAACTCGATCCCCTCGTGCACCAGCTTGTCGAGGCCGTAGCGGAAGATCGCATGGGTGTGGCCGCCGCAGATCTCCATGATGTGCACCGGCCGTTCCCGGCGGGCGCCGAGCCGGTCGGCCTGCGCCGAGATGGCGGCAATCAGCGACTTCGCCAGCGTCGGGTCGCGGAACTCCGAGGCGAACTTCATGCGCGTTCCTCCAGCGCGCGGTCGCCTTCGGCCATGGCCTCGAGCGCCTCCTGCGCCTCGCCGAGATCGCGCAGCGCCTCGAGCGTTCTTTCGGCCTCGTCCTCGTCGATCAGGCTCATGGCGAAGCCCACATGGATCAGCGCCCACCGGCCGACCAGTCCCTCCAGCGGACTCTCGGCCACGCAGGCGACGCTGACCTCGCGGCGCACGCCCGAGACCTCGGCCATCGCCATCTGGCGGCCCGCGTCGGTGATGGCCGTGATGCGGCCGGGAATGCCGAGGCACATGTCAGTCTTCCTCCTCTTCGGCGGCCAACCGGCCCGCGGGGTCGGCGATGCCATAACGGTCGAGCTTGGCCCGCAGGCCGACGCGGCTCAGCCCCAGTTCGGCGGCCGCACGGCTCTTGTTCCAGCGCTGGCGCGTGAGGGTCTCGCGCAGGATGCGCATCTCGATCAGCTCCACGCGGTCCTTCAGCGTGCCGTCGGCGGTCAGGACGGCCTCGGCCGACCGATCGGCGCCGCCTTCCGCGGGCGGGGCCTGCAGGATGGGCCGCGAGATCAGCTCTGCCCCCAGCACCCGGCCCTGCGCGAAGACCAGCATCCGCAGGACCTCGTTCGACAGCTCCCGCAGGTTGCCGGGCCAGTCGTAATTCTCGAGGAACTCCAGCGCCGCCGGCTCGATGTCGTGGACGGGTTTGCCATGCTGCGCCGACAGCTCGGCCAAGAGGGACTGCGCAAGGATCGCCACATCGCCGCGGCGCGCGCGCAAGGGGGGCACCGCGATCTCTCCGGCCGAGAGCGCATAATAGAGATCGGCGCGGAACCGGCCCTCGGCGACGAGACCCTTCAGGTCGCGGTGCGAGCCCGCGATCAGCCGCAGGTTGGTGGTCAGCGTCTCCTGCCCGCCCACCGGACTGAAGGCGCCCGAGGACAGCATCCGCATCAACGCCATCTGCAACGCGGGCGAGGCGCTGTCGATCGCCCCGAGATAGAGCGTGCCCCGGTCGGCCTTCTGCGCCAGACCGATCCGGGCCGTATTGCCGGCCGAGACCCCGCGCTTGGCCCCGAAAAGCTCGATGGCCGCCAGATCATCCGGCACGCCCTGCAGGTTGAACTCGTGGAACGGCCGGTCCGAGCGCAGCGACCCGTAATGCATCGCCCGCGCCAGCTGGGCCTTGCCCGTCCCCGGCTCGCCCGTCAGCAGCACCGGCACGTCGAAGCTCGCGAACTGGCGCGCGGCGCTGACCACCGCGTTGATCGGCGACGAGGGCGAGCGCAGGATCGTCTCGAAGCCCATCCCCTCGCGCAGCGCCCGCCGCCGTTTCTCCAGCCGGTTCTCGACGGTCGAATTGAGAAAGCGCATCTCCAGCGCCAGCCGCTCGTTCTCGCGGGCGAGGTGGAAGAGCCGTGCCGCGCTCCGGGCGGCCATCACCAGCTGGTCCGGGATCCAGGGCTTCGTCAGGAACTGGTGGATGCCGGCCTCGTTGATGGCCGCCACCATGGCCGAGGCGTCGGTGTAGCCGGTAAGGATGATCCGCACCGTCTCGGGCCAGCGCTCGCGCACCTGTGTGAGAAAGGAGACGCCGGTCATGCCCGGCATCCTCTGGTCCGAGATCACGACCTGCACCCACTGATCCTCGAGGATTTTCAGGCCCTCTTCGGCCGACGGGGCCGTGGCGATGTCGAACTCGTCCTCGAGCGCCATGCGCATCGCGGCAAGCGCGTGCGGCTCGTCATCAACCAGCAGGATCAGCGGATTCGAACCCATCAGCGGCGCAACCCGAGCATCTTCGCCGCGCGGCGGGCGGAAAGCCATTTCACCCAAGTCTCCAATCCCTCGCCGGTGCGGGCGGAGACGCGCAGGATCTCGATCGTCGGATTTACCCGGCGCAGGTTCGCCTCGTAGAGATCGAGGTCCACCTCGCAGTAGGGCGCAAGATCGACCTTGTTCAGGATGGCAAGCCGGGCCGCGGTGAACATGTCCGGGTATTTCAGGGGCTTGTCCTCGCCTTCGGTGACGGACAGGATCGCGACCTTGGCATCCTCGCCCAGATCGAAGGTCGCCGGGCAGACGAGGTTTCCGACATTCTCGATGAAGAGGTGGGATCCGGGGACGAGGCGCAGATCCTCCATCGCGTGACCCACCATATGCGCGTCGAGATGGCAGCCCTTGCCTGTGTTGACCTGGATGGCGGGCGCCCCCGTGGCGCGGATGCGGTCGGCGTCATGGCTGGTCTGCTGATCCCCCTCGATCACGGCCAGCGGACAGTCCCCAAGCATTGAAATGGTTTTGCACAGAAGCGTCGTCTTGCCGGAACCCGGTGAGGAGACGAGGTTGACCGCATGGACGCCAAGCTCTCGCAGCCGGTGCCGGTTGGCCATCGCGTGAATGTTGTTCTTGGACAGGATGTCCGTCTCGACCTCGATCAGCCGCTCCTGGCTCAGGCCGGGGACGCTCACACCGGCGGGGCCGAGGCCATGATGATGGTGGTGGCCGTGATGGGGATTGTGA
Organism: Cereibacter azotoformans; assembly: GCF_021391315.1. Taxonomy (NCBI): domain Bacteria; kingdom Pseudomonadati; phylum Pseudomonadota; class Alphaproteobacteria; order Rhodobacterales; family Paracoccaceae; genus Cereibacter; species Cereibacter azotoformans. The sequence goes on along the minus strand of NZ_CP090022.1, from coordinate 807,362 downwards.
CCCGCCTCGAAAGTAACCTCGCCGCTGCAACCGCAGACCGTGCACATCACTGAACCTCCATGTCCTTGATCCGCATTTCGTCGCCCGAGATGGGCATGAGCTTGCCGCCGCCGCAGCGCGGGCAAGGGTCGAAGCGGTCGGCGATCTCGACCTCTTCGGCGCAGTCGTAGCACATTGCGCGGCCCGGAAGATGGGTGATCTCGAGCCGCGCGCCCTCGGCCGGGCTGCCGCGCATCACCACGTCGAAAGCGAAGGACAGGGCCGCAGGCTCCACCCCGGCAAAACGGCCGATCTCGAGCCGGAGAACCCGAACCGAACCGAAGCCGTGGGCCCGCGCCTGATCCTCGACGATGCCGCGGATCCCCTCGCAGATCGACATCTCATGCATCGGCCGCCTCCGTCACGCTGGCGGGCACGCAGGGATCGAGAATGGCGAGCAGGATCGGGGCGAGGCGACCCTTGTCGGCGGGCAAAGCGAAAAGGCTTTTCTCCAGCACCCCGCCCTGGGCGAGAAGATGGTCCGTCGGGGTCGTGCGCTCGAAGGCGTTGATCACGCCGCCCTCTGCACGCGCACGCAGGGCATAGGTGCCCCGCGCGGCCGGCACCAGGGCGGTGCCATCGGGCAGGCGGACCGGCAGGGGCGCATCCGTGGCGTCCGCAAGTCGGCCCATCGCGCGCCAGAGCGGCCCGCGGCCCCAGCGATCTGCCACCGCGCGCAGGGTCGGATGAGCCTCTCGCCTCGCGGCCGGAGAATTGTCGCATGCGCAGGCCCTGATCCCGCGCGCGGGCTCGAAAGCGGGCAGGTTGCAGGCGGCCTCGCCGGGACCGAACAGGTCGGAGAGGCGCGCGAACAGCGGGTTTCGCGACAGCCAGCCATCCAGATCGCAGGGTTCCGGCAGATCGCCTCCGGGCTCGCCCGGCAGGCCAAGCATCGTCGGCCAGATCACCGAGAGCTTCAGCCGGTGTTCGCGCCGGATCTCCTGCTCCAGGTCGGCATGCGCAGGCAGGGGCAAACCGAGGGCCAGCCGCACCGCCGTCGCCTGCGCCACAGGGCAGAGGTTGAAGATCCGCGGCAGAAGATCGGCCGCCGCCTCGGGGCTGCGGCCCAGCATCAGCGCCTCGATCGGCAACGCCGAAGAGACCGCCATCTCCGGCCCTCTGGATCCGAGGCGTATGGAGACGGAGCCCATCATCAGCCGTCCGCGATGCCTGCGGTGATGATGGCCCTGCGATTGGGCTCCGGCGCTGGCGGAGGGGCAAGTTCCGCCTCGCGCGCCTCGCGTATATCCGCGGCGCGATCGGTATCGGCCCGGTTCTCCGCATCGAACAGCGCCACCATCACGGCCCGCGCGACCTCCACCGCCTGAAGCTGGCTGGAAAAATCGTTCATCGGCGAGAAGAGCGAGCAGGCCTTGTAGCCACCGACCGCCGGCCGGACATTGTGGATGAACTCGTAGCTGCCCGAGGGGAAGGGGACATGCTCCTTCGCACCCGCAACCAGCGCGCCCCAATCCTCTTCCTCTGCGGGCAGGAGGATCAGGTTCATGAACCACGGCGCAACCAGCACGCCCAATGGCCGCCCCTCGTGCAGCATGAAACCCGCCGCCTCGACATGCAGCGAACGGTTCGACAACGGCACGTCGCGCATCCGGGAGTGCCAGATCTCCTCGAAATCCGACACCAGCCGCGCCACGCGGTCGGCCATGAACGAGCCGGGGTCGGACAGGACCATGAACTGGTTTTTCGGAGCCGAGCAGTTCGGGCAGGACCAGTCCTCGGGCAGGGCGGAAAAGGGGGTTCCCGGCAGAATCTGGCGGAAATCGTCGCCCTGTCCGGGGTCATAGGGTGTCCAGCAGACCTTGCATTCCATCACGGCCGCCGGACTGATCCGATCGATCGCGCCGAGGTAGGATCCTTCGAAGCCGCTCAACGGATCGCCTCCAGCACCTCGAGGATGCGGGCGCCGCTGTCGGCCAGATCCTCCGGCGCCGCCAGGGCGACCTCGGGCATCCGCGTGACCTCGAACGTGTCGAGGATGAGCGTGTCCATCGAGTTGAAATACTGCACGCGCCAGACCTGCGGCGCGGCGGTCGCCGTCACCCGGCAGTTGCCATAGCCCCGCGACAGGATCGTGACCGCACCCTCTCCGAGCATCCGGTCGAGCCAGGCCAGATCCTCCTCGGTGTGCGGAAGCAGGCTGAGGTTCACGACCCAGGGCTCGTCTCCGGCCTGCCATGTGACGGACTTCTCGAGCAGTTCGGCCAGAAGGGCAGGGGCATTCACCACCCCCTGGGGCCGGTCTCCCACAGGCGTCAGCGCCGGACGGACGGGCGCGAAGGCTCGGGTCCGCGCGGCCTCGGGCACGGGGCCGACCTCGATCCGCTGGACGCCCTGGCCCGCCACGGCCCAGACGCCGGCAAAGACGCTTTCCTGCACCATCAGCGGGGGTATCCCGCGCAGCCGCATCGAGACCTCTCCCTGACCCAGCGTCTCGGCGAGCAGGGCCCGGTTCTCGGGGTCGAGCCCGCTCAGGTCGAAGCCCGCGCCCGGACCGCCGCGCGAGGCGGCATCACAGGCGGCGGCCACGTCCTTCAGGAGGGCGATGGCCGGGGCGACGCGGGACGTGTTTTCAACGTCGGGCAGGTGCGCCGAATAGGTGCGCATCCCGGACGGCAGCGGCATGAAGGTCAGTTCGTCGTCGCCTTCGGAGGGCTGAGAGCCGGGACCGAAGCCCGTGGGAGGAAGGTTGAACGGGTTCATGAACGAGCCTTTCAGGCGGAAGCGAGGCCGAGTATCTGCGGAATGCGGGTCGTGTAGTCGCCCCAGTCGCGGATCTTCTCGATCGCGCCGAGGTAGCGGCCTTCATGGTAGAAGAGGAAGCCGGGGGTGCGCAGGGCACGGGTCCGCTCGCGAAGCGCGGCCTCGATCGCCTCATCGACGACGGCGGCATCGAAGGCGCGCTGGAAGGTCATCACCAGTTCCGGCAGGACGACCGCGGCGTCGGCGGTCTCGAGGTTCCGCGCCGGATCGCCGGGGATGAAGAGACAGTGGGCGCCGGGGCGGGCCGTGAAGGCCTCGACCTCCTCCATCGAGCGGAGGCGCGGCCAGCCGAGGTCGGTCTCGAGACGGGCGATCAGCGGGTGGGTCATGGCGTCATCCGTGGCTCTGGCCTGCGTCGAGCGCAGCCTGAAGGTGGGGGGGAAGGCTCGGCGGACGGTCGAGGTCGGCGAAGGCCGCGCCCACCTCGCCGCCCGCCATCACGGCGCGAAGCGCTGCGAGCGCGTCGGCGATCTGCGCGGCGGCGTCGGCCGTAATCACCTCGCGCGCGGCACCAAGAAAGCAGAGCACCCAGTCGCCGGCGCGCGCCTCGGGCGTCAGGCTGAGGTCGATCAGCGTGCCGTCCTCGGTCCTGCCCGCGATGCCTTCGACGGAGGCGAGGCGGTGGGGATCTCCCACGCACATCAGGCGCCCTCCGGGAAGAAGCGGTCGTCGCCGCTGCGGCAGGCCTCCATCTCGGACGGGCGGCCGGACTCGTAGGCGTCGCGGCGCAGCGAGGGGTCGGCGAGGCCCTCGACGTGGCTTTGGCCGGGCAGGGGCGTGACGCCCCATGCCGCCAGTTCCTCCAGCGCCACTTGCAGGGCGGGTGCGATGCGGGCGGCGACGGCGGGGCGGAGGCTGCCGCCGTAATCCTCGAGTTCCTCGGGCTGGCAGCCGATCAGGGTCAGTCGCGCGGGGCAGCGGCCCAGAAGCTGCGCGGTGGCAAGCACGTCCTGAAAGCCGGTCTGGTGCAGGCTCATCTTCTTGGCGCCCATGAAGGCGGGCACCTCATCGTCCCGCACGGTCAGAAGCGCTCCGGGTGCGAGCCCGTAATCCACCGCGTCGAAGACCAGAAGGGCGTCGGCCTCTTCGAGGAACGGCAGCAGGTAGAGACCCTGCGTCCCGCCGTCGAGCAGCCGGACGCGGCTCGGGAAGGCATGGCGTTCGGCCAGCGCCTCGATGCAGCGCGGGCCGAAGCCCTCGTCGGCCCACAGGATGTTCCCGATCCCGAGAATGAGCACCCTGTCCGGGAGCGATGCTGGCATTGGTCCCTCCTCCGACCGCTGCTGGCAACGGGCTTGTCTGCCCGCCCTTTCCGGTGAAAATATTCTTTGCAGTCCGGCCGCGGAACGCAAAAAGGATGTGGGCCGCGACATTTTGCCATACCATTGCTTCAAAACGGATTTTCGCCGTCAAAAGCCGCTCCGGCGGGCGTTGGAATGGAAGCGGATCTTCCACCGGAACCCCGACCCTGTCCACTCCCCTTCCGGAACGCAAAAGGGCGCGACGTTGCGCCGCGCCCCTCGCCGGGAAAAGATTCGCCTCGTTTCACCCTATTCCACGCGGTCATCCTTGAAGGTCCGCCAGCCCGAAACGATGGTCGAAAGCATGGATTGACGGGACATGATGTCCTCGCGGATGGCGGCATAGACGTGGATGATGGTGAAGACCACGATGGCCCACATGCCGAGGTGGTGGAACGTATGGAGCCGTTGCGAATTGCCCACGAGACCCAGCACCCAGCCGAAGGCGGTGTCGTAGAACGAGCCCTGTCCGGTGCCCTCGGCGTAGAGCGCAAAGCCCGTGACGATCATGAAGGTCATCCCCAGCGTGATGAAGAAGAACATCGCGGCATGGGCGAGCGGGTTGTGGCCCACATACTTGCGCGGTTCGGGCACGAGGAAGAGATACCACTTCAGCTCGAAGATGAGCTCGCGGATCCAGCGCAGGTTGTGGATCGGCAGCTTGAACATCTGCCGCGAATGGACGTTGCCGAAGAAGGCCCAGAGGATCCGGGCGGCGAAGGCCACGGTCAGCAGCTGCCCGGCCGCGAAATGGGCAAAGCGGATGTAGCCCATGACGAACTGATCGGTGGCCTCGGCCATCTCCATCGTCGGCAGCGGCGAGGCGATCAGGTAGCCCGTGCCGATCAGGATGAAGATCATCGCGGCGTTCAGCCAGTGCCAGACCCGGACGGGCACCTCGTACACATAGACGGAGGTCTTGTGAAAGATGCTCTCGATGTCCTCGGGGCGGGCCGTTCCGGTCTTGCGCGAGGCCTCGAGCGGCAGGGGCGCCTTGGGGTTGGGGACGTGGATCGTGACGACTTCGGTGTCCATCGCCATGGCGTCACCCCGCCATCAGAAAGAGGCCGGATCCCGCGATCGCCGCACCCATCGCCGACTGCACCATCCGCGCCGCCCGGCCGCGGGCGACGAGGCGCGCAAGGCCGATGCCGGCGACATGCAGGGCCGCGGTGGAGACGAGGAAGCCCGCCAGATAGAGCCCGACCGTTCCGGTCGCCTCCGAGGCGTGGGCATGGCCGTGGCAGGCGGCGAAGGCCGCAATGGCGGTGAGCGACAGCGCCGTGAGGGCCTTGGCCTGCCCCGCGTGGGCCAGGGCGACCAGAAGCCCCGCAAGGACGACCGACGTGACGATCCAGGTTTCCACCATCGGGATGGCCACGCCCGCCCAGGAAAGCGCCGCGCCCGCCGTCATCGCGGCAAGGAAGGTGGCGGCGCCCGCCCAGAGGTGACGCGGCATGGCAAAGCCGGACCAGATCCCCACCCCGAGCATGGCCAGCAGGTGATCCGGCCCGAGGATCGGATGCACCAGCCCGTGCACGAGGCCCGACGCATCGCCATGCCCCGTGTGGGCAAGGGCCGGCGTGGCAGCGGCGGCGAGCAGGGCGGCAGTTGCGATCATTTTCATCCGGTAGTCTCCCTCAGCGGACCTTCACGGTCGTCAGTTCCTGACCGTCTGGTGACATGACGTGGGTCGAGCAGGCAAGGCACGGGTCGAAGGAATGCAGCGTGCGCAGGATCTCGACCGGCTCTTCCGGCCGTTCCATCTTCGTATCGAGCAGACTGGCCTCGAAAGCGCCGATATTTCCGGCAGTGTCGCGAGGGCTGCCGTTCCACGTTGTCGGCACGACGCATTGATAGTTCTCGATCCGGCCGTCCTTGATGCGGATCCAGTGGCCGAGGGCGCCGCGCGGCGCCTCGGTCATGCCGACGCCCTTGCATTCGCGGGGCCAGGTCCGGGGCTCCCACTTCTCGACATTGGCGGTCGAGCTGTCGCCGTTGCGGATGTTGGTGATCATCTTGTCGAAGAAGTGCTTCTGCAGCCGGCAGCAATATTCCGCCTCGAGCGCGCGGGCGGCGGTTCGGCCCAGCGTCGAGAAGAGCGCATTGACCGGCAGGTCCATGGTGCGCAGCAGCCCCTCGACCTGGTTCTTGATGTCCTCGTGGCCCTTGGCATAGCCGATGATGTAGCGGGCAAGCGGGCCCACCTCCATCGCATGGCCCTTCCAGCGCGGGGCCTTGATCCAGGAGTATTTGGCGGCCTCGTCGAGTTCCTGGATGTTGGTCCGGCTGCCCTTGGCGTTGGGGCCCAGCTCGAACTTCGGCTCGGTCCGGCCGTCCCAGGGATGCAGGCCACGGCCCGGCTCGCCGTAGGAATACCAGGAATGGTCCACGAATTCCTGCACCTGCTCGGGGTCGCGCACATCGACGTCATGCACCTCATTGAGGTTGCCGTTGATGATCGCCCCGCGCGGCAGGTGAAGCTGGCCGGGCGAGAAATCGTTCGGATGTTCAGGGATGTCGCCATAGGCCAGCACGGATTTGGACGACAGGCCACCGCCGTAGAGCCAGCTCTTGTAGAAGCCGCCGATCGCGATCACGTCCGGGATATAGACGTTGTTCACGAAGGTGGTGCACTGGTCGATGATCGAGGAGACGAGGTTCAGCCGCTCCATGTTGATCGCGCCGACCGCGCCCACGCCATGCACGTTGATGGGGCAGGGGACGCCGCCCACCAGCCAGTTCGGATGCGGGTTCTTGCCGCCGAAGATCGTATGGACCTTGACCACTTCCTTCTGCAGGTCCAGCGCCTCGAGATAGTGGGTCGTGGCCATCAGGTCGGCTTCGGGCGGCAGCAGATAGGCCGGGTTGTCCCAGTAGCCGTTCTTGAAGAGGCCGAGCTGCCCCGACTCCACGAACTTCTTCAGCCGGTTCTGCACGTCGCGGAAATAGCCCGGCGAGGACATCGGGTGGCTGGGCGAGACCTTCTGCTGAAGCTCGGAGGTGGCCTTGGGATCGGCGCGCAAGGCGTTGATCGGATTGACCCAATCCAGCGCGTGCAGGTGGTAGAAATGCACGATATGGTCGTGGATCTGCAGGTTCAGCTGCATCATGTTGCGGATCGAGTTGGCATTGTCGGGGATCGAGATTCCCAGAGCATCCTCGACCGCGCGGACGGAGGTCAGCGCGTGCGTGCCGGTGCAGACGCCGCAGATCCGCTCGGTGAAGGCCCAGGCGTCGCGCGGGTCGCGTCCCTTGAGGATCACCTCGAGGCCCCGCCACATCGTTCCGGTGGAGACCGCGTTGCGGATGATGCCCTGCTCGTCCACGTTCACTTCGCAGCGCATGTGACCCTCGATCCGGGTCACCGGGTCCACCACGATGCGGCGGCCGCTGTTGTCCAGGTTGAAACCGTTGGGTGTCGCGACCATGGATCAGGCCTCCGTCTTCTCGTTGTTCTTGTCTCTGGCGGTCTGCGACTTGCGCTGCGCCGCCTTGAGCGCGGTAGCCGCGACATGCAGCGCCACGCCCGCGCCGACGGCGCCCACGGCCGTCAGGCCGATCGCATCCGCATTGGCCTCGACCCCGAACTGCTTGATGTTGGTCACGCGGTCGTAAAACGAGCCCTGATCCCAGAACCCGTCCTCCGAGCAGCCGATGCAGCCGTGGCCCGACTGGATCGGGAAGCTCACCCCCTCGTTCCAGCGCACGGTGGAGCAGGCGTTGTAGGTGGTCGGACCCTTGCAGCCCATCTTGTAAAGGCAGTAGCCCTTCTTGGCGTAGTCATCGTCCCATTGCTCGACGAACTGGCCGGCGTCGAAATGCGGACGGCGATAGCATTTGTCGTGGATGCGCTGGCTGTAGAACATCGCCGGGCGGCCCTGACGGTCCAGCTCGGGCAGGCGGTCGAAGGTCAGCATGTAGGTGATGACGCCGGTCATCACCTCGGCGATGGGCGGGCAGCCCGGCACCTTGATGATCGGCTTGTCGAGGATGACCTTGTGCACCGGCACCGCCCGCGTCGGGTTGGGCGCCGCCGCCTGCACGCAGCCGTAGGAGGCGCAGGCGCCCCAGCTGATGATGGCCTTGGCGTGCTCGGCGGCCATCTTCAGCTGCTCCACGAAGGGCTTGCCGCCGATGATGCAATACATCCCGTCCTCGTTCAGCGGCGGGTTGCCCTCGACCGCGAGGATGTAGTTGCCCTTGTATTTCTCGATCGTGTCCATCAGCGCCTCTTCGGCCTGATGCCCCGCCGCCGCCATCAGCGTGTCGTCGTAGTCGAGCGAGATCATCGACAGCACGACATCCTTGGCCAGCGGGTGCGCGGCGCGGATGAAGCTCTCCGAGCAGCAGGTGCATTCGAGCCCGTGGACCCAGATCACCGGCGTCCGCGGCTTGGTCTCCATCGCATGGGCGATCTTGGGCACGAACGAGGGGCCCAGCCCCAGCGCCGCCGCGGTGAGCGAGCAGTATTTCATGAAGCTGCGCCGGGTGATCCCCTGCCGTCGCATGACGTCATAGAAGGTTTCGATCTGGGGCAACGGAGTCCTCCCTCACTCGCGGCGCGGATCGCCGCTGGCTGTATGCCGAGGAATGCGGAAGACGCGCCACGCAAGCAAAAGAAATGTGTCGTGTGGGCGGAAATACCGTAACCCATTGCCAAAAAAAGACGAAATGTCGATTTTGCGAGGGCGCGCGCTTGTGGGGCAGGAAAGGTCTTTACCAGCCCTTCGGTCGTCCGGTCAGGCTGTTTCCGCCGCGCCGATATGCCGCGCTGCGGCAACCAGCGCTTGCCCCAGAGCCAGTCCACCATCGTTGGCCGGCACGGCTCGATGGGTCAGCACCGGAAGCCCCTCGAGTTCCGTCAGACAGGCTTGGAGCAGCCGCGCGTTCTGGAAGCACCCGCCCGTCAGCGCCACCGCCTGCGCACGGCCCGTCTCGACAAGGTGACGGGCGGGGGCGCAGAAGGCCCGCGCGAGGCCGAGATGAAAGCTCTGCGCGATCGACCCCGGCGCGGCTCCCGCCTCCAGGTCCCGCGCCAGCGCCCGGAACATCGGCGCGGGGTTCAGGCCCTCGAACGGGTAGGGCGCGCCATCGCCCGTCAGCGCCTCGAGCCGCATGGCGGCCTCGCCCTCGTAGCCTTGCCGCGCCGCCGCCAGCCCGAGGCACGCCGCCACCGCATCGAAGAGCCGACCCGCCGACGAGGACAGCGGCGCGTTCACCCCCGCCGCCACCGCCCGTCGCAACACCTCGCGCGGCTGACGGGGAAAGAGCCGGTCGGCCAGATCGGCCAGTCCTGCCGCGTCGAGCCGCACCAGCGCATTCCGCCAGGGCTCGCGCGCGGCGGCCTCGCCCCCGGCCAGGGGCGCAGGCGCCAGATGCGCCACACGCTCGAACCCGGCGTAGTCGCCCAGCAGCAGCTCGCCGCCCCAGATCGTGCCATCCGCTCCGAGGCCCGTCCCGTCCAGCACGAGGCCCGCCACCGGCCCGCCGCCCAGTGGCCAGAGCGCATCGGCCAGACAGGAGGCGAGATGTGCATGGTGATGCTGCACCTCGGTCACCGGCAGGCCCATCGCGTGGCCCGCCTGCGTCGCGCGATAGCCCGGATGCAGGTCCACCGCCACGATTTCGGCCCGATGGTCGAAGAGCGCTGCGTGGTCGCGAAGGGCGCGGCGGAACTCGTCGAAGGTCAGCGCCTCATCGAGATCGCCGAGGTGGTGCGACAGCAGCGCCTGCCCGTCCCGCACAAGGCAGATCGCGGCCTTCATCTGCCCGCCGAGCGCCAGAACCTGCGGGGCGCGCCCGAAGCCCTCGGGCAGGGGCAGCGTCCCCGGCGCGCGCCCCCGCGCCCGGCGCAGCACCATCGGCGGCCGCGCCCTCTCGACGCTGTCATCGAGCCTGCGGACGATCTCGCGGTCATGCATCAGGAAGCCGTCAGCGAAGGCGGCCAGCTTCTCGCGCGCCTCGTCATTGCCGATCACCTGCGGCTCGCCCGACAGGTTCCCCGATGTCATCACCAGCGGCCCGCCGAACCCCTGGAGCAGAAGGTGATGCAGCGGCGTGTAGGGCAGCATCAGCCCCAGCGCCGCCATGCCCGGCGCCACCCCCTCGGGCAGCACCCCGCGCGACGGCACCAGCACCACCGGAGCCGCCGGATCGCGCAGCAGCGCCCGGTCGGCCTCGGAGATCTCGGCGATCCTGTCCGCCATCTCCTCGGCCGCCATGACCGCGAAGGGCTTGCCCGGCCGCCGCTTGCGCAGGCGCAGCCGCGCCACGGCCTCGGCATTGCGCGCATCGCAGGCGAGGTGGAACCCGCCGAGCCCCTTCACGGCCAGCACCCCGCCGTGCCGCAGCAACGCCACCGCCTCGGCCAGCGCACCGCCTTCGTGGCCATGCGCCTCGAACCAGATCCGCGGTCCGCAGGCCGGGCAGGCAATGGGCTGGGCATGAAAGCGCCGGTCGGCCGGATCGCCATACTCCGCCGCGCAGTCGGGGCACATGGGAAAGCCCGCCATCGAGGTCTGCGCCCGGTCGTAGGGCAGCTCTCGCAGGATGGTGAAGCGGGGTCCGCAATGGGTGCAGTTGGTGAAGGCGTAGCCGCGCCGCCGTCCGTCGCCCCGCATCTCCTCGAGACAGGCGCCGCAGGTGGCGGCGTCCGGCGTCACCCGCGTGGCGACGGCGCCCTTGCCGCTTGGCGCGATCCCGAAGCCCGACGCCTCGACCCGGCAGGGCGCCACCTCGACCCTGTCCACGCGGGCGAGCGGCGGCGCCATGTCGCGGAGCGCCGCCACGAAGGCCGTCAGATCGCCCCCCGAGACCCGGATCAGCACGCCCTCGCCGTCGTTCAGCACCTCGCCCGCCAGGCCCATCCCGCGCGCCAGCTGCCAGACGAAGGGGCGAAACCCGACGCCTTGCACCTGCCCGCGGACACGGATCTCGAGCCCTTCGCCCGGCGCTCGGTTGCGTCGGTCGGCCGAGGGCGCGTCGCCGTCCCGTGCACCGGGCGCCCCTGCCATCAATGCACCGTGCAGACCATGCAGGGATCGAAGCTGCGCACGACATGCTGCACCGAGACCGGCGTCTCTTCACCCTCGCGGACCGGAGCGCCGACGAGCGCGGCCTCGAGCGGCCCCGGCACGCCGGCCGCATCGCGGGGGCTGAAATTCCAGGTCGTCGGCGCCACGATCTGATAGGTCGAGATCAGCCCGTTGCGGATCGAGAGCCAGTGGCCGAGCGCCCCCCGCGCGGCCTCGACCAGCCCCGCCCCCTGACCGGCCTCGGGCACCGGCGCCGGTGCCGCCATGAAGCGCGCCGTCACGTCGATCGCGCCCGCCAGATCCTCCATCACGAGCTGCGTCCGCGCCAGTTCCAGCAATCTGGCCCCCACGCGCGCCAGAACGCCGCCCTCCCGCGCGAGGTCCAGCGCCAGCGGGTGCCCCGCCACCACCTGACGCGCCAGCGCCCCTGTCTCCATCGGCAGGCCATCGAAGCGCGGCGCCTTGCACCAGCTGTAGGCCGGATCCCGCATCTCCTCGTCGGGCAGCGTCTGCCCCGCCGACGGGTGCGCCGTCGGCCCCAGCATCCAGGAATGGCTCAGGTCCTCGCGGATCAGCGAGAGGTCGAGCGGCCGCGCCTCTCTCTCCCGGATCCCTTCGGGCCAGATCCGGCCCGTGGCCAGCGGATAGGCGCCGAAACTCAGGTAGCGCCCCCCGCCACGACCGAGGCTCTCCAGCCCCAGATCCGCCGCAATCTCGAGAAACAAGCCCGCGTCGCCCCGCTGCCAGCGCATGAGGGCGGCCTTGTCGGGCAACTCCACGAACTCCTCGAGCGGGCCGCCGATCATCACCCGCTCCAGAAACCGCCGGAAGGCGCGCAGGCTGGCGAGGATGCGCATCCTCTCGCTCGGCCCCGGCGCGCGCGTCACCCCTCCGGGCTGGATTGCCAGCGTGTGCGGCCACTTGCCGGCGAGAAGCCCCAGGATGTGCATCAGCTCGGCCCGTGCAGCGACGGCTTCCCGCTGCGCGCTGCCCTCGATGGCGGTGAACCGCGCCACCGCCCGCCCATGCCACGGACGCCCGGCATAGGCCGGCCGGGTGAAGTCGGGCATGAAGAACAGGTTGAAATGGGTGAGGTGGTCCGAGACATTCTCGACCGCATGGATCAGCGCCGCCACCCGCGCGCCCTCGGGCGTGGGCTCGATCCCCATCGCCGCCCCGAGGGCCCGCGCCGCGGCCATCGACTGGCTGATCGAGCAGATCCCGCAGATCCGCGGCGTGATCGTCAGCGCATCGCGCGGATCGCGCCCTTCGAGCATCCGCTCGAACCCGCGGTAGAGCGGCGCGTTGACCTGTGCCGAGACGACCCGGCCCTCGGCCACGTCAAGATGCACCTCGAGATCGCCCTCGACCCGGTTGAACGGGCCCACGACCAGCTTCGTCATCTCTTGAGGCCCTTGAGGTTCGGCGGCACCTCGATGCGGTCGGCCACCGCATTGCGGCGGATGCGGTCGGGCGTGGCGGCCTTGGACAGGCTCGCCAGCGCCATGAACCAGGCCTTCGGCATGTCCGACGGCAGACCCACCGGGATGCCGCCGATCTTCGGCGTCTCGGAATAGGGGTGGCGCGGCTCTTCGAACTCGGGCGCGGTGCAAGCGATGCAGGCATAGCCGGCCGAGGTGCAGGAGCCCGCCCCGTTCCACGGCCGGATGTTGCAGTCGCCCACCGCCTGCGTGCCGATGCAGCCCATATGCTCCATCATGCAGCCGATCTCGCCGGGGGCGCGGGCGCTGGCCTTGTATTCGTAATATTCGTTCTTCGGACAGCCGTGGTGGACGAGGTGATCGGCGTAAAAGCGCGGGCGGCCGAACCGGTCGAGCGCCTCTTCCGCCAAACCCCCAGCCGCCAGCATCATCAGCGACTCGATCACCCAGCCGGGATGGGTGGGGCAGCCTGCGACATTGATCACCTTCAGCCCGCCCCGGGCGCGGAAGGCGGCCGGCAGCGCGCCCCCGGGATGCGCGCCCTCATATTGCAGGCCCACCGCATCGGACGGGTTGCCGCCCGCGCTCGTCATCCCGCCATAGGCCGCGCAGGTTCCCACCGCCACGACATGACGCGCCAGCGGTGCGAGCCGCCGCACCGCCTCGAGCATCGGGATGCCCATGCCCGCCAGCATCTGGAACCGCCCGGTCCCGCGCGGACCACGAGCGACGGCGCCCTCGACGCAGAGGATGTCGAGCGGCATCTCTTCCGCCTCGATCCGGCGCAGGAGGGCACGCACCTCCTCGCCGGTCTCGAGCGACAGGGCAGGGTGCCAGAGGAACCGCAGGCCCGCTCCCTCCAGCGCGTCGAAGACGCCGGGCGCCTCGGCGCAGAGAAGCGACATGGTGCAGCCGCCGCAGCCCGAGGCCTGAAGCCAGAGGATGTTCATGCGCATCCCGTCCTGCGGCCGCACGAAAGGTCGTGAAGGATCATGCCTGCACCAGGTCCAGCGGCAGTTCCAGCCGGAAGCAGGCGCCAAGGCCCCCTTCGCAGAGCATGAGCCGCCCGCCATGCTCTTCGGCGATCTTGTGCGAGATCGGCAGGCCGAGCCCGGTGCCACGTCCCACGGGCTTGGTGGTGAAGAACGGGTCGAAGATCGCCTGCTCCAGCCCCTCGGGCACGCCCGCACCATTGTCCCGCACCGAGAGCACGGCAAGATCGCATTCAGTGGCATGGTCGATCACCACCTTCGGAGCCACCACCTCTTCGACCGCATCGAGCGCGTTCTGCACGAGGTTCATCACCACCTGCTGCAGATGGCCGGGCCGTCCCGTCACCTCGAGCGAGGGCAGGCCGGTCATCTCGACCTCCACCTCGCGGCGCGCCCCACGAAGAACCCACGCGGTCGCAACCTGAGTGACGGCCACGAGGTCGAACCGCTCGGCCTCGCCCGATCCGTCCGAGGACAGCCGGCGCAGATCCTCGACGATGTCGCGCACCCGCTCGGCCCCCTCGCGGGCGCCGCGCACCGCCTCGCGCAGGTTGCGCACCTCGCGGTCGAGCTTCAGGTCCTCGCGCAGCCGCATCAGGTCCTCGCGCGTAGCGCCGGCTTGCACCTCGTGGAAGTAGCTCTCGAACTTCCCGGCATAGCGTTCGAGGGCATGGGCATTGGCATAGACGAAGCTGATCGGATTGTTCAGTTCGTGCGCCACCCCCGCCAGAAGGCGCCCGAGCGAGGCGAGCTTCTCGTTCCTGACCAACAGCGCCTGCGCGGCCTTCAGCTCGTCATGGCTGCGCTCGAGCTCGGCATAGGCCTGCCGGATCTCGGCCACCGAGCGCCCCGTCAGCACCAGACCCGCCGCCCGGCCGCGTTCGTCGAAACGGGCCGACAGTGACAGCTCGACCGCGCTGGGCCCTTCGGGCGTGAGCAGCCCGGCCTCGATGGTCACGGGCGCCCGCAATTCGGTCGCGCATCGCATGGCCGTCCGCAGCCGTTCACGGTCGGCCTCGGCAAACAGATCCTCCGCCCGCCGGGCACAGAGCTGCGAGCGCGCCAGCCGCGTGCGGAGCGACACCGAGGCCGAAGCCTCCTCGACCTCGCCGGCGCGCGAAACCACGATCAGGATGTCCGAGACCGAGGCCAGCACCGAGGCATGGAAGGACCGAAGCCGCTCAAGCTCGTCGTTCTGCCGCTCGAGGCGCTCCTGGTAATCCACCAGGTCGGCATAGGTCCGATCGACGGCCGACAGCACGTCCATCCAGACCGAGTCCGGAAGGTCTCCTTCGCGCGGCTGTGTCTCGTTGCCCATGCCATCCTCCGTCACCATCATAGACGGCGGCACGGCGGTCGCGAAAGGCAAGAGTGGAAGGCCCTAGTCTGCTTGAGCCGACACACCTGCGATAACTTACATAATATATCTTATCAGAACCTCACCACAGAAAGCGGTAGTTTCGACGCGTTTATGACGCAGTTGCAGTAGTTTGCTGACTATGTTCTGTTTCCGTTCGGAGGTGCGCCGAATGGCTTATGTTCCCTTTGCCACAGACCGGTATTTTCTTCGCGTGCGGCGCTTCATCCTCGCAGACGGCGAACGCTTCGTCACCGTCGTCGACGAAGCCGGCGCGCCGGCGTACTACCCGACAGCGCTGGCGCTCACACGGCGTTCCCATGGCCACTCGTCAGAGACCATGGGTGCAGAAGCCACAGATCTGGTTCACCTCGGGCTCTGGGCGGTTCGGGAGCGTATCGACCTGAATGCGCGGCTTGAGGGAGGCGCATATTTCGATCTGGTCGAGATCGAGACTCTGGCGGAGGCCTGCGGGCTGAAGACGGCGAGTCTACGACGGATCGCGTTGCCATCGGTGACGGAGATGCGCCGCGGGGTTGCCATGTCGAAAACCGACATCGTCAGTAATGCCCTGAAGTGTCGGCGCCTGTCGACGGCCGCCCGCTATTTCGATTTCGTCGGACGCATGTCCGAGGCCCATCTTCGAAAGCGTTCGCTGGAACTCGCCGAGCGGATCAGCGCGCGCAAGGACATGGCCGCTCACATAGCGGTTCACCAGCCAAGGATCCAGTCCTCGCGAATCCGGAGCATCGTCAAGGCAGCCGATCTGGCCCGGGTGGCGGCTTTTGTGGCCACGGGCGATCCCTTCGACGTCTGGAAGACGGAAGCGATGGCGCGGCGCAACTGGGCCCTTGTCTGCCTGTTGGTGGCATCCGGTATCCGTCAAGGTGAAGCACGGCAGTTGAAGCCCAAGGACATTGATCTTGCGGCCTGTGAGATCCGAGTGGAGCGACGGCATGACGATCCGGAAGATCCGCGGACCCGTGAGCCGAATGCAAAGACCCTCGACCGGATCGTGCCCTTCGGTCCCACTGTTGCTCGGGCACTGGAGGACTACATGTTGGGTCCGGGAAGCGACGCGGCCGAGAAGCGCGGTTCGCCCTTCATCTTCCTGAGCCACGACAACCATACGCATGGCACGCCGATCTCCGATCGCACCGTTGGCCGGGTGGTCCACGAACTCGGAAAGCATCTCGGAATCGAAGGACTGACGCCGCACCACCTTCGGCATGGCTGGATTCAGAACCTGGCCGACTGGGCAATCGCGGCCCGGATCAGCGCCGAGGACTTCGCGCGCTTCGCCAACTTCCTCGGTGGTTGGTCCTATCTGAGCAAGATGGCCGCTGAATACCGAGGTGATCACTTGACGGAAGCCGCTTTTAAGGCAGGACTCCGGGTTCAGGAGAGCCGTTCGTGAAATCACCCACGAGTTCGACGCCTGTAGTTCGGTCTGAATATCGGCAAGCATTCGCCTCTGATGGCACTCCGTTCAATCCCGAGCAGGATTTCTGGTCGTTCCGCACGCTCAGCGCCGCCGTCAATATCGACTTTACTCTTTTGCGGGAAGGCGCGTCAGGCGTCTTGATCGATTCTTTGAAGCGATCAATGCGCACGATGGTGGCAACCAGAAATTTGAACACCTCTGGAGCAGCCTTCCGCCAGTTCAGAAATCTTGTGCTGTTCGCACACCAACGTCGCGATGGACAGGTCGAAGAAATTGACGCGGAGGATGTCGCTCACTGGTGCGCGCGCGGCAACGTCGCTCACCTCGCACAGCTTCGTATCCTTGCCGAAACCTGGAGGACGCTGAATCTGCCCGGGATCCTGCCGGAAACGCACGACTTCATGGCTCAGATTCGGGTGCCGCCGAAGAACGACAAGGAGGCGGTGCGCACATGGAACCCGGATGCTGGTGCCTATCGTCCGGCCGAGGACGCGGCGCTGAAGGCGGCACTCGACGCAGCATTCAACTCGGGCCACCCAAGTTCGACAAAATCCACCCGGGACTGGCGCGATTCCGGCGGGCTGTTCGAGTCGTTTCAATGGGTTGGCCGTCAGCACGCCGAGGTTTCATGTAGTTACATGGAGCGCAGCTAAAAGTTCTTGCTTAGAAGGCGCAATGCTGCGATTTCGTAGGGATGTTCATTCGCATCACCGAAAATGGCGGCCGGCGCTACCTCCAGATCATGGAGTCCTACCGTAACGACGCCGGCAAGCCGCGCAGCCGCGTGATCGCGAACCTCGGGCGCATCGACGACAGACCGGACGGCCATCTCGACTCCCTGATCCGGGGGCTGTGCAAGGTCACGGGGCGCGATGCGCCGGAGGCCCTCAGGATCGAGCAGGAGCCCGGCCGCGCCTTCGGCGACGTCTTCGCCCTCCACGAGCTGTGGAAGGACCTCGGCTTCGACCGCGCGCTGGCGCGGGCACTGCGGTCGGGCAAGCGGCAGCTTGATGTGGAGGCGCTCGTCAGGGCCATGGTTTTCAATCGGTTGTGCGAACCGGACTCGAAGCTCGGCTGCCTGCGCTGGCTGGAGACGGTGGCGATGCCGGCCATGCCCGAAACGGTGACGCATCAGCATCTGCTGCGCGCGATGGACGCGCTGATGGACCATGCGGAGCGGGTCGAGATCGAGTTGGCGAAACAGATCCGGCCGCTGGTCGACCGGGATCTGGCGGTGGTGTTCTACGACCTGACCACCGTGCGCATCCACGGCGAGGCGGAGATAGAGGATGATCTCCGCGCGTACGGCATGAACAAGGAGAAGGGCGGCATTGCCCGCCAGTTCGTGCTGGGCGTCGTGCAGACGGCGGAAGGCCTTCCGCTCATGCACACCGTCCACCCCGGCAACGTCGCGGAGACCAAGACGCTGCAGGCCATGCTGACCACCGTCCTGCAGCGTTTCCCGGTCGAGCGGGTCGTGCTGGTCGCCGACCGTGGGCTCCTGAGCCTCGACAACATCGACACGCTGACCACGCTCGCCGATCAAGGAGGGCGGAAGCTCGAGTTCATCCTGGCCGTCCCCGCCCGCCGCTACGGCGAGCTCGTCGAGACTTTCCGCGGCCTTGCCTTCGACAAGACGGGCCTCTCCGAGGCTCGCTTCGCGGGTCACCGGCTGATCGTGGCCCACGATCCGCTGCGCGCGGCCGAGCAGTCCGAGAAGCGCCGAGCCCGCATCGCCGAACTTGAGGTCATGGCCGAGCGCATGGTCGGCAAGCTGAATGCACAAGACGCGGGGCAAAGCGACCGGGGCCGGCGGGCCTCCGACCGTGGTGCCTACAGCCGCTTCACCCGCGCGGTCGCCGAGGCCGAACTCACCCGCTTCCTCAGGGCCGACTTCACCGCCGACCGCTTCAGCTGGTCGCTGGACGAGACCGCCATCCACGAGGCCGAGCTCTTCGACGGCAAGCTCGCGCTGCTGACGAATGCTCCCGACCTGACGCCGGCCGAGGCCGTCGCGCGCTACAAGGCGCTGGCCGACATCGAGCGCGGCTTCCGGGTGCTGAAGTCCGACATCGAGATCGCCCCGGTCCACCACCGCCTGCCCGATCGCATCCGCGCCCACGCGCTGATCTGCTTCCTGGCGCTCGTGCTCTATCGCGTCATGCGCATGCGCCTGAAGGCCAAGGGCCACACGGCCAGCCCCCGCACCGCGCTCGATCTCCTCGCTCGCATCCAGCGCCACCGCGCGAAAATCGGTGAGCGCACGGTCAATGGGCTCTCTGTGACAACGCCTCAACAGATGGAACTCTTCGACACCCTGAACCTGCCAAAACCCCTCTGACGAACGCCGTGTAGTCACATAATGGCTCATTCCGCCATAATGACATCAATTGCTTAGCGGTTTTGCTGTCGAACTTGGGGGGCCAGGTCGACCTGTACGATTATACGGTGGCGCGGATGTTCCGCGGCCTTGGAATGAGGCCAGCACAACTTGCGGCCATGAAAGTGTGCGACCTTCGGCGCAGCGGATACGTGGTGGAGATCCGAATCCCGCTTCTGAAACAGCGTGGCATTCCGGAGCGCGGCGCGTTCATGCCTTGGAAACCAATCACACAAGGCTTGGCCGACGTTTTATTTCTGCACGTCAAGTGTAACGTTGTAGCTCGTGTCGCGCACGGTCATGATCCGGACATGGCTCAGCTTTTTCCTAAGAGGCGGAGCGACAGCTTGCGGACTACGCCAGGACTCGATCAGCATCAGGATCGACACGCAATCCAGAAGCCATTCGAGAAGATCTTCGCCCGCCTCGCTGTGGTAAGCCCGCTCACGGGCCGCGTGATGGTCGTGAACGCGCAGCGTGAACGGCACACGGTGTTGACCGGTCTCGCGATGAACGGCTGCAACGCGCTGGAGATTGCCGCCAACGCCGGCCATTCCAGCCCCGAAAGCTGCCAAGCTTACGTGGACGCCGGGATCGACCACTTCCAGCGAATGGAGCGGTTGGTCGGGGAGGCCTTCATCCCGATCGCCGACCGTTTCCTTGGCAAGGTCGTGCGGGAGGCGAAGGACCGGAAGGCGCAGCAGGATCCGGATGCAGTGCTGCGCGACACGAACTTGACCGGGGTCGGATCCTGTGAGATCGGGGGCTGTCGGGCGGTCGAAGCCGGGGTGGCTCCGGTCGCCTGCTACACTTGCCGCAAGTTCCGGGCCTGGGCCGAGGGGCCGCATGAGGCGTTGCTGGTGAACCTTCTCGCCCGGCAGAGCGAATTCATCGAGGCGGGCCATTCCGAGGTGGCCGAGACCCGCACCGCGACGATCGTGGCGATCACGGACCTGCTGGAGGCGATCCGTCAACGGGAAGCCGCCGATGGCTGAGATCATCACCTTCCGCCCGCGCAGTGAGGACTGCGACGACAACCTAGCCGACTACGTGGCAGCCGCGAGGTACCTGCCCTTCATGGCGGCCTCCGCCATCGTCTGGGAGGCTCCGGCGTGGGACCTGACGGGTCTCGCGAAGCCGGAGCGCGCTGGCCAGCCCCCCCTCGTCAACTTTGAGAAGGGCCGTTCGAAGGAACCCGCTCTTGATGGCGCATTCGGAGCCTTCGCGCGCGCCTATGTCGCCTTCAAGATCGCGGAGGAGTTCGGCCGACAGCGCCAGATCGGGAAATACACCAAGCCGGTTATGATGATGCGCGTGCTGGCCGCGGTCATGCAGGAAAACGGGGTAGCCGAACCGGCCGATATCACGCCTGCCCTGCTCGATGCCGCGGTCGACCGCATCCGCGCGCAAGGCGGCGATCCCTACGGTGTCGAACAGCGGGCGAAGGCGCTCGAATGGGTGGCGCAGGCGCTGAACGCCGCGGGCGTGGTTCGGGTGCCCTTCGAATGGTCGATTGGCAGGCGACGCTTTGCCATGGAGTCGCGGCTCAGTGCCTATGACGATGACCGTAACTTCACCCGGGACGAGCTTGAGGCCGTAACCGAAGCCTTCGTGAACGCGCGGACGCCGCGCCAGCAGGTCACGACTGCCGTGCTCGCCCTGCTCTGCTGCGCCCCGGCCCGTATCGCGGAAGTCCTCGAGTTGCCAGTAGATTGCGATGCGGTGCTCGATCCCGGCGACGGCTTCCAGGCGGGCCTGCGCTGGTGGCCGAAGAAGGGCGGCGCGCCCCAGATCAAGTTCATTCCGAAGGCCATGGTACCGGTGGTGCAGGAGGCGCTCGCGCGCATCAAGCTCCATACCGAGTCCGCTCGGCGCCTTGCGCGCGCCGTGGCCGCAGGCGAGGCGAAGTTCGTGAAGACGCCGAAGGGTTGGCCGTTCCTCCCCGGCGACGCGGGCATCCGCTACGAGCGGGCACTGATGGTCGCGCATCCGCTCAGCATCTTCGTCGTGGGAAGGGTCACCCCAGTTTCCGATCGCGTGGAGCCGATCACCTACCACCAGATCATGACGGCGCTTCAAGGCTCCCCGGGAAGGCCTTCGACTTCGATCTTCGAGCAGATGGACATCCGCTTGCCGGACGGCTCGCCGCTGATCGTGAATACCCACAAGCCCCGCCACTACCTCAACACGATCGCCGGCAAGGCTTCGGTGCCTCCGGCGGACACCGCTCTCTGGTCCGGGCGGAAGAGCCTGCGGCAGAACAGCACCTATGACCACGAGACCGCCCAAGAACTGTTGGCACGGATCCGCAAGGCGCGCGGCGTCGAGAGCCTCGCGCCGATCCCGATCGACAGCGAGACCGCCTTCGACATCGCCCAGATCAAGGAGACCGCGCACACCACGCCCTTCGGCTGGTGCGTGCAGTCCCTGCGGCAGAACCCCTGCCAGATGTTCGGGGAGTGCCTGAACTGCACTCATCTGGTCTGCATCAAGGGTGCGGAGGTCAAGCTGGCGAACATCCGACGCGAACTGGAGCGCGAGCGTCAGTTGCGCACCCGGGCGCAGGAGCGGATCGCCGGCGGCCTCCGCGCCTCGCCGCGGTGGATGGAGACCTTCGACCGTAAAATCGCCCGGCTTGAGCAACTCATCGCCATCCTAGAGAGCGCCGACGTGGTCGATGGCTCGCCCGTCCTGGTGGCCAGGATGGGACCGACCCCGCAGTTCGACCCGGTGGCGCCCGGGAAATCGCTGGCGCGGACCGGAATGATCCCAGATCGATCGGATGCTTCCGATGAGTAGCCTGAGCCCCAAGCGCCACATGAGCGCGGCCGAGATCGCGATGACCGCGGACTGGATCATCGGCCGACCGGACGTGCCCTCGTGGCCGGAGGTCCGGGTCTTCGTCCTGAAGGAATTTGGCATCGAGCGGGCCGTGGAGGCTCTGCGCCGCATCCCGGATCTGAAACGGGCCCGCCTTGCCAAGTCGGAGGCCCCTCGCCAGCGCGTCCTGGGGCCGCGCCCGACGACGCGGAAGATCGACGCCCTTCAGGCTCACATCGACCGCCTCGAGGCCGAGATCCGCCGCCTGGAGGCCGAAAACGGGACGCTTCTCGAGCGCAACCTTCGGCTCATCAATGGGGCCCGCGTGCGGCAGATCCCGGAGTGCGATCTCGACCGGCCCCTCACCCCGATCAATCGCAACCCGACGACCCCGCGGACGCGCGGAGGGCGGACATGACCCGGAAATCGTCGCTCGACATGGCCCGGGAGTACGAAGCGCGACTCGAGCACTACCTTGCCCATGTCGAGGCGCTGCCCGCGCGCAACGGCAAGCTGAACGTGTCGGCCGTGGCCGCCGCATGCGGCTTCGACCGCCAGATCCTCTACAAGAACCGACACGCCCGTGCCATGATCGAGGCGGCGGTGGAGGCCAAGGGACTGACCGGCATCGAGGAGGCCGGAACCGACAGCACTGTAAACGATCCTCCTGAGGCCATGGTCCCGCTGGCCCGGCTGCGCGAGGAGCAGCGCCGGGTTGCCCTCCTCGAACGGCGCCTCAGCGAGATGACCGCACGCAACGCGGCCCTGCGCGCCCGCCTGCGGCAGCAGTGCCTGATCGAGGAACACCTCATCGCCGCCGGGCGTCGCTCCCGCCCAACGGGCGCCGGACCGCTCTTCGAGGACCCCGGCGAGTGACCCGATCTCCACAGCGTCCCGGCCCATCGGCCAGCACCGTCCCGATGCCGAAACCCTTCGGCGCACTTGCGAACTACATCGCGGCGGACAGCGAGTTCCGCGGGATCGGCCCGGCACTGGCGGCGCGGCTCGCCAATCGCTTCGGACGCTATCTGCGCGACGCCTTGGCTGGTCGGGATCCCGGTGTCATCGAGATCCTGGGGCACGATCTGGCCGAGACGACCTTCGCGGCCTTCGACGTAAAGGCACAGGAGGCCGATCTTCTTGACTGGCTAGAGCGGAACGGGGTGGTCGAGGCCGTGGGAGTTCAGACCGCAATCCGGGTTGCCCGGTGCTGGGGTGGCGAAGGGGTCGAGGCTCTTAGGGAGAACCCCTACCTCCTGACCGCCTTCCTGCCCTGGCGAAGGGTCGAACAGATTGCGACGGCCCTCGGCATCGCACCGGACGATCCGCGGCGCGCAGTGGCGGCCGTTGAAGCTGTGCTCTACGCCGCGCTGGACCGGAACGATACCTTCGCGGCGGAGCGCGACGTCGAGGCGGGCGTCGCGAAACTCCTCAATAGCGCAGCGACGCCCGCCGGACACCCCGCGCTGTCGGCGATCGACGCCGCGGTGGAGAGCGGCGGCGCCTGCCGGCTGGGCGATGGCCTGCAGCCGTTCGGAGCCGCCGTGATGGAGGAGTTCATCGCCCGCACCATCACCGACTGCCTGCGCTCTGAACCCTATCACGACCTGGTGGTGCCGAAGCCGGACCCGAAGCTGGTCGAAGCCCGCATCGAAGTCTTCGACGCCGGTCAACTCCATCCTCTTACCGAGAGGCAGAAGACGGCGATCCAGACGGCGCTTTCCCAACGAGTGATGGTGCTCGCCGGATATGCCGGTTCGGGCAAGACCACGTCTCTTCGCGGCATCTGTGACCTCGCGGAGTCCTTCGGCCGCTCCCTGCACCTGATGGCGCTCTCCGGTCGCGCTGCGCAGCGCATGGCAGTTGCGACCAGCCGCCCTGCTCGGACCATCGCCGGCTTTCTTCAATCCATGGCGCGCTCCGACGCCGAAACGCTGCCGCCTGGTGCCATGGTGATCGTCGACGAAGCGTCGATGCTCGATCTGCCGACGCTCTGGCGGATCCTGAAGGTGCTGGGCGACGCCAACCTTATGCTGGTGGGAGATCCGGCCCAGTTGCCCCCCATTGGCTTCGGCTTGACGTTCCATGTGTTGTGTCAGACCGAGCGCATACCCCATGTGGTGCTGGATCGGGTGCTCCGACAGCCCGATGCGAGCGGCATCCCCTCTGTCGCCGAGGCGGTGCGGCTGGGGAAGCCCCCTGCCCTCGCAACCTATGAGGGGATCCGCCCTGGCGTCTCCTTCATCCCCACCGCGCCCGAAGACGCGATTGGCGTCATCAGCGGGATCGGACGGGATATGCGCTCATCGAGTGCCGACCCCGGCGACACCCAGATCATTGCACCGGTCAAGGCCGGCCCGGCCGGTATCGACGCCATCAATAGTCACTTCCATGCGTTACGACGGCAGGCCACCGATGGCACCCTCTTCCCCGGTCGCAGCGACATTGCCGAGGGCGATCCGATCATCTGGACCCGGAACGACTGGGACCGGGAACTCATGAACGGGTCGATGGGCCGAGTCCAGTCGGTGATCGACGGCATCGCGCACGTCACGATCGACGGCAAGCCGTTCGAACTCGATGCTGCCGACGCGGACAACTTGGACTTGGCCTATGCCATCTCGGTCCATAAGGCCCAAGGCTCTCAGTGGCGGCGCGTCATCATTCCGGTCTTCCCATCCCGTCTGCTGGACCGGACCCTGATCTACACCGCCATCACGAGAGCCACGGAGCAAGTCATCATATTGGGGGACCGACGCGCCCTAGCGGCTGCTATAGAGAACACGCCTGCTTCAACAGCACGCTCTGTTGGGCTGGATAAAAGGCTGCGGCAGGCATACGGATTCTCTTCATACACAGATTATGTACCCGAGGCGATGGAAGTATAGAGTGAATGAAGTTGAGTTTGATGCGCTGATCACGGAACTCCGCAACGAGGCGGATGAGGCAGCTTGGCATATTGGCTTCATGAAGGTGGCGATTGGCCAGAATGAGATGATCGCGGATCGTCTCAACGGATCTTACTCCGGATATGCCGGATTGGTCGCACGAAGTGCCGTCAAGGCTGCCGTGATTTTGTATTGCGCGAGAGCCTGGGACAAGGCACGGAACTCCGTATCACTTCGCCGGGCATTTGACGAGCTCCCTGCGCTTGATGACCTTAATGCACGACGCAGTGAGCAGCTGGCGACCCTTGGGATCGAGTTTGACGAGGCCACTCTTGCCGGCCGCCATGCGAATCTTCTTGAAGAATACGGTGTGGCGGAAGCCTCACCGGAACACCATCATATCCGACTTCTGCGCACGGAATATTTTGCTCATCGTGTCATCGAAAGCGATGATCGCAAGAAACTCGCAAAGGCTGGAGTGGACGTGGACCCTGCCACGTATGATGGCTTATTGAGGCTCGCCGTGACCACCGTCTCGCTTGTCGGCGAGTTTGGCTATCTCTGGGATCGTCTCAGTAACCCATACCCCGACCGGATCGCTTACGCCGAACGTTGTTGTAGCGAATTCTGGCGCAACGTGCCGGTGCTGAGGGACGTTGAGGAGTGGAAATCATTGTGACCGCTGTAATCAGATGCGGCAGTGAAGACCGTGATATGATCGCCGCGTTACTTTTTGATGGGAGATTCTTGTGAACGACTCCAGCGCGCTCGCGGATCCAGTAGTCTTGGGGATCCTTGTCTGGTTCCTGTCAACACCACTCTTCCTTATCCTGTGGCTGATATACGCCCGGAAAGCGCGCCGTGCCGCGAGCAGGATCGTGGAAGTACAGAACGAGAAGGCGCGCGAATGCGAGCGGCTGACCGGTGTGGTGGACGAGATGCGCGGGCGGTTTGCGCCTATTCTGTCCATCGATGAGGAGGTGACGAAGTTAAAAGCCGCCGCAGCCGAAGAGAACCGGCGGGTAGAAGATCTGCGTGCCAGCTACGCCGAGAAACGCAAGGTCTTTGACAGACTTGAGCAGCAGGTGGCGATCTACGACGAACGTCTTGCGTTCGCCGAGTTGGGTGTCTACGAGCCGCACTTCGATTTTGGGGACAGCGAGACCTACAAGTCCCGCATCAAGGAGGTGCGGGAGCGTCAGAAGGCGATGATCACGCAGGGAACTGCCACGATCTGCCCGACGGGCTGGACTGTCGATGGAAGCCGGTCGAAGGGTCAGACAATGGTCAATCGGCAAATGCGCCTGACGATGCGCGCATTCAACAACGAGTGCGAGGCCGCCATAGCGAACACCCGCTGGAACAACGCGGTGGCTATGGAGAAGCGGATCATGGCGGCGGCCACCGCGATCAACCGCGAGAACAGCTCCATGAACCTCTCGATCAGCGACGCCTATGTTGCGCTGAAGATCGAGGAGCTGCGGCTGACACACGAATGTCGCGAACGCCTGAAGGCCGAGAAGGAAGAGCGCGCCGAACTGGCACGGATGGAGCGTGAGGAGAAGAAACTGCTGGCCGAGGCGGAGGCCGCAGAGCGCGCAGAACGGAAATACCAGGAACTCCTCGACAAGGCACGCAGAGAGGCGGAGGCCGGCTCTGCGACCGATGAGATGCGTCGCCGCATCACCGAACTTGAAGCCTCTCTTGCCGAGGCGCACAGCGCGAGCGAGCGCGCACGCGCCATGGCCGAGATGACGAAGTCCGGCTACGTCTACATCATCTCGAACATCGGATCCTTCGGCGAGGACGTGGTCAAGATCGGCCTCACCCGCCGCCTGGACCCGGACGACCGCGTGCGAGAACTAGGCGATGCCTCTGTGCCCTTCTCGTTCGACACCCATGCGATGATCTACAGCGACGAGGCGCCGGCCCTCGAAGTAGCGCTTCATCGCGAGTTCGCCGACCGCAGGATCAACATGTCAAACTTCCGGAAAGAGTTCTTCCGCGTGAAGCTCGAGGAGGTCGAAGAAGCCGTCGCTCGCCTGGCGCCGTCCGCCGCCTTCTTCAAGGATCGGGAGGCGCAGGAGTGGCACGAGACTCTCGCCCGCCGAAACCAGGCGCTTCAGGAATTGGCAGAACCTGCGGAAGACGCTCTTCCGGTGTCGATCTGACCAACCAGGCACACAAACGGAACGCCTCGTGCCCGGCAGGCAAAACCAGCTTTGCCGGGCACTCCAACAAACGGTGTGCGATGCGGCTACGACCTTCGGCGGACAGGAAACGTCATCGCCGTTCGCCAGCCAGGCTGTTCCAACTCAACCTGCCAGCCTCTGCGGACAGAGAGTTTCTAGAATATGCGGGATCAAGCGCGGCAAGCTGCTTCGCCATTTGCCCTCGAACCGCCATGGTGACGTCCCTTCAAATGGTGTAGCTCGCCGGTAGCGCCGCCGCCCGCTCGCGCGCTCACATCAAGCGCCGTAGCGGGCGGGCGGCGGTGCGGTGGTCATCGGGTTTTTCGGTAGGGTCGGGTTGCTGAGCCAACCTTGAACCGAGGAATGCCCCCGATGACCAAACCCATGATGGACCTCCGTGCGCTGGTGGAGAAGAGCGCTGATGCCGACCTGCTGCGCGAGATGATCGGCTTCGCCGCCGAGCGGCTGATGGAGCTCGAGGTGGGCGCCAGGACTGGCGCCGACTACGGCGAGAAGAGCAGCGAGCGGCTGGCGCAGCGCAACGGCTATCGCGACCGGGACTGGCAGACCCGGGCCGGAAGTGTCGAACTGCGCATCCCCCGCCTGCGCACCGGCTCTTATTTCCCCTCCTTCCTCGAGCCGCGGCGCTCGGTCGAGAAGGCGCTGACGGCCGTGATCCAGGAAGCCTATGTCCAGGGCGTCTCGACCCGCGCGATGGATGATCTCGTGCAGGCCATGGGCGGGACCGGGATCTCCAGGAGCCAGGTCAGCCGGCTCTGCGAAGAGATCGACGAGCGGGTCGACGCCTTCCTCACGCGGCCGATCGAGGGCGAATGGCCCTATCTGTGGATCGACGCCACCTACCTCAAGGTCCGCCAGGGCGGGCGCATCGTGTCGGTGGCCGTCACCATCGCCGTCGGCGTGAACACGGATGGGCGACGCGAAGTCCTGGGCATGGCCATTGGGGCCTCGGAAGCCGAGCCGTTCTGGACCGAGTTCCTGCGCGACCTCGTGCGCCGCGGGCTCTCCGGCGTGAAGCTGGTGATCAGCGACGCGCACGAGGGCATCAAGGCTGCCACGGCCCGGGTGCTGTCCACCAGCTGGCAGCGCTGCCGGGTCCATTTCCAGCGCAATGCCCTGGCGCATGCCGGCAAGAACAGCCGACGGGTGGTTTCCGCCTTCATCGCCACCGCCTTCGCCCAGCCGGACCACGCGGCGGCCAAGGCGCAATGGCGGCTCGTGGCCGACCAGATGCGGCCCAAGCTGCCGAAGCTCGCCACGCTCATGGACACGGCTGAGGAGGATGTGCTGGCCTACATGACCTTTCCCGCCCAGCACCGCGCCAAGTTACATTCCACGAATCCGATCGAGCGTCTCAACGGCGAAATCAAGCGGCGCACCGACGTGGTCGGGATCTTTCCGAACGAAGCATCCATCCGCCGCTTGGTCGGCGCGATCCTGATGGAGCAGACCGAGGAATGGACCGTCCAGCGCGGCCGATACCTGACGCTGGAAACCCTCGCTCCGGTCTGCGATGATCTCACCGTCAGCCTGCCTGCCGCGCAGCGCGACTGACCAGCTCGACCCGCTTCCGAGCACGAGGCCCGCGGTCAGCTACACCACAAGATGGGACACGATCACCGCCATGGCGTCTTCTTGGGCTTGACGTCCTCCAGCCGCACCTCGATCGTCTCCTGCCCGCCAAAGAACGCCATCTGGTCGTCATGGTTGACTTCGGCTGTGAATGGTTCGTAGTGAAGTATATGGCTGGGCGTGGCTCTCCAGACGCCACCTCGTTTCTTCCCGAAAAACTCAAGCCGCTCTTGAGGAAGGACGTAAGGTAACCGCTCCGGCTGCAATCTGCGTTCGATCTTCCAGCCGGCCTCTTCGACCTGCGCCGAGAAATTCTCCAGGAACAGGTCGATGGAAATCACATGCGAGAACTCCGCTATGCGCAGGTCTTCGCCCGCCGCCTCTTCATATCTGCGAGCCCTTGCCGACAAGGGACTTCCCTGCTGCATTTCCTTCAGCAGATGGACGTCATCAGCCCCCTCGATGACGTTCGTGATGTCGCCGTTCAGCAGTGCGCTCACATGCTTGCAAAACTTCCCCGCAATGCGTCCGGCTGGACACTTGCAGTGGATACGAAGGTCGGATCCGGCCCCCGTCACCGTGATTTGATAGATGTTACCTCTGCTGCCTCTCACACTGAACTTCGGCATCTTGCCTCCGCCGTCTCACACGCAACGAGACAAACACGTCCTGATCAAGGCAGGCAACACCTGTTGAAGCCGCACCGGCACGAAACTGGAAGCCTGCATGACGGGTGAAACTTTTCCGGCGCGCCCGCGCTCGATGGCATCCGAGTTCAGAACCTCGGCATGATTACACGAAACCCTCGCCCGCCGAAACCAAGCGCTTCAGGATATGGCCGCACCTGAGCGAGAGGCTCTTCCGGCGTCGCTCTGATCGGCCGAGCACACGGTTGGGAACGGTCGCCTCTAACCTGCCGCTCACTTCGGGCTATGGTCTCCGCCCCACCGGCGCATTTGTAAAACTACCGGTCAGCGCCCGACCTGCGCCCGAAACCGCCGCAAAACGACCGGTAGTTTGGGAGAACAGCGTGCGATGCTGCTCCAGCCTCATGCCGGGCAAGCACCCATCACCACACACACAGTTCTGAGTGTCGCATTCTTTTGATTATTTGCCAGTCATTCATAGGTGCAACGGGCGTTGTTGCAGAACTCACGCCTGAGGCGTGACCGCCCCTTACCCCACGGATGCTCATGCGGTAATCCTCCCCAAGGTTAGAGGGATGCGGAAGTAGAATTTTCTCGGCAGGATGGACGAGGAGATTCCGATGAAGAAGAGCCGTTTCACCGAAGCCCAGATCATGGGCGTGCTGCGTCAGGCGGAGGGCGGTTTGGCCGTGGCCGAACTGTGCCGCGAGCATGGGATCAGCACTGCGACGTTCTACAAGTGGCGGGCGAAGTATGGCGGCATGGACGCGTCCATGATGAGCCAGATGAAGGCCCTCGAGGACGAGAACCGGCGGCTGAAGCGCATGTTCGCCGACCTGAGTATGCAGGCCGACCTGCTTCGCGAGGCCCTTGGAAAAAAGTGACGCGGCCAGCTCAGCGCCGCGAGCTGGCCGAGAAGGCGGTGGCGACGAAGGGTGTGAGCATCGCGCTGGCCTGCCGGGCGTTTGGCGTCAGCGAGACCTGTTTCCGCTACAGCCCGAAGCGCGACGAAGAGAACGAGATGATCGCAGACCTGCTGGTCGGGCTGACCAATGTCCACAAGACCTGGGGGTTCGGGCTGTGTTTCCTGCACCTGCGGAACGTCAAAGGGCACGTCTGGAACCACAAGCGGGTCCATCGGATCTACTGCGAACTGGAACTGAACCTGCGCATCAAGCCGCGGCGACGGCTGAAGCGGGAGAAGCCCGAGGAACTGGCCGTGCCCGAGGCGCCGAACCTGGTCTGGTCGATGGATTTCATGGCCGATCGGCTGGCGGATGGGCGGCAGTTCCGGCTGTTGAACGTGCTGGACGACTTCAACCGCGAAGGTCTGGGTATCGAGGTCGACTTCTCGCTGCCCGCCGAGCGGGTCGTCCGGTCGCTGAACCAGATCATCGAGTGGCGCGGCA
This sequence comes from Cereibacter azotoformans, assembly GCF_021391315.1. NCBI lineage: Bacteria > Pseudomonadati > Pseudomonadota > Alphaproteobacteria > Rhodobacterales > Paracoccaceae > Cereibacter > Cereibacter azotoformans. The sequence continues at coordinate 777,040 of NZ_CP090022.1, read as the reverse complement.
AGCCCTTGGCGATCAGGGTGGACAACGGCCCGGAATACGTCAGTTCCACGCTGATGACCTGGGCTTCGAAGCAGGGCATCGCCCTGACCTACATCCAGCCCGGCAAGCCGCAGCAGAACGCTTACGTCGAGCGCTACAACCGGACGGTCCGGCATGAATGGCTGGACCTCTACATCTTTGAAACCATCGAGGAAGTGCAGCAGATCGCCACCGAATGGCTCTGGAACTACAACAATGAACGCCCCAACATGGGCATCGGCGGGGTCACACCTACCATGAAGCTGAAGATGGCCGCGTGAATTCTACGGCCGGATCCCGCTAAAACCGGGAGGATTACCGTATGACGGCGGCGCGCGGCGGGAACCTGTGCTGGACATTGACCGTAGCCCGCCAGTGGTGGTTCGGCATGTCGGCTGGCGGTGCTGTATGCGGTGCGCACGCCCATTCTTCAGTGCCGATGTGAAGGCGCTGCGGATGTGTGACCGATGCAAGGGAATCGGGTTTGAAAAGCCTCTCAGCGAGTAGGGCGCGAGAGGTGCGCGGTTGATGCCAGCCGCGACGAGGTAAGGCGGTGCGTCCCTCGTTAATCCAACGACCGCAGCGGCGGGGCTGGTCCCTAATCCTGCTGGCCTGACGCCGCGCGCCCTGCACCTCTCGGTGTGGGGCGCTTTGCTGATCGCTCAACGGAGTCGGGAACTTACGCACTATCGCTGGCGTTAGCGCGCTCTTACGCCCAACTTACGCAGCCCGCGAAACTACAAAAGCCCCCGTCAGGGGGCTCTGTAAGTAGCTGAAATCCTTAGGATTTTTGGCTCCGGCGGTAGGGATCGAACCTACGACCAATTGATTAACAGTCAACTGCTCTACCGCTGAGCTACGCCGGAACTGGGCGCCATATATCAACGGGTTTGGGAGGCGTCCAGAGCGATTTTGCAGGAATCGCTATTTTTCTTCGCCGAGACCTGCGATCTTCGTCAAAGGAGTTGTCGCCTGCTTTTCAAGCGCACACACATGGATGGCGTCCCACTTCGTTCTCTAATCGCCTTGGTCAGGCGCTGATCTCTCTGCCGTTGATCCTGGGTGCCGGGCTCTGAGGTTCTCTCCGTGGTCACCGCGCGGGAGCCACATGTTGGCGTTCAGGGTCGGGTGGATCGAAGTGGTGTGCGCGGTCGGTACCGCATACCCGGGAGCGATCTCACCCTCGCCGCGCGTCCCGGCTGGACGCATTCCGTTACGCTGGCTGTCAGCGTCGTTCCGTTCGTTTTCCTTATGCCACCGCGGCCTCCCGGAAGGGCGTGTTGGTGCGCCACATGGCGTGCAGCGTCACCGCCAGCTTCCGGGCCAGCGCCACCTTTGCCTTGCGCGGCCCGGTCCTCTCGGCAATCGCCTTGGCCCAATCCCGCAGGCGTGGGCCACCCAGGTTCCGGCAGAAGATTGCGTTCGCGGCTTCAAACAGGCACTTCCTCGTGAAGGCATCTCCCCGTTTGGACACCCGCCCGTTCCGGCTGATCTCTCCGGACTCGTAGCGCCTGGGCGTCAGCCCAAGATAAGCGCCCGCGCTGGAGGATCGGCGGAAGCGGGAGGCATCATCGAAGGCCGCGACAACCGCCATTGCCGTGATCGGTCCCACGCCGGGCGCAGTCATCAGCAGGCGGACCGTCGCATGACGCCTGGCAACCGCCCTGATCCGACTATCGAGCGCGGCGATGCGGGCGAGGATGTCCCGCCTGGCCTGCATGAGCGCCTCGAAGATCGGCACGAGGTCCGGGACAACGGTCAGCTCGTCCCGGATGATCTCCTCGGCGCGGCGCTTGAACCCGCCGACCCGCTTGCCGAACATGATGCCGAAGGTCTTCAGCAGCCCCCGGATCTCGTTCTCCAGCCTGACGCGCATGCCAACCAGCGCCTCCCGCGCGGTCAGCATCGCCCGGTTGACATAGGCATCGTGGCTCTTGATCTGCGCGGCCTCGAACCACCCGGTGCGGACGATCTGCGCGAGCCCGCGGGCATCATGCCGGTCGGTCTTATTCGGCATCATCTTCAGCACGCCATTGGCGTGGCGCGCATCAATGCAGATGATCGGGACCTGCCTTTCCGTAAGGGCGTTCCAGAGCCAGACCGCCAGAGGCCCGGTCTCCATGCCGACCCGCTCGAGACCGCTGGCGCGTTCGGCCAGCCAGCCGGTGATCGCATCCGGGCAGGTCGGAACCTTCGTCTCGGCTACGAGCACCCCGTCCTGCCCCACCACGCAGATCGCTGTCTCTTCCTGGGACACGTCCAACGCCGCAAACACTCCCATCGCATCCTCCTTGCTCAAGCCCCGGCGAAGTGCCGGAGCGACAGACCCATCCTGCAACGGCGACGACCGCGGGTGGGACGTGGCGATTACGCTAAGTGGTGTAGGAGGCCGCGCGCGGAGCCTCCGGCGTAGCGCAGCGCGCGGCCGCGGGTGACGCTGGCGGTCATCGCAGACCGCGCGAGCGTTTCCAGCGTGAGATAGCGACCGCGCTGGACGGTCCATTCCTTGGTCTGCTCCATCAGAATCGCGCCGATCAGGCGCATGATGGAGGCCTCGTTCGGGAAGATCCCCAGGACGTCGGCACGCCGCTTCACTTCCTTGTTCAGCCGTTCGATGGGATTGGTAACCGGTATGAGAGGATCGGGGCTCCGTTCCGGCTGGTGGCGCGGCGCTGTGAGGTCGTGCGCCATCCCACCCGGATCAAGAACGAGGTGCATTCCATCCTTCACAGCCACCTGATCCCGAAGTGTCCGCACGCCGACCTGTTCAATGGCCACGGACGGGACTGGCTGTCGCGCCAGCCTTTGCCGGACGACGAGCGGGCGGCCATCGACCGGCATGTCCGTGAACTCGACCGGCTCGGCGAGGATCTGCAGGAGCTCCGATCGCGCCATCGCACAGGGCACGCTGGACAGCGCGGAGGTGCGTCGGTTGCTGACCATCACCGGCGTCAACGTGACGGTCGCCACCGGCCTCATGGCGGATCGGCGACATACGCCGCTTCAAGACCCCACAGAAGCTGGTGAGCTGCTTTGGCCTCGATCCCCGGGATCGTCAGTCGGGGCTGGGTGCGGCGCATCATGGCCGCATCAGCAAGGTCGGGCGCAGCCACGCGCGCGCCATGCTGGTCGAGGCGGCGTGGGCCGCGGCGAAGGCGCCGGGCCGCTGCATGCCTTCTTCGTCCGCATCCGGGCGAGGCGCGGGCATCAGGTCGCGGCGGTCGCGCTGGCGCGCAAGCTGACGGTGCTGCGCTGGCATCTGCTCACGAAGGAGCAGGACTATCTCTGGGCGCGCCCGGCGCTGGTGGCCAGGAAGACCCGCGACATGGAACTCCGAGCCGGGCTGCCGCAGAAGAAGGGCAACCGACGCGGCCCGGCCTACGCCTACAACGTGAAGGAGCTGCGGGAGCGGGAAGCGGATCTGGCGCGGCAAGCCGAGCGAAGCTACGAGCAGTTCGTGGCGCGCTGGAAGACGCAACCGCCGAGGACCCCGCCGGGCCCGCAGGACTCTGCCCGAGGGTCCCAGTAAACGCCGCCTTGCCCAAGATGGGCCGACTGACCCGACACAACCGGCCGCCCTCGATCGGTCGGGTCAGGAAGGCATCCACCCGCTCATCGATCTCTTCGCAGAGCCGACTGACCTGGCTCTTGGAGATACCGGTGCCACCCATCGCCTGCACGAGGTTATTGAACCGCGCCGGGTTTGCCGGAGGCTGATTTTCGTTAGTTACGCGGCCATGGGTTCAGCGTCCAGAGCGGCGTAGAAGTTCGCCTCGGCTTCGGCAGGCGGGATGTTTCCGATGGGTTCGAGGGGCGATGCATTGCATCGACGCGGTTGTTGAACCAGTCGACCCATTCGAGGGTTGCGTATTCTACCGCCTCGAAGCTTCTCCACGGGCCACGGCGGTGGATGACTTCGGCCTTGAACAGTCCGTTGATCGTCTCCGCCAACGCGTTGTCGTAACTGTCGCCGACGGTGCCCACCGACGGTTCGATCCCGTCTTCCGCCAAACGTTCAGTGTAGCGAATGGACAGATACTGGGCGGATTCAACCGGTCGTCGCAACACGTTCGATCGTATCCATTTTGAGCAGTCGGTCGAGTGCTTCTGCCGGCGTTTGCCAGCCGAACGTCTTGCGCGGTCGCGTGTTCAGCGCGTGGGCAAACCCGGCGCGATTCACCCCATGATCGCGGCGTGACCTGACCGGATCGGTGGCCTCTCCCGCGGCGTTCTCCTTCGAGGGTTGCGCCAGACGGGCTGGTGCCGAGCCTCAAGAACGGGGGAGAGACCGCATGCAGGACAGCACGTTCGCCGGGCTGGATGTCCACAAGGCGACGATGTCGGGGGCTGTTGCGCAAGGAGAACGCGGGGGCGAGGTCCGGCACTGGGGCACGATCCCGAACCGGCCCGATCACGTCCGCAGGCCTGCCGAGAAGCTGGGCTGCGACGGACGGGGGCTCCATTTCTGCTACGAGGCGCTACGAGGCGGGGCCTTGCGGCCATGGCCTCCATCGCCAGCTGACCGAACTCGGGCATGACTGCATGGTCGTCGCGCCCTCGCTCATTCCGGTGAAGGCGGGCAGCCTCGGCAACCGGGAAAGGTTGCAGGCCGCCATCGTGAAGGTGAACCGGGCGCCGACGCGCGCCGCGCCGTGCAGCATCATCTGCGCCATCGGCCCGACGGTCTTGGGCCAGCCGTAGGTGAGGAGGATCAGGCAACGATCCAGTGGATCGTTGGCTCGACGCAAGTCGATCTTCGTCCGGCAGCGCTGCGAGAGGGCGTAGCCCTCGTGCCGGGTGGTCCGGCCGTTGATTGCGTAGAAGCGCGCTTTCTGCGCGACATGGGGAGTGACGCAGGCCTGCTTCAGATCCCGGACGAACTCCTCGGCGTCATAAGCCTTGTCGGCCCCGAGCGTCAGCCGCTTCGTGGAAACGGGCGAGTGACGGTGGACCATGTTGAGTGCAGCCTTCCGCTCGGCGTGCCCGTCCGCCTGCGTGACCCGGCGCCGGGGGATTTCCTGTAGAGCCGGACCTCCGGATCGGTGACCGAGGCATGGGTGGCATTCGAGCGCTTCTCGCCGCGGAAGTAGACCTCGCGGGTGCGGCTTCGTGGCTTCGGCAGGGCCATGGGGGCTGTCTCGGGCTTCGTCTCGGTGGGTTCAGCATTGGCCGCGAGTGGACGCGCAGGCGGATCGTCTGGACCGCCCCGCCGGCTTGCTCCGGCCTCGGCTGGACGCTCTTTACCGACGCGTTCGCCATGGTGCTCGAACCAGTGGCGCACCAAGGCTCACCCTTAATCAGCGTGCCATGGACGGAAAAGTGCTCGTCCGACAGGAGCGGTGCGATCTCGTGATGGGCGAGGATCGCGGCCAGGAACTTCTGCGCGACGTCCGTCTCCAGCAGCCGGTTGCGGTTCTTCGAGAACACGGTCGGCCTTCGACCATGTCCTCCCCCGTGCCCGCGGCGGGGTGACAAGCTGGCAGAACGTGGTGGCCGCCTGTTCGTCCTGCAATCTGCGCAAGCGGGTTCTGCTTCCTGTAAGGTAGCATCGATTTCACCACCCCCTTGTTACATTGCCCCCTCGCCCGATGCCCCCGTGCCGCGCAGTGCCACCTCGGTGGCGCTCGAGCCGTGTGACAGAGCAAGGTCGGCCCTGAGCCGCCGGTCGACCCTCCGGGCGCGGGCCTTCGAAGCGGCCAGTCGAGCACGATGCAGCGATGGGGTCGAGCAGCCCTTCGCCGACGGTCGCGCAAGGCGCAGCGCAACCCGAGGCGATGCGCAGGAGGGCGGTGAGCTGTCTTTCGCATCAGCAGCATGGCGGTTTTGGCAAAGGCCGGAAATCGGTCATTGCAAGCTGTTCCGCGTCTGGCAGGATAAGCCGAGGTTGCCCGCAGCAGGGGGCTCGTTCCTCAGCTGAGCCGACTGACGAGCACCCGCCTCGCCTTGCGCTCATCGCAGGGTCAGGATGCGGTCGCAGATGGCGGCGAGCAGCGCGCGGTCATGGCTGACGAAGAGCAGCGCCAGCCCTTCGGCCCGCGCGAGGTCGGCCAGGAGCCGCACCGCCTCGGCCTGGGTCACCGGATCGAGCCGCGATGTCGGCGCGTCGGCAAACAGCATCACCGGATCGAGCAGCAGCGCCCGCAGGATCGCGAGGCGCTGGAGTTCACCTCCCGAGACCTCGGCCGGGGTGCGGTCCAGCAGGCGGCCAGCGTGCCGAGCGCGATCCCGACCGCCGCCGCCGTCGCCGCCGCGGCCAGCGCGATCATCAGCGACAGCCGCAGCCCGTGCGCCAGCCGCGCGATCATCGACCGGCCAAGGTGGTCATAGCCGAAGGGCGCCAGCGCATCCGGCCCCGCCAGCACGCGCATCAGGTTCTGGCGCAGCGGACCCACCGCATCGGCCAGCGGCGCCAGCGCGGCGAAGGCCAGCACCAGCGCCAGCAGGCCCCAGCCGATCAGGCTCTGTCGCGCCCTCATTGCCCCACCCCCCGCGGGTCGATCCGGCGCACGGCCACGTCGGTCAGCGCATTGACCAGAACGAAGCCCAGCCCCATCAGCAGCGCCGTCCCCTGCACCATCGGCACGTCGCGGTGAAGGACCGCGTGGATCAGCGCGTGCCCGATGCCGGGCCAGCCGAAGATCGTCTCGACCACGACGACCCCCTCGGCCAGCGTCACGAACTGCATGCCGAGGAAGGTCAGCACCGGCGCCGCCACATTGCGCAGCCCGTGACGCCAGAGCACCTGTCGCTCCGACAGCCCCTTCCAGCGAGCGAAGGCGTGTTGCGGGCTCGCCTCGATCCGGGCCATCGCGTCGCGGGTGATCCGGGCCGAGGCGGCCGCCAGCCCCAGCGCCAGCGTGAGGGTCGGCAGCACGAAATGCGCGGGCGCCCCGTGGCCTGCCGCCGGCAGCAGCCGGAACTGCACCGCCAGCACCACGATCAGCACCAGCCCCATCAGGAACTGCGGCACCGAGCGGAAGGCGGCCGAGGCCACCAGGAGCGCCCGGTCGAACCGCCCGCCGGCATGAAGCCCGGCCCAGAGGCCGAGCGGCGGCCCGATCAGCAGCGACAGCGCCAGGGCCGCCCCCGCCAGGTGCAGGCTCGCGCCCAGCTGGTGCGCGATCTCCTCTGCCACCCGCTCGCCCGACACGAGCGAGGTGCCGAGGTTCAGCCGTGCCAGATCCGCCATCCAGCCAAGGAACGCCGCCAGCGGCCCGCGATCCAGGCCGAGTTCCGCCCGCACCCCGGCGGCCGCCTCGGCGGTGACCAGATCATAGCCATAGCGCCCTGCGGCGATGCGGAAGGCGGCATCGCCCGGCAGCGCCTGCATCATCAGAAAGGAGAGAAGCCCCACCACCAGCGCGACACCCAGAGCCTGCGCCAGCCGGAAGCCCAGTTGCGACAGCGCCCCGCTCAATGGGAGAAAGCCCTCGTCTTCAGCCCGAAGCTGCGCTCGTAGGGGTCGAGGACCGCGCCCGTCACCCCGCGCGCCACCGCCGCGGTCTGCTGATACCAGGCGATTGGCAGCACCGGCAGCTCGGCCTGAAGCGTCGCCACAAGCGCGAAGGGCTCGGTCAGCGAGATCACCACCTCGTCGCCCTCGGCCTCGATCGCGGCGATGGGGGCCTTCGCCAGCAGCCCCTTGCGCGAGCGCGCAATCCGCAGCGACTGTGCCGCGGCCTCGGCCGTGAGAAGCGTCCCGTCATGGAAGCGCACGCCGGAGCGGATGTGGAAGCGCCAGCTCAGCCGGTCGTCGGACTGATCCCAGCGGTCGGATAGGCCCGGCAGCAGCCGGCCCTCGGCATCGGCATTCACCAGGGTCTCGGCGAGATCCATCTTCAGGAAGATGTCGCCCGAAAGTGACGGGTCGGGGCCCTTGATCTCGAAGGGCGCGGCAATGTCGAAGATGCCGTCGCGGGCGAGCGCGGGCAGCGGGCAAAGCGTGACGAGACACGCGGCAAGGGTAATGCGGCGCAGCATGGGAACTCCGTTGGATGTGCAGGGGGAATGGCTCAGCGCCGCGCGGGCGAGGCGCGGGCCTGCGGAGGGGGAAGGTCTCGTCGGGGCACCGGGCGGCTCTCCTGTCGTGGGAACGGCGGGCGGGGAACGGTCGGCCGTGCGCGTGCAGGCGCTGCGGCAACACGCCCCCCGGGCCCTCCGCCCGTGGTCGTCTCTGTGGCTCTGGCAGGTCTCCTGGCTTGCGGCTCGGGCGCCCGGCTTCCCTTCCCGGCCATTGGCCAGTGGTTTCGAAGCAAGGCTCGCCGCTTACAGTTGCGGGGGCAGTGCCGGATTCCCACCGGCTTCCCTCTTAGCCCGCGGTGCTGCCGCGGGAACCAAAGCGTCCCTGTGATGGGCGAAAGTGCCGGGTCTGTCAACAACCTGCGGAAGGTCCGCGGCGCGCTTCTCGGGCCAGTGTCGCGGCCTCGGCCGCAGCGAGGGCAGCCAGCGCCGCCGCCTCGCCGCCCGAACCAGCCAGCGCCCGCGTCCAGATCCGCCGGACCGAGGCCGCCCACCACGGCAGCACCGCCTGCGTCACCCAGATCCGGGCCGCGGGCGGCAGCCGGTCATGGGCCAGCATCGCATTCTCGCGCCCTCGCAGCCGCAGCGCGGTTCTCAGGTTGCGCCTCATGCCGCGCGGCCCCAGCGCGGGAACGGGTCGGCCAGTCCCTCCCAGACCTCGGGGGCGAAACGGGTTTCGGGCACGAGGCAGCGGTCGAGCATGGCGGAGATCCGCGCCCGGTTCATCTCACCTAGCATGCCGATGAAGACCATCTCCTGCCGGCGGTCGCCGAACTCGCCCGCCACGCGCGCGGCCATCCGCTCGCGCGCCTCGGGCGGCCAGTGCGCCTCGGGCACGGCGGCCCACCAGAGGCCGAGCGCCTTCACCTCGACCATCGGCCCCGCCACCGAGAATTCGCCTGCCCAGTCGGGCCGCGTCGCGATCCAGAAATGGCCCTTGGCGCGGATCACGCCGGGCAGCGGCGTGTCGAAGAACTCGGCGATCCTTGCGGGATCAAAGGGCCGCTCGGCGCGGTAAACAAAGCTGGTGATGCCATATTCCGCATCCTCGGGGACGTGGTCGGCAAAGCCGTAAAGCTCTCTGACCCAGGTCGGGTGGCGGTGGGCGGCCTCGAAGCTGAAGCGCCCCGTGCCGATGATCGCGCGCGGATCGACCCGGCTGTGGTCGGTTTCGACGATCGCCGCATCGGCATTCAGCGCCCGCAGGATTGCACGCGCCGTGGCCAGTTGGTCGGGCGTCGCGGTGGAGACCTTGTTCAGCACGATCACGTCGGCGAACTCGATCTGCTCGGTCAGAAGCTGGACAAGGCTGCGGTCGTCCTCATCCCCCAGCGCCGCGCCGCGATCCTTCAGGAAATCCTGCGCCGAGAAGTCGCGGGTGAGGTTCGCGGCATCGACCACCGTCACCATCGTGTCGAGCCGGGCGACGTCCGAGAGCGACCTGCCCTCCTCGTCGCGGAACTCGAATGTGGCGGCGACGGGCAGCGGCTCGGAAACCCCGGTGGATTCGATCAGGAGGTAGTCGAAGCGCCCCTCCTCGGCCAATCGGCGCACCTCGCTCAGCAGATCGTCGCGCAAGGTGCAGCAGATGCAGCCGTTGGTCAGTTCGATCAGGCGTTCCTCGCCGCGCGAGAGGCTGCCGCCGGCGCGGATCAGATCGGCGTCGATGTTCACCTCGGACATGTCGTTGACGATGACAGCGACGCGCAGCCCCTCGCGGTTGGCCAGGACGTGGTTCAGAAGCGTGGTCTTGCCGGCGCCGAGAAAGCCGGAGAGCACGGTTACGGGAAGGCGGGTGTCGGTCATCACGGGCTCCTCTGGCGTCAGGTGGAGCGGACCGTATGTTATAATATATCGCCGCGCAGGCCGAGACACCGCGTTTCCCGCGACCGGCCTCGCCCCGGTGCGGCAAAGGCCGATGCATCGACAACGTCTTCATCAAGCGCCGTTAGCGTCCGAGGAGCGTCCACCTTGTCCGTCTTCACATGGGCATGGGCGATCGCGTTCGCCATTGTCCTCGGACCATGTATGGATGGCTCCCGCGTGACAAGGGGGGTCGGCGTCTTCGGCAACTGGTCGGGTGCGGCCATGTATTCGGCGTCTCGATTGCGGCTTGCCCGCGCGCCCTGATGAAGTGAACGCCGGTCCGCGAAGCGGCAAACTGTCCGGTGGACAGTTTGAGGCGGGAACGGGCGGAGCCCTTGCGTGAAGATTGGGTCCCTGTCAATGGCGCGCGCTTGGTGCGCTTCGGTCCGAACGGGGTATCCCTCCTCGCTTCCGTCAGTGTGCCATCATCTCACCTTGCCCTCGCCAGTTCGATCAGGCCGCTATCGGCCGGGCTTCCCTGCCCTCAGGCCGCCCGCCAGGCTTCGCCTGTTCTCAGCATTGCCCAGACCTGTCGCGCCATGCGGTTGGCCAATGCGATGGCCACGACCTTCAGCGGCTTCTTCGCCAGCATGCGCCCCAGCCAATCCTCGCCGGGATCGGTGCGTTTGCGGGTCGAGATCACCCCGGTAATCGTCCCCAGGGTCAAGGGGATGGGACCGTAGAATTTTCTCGGCAAGATGGACGAGGAGCTTCCGATGAAGAAGAGCCGTTTCACCGAGGCCCAGATCATGAGCGTGCTGCGTCAGGCTGAGGGCGGGATACCCGTGCCCGAGCTATGCCGCGAGCATGGGATCAGCAGCGCGACGTTCTACAAGTGGCGGGCCAGGTATGGCGGCATGAACGCGTCCATGATGAGCCAGATGAAGGCCTTGGAGGACGAGAACCGGCGCCTGAAGCGCATGTTCGCGGACCTGAGCATGCAGGCCGATCTGCTGCGAGAGGCGCTTGGAAAAAAGTGACGCGGTCAGCTCAGCGCCGAGAGTTGGCCGAGAAGGCGGTGGCGACGAAGGGGGTCAGCATCGCGCTCGCCTGCCGGGCGTTCGGGGTCAGCGCATTGCCTGCCTTCGTGATCCTTCCCCGGCGGGTGGTGGAGCCGCTGGAGTGCTCGCTGGGGACGAGGCCGAGCCCGGTCCGCGCCCAGAACCGAACACGCCCGCCGCGCGTTCATCTCGTAGCGCTCCTCGAGATGGGCGACCGCTTCGCGCCTGGCGGCGGGCGTCACCACTTTCCGGAACGCAGATCCTTCAAGGCCGTGTTGTCGAGCATGGCCTCGGCAAGCAGCCGCTTCAGCCTGGCGTTGTCGTCCTCCACAGCCTTCAGCCGCGTCGCCTCCGAAGGCTCCCTGCCCCCGAACTTGGCCTTCCAGGCGCAGAAGGTCGCGCTGCTGATCCCGTGGCGGCGGCAAACCTCCGCCGTCTTCACGCCGCTCTCCTGATCCCGCAGGATCGCGACGATCTGCTCCTCGGTGAATCTCGATCTCTTCATGTCCGGTCCTCTGGTTCGGCCGGACTCTGGCATCAGATGGAGGAGTTGGTCACAGCACAGGTCATGGCGCGATCTGAACAACAATCATCCTTCCGGGACATGCCCACGGCGTCCTGGCATGGGCGGCTTTTCAGTAATCCTCGTCCTGGTCTGCGCGAGTCAGGTAGAGGTTGCGCAGATCCTCGTCCAGAAATGCCGTGTCCTCGGGCGAGCCGTAATAGACCTGCGCCGGCCGCGTCGGTTTGGTGCGAGAAAATCCGGCCATCTGCGCCGCCTGCAGCAGCGCCTCGTTTGGAACGCAGCCGAAGGCGGCGACCTCGGCGCCCAGTTCCTCAAGCCGATCGGCCGCTGCACGAAACAGCAGGGCGAGATCGCGCGGATCGTCATCGACCGTGAGGATATCAGCCACCTGGGCGGTGCCACGCTGCGGGTCCACCTCGTGTCCGACGGCTACATAGCCGCGCAGTTCGCCCTCGCGCCGCAGCTGCAGGATGTCGTAGCTCTGAATGGGCATGTGGCGGAACCGCCAGGTCATGAAGGCCGAATTCCGCACCTCGATAAAGGGGTGATGCGCCGCGGCCTTGTGCCAGAAGGCGTCATGCTCGGCCCCGAAATCCTGAGCGTCCGTAACGGTTTCCCCCCGCTTGAGCCGGGGGCCGGCAAGGCTCGAGATGCCGCGCCAGGCGGACCAGACGGCATTTCCCAGACGGGTCACCGGCGCCGCAGCGGGCTTGCGACGCGTCAGGGCGCTGCCGGCCCGCAGCGGGGCAAAAAGCTGCACCCGCGGCCTGCTGTGCGCGCCGTACTTCTCGTTCACGCGGGCGAACCGCTCATCGATCGGGATGCCAATGCGACGGTGGGGACCCGTATAGAACGCCTTGATCAGACTGATCCCCAGTCCGCGCTCCTTCGGGTCGATGTTCGTGCCGTACGGCGAGAGGAAATAGCATGTCTCGCCGCGCAGCATGTAGGCGCTGACCCCCGTGATGCTGCCGCCGACGAACCGATCCTCCCGCCAGGCCGTCAGCACGCTGACCGCCGGAGCCTCGGGTCCGAGCGGCGGGTTGAAGATCCAGTCCCAGCACCGGGCCTTGCGCTCGACCGCCTGGGCATCGAACGTCTCGGCCATTTTCGCCAGAAACGTGTCGCGGATCTCAGACCCTCGAGTTTCGATCGTAACCGCCATCGCTCTCTCCTTCCTGTCTCGACATTGCCGACGTCTTGGCCGCAACCTCGGCAAAGACCTGTTCATGGGCCGCGACCGCCCCGGCCACGCTGAAGGATGCCGCGATGTCGCGCGCCGCGCGGGCATAGCGCTGCCGCGCGGGCTGATCGGCGGCGATCTCGGTCATGGCACGGGCGACCGAGTCCGGGTCCGCCTCGGCGATCAGATGCCCGGTCCGGCCGTTCTGCAGCAGAAGCCGCGGACCGAATGGGCAGTCAACGCTCAGGACGGGGACGCTGGCGGCCATCGCCTCGACGATGGCATTGCCGAACCCCTCGCGCTCGGAGGTGCAGACGAACAGGTCGAACGCGGCCAACCGGGACGGCACGTCCTCGACATAGCCCGCGAGGACCACAGCCGAGCCAAGCCCGAGCCGCGCCACGAGGCGCTCAAGCCCCTCCCGCTCGGGCCCGTCGCCGAAGATCGTCAGGCTTGCCGCCGGCAGCCGGGCGTGAAATGCGGCAAAGGCCTCGATCAGCAGGTTGAAGCGCTTCACGCCCGCCAGCCGCCCGACGCTGACGATCCGCAAGGCGGTGGCGGGCTGATCCCGCAGCGGGGCGAGCCTTCCCACCACCGGGTTCGGGAGGCAGCGGAACGGCGGGGCCGCGGCGCCAAGATAGGCCCGCATCTCGTCGCCGATCCGGTCCAGCGGGGCAACCATCAGATCGGCCAGCGGATAGGCGCGTCGAATGCCAAAGCGGCGCAGCGCCAGCAGCTTCGCGGTCGAGAGACTGAAGGCGAGCGGCGTATGCTCGCTGATGATGGTGCGCGTCCGGCCGCCGGCCAGCCACGCCGCCACGGCCGCATAGATGTTCGTGGCGTTGGTCGCGCTGTAGAGCACGTCGATCCGCGCCTTGCGCAGAACCCGCGCCAGTTCCGCCCCGCAGGCGGGCGGCCGGGGCCGGTGCAGGACGATCAACTCGACATCCGGCGGCAGCAGTTTCAGATACTCGCCCTCGCCCCGTTGCAGGATGAGCACCGGCCGGAACCTGCCACGGTTGAGATGCCGGAGCAGCAGCAGCACGACATGCTCGGCGCCGCCGTGACGGAAATGGGGCAGAAAGAAGCCGAGCCGGATCGGTCCGTTCATTCGCGCACCGGGCGCCAACTGACGCTTTTCTTTCCGCTGTAGTAGCGCAGGATCCCACGCAGCATGGCCAGATGGGTGAAGAGAAAGAAGGCGGCAAGCGCCGCAGGCCGAAACCCTCGGATGGCCGGGACGGTCATGGCCAGGAGACCCGCCGCATAAAAGGTCACCTGCGCGCCCGCGGTCAGGGCATAGAACCAGTGCTGTCCCATCAGCGCCAGGTTCGAGACGAACAGCCCGATCAGGAACAGCGGGTTCAGCCGCCGCACCAGCTTGTGCGAGAACAGCTGCCAGCCATACCAGCCGGTCCGGAGCGGGTTCATCAGGGCGCGGTGCACCATCAGCGCCCGCCAGCCGCGCTCGGTCGAGCGGGTGCGGCGCCCCATCTCGCGACCGACCTTCTCGCTGACCGCTTCCGAGGTTGCGGCGCGCGGTTCGAACACCAGCCGCCGGCCGGCAGCGACGGCATTGACCGACATCAGGAAGTCGTCCGCGCATCCCATGATGAGCGGCCTGGTCAGGTCGCGCCGGATGGCATAGATCGACCCCTGAGCCGAGACCGTGCCCCCCAGACGGGACTCCGCCGCCTTTATCGCCTGATCGTAACGCCAGTAGAGGCCTTCAGCCCGGCCCGTGGGCCCGGTCCTTGCCGACGGAACGGTGATCCGGCCGCAGACGCCGCCCACCCGCGGATCGCCGAAATGCCGGGCGATCGCAAGAAGCGAGCCCGGTTCAAGAAGGCTGTTGGCATCGGTGAACACCACCACGTCGCCGCGGCAGGACTGCAGCCCGAGGTTGATCGCATCCGCCTTGCCTTGGTGCCGGCTCACCTCGAACACCGTCACCCGCGGATCCGCGACACCCCGCGCAAGCGCAACCGTCCGGTCGGTCGATCCGTCGGAGACCACGATCACCTCGACCGCATGGTCTCCCGCATCCTGTGCCAGCGTGTTGCGGATCTTGGCTTCGATATGCGCCTCTTCATTGTGCGCGGCGATCAGGAAGCTGAAGGTCATGGGCGCCTCTGGAGGCACGGGTTCGCGCCGGGGAGCGAGGCGCGACAGCGCCGTCACCAGCACGCCATATCCGATGATGCTGTAGACGAGCGCCCCGGCGGACAGCCAGAAGATCCAGGTCATGCGGCCTCCTCGATCGCGCGCAGAAGCTCTGCGGCATTGTCCTCGATCAGATATTCGGCGCGCACGCGGTCGCGCCCGGCGCGCGCAAGAGTGAGGGCCCGTGGCCAGTCCTCCCGGATGGCCGCCAGCGCCCGGGCGATCCCGGCCGCATCCCCGGGCTCCGCAAGCCAGCCGGTCACACCATCCTCGACCAGCTCCGGGATCCCCGACAGGCGCGAGGCGACGAGTGGCCGGGCGTGAGCCAGCGCCTCCATCGCCACGACGGGGATGCCTTCCACCCGCCCCCCGGCGCCCACGACCGAGGGCACCACCACGGCATGAGCCCAGCCGTAGGCGGCGCGCACCGCCTCCGCATCCTTTGGTCCGTCGAAGGTGACGATCCCGTTCAGACCGAGCCGCTCCGCCGCCTGCCGCATCGCGGCTTCCAGATCGCCGCGGCCGATGATCCGGCAGCGCAGGGGCATCCGGTCCCGCAGTTGCGCGAGGGCTTCGAGAAGATGGAAGACCCCCTTCTTCTCGATCAGCGAGCCGACGTAGAGCACATTGAGCGGGCCCGAGCCCGGCGGGTCGGGCTCGGGTGCTTCGAGCAGCGCGCGCGGCACGCCGCAATGGATCAGCCGCAGCCGGTCGGCCGGAAAGCGCGGAAGGCGGCCCAGCCAGTCGATGTTGTAGCGGCTGATGGCGCGCACGAAACGCGCCTCGGCCGCCTTCTCGGGCAAGAGCGCCTGCGACACGAAGATGTCGTTGGCATGGGCCGAGAAGCTGAACGGCACACCCGACACCCGCGCGGCGATCATGGCGACCGTCGCGGGGAAGCCCGCGAACTCGGCATGGATATGGTCGATCCCCTGCGACCGGCACCAGTGCCCCAGCGCCACCGACTTCGGCAGCACCGCGAAGCTGCGCAGCCCCCGCCCGATCTCGTGGCGGTGGCTGCGGGCGAGGATCTTCCAGAGCCGCATCTGTCGGACCGGGTGGCGCAGCACCTCGCGCCCGAGCGCCAGAAGGCTTTGCGGTGCGAGGAAGCCGAAGGTGAAGGCGCTGTCGGCGGTCTCGCGGGCGAAGCCGTGGACCAGTTCCTGCGAAAAATGCTTCTTGGCGTAGAAAAGCCGGACCCCATGTCCCGCGCGGCGATACTCGGCGATGTTGCGATAGACGAACGTCTCGGTCAGCTTCGGAAACTCGCTGACCACCACGAGGATCTTCATCCCTGCCGCTCCTTCTCGTTCACGCGGTGGAGCGCCGCGCAGAGGCCGCACAGGATCCAGGTGTATTTCGTGTATTCGTTCGGCAGAAACAGGCTTGCGATGAGGTAGGCCGAATAGCCGAACCCCAGCGCCAGCGCCCAGATCCGCAGGGTTTCGCTGGCCGGTGCGCGAAGCACCCGGCGCAGGGCCACCAACGCGCCGCCAAGCATCCCGTAGAAGGCAGCCGCGCCCACGACGCCGTATTGCGTCAGCACGGACAGATACATGTTGTGCAGCTCGCGTCCGAGGAGCGTCCGGCCGGGATAGAACCGGAATTCGGGATCATTGAAACGTTCGGCGAAATTGCCCGGTCCGATGCCGAAGACGGGGCGTTCCGCGAACAGCTGGATGCCGATCAGGTTGTAGCTGAGCCGGCGCCCCAGGGTCCAATCGCCTCCTCCGCCGAAGATCGTGGCCATGCGCTCCCAGTACTCCGCCGGAATGAAGGGCAGCGCGCCGACAGCGGCCACCAGCACTCCGAACATGGCCAAGGGCGTGTAGCGCGAGCGGCGATAGCGCCACGCGAGGCAGATGCCCACGATCGCATAGGCAATCGCCGCCGAGCGCGCGAACGAGAAGATCAGCGCGATCGTCCCGAGACCCGCAACACCCAGCATGAGCAGCCGGAACCGCGGCGTCTCGATCGCATGGACGAGCGCCATGATCACCCCAACGAGCAGAAGCGAGGCCGCTGTCGTCGGGTTCTGGTCCGACGCGCCCGAAGAGCGCACGAACCCTTCCGAGGATTGGGCCGTGGTCGCCGCCTCGGAAGCCGCGACCAGATGGGTGCCGAGCACGGTGTCGGCCATCAGGATCAGGGCCGAAACCAGCGAGCTGACGATCAGGATCCACGCGATCACGCCCGCCTTGCGCGGCGTGTCCACCAGAACCACGATCAGAAGCAGCAGGACCTGAAGGCTGGCAAGCTTGCGCATCTCGGTGAGAGCGACGGCACGTTCAGCCGCCAGCAGGAAGGACACGACCCCGAGCGCGCCGAAGATCAGCGCCGCCGCGACGACCGGATCCCTCAGGACCGCGGCGATCCAGGGGCGGCGCTGCGCGGCGGTCAGCACCGTCACGACCAGCGTTGCCGCGGTAAGCGCCTTGAAAAAGGACAGCGGCAGGAAACCGAAGATCAGCTTCTCGATACTGTCCAGATGGCTGAAGAAGACCAGCACACCAAGACCCCAGAACGGGTAGCTGAGCAGCACGACACCACCGAGCAGCGCGACAGGCACCCCGATCGCCAGGACCGGCGACGCAGCCAAAGCCGCCACCAGCGTCGCCAACCCCGCAAACGCCGAGGTGGTGATGATCGTCAGGCTTTCGCCGATGTGCCGCAGGCGGGTCATGCATGAACCCCCGGCTTCGCGAAGCGGCGCCGCCGGATGAGCGATGCGGCCATGACCACCGGCGCCCAGTAGAGATTGCCGCTCATCGAGCCGAGCTTGGCCCGGAAACCCAGATCCTCGAGCCAGAGCGGGCCACCGCCGAAGGCATGATCATGGACATGCACCCGGCTCAGCACCGCCGGATCCTCGTCCGGCAGGTTCTCGCCGCGCCCGCCGGTGAAGCTGCGGAACCCCGCCGCCTCGGCCGCACTACGCGCGGCCAGCGTCCAGCTGTCGAAGGGCCAGCAGAGGAAGCGCACCTCGCGCCCGAGAACGGCCTCGAGTCGCGCGCGCGCCTCGCGCAGCTCCGCCTGAACCCGCCGGTCGCGCTCGGCCTCGTTCTCCCGCGCGCCATCGCGCCACCAGCGGCCGCACAGCTTCGAGTCGCTCTGATGGATCGGAGCGCCGAGGCGCAGGGGCGCCGGATCGGCGGCCTCGAACCACCGGGCCTTCGGGCCTGGCGACAACGACCAGATATGCGGCGCATACCGGCGCCAGTTGCCGGCGTCGAGATGGTCCACGATCCGGTCCGAGACGGGGATGCGGCCGTGGTCGAGACCATGCGACGCGATCTCGATCAGAGGGTCAGCATCCATCGCGCGCAGCTCGTCCGCATTCATGTAGCCGATGCCGTGACTGCGCAGCCCGCTGCTGGAGTCGATGAAATCGGCCGACACGAAGATCGTGGCAGCATGACCGAAGTCCCGCAGGATCGGCGCGGCATGCAGCATGTTGTCGAGATAGCCGTCGTCGAAATGCAGCACGACCCATCTCGGATCGAACGGCGCCCCCGAGTCCCGCCGTTCGCGCAGGCAGGAGCTGGAGACGACGATCCGCCCCATGTCCCGCAGCGCCTGCATGTGCCGGCGAAAGACGTCGGGTCGGACGGTGATGCTGTCGCGCCAGGGCAGCCAGTCGGCCTCGGGCGCGACGCTGTGATAGACGACCACCGGCACACCGCCCGGACGCCGCATCCCGCGGCTTCCCAGCCAGACCAGCAGGGCCGATGCCGGAAGCACGGTCAGCATGTGACCCTGGTCCGCGGCCGCCGCCGGCAGCAGCAGGGCGAGGCAGACACACGCCGCAAAGCGCAGCAGGGTCCGTCGCCGCGCGGATCGTCGGTCGGGCCTCGGCCTCACAGCACCACCAGATAGTAGCAATTCATCTGCAGGGCCTCGACACGGGCCTGAAGCGCCTCAAGCTCTTCCCGTTCGAGATCGCCGGACCGAAACGCGAGCACCACCACCTGACCCGAGAGCGACGCCCAGTCGGGGGCCGCCGTCAGCGCCGGCATCGCCTCCGCACGGATCGGCTTGCCATCGCGGCCCGTCGCCCCGTCGAACATGCGCGTCAGTTGCCCGAGCTGTGCGTCAGGCAAGAAGCCCGTCACCTTCAGCGCGCGTCCCGGCCAGCCGCCGCGGTCCGCCGAGACGCGCCGGATCAGCCGCTCCACATAGGATGGGTCCAGCCGCCGACCTCGGGCGATCCGGCCGCGCGCCAGCGGAGGCAGCGACCGTGCGCCGGGGATCTGGCCGACGTCGAGATTGGTACGGATCTGCGTCCCCAACGCATCCCGTGCCACGACCGGAACCAGCGCACAGATCGCCCCGACAATGACGGCGATGACGGTGTTCACCGCCAGCTTCGGGAATTTCGGATAGAGCGGCGTGGTCGCCGGATTGACGATCATCACCTGCGACAGCTCGGCCCGGCTCGAGAGATCCAGCGCCACGCGCCGCTCCTGCAACTGGACAAGATCGGCGTCGATCGTCGCGAGCTGATCATCGTGGACACGCAGCAGCGCCTGTGCCTTGTCAAGTGCGGCCAGGGCGGCCTCCTGATCGACCAGAGTCTGCTGCCGCTGGCGGCGAAGCTCCTGCAGCTGCTGCAAGTCCGCCTCACCCGTTGCGAGAACCTCGCGGATTCCGCGCGCGATCGTCACATCGGTCTGCGCCATCAGGGATTGCCGAAGCACCTCGAGCCGGCGCGCCTCGCCGCTCAGGTCGGCTTCGGTCGAGCGCAGGGCATCCCGCGCGTCCTGCCGCGCCTGCAGCATGACCGCCCGTTCCGTGACGGGGTCGGACACCCCGAGCTTTTCAGCCAGCGCCTGCCGCTCGATGCGCTTCTCGGCGAGCCTGCCCCGCGCCTCCTTCTCGGCCTCTGCCAACGTCGCGGCGATCACGGACGCGTCGCGGCGGAACCCGTCTTGCGCAACCTGGACATAGGCGCGGGCAATGACATTCGCCGCAGCCGCGGCAATCTCAGGCACGTCGTAGCTGACGCTGATGCTGAGGATGTAGGACCCCTCGACGATCTCGACATCGAGCGCGTTCTGCAGATCGGCCACCATCTGCTCGCGTTCGCTGAGAGGCACGAAATAGCCGTAGTTGAGCGTGTTCCAGGCCTGCCAGATCCCGGTGGTGATGGCCGACAACAGGGTCGGTTCCTTCGCCGGCAACTGCCCGCCCATCTCCTCGATCAGCAGGTCGATCGCACGCTCGGCAACCGGGCGGCTCAGCAGGCGTTCGATGTGCGATTGCGCGATGATCGTGGCCGGGTTGAACTGGCTGACCCCCATGAAGCTGCGGTTGAAGCGCAACTCCTCCTCCGACGGCTCCATCGTGACGGTGACCGTTGCCTCGTACAAGGGTCGGGCATGGAGCAGGATGGCGCTGAGGGCGAACGCAACGAGTCCCGCCCCGATTGCGCAGGCGAGGATCATCCGATGGCTGGCACGAATGAGATCCCGGAAATGTGTCAACATCTGTAATGGCCGATCATGGATCAAGAGAAAGCAGCCGGGCCACGTCCGACCCTGCAACAATGAAGGCTCCGGCGCAGTCCGTGCCCATCGGCGCGAGCAGCCCCCGGACGGGATCGCTCAGGCACCAGGCGGGCGTGCCGCCGCTTTGCGCCCAGTCCTGCACCTCGGCTGCACCCTGCCCCCAGGCGAGACGCGCAGGCGCACCGCTTCCGCGCAGCTCGAAGCCACCCGATGGCAGCGGATGCGGCACGACACCGGGCCCCAGCAGACGGGCCAGCAGCCGGAAGGCCCAGACGCCGGGCTTCGGCTGCGCGTCATTGGTATAGAGCGCGGTGAAGCGGTTGCCCCAGGTGGTCTTATCGTCCTCGCCCAGCCGGAACCACAGGCAGAAGGCGCCGCCCGCGGCGAGCACATTCAGGTTCCGATGCACGGCCGCAACGAAATGTCCTTCGGGCGTATAATCATCCCCGTAGTCGCGCGACGGGCCGCCGCATTCCGCCGAAATCACCGGCCGCCCGCTCAACTCGGCCAGAAGCGCAAGCCGGGCGGCGTCGCGATCTTCGGGGCCGTAGAGATGGGCATCCGCAACATCATAGCGCGCCTCGCGCAGCACCGGCATCACCCGCTCGTCGATCAGGGCCTTGATATCGGGGCTCTTGATCCGCTCGCGGTCAAAGACCGTGGTGGAGGTGTCGCTCCAGCGTTGCTGAACCCGGAAATCCGCACGGTCGAGCGCGACAAGCAGGACATCCAGATTGAAGGACGCGATCCCCCCGAGAACGAAGATCGCCTGCGGATCGGCAGCCTTCACGGCGTCGTGCGTGGCGTTGACATAGGCGATCAGCGACGCGCCCGAGCCGATCCACCCGCCCGAGGGGTTCGTCGGGCTCTCCCATTCGTTCGCGGCCTGATAATAGACGACGCGCCCCTTCAGCCCGGGCATGTCATCCCGGCCATCACCATCGTAACGTTCGACCACCTGACCGACGAAGCGCGTCCAGAGACCGAGGTCGATCGGGTCGCCGTTCTTGACCTTGGAGGTCTCGGGCCGCGTACCCCAGTCGGATTTCGACTCGAAGGTCAGGAACGGCTGGACCCCGAGGGCGAGCAACGCGCCCACGCGCTCGTCAAGGCCGCGCCAGTTGAAGCGACCGCGCTCCGGTTCGATCAACTGCCAGGTGACGGCGATCCGCGCAACGCCGACACCGGCTTTGGCCATGTAGGGATAGTAACGGACCTGCGAGCCGGGGAAGGAAAGACCGATACGCGGGTTTGGCTCAACGACGAGCCGGCTGAGGTCGATGGTTCCGGCCGCAGCCCCGCTGCCCGACGTGGCAAGGCAGGTCAAAAGCACCCAAAGCACCCCGACCCGCTGCGCCAGTCCCATCACTGCGGCCCTTCCGGAAGCTGCGGGTCGAGAAGCACTTCAAGCGTATCTCCGGGTTGCAGCAGCGACATCGGCGTGGCGGTGTAGGTCCGGGTCGCCGCCTCCGTCCGGCGCGTGACGAGATAGCGCGGCTGCGCGTCTGAATCGGCGAGCCCGGCGCCGCCGCCGAATTCGACCAGCAGATTGCGGCTTGCCGCCAGGGTGGCGCGTGTTTCCGCGATCTCCTGCCGGACGACCGTCAGGCGCTGGGTAATCTCCTCGTCGCGCTGGCTGACAAGCCCGCGCGCGGCGCTGGTCGCGGCGCTGGCGCTTTGCCGGGCGGCGGCCTCGAACGCAGCCGCTTCCAGTTCGTTGCTGCGATATTGGTCCGCGGCCAGCGTGACCTCGAGATAGCGCGCAGCCACCGCAAGCCCCTGTTCCCGCAGCGACCGTTGCTTCTCGAGGTCGCGATCGATTTCCTCGATCTGGCGCTGCGACAGCGAGCGCCGCTCCGCAAAGGACTGCGCCTCGATCAGCGAGAGGCTCGCGCGTTCCTCCTCGCCCTGGGTGCGGATCTCGTGGATCTGCCGGCGCAGATTCATCAGGTGGACCTGCTCTTCCATCATCCGCTTGGCGGTGACGGCGCCGACCAGTTGTTCGACTTCAGGTGGGATCGGCAGATCGGCGCCTCCCGCTCGCTCTTGCAGCAGCCGCGCTTCCTCGAGCAGAAGAGCGGCCAGTCGCGCCTTCAGGCCCAGGTGGCGGCCGGCCTCTTCGGTCATCCGCATCGCCTGCGTCACCGGAGCGTCCGAGGCGAGGCGCGACAAGCCGCCCGCCAGCGCCACCGCGCGCATCACGTCGAGCCCGCTGCTGTAGTCATAAAGTCCGGGCTGCGCCACGACGCCGAGAAGCGCCACCGGCCGCCAGCGCGAGACAGACACGGTGGTTGAGATCGGCTCGGGGATGATCGATCCGAGACGGTCGCGCAACATCTGCTCGACCTCGGCGGGCGTGCTGCCACTGACCTGCAACGCCCCCACCAGATGCAGGGCGATCGATCCGTCCTCGCGCAGCGGATAGCTGCCGGACAGGTCGGCGTTCGCGAAGATCGAGATATCGATGACGTCGCCGGGTGCGAGCCGGAACTGTGGCTCTGGCAGGTCTTCGGCCAGAGCCACAGTCGTTGCAAGGGCGAGGGCGACGGCCAGGCGTGAGACGCTGCGCAAGACGTGCCGGAAGATGTCATCCTTCATAACCGTTCTCACTCGCTGCGCCTCGCGGCCTGGTGGTCGCCCCCGCCTGTGTCCTGACGGGATCAGATCAGATAGCTGTCATCATATCTATACTCGGCTTCGAAGCCGGTGACCGAAATGCCCGTCTTGGACGTTCCCGCCGACAGGACCAGCCTGTCGAAGCCCTCGTCGTCGCTGAACGATACGCTTGTGCCCCTGACGGTCTGCGTTCCGATCGCCACGCCATCCCGATAGCCTGTCAGCACTGCCGTTCCCTGCAGGAGGAGGTCGATCGTAACATCGACCACTTCGCCAGGCTGCTTCGAAAAGTCGAAGACCATCGACTCGCTGCCGAGGATCTGGCTGGCATCGGCAGACGTCTCACCCGCACTCGCGACGCCGAGACGACCGCTGTCGATGCCGAGCGAGGCGGCCGCCCCGTTCTTGGTTGCGGTGATCCGGACGTCGATCTCATCGAGGTTTGCCGCAGCGATCTTCTGTCTCGCCGCCGACATGGTCTCGGCAAGAACGTCGTCGCGGGTCATCTCGACCTTGGTGCGCGTGCCCACGCCGGAGAGCGACAGGCCTACGCGACCCTCCTGCACGTCGTCAGGCTGGTTCGGCACGTCGGGTTGGCTCGGCTCGGAGGGCCGGACGGTTTCCGGCGGAGAGGCCCCGGCCGGTCCCTGATCGTCCTGATCCATGATGCGGCGCGCCTCGGCCTCGCTGACGGTCACGTTGCCCGTGGACGTGGTCGCGATTTTCTTCGCGGCATAGTCCGCGTCGATGACGACGCCCTTCTCACCCGACAGCGTGTTGTTGCGCACGATGATCGTGTCCACCGGATCGCTGCCGCCGGGCAGGTTCAGCAGGTTGATGTCCCCGCGCGCGCCCCCCTTGCCGGCATCGACGACCACGTTCTCCTCGATCACCAGCTTGTTGCTCGCGCCAGCGGGATGGTCGGCGTAATAGGCGATGCCGCTCTTGTAGGCGCCGTCGATGTGGTTGCCGCGCACGATGCCGGAGCTGCGCACCGAGATGGCGTTGCCGTCGTGACTGTTGATGAGGATGTTGTCCTCGACCAGGAACTCCGAGCTCTGCAGGTAGATGCCGTGCAGGAGCCCGCTCGAACCGCCGTCCAGCCCCGTGTTCGAGATCGTGTTGCCGATGATCTTCAGGCCGACATGATCGACACCCGTCGCTTCGCCCGAGTTGATGCCGTCGCGGCCGGTGCCGTTGATCGTGCTGTCCACGATCTCGACGTTCCGGGTCGAGCCGGTCTTGCTCAGCTTGATCCCGGTGCCGCTGACATTCTCGATCGTGACGTTCTCGATCCGCACGTTGCTGACATTGCGCAGCATCAGGCCGTCGCCCTTGACGTCCTTGATCGTGACGTTGCGGACGAGCGTATTGTCCCACTCCGGCCCCTCGAGTCGCAGGGTCGAAGTGAGAACAAGGTTCTCTACAATTCTAGTGTACGCCAATTGGCTACCTTTCCACATTAGTGCGCGGGCGGGCATAATGTGGACGGTTGGCGTTGCAAATCGGTGAACTTTGTCCGTTCGACGTAGATGGTCTGCATTCCGCCGACGGTGCGGTGGAACCGGCAACTTCTCGCCTTGATACGAAAGGTTGTTCCGACGATACGAACGGAGGGGTGCCGGAGCGTCAGTCGAGCGCAATGGAGACACGAAGCACCCTTTTCGAAAGGAAAAACAGTCCGATCCCCAGCCCGCCGGACACCGCGAGCGTCGCAAGATCCGCGCCTGCGGAGGGAGCCAGGCCGAAGATGACTGAGCCGGCACCCATTGACAGCGATCCGAGGACGATACCGGCGACCGCGGCAATCGCCGCCACGGCCAGGCCGGATTCGCGTCCCAGCCGCACCGGGCCGGCGAGCACCCTGCGGCGCCGGAGAAGACCCGCCAGCAAGGCGAGCGTGACCAGCGGCGACACCGCCTGCCCCAGGACGATCCCGTTCACACCGAACTCCGGGGTCAGCCAGGCGAACAGCAGGAACTTCACCCCCGTATCGACCGTCACGCTGATGGCGAGCAGCCGGACGACCGACAGCGTCCGGTCCACGAGGATGCGCACCAGCACCATGCGCAGAACGAAGGCGCTCAGGGGGGCCAGCGTCATCCACCGAAGGCTTTCGGCGACCTCCCGCACGTCCTCGGCGCCGAAACGCCCATGTCCCAGCAGGAACGAGACCAGCGTCTGGCTATGCAGTGCGAGGTACACCTGCAGCGGCAGCAGCACCGCCATCCCGATGAAGACGCTCCGCCAGAGATCGGAGGCCAGGATCTCGCCTCCGGCCGCCGTGCGCTTCGACCATGCGGTGAAGACCACGAGCGAGAGCGCGGTCGCGAGCGCATTGCCGAGCAGTGTGCCGAGCCGCTGCGTCATCTCGAGTCGCGTGATGCCACCCGGGCCGACGCCCGCCGCAAAGGCGGTCTCGAGCCAAGTGCTCGCCAGAGCCGCCACCACGAGCAGAACCGCCGCGATCCCGAAGGCCAGGGGACGTGCCGGATGCGCAACGATCCCCGCCTCGGGCTGCCATCCGCGGGTCATGCGCAGGACCTGAACGAACATGATCGCCGCCACCACGAACCATGCGACCGCAAAGGCACTGGCGGCCGTCAGCACGAGGCTGGTGCTCGCCACCGCGATCGTCACCGCGATCGCGGCGCGCGGCAGTTGCCGGATCATCGAGGGCATTCCGAAATGCCCCGCCACGTTCAGCGCCGCGGCAAAGACGATGCAGGCCATCGTCGCCGGCAGGACGGCCGCAAAGATGGTCAGGGTCTGCCGTGCCAGCACGGCCGCGTCCGCCTCGAAGCCGGGGGCGAGAAGGCCGGTCGCCGCACCGGCTCCGAAGCCGATCAGCAGGCTGAGACCGGCACCTGCGACGGCGGCGATCCCGGCATGCCGCAGCGTGGCCTTCAGGAAGCCGCGCCCCGAGCCGATGGCATGTGCGGCAACCAACGGTATGTAGAAGACCGCCATCACCTGGCTGAGTGTCTCGATTACGCTGGTGGCAATCCGGCGACCGAAGAAGAAGGCATCGGCTTCCGACCCGATACCCAGCCGGCGCGCGATCAGATGGGACACCAGCAGCGCCAGAAGGATCCCGACCAGTTGGCCGCCAAAGTGCATCATCGCCGACAGAAGCGACGAGACGCGCATCCTGGACTTTCCCGGCGCAGCAGCACCGGCAGGGGCGTTCATCGAGGTGTTGCTGGCCTGCACGAACGCCGATCCTTTAGCCGAACCGGACGTTGTGCGGGCTTGCGACCTGGCGGCGACGCGTCGGCCCCAACACCGTGAGGCCCAGCAGGTAACGTTCGATGATGTAGCCCGATGCCGCCGTGGTCGCGGCATAGGCATAGCGGCCCGGCGTTCCGGCAGGTTTCAACGTGACGCGCGCGCGCCGCGTGCCCCCGCCCGGCAATGCCACGACCAGCGTCACCGGAACACCTGTCGGACCCTCGATCATGGCGGACTGCCCTGCGAGGGACGGGATCTCCAGGATCTGCCCCGGATGAAGCTCGACCTTCTGCAGTGAGGGAACACAGGGAAGCGCCACCCAGACCGAATCGTGGCTGTTCGGCCCGGCGAAGGTCCGGACGATCCGGTTGATGAACGACCGGACACTCGACCAGCCCTGCCAAACCTTGTGACGGATCTTGACGTAAAGCTCGGCGGCGCTGCGCCGGAGCACGGCGAAACCGATCGCAGAGAGAAGCGTGAGTTCGGCCTTCATGGACACCGGGCGGCGGCAGGCGGTGTTGTTGAACAGCGCACGTATCCTCTTCGAAGTTCCGTGGCTCATCAGCGCCTGCGCCGGTCCCACGAGACCCGGCTTCACCGTGAAGCGCATATCATAGCCGGGAATACGCGCGCGTTCTATCGCGGCGATTTCAGGACGCACCGGGCGCGGACCACAAAGATTCATGTCGCCACGCAAAACGTTCAGGATCTGCGGCAACTCATCCAGCCGCGTATCCCGCAGGAATTTCCCCAAGGGAGTTTCCAGGCCCGAGTTGCTGGGCAGTGTCCGGTCTCCGGTGATCCGGGCCGCCGCGGCGGTGTTCAACGTACGAAACTTGTAAATCCGGAAGATCTTGAGGTCCTTGCCAAGACGCGGCCCGCCATAGAATATCTCGCGCCCCTGCGTTGCAAGGAGGGCGAGCGAAATGACGAGCAGGAACGGCAGCGCCCCCGTGAGAATAAGAAGGGCTGCGACGACATTATAAGCGCGGTATGCCAAGGGATATCCTGGCTTGAAACCGATCTGCTTCGGCAGCCGACGCCGTGTCCGGGGGGATACGATGTCGGATCCGGTCAACTCGTTTTGCAACAGCGCAATATCGCGCGTTTTTTCCTGAAATGTGCCGAGAGGAATGTTCGGGGCAACTTTGGTGGCCCCCATGAATGCACCGCGTTCCGGAACATCAGATGCGTCGGGTGCCTTGCTCACAGACAAGACAGCCGCGTCGGTCCGCGCTTTCATCATGATGCCAGACTTTCATTACCACAGAGCATTCGTTCATTTCGCATAGGATACCAAAAGGCGAATCTCAAATCGGCCAATCTCAAGATAACCTTGCGATCCACTGTGTCAACATGACCAAACCGCGATACCCAGTTCACGCAGAAATTGAAAATACCGTCACGCCTCAATTTTCAGCGAACGGAAAGGGAAGCCACGAAAGTGGCCATTCCAGTAAAATACTTTGTCCGCAATAACTTGGGAGAATCCCTTCATATTTTGACGAACGACCGAAAGAGGTGGGATTAATACCCATGTCCAAGCCGGCGAATTGCGTTTCAACCTGTTATACCGCTTACGGACAAATCAGCAATTTTGCACATCTATTCACGTGATTCCTGCATCACACCCTGCCCGGAAGGACTGGGTCATGGTGACAAATGGCTGATCCCGCCTGCCATTCGACATGCATGTCGGGATGCCCCTCGGCGGGAGGATTCTCTGAGCCTCCACATGATCGGGTGCGGGGCTTTCTGGAAGGCGCTGCGGCAGCTGGCGCGGGATTATCCGGGGCGCGGGGCGGCCAGGATCACGGTGGCACCGATCAGACACAGCCCGGCGCCGGCAAGATCCCAGAGATCCGGCCGCTGCCCCTCGGCGCCCCACATCCAGAACAGAGAGGCGGCGATGTAGACGCCGCCATAGGCGGCGAAGGCACGACCGGCAAAGCCGGCGTCCACCTGCGCCAGAAGCCAGCCGAACAGCGCGAGGCTCACCAGCCCCGGCACCAGCCAACAGGCCGATGCGCCGCGCCACCAGGCCCAGAGGGCGAAGCAGCCGGCGATTTCGGCCAATGCGGCGAGAGGATAGACAATCACAGCCGGCATCAGACGCGCAGTCCGTCGTGATCGGCAAGGCACTCGTCGTGGTCGCGCAGCACCTCGAGGATGCGGCAATGGGCGACCCGGTCGGCGCTGCATTCGCTGATCATCCGTTGCAGTTCCACCCGCAAGGCCTGGAGCCGATCGATGCGCGCCTCGACCTCGCGAAGCTGTCTCTGGGCCACCGCATCGACTTCGGCGCAGGACCGCTCCGGGGTGTCAGAAAGTTGCAGAAGTTCCCGGATGGCCCCCAGGGAGAAGCCGAGCTCGCGCGCGTGGCGGATGAACGCGAGGCGGCCGAGTTCGGCATCTCCGTAGCGGCGCTGACCGCCTGCCGTCCGACCGGGCTCCGGCATCAGGCCGATCTGCTCATAATAACGGATCGTCTGCACCTTCGTGCGGGTCCGCCTGGCAAGGGTGCCTATGGACAGCAAGCGTCATCTCCTCCGGTCGGGGGCTCGTGTGCCGATCCGAGCCGGCGATGCGGAACCTCGCGGCGGGCTTGAACCTACAGTTACTGGAGATCGTATATCGAAGTCCGACCGAGAATCAAAATGGAGCACCTCATGTCGGACGGGGCGACGGAACAACGCGAATGGCGGGTAACGGGCATGGACTGCGGCGCCTGCGCGGCAAAGGTGCGCGGCGCGGTCGAGCGGCTGCCAGGCGTCGCGAATGTCGATGTCGCGCCGATGGCCGAACGCCTGCGCTTGACGCTGGACGAGGGGCAGACCTCGCCCGAGGCCGTCGAGAAGGCGGTGCGCGGCGTCGGCTTCGGAATTGCGCCCAAGGGCGCGAAGCCGGAGGGGCGCCCGCGCCGCTTCGTCCTTCCCGAAGATCTGCTCCCCACTACCGAGACCATGGCGGCTCCGGAGGCGGAAGACGCGCCACCGCCCGAGGACGCATTGACGCCGGCGTGGCATCAGACCTCCAGGGGTCGCCTGGTCATCGGCACGGGCGCATTGCTCGCGGCGGCCTGGGCCTCCCGCCTCATCCTTCCGGCCGAAATTGCGCAGTGGGGCTTCGTTCTCGCCACCCTGATCGGGCTCCTGCCTGTCGCGCAGCGCGCCGTCGCGATGGCGCGGGCGCGGATGCCGTTCACCATCGAGATGCTGATGACGATCGCCGCCGGCGGTGCGCTGGTCATCGGCGAGCCGGAAGAGGCCGCGCTGGTCGTCTTTCTCTTCGCGGTCGGTGAGCTGCTGGAAGGCGTCTCGGCCGGAAAGGCACGCGACAGCATACGCGCCCTGTCAAGGCTCGTGCCAAAGACCGCGCGCCTCGAGGTGGGCCAACAGACACGAGAAGTCCCGGCCGACAGGCTTCAGGTGGGCCAGGTCGTGCAGGTTCGCCCCGGCGACCGCGTGCCCTGCGACGGCGAAGTGATCGAGGGCACCTCGAGCGTCGACGAAAGCCCGGTGACCGGCGAGAGCGTTCCCGGCCTCAAGGAGCCGGGCGACAGGGTCTTCGCCGGATCGATCAACGCCGAGGCGCTGCTGCGGGTGCAGGTCATCCGGGAGGGCGGGGACAACACCATCGCCCGGATCGTGCGGCTGGTGGAAGAGGCCGAGAGCGCCCGCGCGCCGACCGAGCGCCTCATCGACCGCTTCAGCCGTGTCTACATGCCCGCGGTCGTCGGCGCCGCGGCGCTGGTGGCGGTGGTTCCACCGCTGCTCTTCGGGATGGCATGGGGCGAATGGATCTACCGGGCGCTGGCGCTTCTGTTGATCGGCTGCCCTTGCGCGCTGGTGATCTCGGTTCCGGCGTCGATCACCTCGGCGCTATCCACGGGCGCTCGCAACGGCCTCCTGATGAAGGGCGGCGCGGTGATCGAGGAAGCGGCCCGGGTCACCCGCGTGGCCTTCGATAAGACCGGGACACTCACCAATGGCCGGCCCTGCGTGACCGACCTTTCCGCGCTGGCGGGGCGCGACGACGAGCTGCTGGCGCTCGCCGCGGGCGTCGAGAGCGGTGCGAGCCATCCGCTCGGCCAGGCGATCTGCGCGGAGGCCGCCCGGCGGGGCATCGGCGCCGCTGCCGTCACCGGCGGCCGTGCGCTGCCCGGCAAGGGCGCGGAGGCGGTGATCGACGGAGTGTCCGTCTGCGTCGGCTCTCCGCGGCTGGCCAAGGAGCGCAGCGCCCTCACGGGCGACCTCGGGGTCCGCGTGGCGGCTCTGGAGGCCGAGGGCAAGACGGTGGTCCTCGTGCTGCGCGAGAACGTGGCCTTGGGCCTGATTGCCCTGCGGGATGAACCGCGGGACGATGCAGCCGAGGCGGTCGCACAACTGCGCGCCCTTGGCATTTCGCCGGTCATGCTGACAGGGGACAATCCGCGAACGGCTCAGGCCATCGCGGACGGGCTCGGGATGGCGTGTCGCTCCGAGCTGATGCCCGAAGACAAGGTCGCGGCGATCCGCGACCTCGCGAGGGGCACGCGCGTGATGATGATCGGCGACGGCATCAACGACGCGCCCGCGCTGGCCGCTGCGCATGTCGGCGTCGCAATGGGCTCGGGCACGGACGTGGCGCTGGAGACCGCCGACGCCGCGATCCTGCGCAACCGTGTGACGGACGCTGCGGCCACCATCCGCCTTGCCCGCGCGACCATGAGGAACATCCGCCAGAACATCGCCATCGCGCTGGGGCTGAAGGCGGTCTTCCTCGTGACGACGGTGCTCGGCATCACCGGTCTCTGGATCGCCGTCCTCGCGGACACCGGCGCCACCGTGCTGGTCACGATGAACGCCCTTCGGCTGCTGTTCCTCCGCCCGTCGGGCCTGTCCGCCCGCCGACCTCGAAGCGATCGCGCGTGCCGTTCAGCACGGGCGCCATGTCGCGCTGCCGGGGCGGCACATCGTGAACCTCGAATCCGCAGACACGTTCAACGCCGTGCTGCGGGATTTCCTCAGGGCCGCCGGGCCTTCATCGCACGGGCGTACGCGGCCCGCCCTTCAAAGCACCAATTCCGGGAGGACGACATGACACCCTTCATCATCTGCGAGGCCAACAACCCGGCCGTTCCCGTCACGATCTCCGAGCAGATCGAGTCGACGCAGGAAGCCTTCGAGGCGGGCGCCTCCATCGCCCATTGCCACGTGCGCGACGACGAGGGCAGGGCCACCAGCGTCCCGAGCGGTTCGCGCGGCTGAAGGAAGGGATCGAGCGGCACTGCCCCGGCATGATCGTGCAGCTTTCCACCGGCGGGCGATCCGGCGCGGGGCGGGAGCGGGGCGCCATGCTGCCTCTTGCCCCCGACATGGCGTCGCTCTCGGTCGGGTCGAACAATTTCCCCTCCCGCGTCTACGAGAACCCGCCCGATCAGGTCGACTGGCTGGCCGCCGAGATGATCCGGTACGACGTGAAGCCCGAGATCGAGGCCTTCGACCTCAGCCACATCTTCCAGGCAGAGCGGATGCATCGCGACGGCCGGATCCGTGCGACGCCCTACGTGCAGTTCGTGATGGGAGTGAAGAACGCGATGCCGGTCGACCGCGAGGTCTTCGATTTCTACATCCACACGGTCCACCGACTGTTCGGGCCGGACGCGCCGTGGTGTGCGGCCGGCATCGGGTCCAACCAGATCGTCCTCAACGAATGGGCGGTCGCTGCGGGCGGTCATGCCCGCACCGGGCTCGAGGACAACGTGCGCCTCGACAAGGACCGGCTTGCGCCGTCCAACGCGGCTCTGGTCCGCCGTGTGGTGGAGCTTTGCGAGACGCACGAACGCCCCGTTGCAAGCTGGCAGCAGGCGCGCGCCATCCTCGGATTGCCGCCAAGCGCATGAATGGACCGAGACGACCGGACTGATCCCCTGTGCCGGGGGAGAACCATGGCAATTCCCAGCCGGCCAAGCGGTCGCACGCTCACCAGGACACAGGTTTGCCTTGCCGCGAATGGTCCCATCACTTCCACCGCGGTCGGCTCCGCAGGTCGATGACCTCGAACGCAGGCGCCGAGGTGCGCTCCTGTCAAAGCACGCCGAGTTGGCCCCCGCGATCGACTACCGGCTCTCGCGCGATCACTGGCGGGGCTTCACCCGGTTCCTGACGGCGTCCCGGTCTGCCGGTCGAACAACTGCTCCGAGCGGGCACTGCGGGGGAGCCGCCCTCGGCGGCAAGCGCTGGCTCTTCGCCTTCTGGGCGGGGGGCCTCCGGCGCTTCGGCCTGACCCTGATGGACGACGACCTCGCCGTGCCGGCAGGCCCTGAGCCTGGCTGTGCCCAGGACCCATGTGAAGTCGGGATCGTCCGCAGGCTCGCCCATCGCGAGATCGCGCCGCTCCTATCGGACGAGAATTTTTCGGTGGATGGCACGCTCATCAAGGGTGAGCCATGGTGCGCCTCGGGTTCGAGCACCATGGCGAACGCGTCGATGAAGAGCTTGCAGCCGAAAGCGAAACAGGAAGCGGCAGGGCCCGGTGGTGGGCCTGACGATCCGCCAGCCCGTCCTCCCACCTCTGAAACCGGATCCACCGAAACAAAGCCCGAGATCGCCCGATGACCCCGCCGAAACCCTGAACCCGCAAACAAGGACGTCGACTTCCGGGGCCAGATGCGTTCGAACGCCACCCACGCCCCATTCACCGGTCAGGAGGCGCGTTTCTACAAGAATTCCCCGGCGCTGGCGCGGTCCTGTGTTTCATGGGAGGAGGATAAGGAGACCGTCCAGTGGACCGTTTTCCCGACGCAAGCCCGATGGAAACCCTCACGGTTTCGTCGTGCAGACCGAGGTCACGCAGGCGGACGGGCACGCCAAGCGGAAGGCCGCGCTCGACATGGTCACCGCGTTCCGCCCCCAACCCTGCGCATCGGAAGGGTCGAAGTGTCCTTTCTCCGTCCTGCGCGTCAGACCCGCACGGGCGCCGACCTCGGCCATCACCGTCACCGCCACGATGAAGGGTTCGGCATGGTGCCGCCACCGGTCCGAGGCCCATGCCGAACCCCCTCATCGCCTGCACGGCCTCGACCACCGGCGCCAGGCTCCAGCCCGGCATCAGGTCGGCGATCTGCCTGGTGAGCCGCTCGATGCGGGCCTCGGCATCGGTCACGGCATGGATATGATCCTGCAGCACAACCTGCTGCGCCGGGTGCGCGAACCGCACCGTCGTCAGCCAGCGGCGATAGGCCTTCGTCCAGCCCTTCTTCCCGGGATAGATCCGGCCGTGCCGCAGGAGGAAGCCCTGCAAGTGCTGGCGCGCCTTGCCTGCGACCCGCACCGCCGTCGCACGTGTCCGGACCAGATCGCGCATCGCCTCGTGCGCCGCGTCGGGGCTCCGCCCGTTCGGGGCTGAATTGATCCACGGGATCAATTCCGGGACGCCCCTCACCCCAAACGGCCGTCAACTCGCCCGCCCGATGCAGCTTCGCCAGCATGGTCGCGTCGCGCCGGTCGGTCTTCACCCGGTCGCCCGCCTTCACCGGAATGAGCGAGGGCGCGACGACCATGCAGTCATGCCCGAGTTCGGTCAGCTGGCGATGGAGGCCATGGCCGCAAGGCCCCGCCTCGTTGGAGCCGCCGTCCGTCGCAGCCCAGCTTCTCGGCAGGCCTTCGGACGTGATCGGGCCGGTTCGGGATCGTGCCCCAGTGCCGGACCTCGCCCCCGCGTTCTCCTTGCGCAACAGCCACCGAGATCGTCGCCTTGTGGACATCCAGCCCGATGAACGTGCTGTCCTGCATGCGGTCTCTCCCCCGTTCTCGAGGCTCGGCACCAGCCCGTCTGGCGCAACCCTCGAAGGAGAACGCCGCGGGAGAGGCCACCGATCCGGTCAGGTCACACCGCGATCATGGCTCTAGGGCAGATCGTCCAGCAGCATAGGATAGAGCAGCCCCTCCGCGCCCGGCTCGCCCAGGTAGTTCACCCAGAGATCGGAGGAGGCATTGTAACGCCGGTAACGCTCCAGCTTGTCGTAGAGATCGTTCACCAGGGCCTGCTGCTCCGAGATCGACATCCGCACCCAGTCGTCGGAGGTGATTGTCATGATCCGCGAGCGGTAGGGAAGACCCTCGAGCAGTTCCGAAACCGCGACCGCGCCGGCGAGGGTCTCGTCCTGCCGCCGCGACACCCGCTCGGGGCGGCGGCTCATGTCGGCGGCGGCGCCCAGCACCTGCTCGAAGAAACGGTCGGGATCGAGCACGTTCGTCTCGGCCTTCTCGACGATGATGCTCAGCGCCTCGGCCAGATCCGACAGCTGCGCCTTCGACAGCAGGAGCCGGATCGAGACCGGCCGCAGCGCGGGCTGCGCGAAATCGCGGTCGGCGATCACCGCCTCGAAGACGTCCGGCGCCTCGGCCCCCTCCTGCCGGCCCAGCCAGGCCAGATGCAGCGTCTGCATCGCCTGCCCCATCGCCTCGGCGATCTCGCCGCCTTCGGCCGGCGGCGCGGCCCCCGCGGACATCTGGCTCACCACCACCTGCCCGAGCCGGCGCGCCGCTGCCTCATAGGCCGAGGCCTGCCCCTCGGTCACCGGGAAGTAGAGCGGCGGAAGGTTGGGAAAGCTCGTCAGCTCGCTGTAGAGCCGCTGCGCCCGGTCATGGTCGCCCACCTCGCCGCCCTTCGGCGTCAGCAGGTGCATCACGGCGATGTAGCCGCCGAGGTCCTCATGCACCAGCCGGTTCAGCGCCTGCCCGCTGAGGCCGGTCCCGCTCAGGTCGTCCGTCGACTCGCGCGGCCCC
Source organism: Cereibacter azotoformans (assembly GCF_021391315.1). Classification (NCBI taxonomy): domain Bacteria; kingdom Pseudomonadati; phylum Pseudomonadota; class Alphaproteobacteria; order Rhodobacterales; family Paracoccaceae; genus Cereibacter; species Cereibacter azotoformans. The sequence goes on along the minus strand of NZ_CP090022.1, from coordinate 742,136 downwards.
GCATCGGTGACCAGCACGAGGAAGCGCACGTCGTACCCCGACCAGTCGAGCGAGGTCACCGCATGGTCGATCCCGGTATAGCTGTCCTCGCGGAAGTTCCGGCTCGAGGCCGTGGCCTCGGTCATCTGCGCGATCCCGGCGAGGAAGCCCTCGGCCGTCCGCCCCTCCTCGAGGGTGACGAAGGTGCGCGCGGCGTAATCCAGCGCAGGCTGGCCTTTCAGGCTGTCGCGATAGCCGACCAGCCCGAAAGACACCCGGTCGGTCAGGCCCGCCGCCGCCACCTCGCCATAGACCTCGCGCAGCGCGTCGCGGGTGGCGCTTATGTAGGGCGCCATGGAATGCGTGGTATCGACGACGAAGACGATGCCCGCGCGCATCGGCTGGCCGATGGGTCGGGCGGCATCCGACGGCGCCTGCGTGCGCGCCACCGCCACCTTCAGCAGGTTGACGAAGGCGCCGCTTTCGAACAGCGCCTCCTCGGCCGAGAGGATCGGCAGCACGTGCAGCCGCTGCCGCTGGTCGATCGCCTCGCGCGGGCCGAGCGCGACGATGCGGTCGGAGGGCGCCCCGCTCTGCTCGGCCGCCTCGGCCTCGGCGCGCAGCGCCGCCGCGTCGCGGCCCGGGTCCTCGGCCTCGACCACCTCATAGGCGGCGTCGAAATCGGAAAAGAACAGCGTGCGCTCCAGCCCCGCCGTCACCTCCAGCGTGGCCACGATGTTCTGGTTCCAGTCGGCCACCGCCTGCACCGGCAGCCAGCCCAGATCGCGCCCGTCCTGCCCCGGCCCGACCTCGACCCAGCCGTCCTGCCGCGCATAGACGTAGAACTGCTGCAGCGGCACGACCGCATCCAGCGACCGGCCGCCGGGCGTTTCCAGACGCTCGCCCCCCTCGCGCACCAGAACGCGCTGCGGCAGGGCGGACTTGCCCTCCATGACCAGCGGGCGGCGATCCTCGGCCCAGACGGCGGTGGCGGCGAGGCTCAGAACCAGAACCAGCAGGCGCAGCATCGTCATTCCCTCAGCAGGACAAGGGCGTGCCGCGCCTCGGCCGAGCCGAGCTCCGCAGCCGCCTGATAGTTCCGCCGCGCAGCCGAGGCATTGGGCGCCTTGAACGGGCTGCGGCTGGCGTTGAAGCTGCCCGGATCGTACATCCGCCCGAGCGCGAGATAGGCTTCCCTCCGGGTCTCGGGCGGGCAGGCCTGGTCGTTCGCCAGCGCCATCAGGCTTGCGAAGGCCGTCTCGACATCGCCCGCGGCAAAGCGGCGTTCGATTTGCTCAAGCGGATCGTGCGCGGCCAACACCTCACGGGCGTCCTTCGCCACGCGGCTGCCGGCAGGCGCGTCGAGATAGGGCAGAGCGAACCACATCCCCGCCCCCGCGGCGGCCAGAACGCCCGCCCCGGCCGCAAGCGCCAGACCCAGTCGGCGCGGCGCGCGGGCCGGCGCCGCCCGTTCCAGCACTGGCGCCGCCTCGGCGAACAGCTTCTGCAGATCGGCGGGGCGTTCGTCGGGCCGGGTGCGCAGCATCGCTTCGAGCAGCCGCGCCAGCGCCGGGGGCAGGCCCGCGTCGCGCGGGATCGTCACGTTCTCCCGCCGCACCTCGACCGCGGCCATGCCCATTCCCTCGCCCGGCACCTTCAGCCCGCAGACCTTCATCAGCACGAGGCCCAGCGAGTAGATGTCGGAGGCCGGCCCCACCCGCGCCCCGTGCAGCCCGAACTGCTCGGGCGAGGAATAGGAGTACTTCCCGGCATAGCTCGACCCGATGATCGAGGCCTCGGTCCCCGAGGTGTTCGAGGCAAGACCGAAGTCGATCAGCTTGCAATGGCCGATGTCGCCGTCGGGCAGCATGATGTTGTCGGGCGCCACGTCGCGGTGGACGATGCCGAGCGCGTGGATCGCCGCCAGCGCCCCCGCCATCCGCCGCCCCAGCCGCAGCACGTCCCCGGGCGCGAGCCGCGCCCCGCGCTCGAGGTAATGCGACAGCGGCTGGCCGTCGACGAACTCCATGATCAGGTAAAGCCGCCCCTCGCGGTCCTGAAGCGTGGTCTCGTAGCGGATCACCGCGTCGCTCTGGACCTTGCGCAAGAGCTGCGCCTCGCGGCGGAACAGTTCGACCGCCTTGGGTACCAGCGCGATCTCGGGCGTCATCACCTTGATCGCCACCACGTCCTGCGTCGTCAGGTTCACCCCGCGCCAGGTCGTGCCCATGCCGCCCTGCCCCAACCGCGCCTCGACGCGGTAGGTGTCCTGGATCACGTCGCCGGGCTGGAGTTCGCTCGCCATCGCCGTCACCCCGCCGTCACACCCGGCGCTGGTTCAGCGCGACATGCTTGGTGAAGGTGCGGATGTCCATGATCTGGAAACAGATGCCCGCGAAGACCAGCGACAGCGTCACCCCGAACAGGATGATCAGGAAGCCGTAGAGGATCACCGCACTGTCGCCGACAATGTACTTTGGCGAATAGCGGATGATCATCGCGCCGGTATAGCAGGACAGGGCGACGTTGAAGCCGGTGGCGATCCAGATCAGGACCGCGAGCGACTTGTTCAGAAAGTCCCGCATTGGGTTGCTCCTTCAGGTTAGCGGGCCTGCGCGGCCGCGATCTGTTGCATGTCGGACCGGATGGCGGCGAGGTCGTTCATCCCGCTTTGGCCCCGGCGGTCGAGATGGGTCTGCGCCGCAGCAAGGCAGGCGCCGCGCCGCGGGCCGCGGCTCTCGTGCTCGTCGCGCACCGCGGCGATCTGCGCCGCCAGCAGCTCCTGCGAGAATTCGGCCGAAAGCCCCTCGATCAGGTTGGCGTAGTCGACGCTTTCGCGGCCGACCGCCTCCTCCATCTCGCGCAGCTTGGCCCGGGCCTCGGCGCGGGCCTCGGCCACCTCCTGCGCCAGTGCCACGTCGCCGCTCGCCTCGGCCTCGGCGGCCAGCCCGTCATAGCTCGGCACCAGCGCGGCGATCGCCAGCGCGTTCAGATACCGCTGCACGATCTGGTCGCAGGTCAGCACCGACGAGCCGAGGATCATGCGAATGGTCCGGTCGCGCTGCGCGTTCGTCTCGGCACGGGCCTCGCGGATCGTCCGGGCGATGGCGGCAAAGCGGCTGCGGTCGGCGGCATCGCCGGCCTCGCGCTGGAGCCGGTCGAGCAGCGCCAGAACCTCCGCCTCCGAGGCCGCCGAATCGAGCGCCGGGTCCGCCCGCGACAGGGTCTCGAGCGCCGCCGCGACCGCCTTCGCCTGGTCGGCCGAGGTGATCGAGAGCGTGGACAGCACGAGCCGCCCGCCGGTGAAGGCCTCGCGCGTCACGTCCTTCGAATGCACGTCGAAGGGCGGCACCTCGAACCGGGTCGCGCTGGTGATCTGGTCGAGCGGCGTGCGCGCATCGCCGCCGCGCTTGACGTGGCCGCCGGCCTGCCCGTGCAGCCGGCCGTGGCGCACCATCGCGAAGGGGGTCAGCACATATTCCGAGACGTTGCCCAGCATGTCGTGCAGCCCGAGCGGGTTGGGCGCCAGCGTGCCGATCGCCTGCACCTTGCCGCCCGCGCTGTCGTTGCCGCCATGCGCGATATATTCCGACGCGGAGTGGCCGGGCGGGATCGGCGGCAGCGCGCCGCGGAACAGCGCCGGATCGACGGCAAGGCCGCCCCGCGCAGCGAACTCCCACTCCTCCTCGGTCGGAAGCCGCAGATGTGCCGGCGCCGCACCGGCGAGGGCGAGGCTTTCCGGCGCGTTCCGCATCAGCCAGACCGTCCAGGCCTGCGCGAAGGCGTCAAGCTCGGTCTTCGTCACCTCCCTCACCGGAAGGAAGTCGCGCCGGCGCGGCTCCTTCTGCGTGCAGCCCTCCGTCACCGCGCGGTACTGCGCCTCGGCGATCTCGTATTTCGCCATGTAGAACATGGCCTTGGCCGCCGGCTCGCCCGTCCCCGGAAACCCGCCCGAGACATAGGACCGCCGCGTGCCGACCAGATAGGGCTGGTCCTCGTCCTCGCGGCCGAGGATCACCGGAACGTCGCCCACCGCACCATCGGCATTGGGCGTCGCCACCGGGCGGAACGCCATCGCGCCGCCGCAGGGCATCGGCAGCACGAGGTCGCCCTCGGTCGGCTGCGGGTTCCAGTATTTCTCGTCCACCGTGATCTCGGCCGCCGAGACGGGCGGCGCAGCCAGCAGGATCGCCAGCGCAAGACCCCATGCCCTAGCCATGACGCAACACCTCCTCGCTCGGGATCCGCAGCACCGCCACCATCGCCCAGAGCGCCGCGGTCAGCGCCGTCACGCAGGCAAGCACCGCCGCCCCGCCCAGCTGGTCCGGCCTGAGCCGCGCGAGCGCCGCCCCCTCGGCCACGGCAGGAAAGCTCGCATTGATCAGCGCGACGGCCGGCAGGACGAGGGCGAGCGACAGGCCGAGCCCCGCCCCGATCAGCACGAGGCTCTGGATCAGCGGCACCGTCGCGCGCTGCGCGGGCGTCAGGCCCAGCATCCGCAGCAGGCTGAAGGCCAGACGCCGCCGCTCCACCATGCCGCGGAGGTTGGCGGCCATCGCAGCCCAGAACCCGACGGCGGCCAGGGCCGCGACCGCAAGATACAGCCGGTCCGCGCCCCGCCGCACCTGCAGCAGCACCGCCGCATTCTCCGCCCGCGGGCGCACCGCGACGCCGCGCCCCTCCAGCACCGCCGAGAGCGCGCCAAGATCCGCGAGCGTCCGGGCATAGAGGCGGAAGCTGGCAAAGGCCGCAGGCGGCGCGGCGGCCTCCAGCCAGCTTTCGGGCGTGACGGCGGGATCGTCGCGGAACCGCTCGATCGCCAGCATGTCCGGCAGCGACAGGAACAGCGCCGGGCGACCGTATCTTCCGGCCGGAACGACTCCCGCCACCTCCAGCCGCCGCCGCGCCGTCTGCTCGAGGCCGTCGATGCGCCGCCCGATCACCATCGTCAGCTCCCCGCCGGGCGCGACCCCCAGCGACTTCGCAAGCGGCGCACTCAGCCAGACGCGGCCCGGCCCGACCTCCCCCGCAAGCAGCGGATCGCCCGCGGCTGAGACCACCAGCGGCACCTCCCGCACCACCACGCGGCGGGGGGAGGCGGCCACCACGGCATCCGCAAGCGCGTTGATGCTGCGCGTGGCGGGGACCACGAAACCGACCTCGGGCCGCGCCTCCAGCCAGCGGAAGAAGGCCTCGTCATGCGCACCGGCGCCCACGGCCAGCAGTTCGCGGTTCGCCGGGTCGTCGACCAGCCGCTCGACCATCGAGTCGAGCGCCCCCGTCTTCAGCGCGAGCAGGATCAGCATGGGCGCCAGCACGCCCACCAGCGCCGCCACGAAGCAGAGCGCCGAGATCCAGTCGTGCCGCAACTCGCGCAGCGCCAGAACCAGGGGCAGCGGCATCAGACCGCCTCCGCCTGGAAGACCGAGCGCGTCAGCGCACCCGCAGCCTCCACCCGATGTCGCACGCGGCGGCAGGCGGCAAAGGCGCTTCCGGCGATCTGGTGGCCCGCAAGCAGCACGGCCGAGCCCGCATCCCCGGCAAGCCGCAGGATAAGCTCCTCCACCGCGCGGACATTGGCGGGGTCGAGCGCCGAGACCGGCTCGTCCAGCAGCAGCAGCCGCGGCCGCGCGAGCATCGCCCGCGCCACGGCCGCGCGCTGGCGCTGGCCCACCGAAAGCTGGGCCGGAAAACGGTCGAGCAGATCGGCGAGGCCGAGCGAGCCCACCACCTCCCGCGCCCAGTCGGGCGCCACCCGCAGCCGCGCGATCCGCGCCGGCAGGCCGACGTTGTCGCCCATGGTCAGATAGGGCACCAGCGCATGTGTCTGAAGCACGAAACCCATCACCGCAGGCCCCGGCGGGCACGGCGCCACGGCCAGATCGTGTCCCGCCACCCGATGTCGCGAAGGCCGCGCCTGAGGCGCAACCGCACCCGCAACCAGCCCGAGCACCGTGCTCTTGCCGCTGCCGCTCGGCGCGTCCAGCACCAGCACCTCGCCGGGCGCGACCGAGAGCTGCTCGATCGCCACCTCGAACCGCTCTCCCAGCCGGACCGAGAGATCCCGGATGTCGGCGACGGCGTCCGATGCCGCCACGTCGGGAGGCGCCAGATCCTTCATGATCCTGCCCTCAGCCGGATCTCGACCTCGCCGCCCAGCACCAGAACCGTCGCCTCGCTGACCTGCCGCGGCTGGTTCGGCGGCAGCGGCTTGCCGTCCACCACCGTCCCGTTGGTCGAGCCGAGGTCCGTCGCCATCAGCCGCCGCCCGTCCAGCGTCAGCCGCAGATGCTCCCGGCTGAGGCGCGGGCTGTCGATCACCACCTCGGCCGCGCCGCCCCGTCCGATGATGACGCCGCGTTGCAGGCTCGCACGTCCGATGCCGCGCCGCCGGCGCGATCCGCCCGCGGTGATGGTCAGCGTCAGCGCAACCCGGGGCGCCGCGGGCTCGCTGCCTCGGCTGCCGGCCGCGACCGCCATCACCGCCAGGATCAGCGCCAGCGAGGCGCCGGTTCCGCCGAGGATCATCCAGATCGGCACGCCGCCCTCCGCCTCCGCCGGGGCGGCGGGTGGCGCCGCGGCCGGTAAGGCCGGGGACGCTGGCTTCCCACCGCAACCGCCGCTGGCCGTCTGCACCGGGAGGCGGGCCTCGGCCAGGAAGTCCGCGATGGTGCCGGCCGAGGAGGCGAGGTAGATCCCCGCCACATCCGTCGCGCCCATCGTGTTCACCCCGATCACCCGCCCGCACTGATCAAGCAGCGGCCCGCCCGAGTTGCCGGGGCTGAGCGGTGCGGTGTGCTGGACGATCTCGATCTCCGCCGAGGCGCCGCGCCACGATCCCATCAGCACGCGGCTCACGCTGCCGCCGGTCAGCGTGGTCTCGAAGGCGGCGATGTTGATGTCGCGGCCCATCGTGCCGTCGGCTGCGCCGGGATAGCCGATGGCCACCACGGCTTCTCCCTTTTCGAGCCGTCGCGTGTCGATGGCCAGCGGTGGCGGAGGCGGCGTGCCGATCTCCTCGGGCGTGAGGCGCAGCGCCGCAAGGTCCTTCTCCTGCGACACGGCAAGGACCGTCCCGCTGTAGATCGAGATCGCCTCGCCCTTCTTGAAGAAGACGGCGATTCCGCCGCCGTCCTCGACGACGTGGAAGTTGGTCAGGTAGAGCAACCCGCCGCCGGCGCTCTGGCCGAAGACCATGCCGGCGCCGGTCATCAATCCCCGGGGATGATCCACGAATATCCGGCCCACCGACGCATCGGTCAACCGCGCGACAGAGGTGAAGTCCTGCGCCGCGGCGGCCGCGGCGCAGAGCAATCCGAAAAGCGCGCCCAGAAGTCTCGGCATCAGTAGGCCACCCAGGCGGGCTGGCGCGAGACGACGCCATAGGCCACAGCCGCGCCCGCGATCAGCAGCATCAGGAGCACCATGGCGATGGACTGGCGGTTCACGGGCCGTCGCTGAGTCCGCGGCACCGCCGAGGACGGCGAGGGCGCGGCCCCGGTGGAGGTGCGGCGCGACGGCGGCGGGGCCGCGCCCATCTCGACGCCGGCCATGTAGGCGAACTGGCGCACCGTCCGCGGCCGCGCCTCGGGCCAGAGCGCGCAGCCGGCATCGACGGCCGAGGCGAAGGCGGGCGAGTAGCTGCCGCGCAACCGCCGCTGCGCCAGAAGCGCCGTCAGCGGCACGTAAGGGTCGGGGCCGCCCGCGGCGACCGCCGCCGCCCGGTCGGGCGCGCTGGGGGGCAGTTGCCGCGTCGCCATCTCGTAGAGCATGACGGACAGCGAATAGATGTCGCTCCACGGCCCCTCCTCCAGCGGCTGCGCCGAACGCACCTGCGCGCGGGGGAACAGCTCGACCGGGGCATAGCAGCGGGTGAACATCGCCAGCGACCCGCGCTGCCCCGAGGGGCGCGCGGCGCCGAAATCGATCAGGATCGGCTGCTGGTCGCGGCGCGAGATCATGATGTTGGCGGGCTTCACGTCGCGGTGGACGAGGTTCGTGGAATGCACCGTCTCGAGCGCGAGGCAGATCGGGGCGAGGAAGCTGCGCAGCAGATCCTCGGCGATGAAGCCGGTGCGCTGGATCGTCGCCTGCACGAGACGGCTGAGCGGCTCGCCCTCGATGAAGTCCATCGCGCAATAGGCGGTGCCGAACTTCTCGAAGGCGCCGCGCACCCGCACCAGCCCGGCCTGCTGCGGCAGCGCCTTCAGGATGTTCGCCTCGGTGATGAAGGCCCGCAGCCCCTCCTGGTACATCCGCTCGGCCTTGGGCAGCGGGCGGACGAAGCCCTGCGCGTCGCGGTGGGCCATGTCGCAGGGGAAGTATTCCTTCAGCGCGACGATTGCGCCGGTCTCGAGCACGCTCGCCCGGTAGGTGATCCCGAACCCGCCCCGGCCGATCTGGTCCACGATGACATGACCGGCGATGCGCGTGCCGCTGGGAAGGCGCGGCTCGGTCATCATGTCTCGTCCGCCCTGGCCGGCGCGTCGTCCTTGACCGGGCGTCCCTCGCGGGCGGCGGGTCGCCGTGCCGGCGCCGGGCTCGCCTCGGGTGCGGAGGGCTTTTCAGGCTGGGCCTCGGGTTTTGCGGCGGGACCCTCGGGTGGCGGAGGCTCGGCGGCCTCGGGCTTCGCGGCGGGTGCCTCCTCGACGGGGGCCGGGATGGCGCGCATCTCGGCAGCGCCGCGCGGCGGCTCGGGCGTCGGCGGGGCCGGCGGGTCCGAGAAGCCCCCCATCCCGGCATAAACCGCCAGTCCCGCCAGCGCGAGCACGGCCCCCGTCCCTGCCGTTGCCGCCAGCCTGCGCGGAAGCGTCCGCGCCGGGGCCGCGCCCTGCCCCGCGTGGCGGTAGAGGATCACCGAGGTGTTGTCCTGCGACGGGTTCGCCTTGCGCTCGACCGCGGCCAGCAGCGCCTCGGTCACGGCGCGCGGTCCGGCCCGAAACCGCTCGCCCACGATCTCGACCACTTCCGCCTCCGACAGCGCGTCCAGCCCGTCGGAGGCGATCAGCACCACGTCGCCCGGCTCCAGCGTCACCGAGTTCAGGTCCACCAGCGTCAGCGGACCCCCCGTCAGCGCCGAGCGCAGCACGTTGCGGCGCGGGTGGCTCGCCGCCTCGGCCCGCGTCATCCGCCCCGCCTCGACCAGCGTCATCAGCTCGCCGAAGATCGAGTGGTCCGCATTGATGCGCCGGATCGTCCCCCGCCGGAGCAGGTAGATCGCGCTGTCGCCGACGCTGACCCAGACCAGCCGGTCGGGCAGCTTGATCGCCGCGATCAGGGTGCAGCCCATGCCCCTCAGGCTCGCGTCCCGCGCCAGCGCGCCGCGGATCGCCTCGTTGGCGGCCTCCAGCGCCTCCTGCAGCCGGTCGGCGGGGCGCGGGGCGCGCGCGACCTGCGTGAAATGGTGGGCGAAGGCGCGCAGCGCGAGGCCGCTTGCCACCTCGCCGCCCGCATGTCCGCCCATCCCGTCCGCCAGCAGCATCAGGACGTCCGAGCGGGGGTCCGTCTCGTTCTGGAGGATGATGTCGAACGCATCCTCCTGCGTCTCCCTGCGCCCGAGGATCTGCTGGCCGTGGACCTGCGCCATCGTCGTCTCAGGCCTCGGGCGGGGCGATGTCGCCCCAGTCGAACTCCTCGTTGCAGAAGGCGACGAAGCGGACGGTGGTCTTCTTGCTCAGCTCCAGCGTGGAATGGGTGGGCAGCGGCAGCGTCGCCGTCACCACCTGCCCGTTCAGCCGCGTGATGTTCTTGCCGCTGCCCGGCACGACCAGGAACGACCGGCTCACGTCGTCATAGACGATCCGCAGGTGATCCTCGCCCGAGATGGTCATGTCGCCATAGGGCAGGCTGACGCGGCAGCTGCTCTCGCGGCCGACGATGTTCATCCCCGCGCCGATGTTGACCGAGCGTCCGAGCCCCGGCCCCTTGGTCACCACGAGCCAGCCCACCACCGGGTCAAGTTCCTCCTCGAACGGGATGGCCTCGACGATCTCGATCCGCGTGCGCTCGTCCGCGACCTGCACCAGGCGCGTGGCGTCCAGCGCGGTCGGCGCCGCGCCGATACCGGGCGCAGGCCCCAGAAGGCTGGTATCGTCGGGACCGAGGTCGGTGAAGTCGCGGCGGCGCGCCGGTCGGTCGTCGGATTCGAAGATCCACTTGGTCTTGTCGCTCGGCATGTCAGTCTCTCCTGTATCTGCTCACGGCGCGACGAGCCGAAGGCGGATCTGGCCGAACCCGATCTGGTCGCCGTCCTTCACGCACGTCCCCTCCTTGATGCGGCGGCCGTTGACGAAGGTGCCGTTCAGGCTGCCCATGTCGGTCAGCATCAGGCCACCGCCGGACAGCTTCAGCTCGGCATGAAGGCGCGACACGCTGTCGTCGGGAATGGGCACGGCGTTGGTTCCGGCCCGCCCGATGGTGGCCGTGGGCGAGGGCACCACCAGCCGCTCGCGCGTGTCCTCGCGCACCAGCGTCGCCATCGCGCGCACCGGGGCGGCGGGAGCCGCCATCATCGGCCGTCCGGGCGCGCCGAAGTCCAGATCGTCGTCCTCGCCCAGCGGAAGCTCGTCCTCGCCGCCGTCGCCGCCGCGACGGACGAAGACGACCAGCGCGACAAGGACGATCAGCAGCAGCATCGCCCCGGCCCCGCCGCCCAGCACCCACATCCGCGGATAGCCGAAGATCAGCCCCGGTTCGGGCTTCGGCTCCGCCGCCGGCGGGGCCTCGGCCTTGTGCGGCTCGAAGCGGACGCGGTGGGTGATGGTCGCGGTTCCGCCCGGCGCGCCCACCTTCGGCGCCGCCGTCTCCACCACCACGTCGGCGGCCTCGGGCTTGCCCTCGGGCACGATCAGCCCCGACTGCTGCAGGGCCGAGGCGTAGCGCCCGGCGAATTCGTCCACCGCGGCCAGCGCCTGGGTCCGGTTGCGCAGCATCACCGTCGTGGTCAGGCCGAAGCCCGGCGTGGTGATGCGGGTGTCGAGGTAGTCCTTCGCGCGCCCGATCTCGGCGCTGCCGGTGCCGCGCCAGAAGAAGCCGAGCGAGGAGACGGCGATCCGCTCCGCCACCGCCCTCTCGTGGACCGTATCGTCGAACAGCCCCTCCTCCTCGCCGTCGGTCACGACGACGATGTTGCGGTAGAGAACGTCGTCACGCTCGGAAAGGACCTTGATCGCATCGAGCAGGTTCAGCGCGATGTGGGTGTTGACCCCGCCGGCGACGAAGCCCTCCATCCCCGCAATCGCGCGCTGGCGCAGGTCGGTGAAGGGCACGAGCGGCTGGAGCGTGCCGCCTTCGTCGAAGGTGTAGATCGCCACCAGCTCCTGTGGGGGCAGCGCGCCTATCAGCCGCTCGACCAGCTCCTTCTCGAACCGGATGAAGGGCTTGCGCGCCCCGCCCGGACCCGGGGTGCGGTCGACCAGCAGCATCGTCGCCGAGGGAAGGACCGCGGCCGGGAACCGGCTGTCCGAGGGCCGGATGAACGAAAAGCCCGCGCCCGAGCCGCGCATGTCGCCGCGCGCATGCAGCGGCGGGATGCGCAGGGTGCAGCTGTCCTGCGGCGCGGGGGCCGCCGGCTTGCAGTCCACCACCGCAAGCCCCGTCGCGGGCGAGCGCGTCTCGGCCACGCCCTCCGCGCCGGCGCCGGTTGCGGCGAGCGCGAGGCCCAGCCCGAGAACGACGCCCCGCCCAAAGCCGCCAATTGCCTGCATCATGCTGCTGCTCCGCTCAGTTGGCCAGGGCGCGGATCGAGGCGCGGATCCGCGCGATCTCGCCCTGCAGCACCGCCGGATCGCTGCCGGCCGAGGCCTCGCGCTCCACCGCCGCCAGCTGGCGCTCGTAGCCGTTCAGCTGGCCGAGCCGGATCCTGTCGCCGCCGAGCTGGCTGCGGACCGAGGCCGCCTCGGACCGGGCCGAGGCGATCTGCCGGTTCAGACCCGCGATCGTCCGGCGGTTGACGTTCGCCTGCCGGTGCATCGAGTCGATATCGACCTGCATGCGCTGGTTCGTGCGGACAATGGCCGCCGCCTCGGCATCCTTTTGCGCGATCTGCCGGTCGTATTCGCCGGAATTCAGATTGGCGATATTGTCAAAAAGATTCGCCGTCGCGGGATCGGTCGATCCCGAACATCCGGCAAGCGCCGTGCCGATCAGAAGTGCTACGACGGGCAAGGAATTGGAACGCATGCAGGCTTATCCTCTGCGGGCAAGGAATGGGCCGGCAATCCGCGCCGGCCCCGCTTTCTTCATTTCGTCGGAATGAGCGAGACGGTGCTGCGCAGGCTTGCCAGCCGCTTCTCGGTGCTCGATGCCGCCGAGCGCAGCGTCGACAGCGACCCGCCGCCCTGTTTCTCCAGCGAGACGAGTTCCATGCGCTCCTTGTTCACGTTCGTCTCCGCCGTCTGCAGTCCCTTCACAACCGCCGTTCGGTTGGAGTTGATCGCCCGCACCCGCTTGTCATAGGCGCTTTGCGTGATCTGGTTGGCATCGACCTGCCGTTTCAGCGAGGCGATCTCGGCATTCTGCGAGCGCAGGACGTCGCGCAGGTTCGTCTGCACCGACCCGAGCGAGGCGTTGATGCCCTTCAGCTTCGCCAGAACCTCGTCGCGCTTGACCAGATCGCGGTTCTTCTGCGCCGCCTGCTGGCCCACGGCATTCCCGCCGACGCCGCCAACCACCGCGCCCGCTGCCGCGCCCTTCACGCAATCGTCGCCGTTGCCTCCAAAGAGCAGCGCCACGCCGCATCCCACCACAGCCCCAGCCACGGCACCTTCGACCGTGTTGCGGACCACGATGTCACGCGACTGCTGGTTGAGCGACTTCACCTGCTTCTCGAGCGCGACTTCCTTCGGGGTCTTGCTGCTGACCGAAAACCCGGAGGGCGCGGATTTGGTGGAGTGGCCGACCGTTTCCGTCGTGCATCCGCTGGCAAGTGCAATCATGCCGACAAGTGCGGCTGTGAGGAGCTTACTGGTCAAAGGCATCACCGTTCAAAAATATGTGAGCACATCTCCAATGAACCGAAACTGATTCGCAAGTCCGGGATGGCTCCGATTTGATCCTTGCCGCTATTGGGATCGCCCTCTGCTTCAACAGGTCGCGGCCCCTGCGCCGCAATCTTTTCATCTCGATAATTAACCAATATTCAGTAATTTTAAAATCATCTGAGTGCAATTCGCGGTCATTGCAGAGATATCGGGTTTACAGGTGCCGCGGCCCTTTCCTATTCTCGGCGGCGCAATCGTTCGAGGTGCCGCCTTGCGCAGCTGTACCGTTCCTCCCGAACCCTGCCGCGCACGCGGCCTGCCGTGGATCGTCCTTGCAGCCTTGCTGCCCGTCCCGACTCCTGTGCTGGCCGAAAGGGCCATCCCCCTCTCGGACGGCATCGCGATCCCCGACGACCTGCCCCTTCCCCCGGCGCCCTGTCACAGCTACGCAGGAACGATGACGCTCAGCGGAACCATCGTCCGGCGGACATGGCACACGCCCGACCCGATGAGCGACGGCTACCGCAACGTCAGCGGCGACGTGCTGAAGCTGCCCTCGCCGATCTGCATCTATCCCGACCCCGATCCGGACATGCCGCAACCGGCCATCGTCGGCGTGACCGAGATCACCGTCACCCGGCTCGAGGGCGCGGTGGGCGACCAGGTGACCGTCACGGGCTCTCCCTATCATGCCCACACCGCCCACCACATGACCCGCCTGCTGCTGGACGGCGGAGTGACCGCCCGGCCACCCGCCGCCCCCCGGCAGGAGCCCTCGGTCACCGTCACGCCCGTACCCTACCAGCTGCCGTTCCGCGACGCCGAGAGCGCGCGGCTCTTCCCGCAGCTCGTCCTGTCCGACCCGCCGGTCTGCCGGACGACCGGGGCCGACGGCACCACCTGTTTCGCCGGCGACAGCGAGAACGTGATCGCGCTGCGCACGGCCCCCGGCGGCGAGGGGATCGCGCTCCGCTGCCGGCTCACGCTCAATTCCGCCAGCCTGGAGGCCGGCATCCGAAGCTGCGCCAACGCGGCCGCGGCGACCGGCGTCGCGGCCGCTCTCCTGCTCAGCTGCGCGCGGAAGGCGGGCCTCTCGCGACCGGCGGGACCGGCGCGGATCGACTGCCGCTGGGGCGCCGACGCGCGGACCGCCGTGCTCGACCTGGCGATCCGGGGATGAGGAGGCTTGGCATAAAATCGCTGGCCGCGGGTCTGGTGACGCTTCTCCTTGCCGCGATGGCAGCGCAGGCGGAGGACCGACCCTTCGATCCCGCCCGCCTCTCGCGCGCCGAGATCCGCTTTCTCCAGACGGCGCTGTCCTTCGCGGACATCTACGACGGCATGCTCGACGGAGAGTGGGGCGGCATGAGCCGGCGCGCGCTCGAACAGGCGCTCGGCTGCGCCCCGCCCTGCCGCCTCGCCGCCTCCGAGGTCGAGAGCTTCCTGTCGGACGCGGGCGAGCGGCTTGCGGCCTCGGGCTGGCAGGTCACCTATCTTCCGGCGCTTGCCGGCTCGCTGCTCGTCCCCGGCGGCTCCGCCACCGGCCGCGCGATCGGGCCGGGCTTCACCCAGATCCACGCCAGCCCGGACGTGACGATCTACGCCGCGCGCGGCCCGGTGGAGGTGGCCGAGGCGGTCGGGGACGACATCCGGCGCAACGCCCGCCCCGACCGGAACAGCTACTTCCCGGCCCCCAAGCCCCGTCTGCGGGTCTGGACCGCCTACGCGCCCTTCCACGCCCTCTTCGGGGACGGCGACTTCCGGCTGGGCGTGTTCTACCTCCGCTCGGATTTCCGCGATGGTGCATGGTCGAGCGTGCTGGTCGCCGCGCCCGCCGAACGGATCAACGTGCTCAGGACGGTGGCCAACAGCATCTCCGCCGGCCGGGGAGAGCCGCTCCTCTACCCCGAGCCGCCAACCCTCGCGCCCGCCCCCGACCCCGCCTTCCACACGACCGAAGGCCCCGATGATCCCCGCCTGATGGATGCCGAACAGGGCAACACCGACGACTACACCCGTGTCGTGCCCTCGGACGTGCCGGACCCCGAGCCCGCCTCGGCCGGCGCGCCCCTCCTCGCCGAGGTCGAACGCATCCTCACGCCCCTCCCCCTGCCGGGCCCGTGATCCGGTACGCCGCCGATCGGTCAGACCGTCCGTTCGCGCTCCGGTGCCGTGGCGGAGTGAGCGGATCGGCCGGGCGGGATTGCCCCCTACGAGCATGAGGGGCGGCAGGTCGCGCGTCACGACGCTGGCGGCGGCGACGATCGCGCCCTTGCCAATCCGGCGCTCGGCCCTGATCCGGAACGGAGCCGAGCGGATGTTGCCCTGCACCCGCGGAGGGCCTCGGGTCAGCATCTCCGCAGCCGTTCCCTGCCCGCCCGCCCTGCCGCGGCCGCGACTTGACCGGCCAGCGGATTTGCGCATAGCGTCGGCCCATTACGAGTTGGAGTGTCTTTCCGAATGTGTCTGTTTCCCGAGGCGCCGCCGAGCCCGGCGCCGTTTTCGCTCTCCGCATCCACCGCAGGGTCCGCAAGGCCCATACCGCCGAAAGGTCCGGCGGACCTGCGCCGACGGATCGCGTGCGCCGCCCGTCATAGGGTCTGTCGTCTCGCGGCCGCGCTGATTGCCGGCCTTGCCGCACCGCTGCACGCAGGCTCGCTCGACCGGTTCCTGAACAACGTGGAGTTCTGCGAGGAGAGCGCCGGGCTGCGCGCGCTGCGGGCCGACCTGAACACCGCCTTCCCGATCCATCCCGACGATCCGATCATCAACTACCGCGTGACGCCGAAGGTGCTGGCGCGGGTCGCGCGGCGCCTTCCGGTGCCCATAGAGAATGCGAGGATCCGCGAGGACGAGGGCCATATGCTCTTCCACTTCGAGATCTCGGGCAGCTACCGCGGCCTGCCGGTCCGCTCTCTCGACATCTACAACGGCCGTCCCGGCAGCCGGTTCTACGGCTTCGGGGTGGAGTTCGCGGCGCCGCAAGCCACGGTCGAGGCGATGTTCGGCGACTCGATCGCCTGGACCCGGCAGAACCGGCCAGGCTTCGCCATGCTTTCAAGCACGACCCCGGTGATCGTCTGCGACCCGTTCGACCGCTGAATCCGGGTTGAGGGCGCCGTGGTGCCGTCACTGCCAGAGCCCGGCGCGGCTGAGGGCCGGGCCCGCGTTGACGATCCCCATGTCCATCCCTTCCCGGATGGCATGGTGGAGGAAGACCGCGTGCATCGCCTCAGCACGAAGGGCTCGAGGCCCGAAAGGCGGAGGTGGCGGCTCATTTCACCGTCCTCGGAGCAAGGCCCGCCAGCGCGTCCGCGATGGCGCGGCTGTGGTCGGGCGTGGTGCCGCAGCCGCCGACGACATTGACCATCGCGGCCGAACCGCGCCACCTGCGCGGCCGCTTGAAGCCAGTTTACAGTCCGTGGGATCCGCTCCTGTTGAACGGTTTCTGCAGGGTTCAACCGTGCCCCGGACCGTCAGGAGAGCAGCCGCCCCTCCTGCAGACGAAGCTCGCGGGTCGCGAGCCGGCCGCGGAAGCTGCGGTCGTGGCTGACGAAGACCATCGCCTGCGGCAGCCCGGCCAGCAGCGCCGTCAGCCGTTCCTCGTTCGCCTGGTCGAGGCCCGTCGTCGGCTCGTCGAGCAGGAGCACCTCGGGCTCCATCGCCAGCACGGCGGCCAGCGTCACCAGCCGCTTCTCGCCGCCCGAGAGCCTGTGGGTCACCCGGTCACGCAGATGCGCGATGCCGAGCCGCGCCAGCACCTCCTCCACCACCGCCCGCGCCTCTGCCCGCGACCGGCCGAGGTTCAGCGGGCCGAAGGCCACGTCCTCGGCGACCGTGGGGCAGAAAAGCTGGTCGTCGGGGTCCTGGAACACCAGCCCCGCGCGACGGCGAACCTCATGGAACTCCTCCTCGCGCCGACGCTCCTGCCCGAAGGCCACCACCTTCCCCGCTGACGGCCGGATCAGCCCGACCGCCAGTTGCAGCAGCGTGGACTTGCCCGAACCGTTCGGCCCGGTGACGGCCAGCCGCTCGCCCGCCGCCAGCGTCAGCGATGCGCCGCGCAGAACGGGGGCGCCGCCGGGATAGGCGAAATGCAGGTCGCGGAGGTCAATGAGCAAGGCTGAGGTCCAGCAGCAGGAGGGCTGTGATCACGGCCGCGAGCCCGGCGAGGAACGCCGTGTCGGCAGGCCGCCACTCCAGCCGGTCGATCAGCGGCAGGCGGCCGGTGAAGCCGCGGCAGCGCATCGCGCCGAGGATGCGCTCCGACCGCTCCAGCGCGCGCACCAGCATCATGCCGACGAGGTGGCCGAGGCTCGCGACGGTGTGGCGGTCGGTGCGCGGGCGGAAGCCACGGGCGCGCATGGAAAGGCGCAGGCGCTGGTATTCGCCACGCAGCACCTCGACGTAGCGGACGGTGAAGAGAAGCAGATGCACCAGCCGCTCGGGCGTGCCGAGCCGCGCGAGCGCGTGGCCGAGCACGGCGGGCTCCAGCGTTCCGGCCAGCACCATCAGGGTCAGGATAATGGCATTGGCGGTCAGCGCGATGGCCGCGGCCTGCTGCAGCCCCTCCCAGCTCGCCGGGAACCCCCAGAGCGTGAAGGCCGCCACTCCCGGCACGGTGAAGGGCAGCAGCGCCAGCATGAAGACGATGAACCCGTCCATCATCGCCATGCGCTTCAGCGTCGGCGCGACAGGCAGGCGGCTCGCGGCCAGCAGCGCCACCGCCACCGCCAGCGCCGCGACAAGTGCCGCGAGGGTCGAAAGCGCCACGGTGCCTGCGGCAAAGCCCACCGCTGCCAGCACCCGCGCGCGCGGGTCGATCCGGCGGAAGGCGCCGCCGTCGGGCGGCGGGGCAGCGGCGTCGGCGGACAGGAGGTGGCCCAAGCCTCAGCCCGCCATCCGCCGCCGGGCGGCGAGGTAGAAGCCGAGCCCGAAGAGCCCCGCAATCCAGCCAAGGCCGCCCAGGATGGTCTGAAGGTCGTTCTTCTCCTTGTAGGCCGCGATCTCCTGCCGAAGCGGGCGCAGCTCGTCGCGCAGCATGGCGGCGATCTCGTCCCGCGAGAGCGGCGCGGCTCCCCCCGCCAGTGCGGCGGTTGTCAGTGGAATCGCACCGGCGCCGGGCGGCGTGGCGGGGGAAGCCTTCCCCAGAAGCGCCGCGACCGCCTCGGCCGGCATCGTCACCTCGGCCACATGGCCCGCGCCGAGATTGGCGTGGAAGACGTGGGCAATCGGCTCGGCCGGCGTGAAGCTGAAGGCGCCCGCGGCGTCGGTCACCACCTCGCCGAGCGGCCGGCCCTCGGGATCGGTCACCGTCACCCGCTGGTTCGCGGCCATGTCGCCGTTGGAAAAGCCGATCTCGCCCTCGATGGCCGCGCCCGCAGGATAGACCGAGGCGATCACCTTGTGCGCAAAGGCCGGCAGCGGCGCCAGAACGAGGACCAGCGCGAGCAGGAGTTTCATCTTGCGGCCTCCATGACCGAGAAGAGTTCGGGCTTGACCTGCCGGACCAGCGAGACCGCGGCAGCGGTGATGGCCGCCTCGACCGCCATGACCGGGATATGCGCGAGGAAGACGAGCTTGGCCGCCGGGATGAACTCTTCGCCCGAGAGCGCCAGCGCCACGCCAACGCAGAGCGTCGTCAGAGCGACGGCGAGCGCACCGCCCACCGCGCCCCAGATCGCCGCGACCGCCGGCGGCCCGGCGAGCCCCCTGCGGCAGAGAATCCCCACCAGCACGGCCGGGGCCGCGATGTCGAAGGTGTTCACCCCCAGCACCGTCACGCCGCCGAAGCCGAAGAAGACCGCCTGCAGCAGCAGGCCCACGAAGAGCGCCGGAAACGCGGCCCAGCCGAGCACCAGCCCCGCGAGCCCGTTCAGGATCAGGTGGACGGACGAAGGGCCGATCGGAACATGCACCAGAGAGGCGACGAAGAAGGTCGCCGACAGCACGCCTGCTGTGGGGATCTTCTCGACCGGCAGGTGACGCAGGCCCTGCGCGATGCCGGCCGCGGCCAGCACCGCACCGCCGATCACCACAGGCCCCGAAAGCGCGCCATCGACGATGTGCATGGATCTACTCCACGTCCCAGGCGCGCACCCAGATCACGGCGTCCTGGCTCAGCTCCTTGCCTTCGTGCTCCTTCACCGGCCCGGTGCCGAGCGCGGCGAAGCCCCACCAGCCGGCCTTCGGGATTCCGAAGGTGAAATAGCCGTCCGCGTCCGAGACCGCGACCACCGCGCCACCCGGCATCGGCCCGGCCACGGGAGTCCTCGGCGCGTTCGTCGCCATGTCGGGCTCGGCCGCCATGAACTCCACCTCGATCTCGGCACCGGCGACCGGCTGACCCTCGGACAGCACGCGGCCGGTGAAGGTCGATCCGGCGATGACGTTGTAGGGCTTGACCAGCGGCAGGATCTCGGTCGGCAGACCCTGCGGCTCGGTCCAGTCGGTCGGCAGTTCCATCCGGTTCAGGTAGACCTTGGCGAACTGCTGGATGAAGATGTCCTCGGACGGTTCCAGATAGGGCGCAGGCTCGACCACCAGCACGTAGTCGCCCGCCTTCGTCACCGGCACCACCGCGTCGAAGCCCTGCGCCGCATTCGAGGCGCCGGTGAAGGTGAAGGGCGTCAGGCTGGCCGCGAGGTCGATCTTCTCGCCGCGGCTGACCGCATAGAACGCCTGCGGCGGCCCCATGTCCATCACGTGGCCGTTCTCGAACGGATGCCAGAAGATCAGCTTCACCGGCACGTCGCCCGGCGCCTCGATCAGCGGCGTCTCGACATGGATCAGCTGGAAATGCGCCTCGGCGGCGGCGGGCATCAGAAGGCCCGCGGCAAGCAGCGCGTGGTGGAGTTTCATCATTCGTCCCTTTCTGCCGCCTTCGGGGCGGTCGTGTGAAAGGACGGAGGGGAGAATGGCCCGAGGTGGTCGCACGATCCGGCGCCGTGCCTCGCGCCAGACGCGCACCCCGGCGTCCGGTGGAAGGCGCGGGATCGCTCCCCGCGCGCCAGCGGCAGGTCTCCTGGCTCGCGGATCACAGCTTCGGCCGGCCTTCCCGGGCAGGGCGCCCAGTGGCATGTCGGCCTCGCTCACCGCTCACAGTTGCGGGGGCAGCCGCGGAGTCGGCCATCCGGCCTCACCGCATTCCCTCTTTCCTCTTCCGTTGCCGGAAGAACCGATGACGCTGCCGTTGAACCCGGTCTGCCGCTCCCTGTCAACAGCGTTATCCGCGCACCAGCGCCGCAACTCGGGCAGGCCGCGGGCCGATACCGGAAACAGGGAGGCGGCGCCGTGTCACCCGGTGGGGCTCCGGCCTCGATGCGGAGCATGGTTCCGGGGGGCGGAGCGGCCAGCGCACGGCCGCCTCGCCGCCTGCGGACCGCCCGCCGAAGTGCTGATCCCCGCCGGCGCCGAGCCGTTCAAGTGGCGGATCAACGAGGACTTCACCGTGACGCTGACCGTGCCCGGAGACTACGGGGCTCAGTTGCACAAGTCCTGTGAGGGACACATCCCGCGTAGAAGCACCGTCCGGTCAGCGCGGTGCGATCGTCACTTCGGGCGCTTCGGCGAGCGACAGGCAGAGCCGCCGGCCCTCGGCATCGACAAGCTCGGTCGCGCAGGCGTCACTCGCCCGGGCGACATGGGCCAGCACGCGCTCGCCATCCTCGACATTGCCGAAATACCAGACCTCGCGCCGGCTGTTGAGCCGCGGGGCCTTCCCGCGGTTCTCGCGCCATTCGGACGCCTTCGCGATCCGGACGAAATTCTTGAAGTACAGGAAGTCTGCCGTGTTGAAATCCTGGATGCGGTTGACCTCGTAGTCCATCGCGAGCACCCCCTCGACGGGGAGGCTCTTCATCGCATGGTGCCGCTCAAGTTCGGCATCGATCCTCGCGCCGTCGAGATCCTCGGCGGTCCAGATGTCACGGACCTTCGCGAACTTCTTGTTGGACCCCCGCACCTTGCGCTTGATGAAGCTCGAGAGGATGCGGACCTCGGCCTTTTCCTTGCCGTCAACGAGGAAGCGCGTCGAGGAGAGCGCATGCGGCTTGCGGATCGCGAGGAAGCGCGTGTCGGCCGCGAAGGCCTCGTCCTCGCGCAGGGGATCGGCCAGATCGAAGGAGGTGGTGAGATGGATCACCGCCCCGTACATCCGGTCGCCCTGGCTGTCGAGCCACTCCGAGGGCTTCAGCCCCATGCTGCGGGCGAGCAGGATCCAGTGGTTTTCGAGCGAGGTGGCCAGCGCCCAATCCTCGGAGAGCGTATGGATGTCGAGCTGCGGCAGGCCTGCGGTGAAGTGGCTGACGTAATTCATGGCAATGTCCTCACTTGGCCAGGTGCGGCCAGAAGCCGCCACCCACCATCATCTCGTCCGGGGGGCCTTGGACGATCTCCTCGAGCCGCGCGGCATAGAAGGCGTTGAAGGCGCGCTCGAACGAGGCCGCATCCGCATAATCGGCGGCGACGGGACCCGGCACGAGCGAGAAGCCGAAGGTGCCTTCCTTGCGGTGCGAGCCGCAATAGAAGACGGCGGACCGGCCGAGCCACGCCAGATGCGCCGCGCCGCGTCCGATGGGAACGGGCTTTCCCAGAACCGACACCTCCGTCTTTTCGCCCATGCCGCCGTCGGGAAAGATCCGCACGATCCGCGGCGTCTTCTTCATCATGCGCGCAAGCTTCGTGAACTCGATCGCGGCACCTGGCGCCCCGGTCGCCAGATGGAAATCTTGCGGCCGACTTGCGGGCGCCGCATTCCGAGAGATGTGGGAGAGGCCCACTTCCCCCAAGGGAAGCCCGAGCTGATGAGCCGTCGACACACCCGCATGAGCCTGTACAATGACCGCGCTGCGCCCCTCTGCGATGCAGGACAGCAACGGGGCCGGATCCGGCGGCAGGATGCGCCGCTGCAACTCGGCATGCAGCGCCATGTGCGTCCGCTCGAGCGGCGAGAGAGGGTGCCCACTCTCGTTCAGCGTCCGCGCAACACGGGTCAGAAAGACGGCGCGGCGGAAGAGTTCGCGCCCCCAGGTGAAACGCCCCATGAAGGCTGCGTCCGAGGGATCGTCGCCGCGCAGCCGCAGGATGGCGCTGCCCATGCGTTCCAGCCAGGGCGGCGGCGCCTCATGGGGGACCTGGGCAAAGGGATCGGCAAGAGCCGCCTCGGGATCGGGCCAGAAGTCGAGCAGGCTCTCGACCGTCTCGACCAGCTCGCCCTCAATGCCCCACTGGCGCACCGACTGGCGCAACGCGCGGCGGCCGGCCTGCGGCAAGCCCGGCAGCGCAAGCACCCGGCTCGCTTCAGTCACGGTGCCCGCGCGGTCTCTCAACTGCCAGAGCGCCACCAGCCGCAGGTGCGCGAGCGCCGGCACGTCGGTGAGCGCGGGCACGGCGTGGCGCGTCAGGTGAACCACCTCGCTCCGCAACTCCCGGTTGAGGAGGAGTCGCCCGGCCACGGCGAGAACCCGGATCCGCCAGGCGCGCAGGGGCTGTCCTGACTCCGGTGCCACCTGCCCCAGCGCCGTCTCGACCGCCTCGCGGATCGCGGCTCCCGCACCCTCGCCCGCGGCGGAGCCGAACAGGGTGTCGGGGTCCGCCAGATCGAGCTCGGCGAGGCTTCTGGACAAGGTCTGGGTCATTGTCATAACTCGATCTGCAAGAACTGATGGATGGATTTTGGACGATGATCGACCGCGCCGTTTTCGATGCCCTTCTGGCCCGCTACGCGAAGGCGCCCGCCGTGTCTTCGGACGACATCCTGTTCGGCAGCGGGCTCAACATCAGCTCCATCGCCTTCACCGAATTCGTGATGGATCTGGAGGAGACCACCGGGCTTGAGATCGACATCGATGATCTGGATGCCTCGATCCGCACCGTGGGCCAGCTCTACGACCGGCTGAACCCGGTCTGACGCCGTCCACCCCAGCAATGCAACGCGGAGCCTGTGTCCCGGCCCGCCGGAGCGGGTCTGTTCGGGGACCGCGGCCCTCACGACGTCTGCTTCGGGCGGTGGAACATCTGGATCGCCGAGCGCATCGGCCGCGTCACCTTCCAGGAGGTGCTGGCCATGATCGCCGCGTGGCGGGCCTCCAGTTCGGCGATCTGCAGGGTCGCCTCGCTCAGCTGCCGCTCGAGTTCGCCCTGCTGCCGCTCGAGCACCACCACGCGCTCTGCAAGCTGGCCCGCATGACGCTCCAGTTCAGCCACATGATAGCCCTTGTGGCGCAGGCTCTCGCGCAGGTCAGCCACCTCGCGCTGAAGCGCGGCGCGGGCGGCCTCGACCTCGGGCAGGCGCGCGCGCGCCGAAAGCTCGGCCGAGAGCGTCGCTTCCATCTCGCCCGAAAGACGCCGGGTCATGGCTTCGAGATGCGCCGAAGCATGTCTGAGGCGTGCCTCGGCGTCGGCCTGCGCGCGACGCAGCAGCGCAAGCTCCTCCTCGAGCATCGCCTGCGCCGCCCTGTCCGCGGCGCGCCTCGCGCCCTCCTCGGCCGACGGGCCGGAGGGGACGGGCGCACCCTGCGCCGGGGCTGCGTCGCCCGCGATCATGCGCAGCATCGGCAGCGCGCGGTCCAGCTCGGCCTCGATAGCGTCCAGCTCGGCCCGATCCTCGGGCCTCTCGCCTGAGGCGGCCCAGCGGCCAAGGATCTCCTGCGGACGGCGGATCCAGTCGGGCAGCTCCGGCCCGGCCCGTTGACCGTCGGAGCGGAAGTGGCGCAGATCGTCGGCGAGGAAGTCGAGGATGGCAGGCGCGGCCGCCTCGGGCGTCCGCGGGAACTGAAGCCCGAGACCTCCCGCGATGCGCGCGACGGTGGCGCGCCAATCCGACAGCAGCGCCTCGTAGGAGACGAAGACGCGCGGTTGTCCCCGCGTGCCCGCCTCGGCCTCGAGCACATGGCGCAGCCAGAGCAGGCGTCCGCGCGAGGCGGGCCAGCCCTCGCGCCGTGTGAGCGAGGCCGCCACCTCGTCCGCCGCGCGGTGGGTGCAGACGTAGAGCGGGCGGAACCCCGCCTCGGCCAGCGCCTCGGTCCAGAAGGGCAGGAGGCGGCAGATCCGCGGATCCTTGAGCACGATCAGGCTCGAGTCCCCAAATTCCTGCGCGAGAACCTCGGCCGCGCGCAGGCGGAACTCAGCCAAGCGGGGCGAGCGATACAAGTCGGGGCTGACCGGCGCCCAGTCGTCCCACGCCGAGCCGGCAGAGGCGAGGATCGCATCGTTGAGGTAATAGACCTTGAGCGACTCGAAATGGCCACGGGGATTGGCCTCGTTGCCGGGCATCAGATCCTGCGGCAGGTCGCAGCCCATGTGCCCGAGAACGCCCGCCAGCGCCGAGGTGCCCGAGCGGTGCATCCCGAGGACGACGAGCGCGATGCGCGGCGGGGAGGCTTGGTCGAGTGGCATGTGATCATTTCCCCCTGTCTGAGACGTCCGGGCCCGGACGGCCCCCGCGCGGAGCGGGATCGGCCCACTTCGGCCTGCGCGCCGTTCGATCTTCTTCCCCGAACTGCATGTCTGACCCCTCGCTCAGCTTTTACCGGTCGGGGCCTGCAGCGCCGCAACGGCCTCCTCGAGCGCCCGTATGCGGTCGGCCTGATTCATGACGATCTGGAGCAGATGTTCGGTGAGACGCCGGCGCAGCGCCTCTGCGTCAGGGGGCGGCTCGATCTCGGTCTCGGAGGGCGGGAAGTCGATCCCAAAGCGGGTGCGCAGATAGTCGAAGAGCGGACGGGCCTCGCTCACGATGCGGTCGGTCTCGCGGTAGTCGAGCATCCGGTCCACCACATCCTCGAGCACCGGCGTCGCGGACAGGTCGAGTCCCTTGAAGGCCCCGTCGAAGACCCAGGGCAGCGTGTTGCCAGGCAGGCGGGTGTTGTAGAAGATGCGCAGCGCGGCCTGATCGGCCTCGACCCGCGCCTGGCGCCGATTGGCGGGCGGCGTGAGAGAGATCCCCAGGACCTCGGCGAAATCCTCGACCACGTTCTTCTGCTTCAGGAAGGGCCGCACGGTCAGAATGTCGCGCGCCGCCTCGCCCCAGAGCTGGAAGCCGGAATAGACCTTCACCTGCTGGCGGGCCATCTCGGCGAAGGGACGCACGGGCCCTTCGTAATTCTTGTGGAAGATCGACCACTGGCTGTAGGCCGAGGGCAACCAGTCGCGCGGATCGCGCACATAGGCCACCAGTCGCAACGGCACATGCCGTCTCAGTTCCTCCAGGAATGGCAGGACAGTGCGCACCTGCCCGTAGATCCCCTCGTTGGACAGGATGAAGCGGGTGCAGCCGCCCGTGCGCCGCCGCTCGGCGAGGAATGCGGCGAAGCGCCGGGCGTGAGCCTGCATCTCCTCGGGGCCGGAGCGGAAGAAGTTCGGCTGCCCCGCAAGGCCGCGGAAGGCCGGGTCGATCATGTCGAACCACATGCCGAGGTATTCCACGCCCTGCTCGCGGAGCGCGGGGGCGCTCTGGGTCAACGCGGCCTGGATCGAGGATGTCCCGGTCTTGCCCATGCCGATGTGCAGGATGACTTCCATGCGACCTACACTCTCTTCTGATCCAGCTTGTGAACGAAGACCGATCCGAGGCCGCAGCGCGCGGCCATCGTGGGCCAGAGCCGCTCCACGAGATGAAACTCCGTCCCGTCATTGGCAATGGGCTCGTTGGGCCAGGGATAGGATGGGCCGAACAGGTCGTTCATCGCCCGGACCACCCCGGCGCGGACCCAGAACATGTTGCCCACCGGGAAGAGCAGCGGATTGTCGGGCAGCGGCCCCGGCAGGCGTGGCGCAAAGCGCGGCAGCAGCGCGCGCGAGGCGTCCCACGGGACGTGGTAGGGATCGAACGGCGCCACGAGCCCCACCGCGGGGTCGCGCAGATGGCCCACCGCATCCGACAGGCCCGCGCCGTCACCCAGCAGGATTCGCAGCAGGAAGGCGCGCCAGACATCGCCGCTGTCGCTGGTGGCGAGCGACTTCTTCTGGTGGAGGTGGCACCAGATCTCGTCCTTGCCCGCAGGCCCGCCCGGCAGGAAGAGCTGCATGAAGGGCAGGATGTCGCGGCCGCGGTTGGGCACGAGGATCACCTCGGGATAGAGACCCTCGGCCCCCATCCGGGTGCGGATCTCGGAGGCCTTCCGCTCGTTGTCGGTCGTGATCACGATCCGCCGGGCCAGACGGAAGGCCCGGTGGCTGCGCACGTCCGCGGCCAGATCGTCGGTGTAGAAGGCATGGACATGCAGCGCGAAGGGCGGCAGGTCCGAACTGTCCGCGACCGTCGCATAGGGCGCGAGCCGAAGCGCGCGATGCACCCAGTTGTCGGAGGCGGCGAGCGTCTCCTCGACCTCGGCCAGATCGCGCCAGACGCGGCGGCGGCCGTAGCGCTGCATCTTCTCGCGCTCGAGGATGCGGAAGGCGGCCTGCTCGGGGCGCGGAAAAAGAAGTGGCGCATCGATGTCGCTCGCCCCGCGGACGAAATGGCGCTGCGCGGCCAGCCGGTCGAAGAGCGCGCGGCGGATGCGCGCGAAGAGAAGCCCCCCCGCGGGCTGCGCAGCCCCCGCTGTGCCCGTCTTGCGCGGCAGCGCCAGCAGCGCCTCGGCCGCCGCGGCCGGGTTGCCGTATTCGACGGTCTCGACATGGCCCGACCGTCGGTAGACCGCATCGCCGAAGCCGCTCGCCCCCTCGAAGAGGACGACCCGGCAGCCCGCGTCCAGCGCGTCGAACACGACATTGGGCAGCGGATCGAGCCGCGACGAGACGAACATCGCGTCCGAGGCGGCCAGCACGTCTGGATAGGCCGGGCCCGCCGGCAGCAGGAAGATATTGCCCTCGGGGCGGCCCGCGCCGATCTGGCGCAGGTGATAGGTCATCCAGACCCCGAACTCCATGTCCTCGGGGTTGAGGCCGTCCCCGATCCAGAGAAACACCGTCTCGGGGTCGCGCGCGGCGCAGATCTGCGCGGCCATGGCGAAGATGTCGGTGCCCTTGCGCCACTGCAGATGGCCCGCGCCGCAGACGAGACGCAGCTGCGCGCAGTCCCGCCCGATGAGCGCCGAGATCCGCACCCGCGCCTCGCGGATCCGCTCGGGCGGGCAGCGGCCCACCGCGCCCTCGCGCTGCGGCAGGATCATCGTGTCGCGGTCGAGGTCGAAGTCCACATCCCGAAGCCGGCCCGCCCAGCTCTGCCGGACATGATCCGACGAGAAGATCAGCAGGTCGGCGAAAAGCGAGGTGAAGGTCGACTTGAAGACGGGGAAGGTATAGTCGGCATATTCGTGGATATAGGCAGCGAACGGAATCTCGTTCGCGACGAGAAAGGGAGTGAAGGCGTAGCTCTCGACGGAATTGAGAATTGCGAAATCGAACTTTGCAAATCTCTCATCCTTGAAATGCGACATCACCTCGAGCGGCTGATCCGTCAGGACAAGATCGCAGACATATTCAAGAACAGTCTCGAGCAGTGCGCCACCACGCAGGGCAGCAATCACCACGTTGTGCGTGGCGGCCGCCTCGCGCGCCAGATCGAGCGCCACGACCGGCGCGCCGGTCCGTGACAGTTCGTGCACGGCGATCAGGCAGGTAGGCAGGTCCGGGTCGTACTTGCGCAGGCCGCGGTGGCGCATGTCGCGCAGGCTCGCCAGCGTGCGGCGCTGCTCCTTCAGGCCATGTTCGACATAGTGGCGGAACGGGTCGATCTCCGCCCTCGCGATATCGGCGTACCAGGCTCGATAGGCCTGCTCCGAGAAATCCGAGACGGTTCGATCGACCGGGTCGCCGAGGCAGATCAGCTCGCAGGCCAGATGGCAGGCGTCGGGCTCGCCGGCCGCGATCACCGCGGACAGTTCGGGCAGCGTCACGAGCCCGGCGAGGATCCCGTCGAAGCCGGGGATACGCGGCCTCAGGTCGCTGTAGAGGGTGGCTCGCCCCTTCCGGTCGGGGTCGATGCGGAAATCCGGCCGTCCTGCAAGGACATGCGCGGGCGCAAGGCGCCGCCAGAGGCTGTCGGGGTGGCTCATGCGCCCATGTCCGGGAAGGCCGTGTGCAGGAGGTCGAGCGCCGTCGCCTCGTCCACGTCCCGTTTGGCCAGAAAGCGCAGGAACGGCGGCAGAAGCGGACTTGTGGCGATCATGCCGCCCAGTCGCAGCAGCCTGATCCGGCCCGCAGCGTCCAGCTCTCCCCGCCCCCCGCGCGGATGAGCGCGCCCCTCACGCATTTCCTCTGCCAGCTCCTCGGCCTCGAACGGCCGGTCGAGAAACACGAGCGGCCGCGCAGGATCGAGCAAATGGTGGCCGAGCCATTTCGGCAGGTCTTCGAGCAACGCAAAGGCGCCCTTCGGAGGCTGGAGATGCTCGATCACGATGGCGGCGGGGTTGCGGTCCATGATCGCCCTAGAGGCGATTCTCATTTCGAGCAGGACAAAGATGACATGCGGTTCAGGCCAATCGGCAAGCGGGTTCTTATTCGAACCGCCCGAGAATGCGTTGGTCGTGACAGCCAGCATGATCCTACAACGGCAGCTCCATGAGGATGCTTGATACCGGGCATCCGCTGGCACGTCCACACCAAACTCGAACCGTCCCCGCGCATTTTCTCATCCTAAGAATCATTTGACTCGGCATCAAGGATAGCGGAACACAATCAGAAGTAGAACTGACCAGCGATCAGCCTGTCGAGGGAACAAGATGAAGCTTCTGGTGATTGGCGGTTGCGGGTTTATCGGGTCGCATGTCGTCGACCTTCTGTTGCAAGAAGAGGTCCGTGTCCGGGTCTTTGACCGCAGGCCCGAGGCCTTTCGCGCGCCGCTTCCCGCGGTCGATTACGTAATGGGCGACTATACCGATCCCACGCAGCTCTTCGAGGCCGTCCGCGATGTGGATGCGGTGCTCCATCTGGCCAGCACCACGGTGCCCGCGACCGCAAATCTCAATCCGGTCGCTGATATCGAGGGCAATCTCGTGGCGACGGTGCGGCTTCTCGACGTGATGCGGGCCACGGGCAAGCGCCGGCTGGTCTTCCTCTCCTCGGGGGGCACGGTCTATGGCGTGCCCGAGGCCGACCCGGTCCCCGAGGATCATCCGCTGCGCCCGATCAGCTCCTACGGCATCGTGAAGGTCGCCATCGAGAATTATATCCGCATGGAGCAGGCGCTCCACGGGATCGAGCCGGTGATCCTGCGGGCCTCGAACCCCTATGGCCCGCGGCAGAGTCATGCCGGCATCCAGGGCATCATCGGCACCCACCTCTGGCGCGCCGCGCGCGGCGAGCCGGTCGAGGTCTGGGGCGACGGTCAGGTGACGCGCGACTTCATCCATGTGCGGGATCTGGCCGAACTCTGCGTCCGTGCCCTCCGCTCGCACACCTCGGGATGCTTCAACGCGGGCAGCGGCACCGGCACCTCGGTGGCCGAGATTCGCCGGGATCGATCGGACCGTGCGCGCCTCGGGCGGCCCGCCCGTCCGCCCGCTCTGTCGGCCCGGCCGCGCGTTCGACGTCCCCCGCGTGGTACTCGACATTTCTCGCGCGCGCGAAGCCTTCGGCTGGGCGCCCCGGATCGGCCTTGACGAGGGGCTGGCGGAGAGCTGGCGCTGGGTCCGCACGACCGAGGCGCTTCAGGCCGGCAACGAAGAGAGGCCGACCACCGGCCCCGCGGCGCCCGCTCGGGCCGGAGCCATGGCCTGACCCCATTCTCAGGGCCATGATGCCGGACGGGGGCGCATGCGGAAATCGAGCGGCCTTTCTGCCGGCGTCGGAGGACTTCCGGCGCTCGAGGTCACCGGCGAGTCGTCGCTGGCCGAGATGACCGAAGCGGCGATCATGTCGCTGTCGCAGAACGGCAACGGCTTCCACCTCAACATCAAGGCCGGGCGGGTCGATCATGCCAAGCACGACGGCAACCTCTACCGCACCCTGACGGACGGCAAGGCCTTCGCCGATGCGATTGCCAAGGCCATGGAACTGACCCGCGCCGAGGACACGCTGATCATCGTCACCGCAAACCGGCGTTGTTGCAGAACTCAGGCCTGGGGCTTAACTGCCCCTTACCCCACGGATGCTCATGCCACGCGGGCGATCTCGGCGGTGCCGAGGGCGTTGAAACGGTTGATGAGGGCGATGCGGATGTGGATTTCGGCTGCCTGACGGTCGGGGTCTCTCGCGGCGATGCGCTCGCCGAAGGACTTGAGGCAGCGCATCCTGGCCTCGGCGCGGCTGCGGACGTGGTATCCCGTCCACCGTTTCCAGAACGCCCGGCCGTAGTAACGCGTGGCGCGCAGGATTTCGTTGCGGGCTCGAGCCGCGGGGCAATTCTCCTTCCACAATCTGCCATTCTTGCGGATCGGAATGATAGCCGTGCCACCCCGTGCGATTATGGCGCTGTGGCAGCGGCGGGTATCATAGGCGCCGTCCGCGGTCACGGTGCCGATGGCTTCGTCGACCCGGATCTGGTCAAGGAGGTCTGGCAGGACGGGGCTATCGCCTTCCCGACTGGGCGTGAACTCGACCGCGCGCACGTCGGATGTGGCGGTGTCCATGGCCAGATGGACCTTGCGCCATTGGCGCCGTCCCTGAACACCATGCTTGCGGGCCTGCCATTTTCCGTCACCAAGGAACTTGATACCCGTGCTGTCCACCAGCAGGTTCAGCGGTCCGTCGGCACGGCGATACGGGATCTGCACCTTCAGGGTGATGTGCATCCTTCACGCTCAGTGTTCTGCAACAACGCCGCGCCGGCAGCTTTGGCCGCGCGAGCCTCGGGGGCAGCAGCGCCACGGCGGCCGGGCCATGGGGCTCTGCGCGGGCTTCCAGATGCTGGGGCGCCGGGTGCGCGATCCGGACGGGGTCGAGGGGCCGCCGGGGGAGACCGAGGGCCTTGGACTTCTGGACATCGACACCGGGATCGGCCCGTCCAAGCGGCTTTGCGAGATCACCGCGACGGACGCGATCAGCGGAACGCGGGTGACCGGCTACGAGATGCACATGGGGATGACCACCGGCGCCGGCCTTGACCGTCCCTGGCTGAGTCTGGACGGCCGGCCCGAGGGCGCGCTCTCGGAGGATGGTCGCGTCGCGGGCACCTACCTGCACGGAATCTTCGGCTCCGGCGCCTTCCGGGCGCAGTGGCTGCGCACCCTGGGGGCTGCGGGATCGGCCGGGGACCATTCCGCGCGCATCGAGACGGCGCTTGACCGGCTGGCGGACGGGATCGAGCCGGACCTCGACCTCGACGCGCTGTTGAGATCCGCGCGCTGGCCAACCGGCGGCACGGCGACGGCCCCTCGGTCAGCCGCCGAACCGCGTCGTGCCGGTAGCCCTTGCCGCGCCGCCGCGCGACGTCACACCTCGCCCTCGCGGTGGCGGCGATGCGCCTCGGCCACGGCCTCGGTCGCCCCTTCAACCGGCCGAGGTCGCGGCGTCGGCGGGTCGGTCTGCGGCTGGCCCGACCAGGGCTGCGGGAATTCCAGCCACTTCTGGATAAAGTTCCACGACTGCTGGTAGCCGTCATGCGGCAGGGTACAGGCCGAGCAGTCCTTGCGCACCAGCCCGTTGCGGTCGGTATAGATCTCATACGGCCCGGGGCAGTCGTAGGCGATCAGCGGGCAGTAGCAGAACAGGCAGTTGAACGCGCGCTTCACCCCCGGATGGCAGGGCAGGAACGGGCAGTCGCGGTTGGTGAAGCCCTTGAAGGCCTCGTTCAGGGTTGTGTCTTTCGGCTCCATGGCCACTCCTTCGGTCGCTTGACCGGAAGGCGGAAGGGTGGCTGATCCCGGCGCGAGCGCACGGGCCCATGCCTCCGGGCCCGCCGCCCGGGATGGTCGTCAAGGCCCGGCAGGTCTCCTGGCTCGCGGCTCGGACGCCGGCTGCCCCTTCCCGGCCCATGGGGCCAGTGGCATGGCAGATGGCTCGCCGCTCACAGTTGCGGGGGCAGCGCCGGAGTTGCACCGGCTTCCCTCTTCGCCCGCGGGATCACCGCGGGAACCAGGGCACCGCGACGATGCGGCGGGGGGCCGCCGGTGTCAACCGCCCCTCAGGCGCCGGCGCTTTGCGATTGACAGGCGCATGATCGGTTCCTTCGGGCGTCCGGGGGCTGAAAGGGAACGCGGCGCGCCCAGATGGGGCAAAACCGCGGCTGCCCCCGCACTTGCGAGCGGCGAGCGACGCCGAAGATGCCACTGCCCCCCGGGAAGGCCGGCCGAGCAGAGCCCCGTGAGCCAGGAGACCTGCCGATCGCCCGCCGGCCCCGGCCGCGCGGCTTCGACCGGACGCCGGGGTGCGCGTCTGGCCCGGGCGGGCCGGAGCGCGCGCCCGAGCCTTCTCATCCCGTTCGTCCGTTCACCCGCGGTCCTCTTCGGCCGCCTCCGATGAAAGGCACCGATCCGTGATCTTCCACGGCAACATGATGGCGGCGGCCCGAGCCCTGACCCTGACCCACGAGCGCGCGCGCTCCTTCGAATTGACTCGCAGGATCAGCGCCTTGCCCTTCAGTTCCAGCGCTCCGAGCATCGTGCCACCCTCCGAGGAGGTTTCAAGCGCGAGACCTTGGAGCGGCTTCCTCATCCTCGCGCTGGTGCTTTTCAGCCTCGCCTGGGGGTTTCTCGGTCCCCGCCACGCGCGCTCTGCCGATTTAGTTGCCCGCCCGGCGCGCCTGCTCCGGCACCTCGACGACATCTTGCGCGGCCGCCCGCGGCGCTGCCTCGACCACAACCCGGCCGGAGGGGCCATGGTGCTTGCGCTGCTTGTCGCTTCTACGCGTTGGTGCCGCTCCGGCCAGTTTCGCGAGATGCCTTACGGAGCCCGTGAGGCAGCTCACGCATCATGCCCGCAGCTCCCTTCGACACCCGCCAGCCACTCGGCGAGGCGCGACCAGCGCCGGCGACCGGTGACGTTCTTCACCGCCATCGCGATCGCCTTCGGCTGGCCGACGAGGACCACCAGCTTCCGCCCCCGCGTGACGCCGGTGTAGAGCAGGTGCGGGCACGATATGCGGCGACAGTTCGGACTGATCGAGCGCAGGGCACAGGGCGAGACCGGCTTTCGTTGCGCGATCGCACGAGAACCGGTCCACCTGCAGCAAGCCATTTTGCGCCATTGATGGAGTGGATGGCTCCCGCTCCCGGCATCGCGATGTGCCACATTGGGTGCTGTCACACGGACCCATGAAGGGAGCCATCCATGAAGGAGATTACCACGGTCGGGCTGGACCTGGCCAAGAACGTCTTTCAGGTTCACGGCGTCGATGCGGAGGGCGCGGTGGTGGTGCGGCGCCAGGTGAAGCGGGCGCAGGTCCTTCTGTACTTCTCACGGCTGCGGCCCTGTCTGATCGGCATGGAGGCCTGCGCCGGGGCGCATTATTGGGCGCGCGAACTGGCCAAGTTCGGTCACGACGTCCGGCTGATCCCGCCGTCCTACGTCAAGCCCTTCGTCCGGCGCGGCAAGACGGATGGTGAGGAGGACCGTGGCGCCAGCGGCGCCGCGTAAGCCGACGAACGATGCCGAGGCCAGCTGCACGGCCGTGACCCAGCCCACCGTGCGTTTCGTTTCGGTCAAGACCGAGGCGCAACAGGCGGTGCTGATGAGCCATCGGGCGCGGGACTTCCTTGTCCGCCAGTTGACCCAGCCGGGCAAGCCGCAATCGAGACGCCGAATACATGGCCGCACCCGACCAGTTGCCGAAGACGCCGACCCCCTTGTCACGCGGGAGCCATCCATACATGGTCCAAGGACAATGGCGAACGCGCTCCGGAGGCGCGGGTCGCTGCTGGTCTGGCTCGACAAGGAGATGGCCTGGCTCGCGCCACGCCAAGGAAGACCTGGAAGGCCGCCGGTGTTCTCAGAGGCAGCGATCCAGGTCTGCCTGTCGATCAAGGGTGAAGGGCGCCCGGAACGGTCCTGCGGACCGTTTTCAGCCCTGAACGGGCGGAGCCCCGGTTCCGGCCGCCGCTTGGGCAGACCGCGGGGATGGTGGCCAGCCTCCTGCGCCTGGCCGGTCTCGACGGGCAGGTTCCGGACTGTTCCACCCTGTGCCGGCGGCAGGAGTCCTTGGCCGTCCACTCCCGTGCCGCCGCGCCGACGGCCCGCTGAACCTGCTCATGGACAGCCCCGGGATCACCTTCCTTGGGTGAGGCAGGACCGTGGCGCCGTGATGAGGGGCGATCGGGAACGATCCAGTGGATCGTTCCGGCTCCGAATGCGTAAGATTGCCGAACAGAGTAATGGCAGGTCCGCTGGCACGGGGCGCAGGGTCCGTCTTCGGCGACAACGACGAAACTCTTTGCACTTTGCTCATGAATTCCGTCGGGCGGCGGTCACATCATCAGAGCCGACGGGGGGTGTCCACGACCAACACTCTGAGGATCCTTGTGAGCCCATGCCGCCAGACGCACCTCCCGCAGGAACAGCGCGCCACGCGGGGGAGCGCAGCGCTCAGATGCAGCCGAGCGCGACACCCCCGACCGCCGCGACGAGCACCACGCTCCAGGGCGGCGCCTTCCAGGCCATCAGCAGCACGAAGCAGACGAGCGCGAGGGTGAAGTCGCGCAGGTCGCCGATGGCGCTGGTGAAGACCGGCGAATAGAGCGCCGCGCCGAGGATGCCGACCACGGCCGCATTCGCGCCCTGCATCGCCGATTGCGCCAGCGGCAGCGTCCGGAACCGGTCCCAGAAGGGCAGCACGCCGATCAGGATCAGGAAACCGGGCAGGAACAGGGCGAAGAGCGCGATGACGGCCCCCATGAAGCCGTTGGGTTCCGGCCCTAGCACCGCGCCGAGGTAGGCAGCGAAGGTAAAGAGCGGCCCCGGCACCGCCTGCGCCGCGCCATACCCGGCAAGGAAGCTGTCCGGCGAGACCCACCCCGGCCCGACCGTCTCGGCCTGCAGTAGCGGCAGGACGACATGGCCGCCCCCGAAGACCAGCGCCCCCGCACGATAGAAGCTGTCGAACACCGCCAGCGCCCGCGCCTGATCCGCCACCAGCGGCAGAAGGACCAGAAGCACCGCAAAGACCCCGAGCGCTGCCCCCGCCTGCGCGCGGCTGACGGGCATCGCGACATGGCCGCCGCCAGCGGCGCCGGTGCCACGGCCGAGGGCCAGACCGGCGGCCGCGCCCAGGAGGATGGCTCCGACCATGCCGAACGCGCCGGGCGCGGCGGCAAGGACGGCCACGGACGCGACGGCGATGCTCGCGCGCTCGCGGTCCGGGCAGAGCGATCGCGCCATGCCCCAGACCGCCTGCGCCACGATGGCGACGGCCACGATCTTCAGCCCGTGGAAGAGGCCGCTGCCCATCGGGCCCGCGGCGAGGCCCGCCGTCATCGCCACCCCGAGAAGGATCAGGGCCGAGGGCAGCGTGAAGGCGGCGAAGGCCGCCAGCGCCCCGAGCCAGCCAGCCCGCATCAGCCCGAGAGCAAAGCCCACCTGGCTTGAGGCCGGGCCGGGGAGGAACTGGCAGAGCGCGACGAGATCGGCATAGGCGGCCTCCGTCAGCCACGCCCGCCGCACGACGAACTCGTACCGGAAATAGCCGAGATGGGCGATGGGGCCGCCAAAACTGGTCAGCCCCAGCTTGAGGAAGGCCGCGAAGACTTCGGCCGCCGTTCCCTCGCCTGCGGTTGTGCTGTCCTTTGCTGCCGGGTCCGTGCTCATCCTGCCTCGTCCTTCAGTTCGCGCAACCGCCGGCGTGCGAGCGCCAGCCGTGCATCCGGCTCGACCGGCCGAAGCCCATAGCGCCCCGCAGCACGGTGGCCCCCACCAGCCCCGGCTCGCGCGCCTTGAACACCGGCGCCTTATACATCGGCCGGCCCTTGCCGCCGTCGCTCTCGCCGATCATCAGCCGCAGCAGCGCGGCATCCGTGGTCGCGCGCATGGTCAGGCTCCTCTCGGCCGGTTCAGTCTCGCGCCGATCCGGCTGCCAAGCCAGACCGCACTGAGCCACAGCAGGACCGAAGCCCCCACATGCGCCGCCGCCAGCGCGTAATCCTGCCGTTCCAGCAGGAAGAGCGTCTCGAGGCTGAACACCGAGAAGGTGGTGAATCCGCCGCAGAAGCCGGTCATGACGAACTGCCGCCGCGCGGGGCTGGCCAGCAGGCGCCCCTCCGGCCCGGTCAGCGTGGCGTAAAGGCCGATGAGGAACGAGCCCGCCACGTTCACCGCCAGCGTTCCCCAAGGAAAGCCGCCGCCGGCAAGCTCGAGCACCCAGAGGCCGCACAGATGGCGCGCGACCGCACCGAGGCTGCTGCCCGCCGCCACCGCAGCGTAGATCCGCAGGTCGCGCCGCATCTCAACCGCCCCTCGTGGCCAGCACGGCCGCCATCGCCAGACCCGCCGCTCCGACACAGAGCCCAACCGAGCCTGCGACATTCGCCAGTCCGCGCCCCGTCTCGCCCTGCCGCAAGAGCGCCAGCGTCTGCAGCGAGAAGGAGGAGACGGTGGTGTAACTGCCCAGCACGCCGGTGACGAAGACAAGCCAGAGCGACGGCCGCAGGACGGCATGATCGCCCGGGACAACGACCAGCGCCGCCAGCGCCCCGATCAGCGCCGCCCCGGTCACGTTCACGACCAGCGTGCCCCAGGGAAAGCTCTCGCCCCAGCGCCGAGCCACGAGGCCCGAGATCGCGTAGCGCAGCGTCCCACCAAGGGCGCCTCCGAGGGCGACGAGCCCGAGCTGTGCCAGTTCGAAGTCCATGCCGCGGTGCTGATCCTGTTGACGGCGACTGTCAATCCGTCCTCCACCCGCAAGCCCCGGCGGGACGAGGCGCTGCGCGCAACCGGCAGCGCGTGGCTCGGAGTATGGCGCCGGCGGCTGCCAACTGCCTGCCCGCCCGAGCGGCGGACGCATAAGCCCGCCTCCGGGCGAGGAAGGTCACGCCCTCGACGGACAAGCGAGACGCACGCACTCGACGTCGGGAGGGGGCGTGGGATCGGCGGGCATGGGGACTGGTGTTGCCATTCTGGCGCAGACCGTGCCGGGCGACCCGCCACGGGTCCGCGCCGCCTTGGACGGGCGCCGGGGCCGGTGTAGAATGGTGCACGATCTTTGCCACCGCAGCCACGGGAGAGGACATGTCAGAGCTTGCATCCCTCCGGGCCGGGGCCGTCTGAGCGGAATACCCGCCGTCGCCCTGCCCGCCTGAACGTCACCGGCGCCCCCGGCGCCTGTCCTTCAGTGTCCAAGCGAGGGCTTCGCCTTGACCCCATCCTTCACGCTCGCCGATCTCGGCTGGGCTTCCGATTTCCTGCGCCAGCTCGACCTCGACGAGCTTTCCGCCACCCCCTGCCGCATCGCGGCCGTCCACCGCAGCCGCGTCGAGGCGCTCACGGCCGCCGGTCCCCTGTCGCTCACCCCGCCCCCCGGCCTCTCCACCGGCGAGATCGCCGTGGGCGACTGGGCGCTGACCGACGGTGTGCGGCTGCTGCGGCTCCTCGACCGGCGCAGCAGCCTGTCGCGCCGCGCGGCGGGCACCGCGGCCGCGCGGCAGCTGATCGCCGCCAATGTCGACACGCTCTTCGTCGTCACCTCCTGCAACGCCGACTTCAACCCGGCGCGGCTGGAGCGTTACCTCGCGCTTGCCCGCGCCGCGGGGGTGGAGCCGGTGATCCTGCTCACCAAACCCGATCTCGCACCCGATCCCGAGGCCTGGCGTGAGCGCGCCGAGGCGATCGACCGGCGCGTCGCCGTGCGCCTGATCGACGCGACAGGGCCGGAGGTGCGCGCCGCGCTCGCCGACTGGTGCCGTCCCGGCCAGACGGTGGCGCTGGCGGGCTCGTCGGGCGTCGGCAAGACCACGCTCGCCAACGCGCTGACCGGCGATGCGCAGGCCACGGCGCCGATCCGCGAGGATGATGCCAAGGGGCGCCACACCACGACGGGACGGCACCTGCGGCCCATCACCGGGGGCGGCTGGCTGATCGACACGCCCGGCATGCGCGAGTTGCGCCTGACCGACGCGGGCGAGGGCATCGCCGCCGTCTTCGACGATATCGACGCGCTGGCCCGCGCCTGCCGCTTTGCCGACTGCACGCACGGAAACGAGCCGGGCTGCGCCGTGCGGGCGGCGCTGACCGAGGGGCGGCTCGATCCCGGCCGCCTCGCGCGGTGGGAGAAGCTCAAGCGCGAGAACCGGCACAACTCAGCCACGCTCGCCGAGGCGCACGCCCGGGACCGCGCCTTCGGCCGCATGGTGCGCGAGGTGCTGCGCGACAAGAACCGCCGTCGCAGCGATTTCTGACGACCCCGTTGCGGGCGGCTCGCCGCCCGCAATCCCTGCGCGGCCTCTGCCATTGACAGCGGCACCCTGTCGGGAGAAGGCAGCCCGGAACATCTGAAGAGGGCACGATGGCAGGCGCCGAGGACATGCGGATGAAGCTGGCGAAGCTCGGGGCGCTGTTTGTCCGCGGCGCCACGGCGGGCGAGCGGGCGGCCGCGGACCTGTTTCGACGGAACGGTGGGTCATCTGCCGACGCCATGAAAGCGGACGGCGACGATGCGACGCCCGATCTCCGCGCCATCGGGCGCTGATCCCATGCCCCATCCCGTGACCGCCGAGGAACTGGCCGCCGCTTTGCCGCATGTCCTGGCCGCGCCCAAGACCGATGCACCAATCGTCTCGCTGTGCTGGCGCGCGGGGTTCAACCGGCGAAGCTTCCCCGATCGGCTCCTGCTCACGCGCCGCTGCGGCATCCCCGGCGAACGCTGGCTGAAGCAGCCGTGGCTGCGCCTGCCGGACGGACGGCCGGACCCGCGCATCCAGGTCTCGATCCTGCCCGCCCGCGTCTGCGACCTCGTCTGGCGCGACCATCAGGGCACACCGCACCCCGGCGACACCATCGTGGCCGACCTCGACACGTCCGAGGCGAACCTGCCCGCGGGCAGCCTGCTTCGTGCGGGCACGGCGGTGCTGCGCGTCTCGGACGTCTTCAATGACGGCTGCGTGAAATGGAAGGCGCGCTATGGCGCGGCGGCGAAGGACTGGATCGTGGCGCCCGGCCATGCGACCCTTCGGTTGCGCGGGATCCTCTGCTCGATCGAGGAGGGCGGGGTGGTGGCCGCGTCCGACCGGCTGCGGAAGCTCTAGGGTCAGGTCAGGAGCCCGTGAACATCCGCTTGCGGCATGATTTCCGCCTCCGCCAGGAGACCGACTGATGACCAACCAATTCTGGCTGACCGACGCGCAGATGGCGCGGCTAGAGCCCTTCTTTTGACCCGGTACAGGATGGCTCACGACGCCCCATCATCCCGCTGGGCGGGACTGTAGCACGCTTCACGGACGTCCTGGTCGTGTGTAACCTCTCACCAGATCAGTGGGAGGACTGGCGACATGAACGAGAGCTTTGGATGTCCTTGCTGCAGTGGCGCCTTCGACGGCTTCCTGAAAGGCGTGCGCCGCACGGCGGCGGCACAACTTCCACCGACACTTCCGATCAACCGCCGGTCCTTCATGTCGGGCACCGCCGCCTTGACGGGCCTCGTCGCAGCGCTTCCGACGTGGAGCAGGGCGCAGACCGCCCCTGCGAGGATCTTCAGCGGCGGGACGATCCTGACTGTCGATGCGGCGTTCTCCGAGGCTGAGGCCATTGCCATCCGGGGCGACAGGATCATCGCGGTCGGGAGCATTCAGGACGTGCGCGCCGCCGCCGGCGAAGATGCGGTTGAGGTCGATCTCGCGGGGCGCACGATGCTGCCGGGCTTCATCGAGCCGCACACGCATGTCGTTTCGGGGGCCGCCGTCGGCGGCATCATGACGAACGTCGGCATATCGCGCTTTGGCACGGCGGCGGAGATCCTCGACCACCTGCGATCGCTGGTGCCAGGGACGCCCCCGGGAGAGTGGATACTGGCCCGCAATTTCGACCCCGCATTGCAGGAAGGACCGGAAGCGCTGACCTTCGCGGAACTCGATGCCGTCTCGACAGAGGTGCCGGTCTTCGTCATGAACGCCTCGGGTCACCTTGCCTATGCCAATCGCAAGGCCTTCGAGGCGGCTGGCATCCCGGAGGACATCCCCGACCCGCCGGGCGCCGAGTTCGTCCGCGACGCC
This sequence comes from Cereibacter azotoformans, assembly GCF_021391315.1. Classification (NCBI taxonomy): domain Bacteria; kingdom Pseudomonadati; phylum Pseudomonadota; class Alphaproteobacteria; order Rhodobacterales; family Paracoccaceae; genus Cereibacter; species Cereibacter azotoformans. The sequence continues at coordinate 702,166 of NZ_CP090022.1, read as the reverse complement.
GAGGGCCGGCTGACCGGCGTCATGAAGAACAACGTCTCCTTCCTCAAGGTTGTCTCGGCAGCACCGGCGATGGGACGGCTCGATCCGGTGACGGCGCTGATCGACCTGCTGTCGGACTGGGGCCGCCTCGGTCTGACCACGGTCAGCGAACTGGCGCTGGGAACGCTGACCGGCTCACCCGAGGACGCGGCCATCGTTCTTGGCGCGGCGGCCTCGGGTCGGCTCAAGGCGCGCATCCGGGCCTATCCCTTCTACACCGTCGGTTCCTCTGCCTGGGACGAGTCGGGGATCGGGCCGGGCACAGGCGACGCCCTCGCACGGATCACGGGCTACAAGCTCGTCGCGGACGGATCGAACCAGGGCTTCACCGGCCTCCAGCGAGAGCCCTATCTCGGCTCGGACAGCCGCGGAACCGCCTACATGACGCCCGAGGAGATGACCAGCATCGCCCTCGACCGCGCCGCGAAGGGTTGGCCTCTCGCCCTTCACGCGAACGGCGACGCCGGGATCGACATGGTGCTCGATGCCTGCGAGGCCGTGCGCGATGCCGGCATCGACATGAGCCTCATCCGCACCCGGATCGAGCATTGTTCCATGCTGCATGACGACCAGATCGCGCGCATGAAGGACCTCGGCGTCTCGGCGAGCTTCCTGATCGGGCATGTCCATTTCTGGGGTGTCTGGATGCGCGACCGCGTCTTCGGCCCGGAGCGCGTCAACAACCTTGACCGCTGCCGCAGCGTGGAGGAGGCCGGTGTCGGCTTCACGCTCCATTCCGACTTCACGGTGACCGAACCCGATCCTCTTCACATGATCCAGATGGCCGTGACCCGCCGGACGTGGAAGGAACCGGACTTTGTCCTCAATCCGGGAGAGCGCATATCCGTCGAATCCGCGATCCGCGCGATGACCTCGGAGGCCGCCTGGCAGTTGTTCTCGGACCATGAGGTCGGCAGCCTCGAAGTCGGGAAGATGGCGGATCTCGTGATCCTGGAACAGGACCCAAGGCGGGTCGACCCCGATACCATCAGGAACATCCGGGTGCTCGAGACATGGATGAACGGAGATCAGGTGTTCGTCGCCTGACCCGGAACGTTCCATCGGCATGCCGTTGCCCCCCGCGTGGGCGTGGATCGGTCGTCCGCAGGTTGCGAACACGTGCGGTCATGGCGCGGTCCCCCTGGGAACGCAGCCTTGGGGGGTGTAGCAGCAGGGCGCGTCACCGTCGGCGTGACGCGCGGCAATGGCGTCGAGCAGCGCGCGCAACGGCGCGAGGGCCGTCGGGTCGAGCGCATGGCAGATCCGGGGATGGTCGATCGTGCCGTGAACCAGCCCCGATGCCTTCAGGATCCGCAGATGTTGCGAGACCGTCGATTGCGCCGGCCCGACCTGATCCACGATGTCCCGCCGATGCAGCCTGGCATCGACAGCAGGACGGCGCTGATCTCCACCCGAGCCGGATGCGCCATCGCCTTGGCAATCGCGGCAACCCGTTCCGTCTCGATGGGCGTCGCCTGTTACGGGGTGTTCCGGTCGAACATCCCGAACCCTCTTGTATCGCTGTCGCCCGATACATGTTGATCGCCGGGCAACGATGCAGGCGGCCATTCTCCGGGTGCTTCGAACTGCGTCACCGCGCGGCAGAGCCGGACTTTGCACGCCGTCGAGACCGCCGGCGCGAAGATCGTGCCGCTTGGCATCGCTCCGCAGTTGGGCTAAGGGCGGGCCATTCGTCAGGACCCGGGTGCGATCCCCGGGTGGCTCCTCCGGCCGCCGATCCGCCGGACAACCGATCAGAACAGACAGAACATCCACCGGCGGGCCGAAGGCCACGGCCGGGCAGGAACGGGACATTCATGATTTCATTCTCCACCTACCGGCAGGACTGGCTGGGCAACGTGCGTGCCGATCTTCTGTCGGGTCTTGTCGTGGCGCTGGCCCTCATCCCCGAGGCCATCGCCTTCTCCATCATCGCCGGAGTGGATCCGAAAGTGGGGCTTTACGCCTCGTTCTCCATCGCCGTCATCACCGCCATCGCGGGCGGACGGCCCGGGATGATCTCGGCCGCGACCGCGGCAACCGCCGTGCTGATGGTGACACTCGTGCGCGACCACGGGCTTCAGTATCTGCTGGCGGCCACCGTTCTGGCGGGGCTGATCCAGATCGGCGCGGGCTTCCTGCGGCTCGGTTTCGTCATGCGGTATGTCTCGCGCTCGGTGATGACGGGCTTCGTCAACGCGCTGGCGATCCTGATCTTCATGGCGCAACTGCCGGAGCTCGATCCGCGGACCGTGCCGCCGCTGACCTACCTGCTGGTGGCGGGGGGGCTGGCCATCATCTACCTCTTCCCGCGGATCACCCGCGCCGTGCCCTCGCCGCTCGTCACCATCATCGTGCTGACGACCCTCACCCTGGCGCTGGGGCTGGATGTGCGGACGGTGGGCGACATGGGCGCGCTGCCTGACACGCTGCCGGTCTTCCTGATCCCTGACATCCCCCTGACCTTCGAGACGCTGCAGATCATCCTGCCCTATTCCATCGCCGTCGCGGTGGTGGGGCTGCTGGAAAGCCTGATGACGCAGAACATCGTGGACGAGCTGACCGACACGCGCTCGAACCGCAATCAGGAGTGCATCGGGCAGGGTCTGGCCAACACCGCGACGGGCTTCATCGGCGGCATGGCGGGCTGCGCCATGATCGGCCAGTCGATGATCAACGTGAAGTCGGGCGGGCGCGGGCGCCTGTCGTGCTTCGTGGCCGGCGTTTTCCTCCTGATCCTCGTGGTGGGTCTGGGCGATCTCGTCAGCCGGATCCCGATGGCGGCGCTGGTGGCGATCATGATCATGGTCTCGATCGGCACCTTCTCGTGGTCGTCGATGAAGGCGCTGCGCACGCATCCGAGGTCGTCCTCGGTCGTGATGCTGGCGACCGTGGCCACGGTGGTCTGGACCCACAACCTCGCCATCGGCGTTCTGGTGGGCGTGCTCCTCTCGGGGATCTTCTTCGCGGCCAAGATCGCGCAGCTCTTCCGCATCACCTCGGAGCTCTCGAAGGACGGGCGCGAACGGATCTACCGGGTCGAGGGGCAGATGTTCTACGCCTCGGTGGAGGATTTCATGGCGGCCTTCGACTTCCGCGAGGCGCTCGACCGCGTGGTCATCGACGTGAGCCGCGCCCATATCTGGGACATCTCGTCGGTGCAGGCGCTGGACATGGCGGTGCTGAAGTTCCGCCGCGAGGGCGCCCAGGTGCGGATCATCGGCATGAACGAGGCCTCGGAAACCATGGTGGACCGGCTGGCCATCCACGACAAGCCCGGCGCCATGGACCGGCTGACGGCGCATTGAGGGAGGATGAGATGACGGACAGGATACTGGCGCTGGTCGACGGTTCGGGCTTTTCGCGCAGCGTCTGCCTGCACGCGGCCTGGATCGCACAGCGGCTCGGGCTTCCGGTGGACCTGCTGCATGTGCTGGGCCGGCGCGAGGCGGCGGACCGCGGCGACCGGTCGGGCGCGCTCTCGCTGGGGGCACGCACCGCGCTGCTCGAGGAGCTCGCCTCGCTCGATGCGCAGCGCGCGCGGCTGGCGCAGGCGCAGGGGCGGGCGATCCTTGACGATGCGCATGCGATCCTTGCGGCCGAAGGGGTCGAGGCCGTGCCCCATCTGCGGCAGGGCAACCTGATCGACACGGTGGCCGAGATCGAGCCTTCGGTGCGCGCGCTCGTGGTGGGCAAGCGGGGCGAGGCGGCGGGCTTTGCCAGCGACCATCTCGGCTCGAACCTCGAGCGCATCCTGCGCGCGACGACGGTGCCGGTCTTCATCGCGACCGCCGGCTACCGGCCCGTGCGCAAGGTGCTGGTGGCCTTTGATGGCGGCGCAAGCTCGCGCGTGGCGATCGACCGGATGGCGGCGAGCCCGGTGTTCCGCGATCTCGCGATCACGCTGGCCTGCGCGGGCGGCGACGACGCTGACCGCAAGCTGGAGCGCGCCCGCGGCACGCTGCTGGCCGCGGGGATCGAGGCCGAGACCTGCGTCGTTTCCGGTGAGCCCGAGGTGGCGCTCGAAGAGAAGATCGAGGCCGAGGGCTTCGACCTGCTGGTGATGGGCGCCTATGGCCACAGCCGGATCCGCAGCCTGATCATCGGCTCGACCACCACCGCCATGATCCGCTCCTGCACCATCCCGATCCTCGTCTATCGGTGAGGCTGGGGAGGATGTCCGGCCGCCACGGCCGGGCGCCTTCGGCGCATACATCGGTGTGAAACGGCTGGACCTCGAAGCGGGTCTGGTGCGTTGTGGCGGTTGCGCGCGCCGACACGGCGCGGCGGACCCGAGGATAGTCCCGAAATGACATCGACACCGACGCCGCCCCTGAGCGACCTCTCGGGGCGGCAGGTCAGCTGGATCGCCGGCGACCTCGTGATGACGCTGGCCACCATGCCGGGCCAGACCCCCTTCATCGCCCAGTTCAACGCGGCCCTGAGGGGCGAGTTCGGGCTGAGCAACGGCGCCTTCGGAGGCCCCTGCACGCTGGCGACGCTCACGAGCGCCACGGGGCTGGTCTTCGCGGGCGTGCTGGCGGACCGGATCACGCCGCTGAAGCTGGCGTCGCTGCTGGTCTGGCTCGACAAGGAGATGGCCTGGCTCGCGCCACGCCAAGGCACCCCGACCGCCAGACCGCCGAGATCCACATCCGCGTCGCCCTCATCAACCGCTTCAATGCACTCGGCACCGCCGAGATCCTCCGCGGCGCCTGACGTCGGCGGGGAAAGGGGGCAGTCACGCCTCGAGTCTCCTGCAACAACGCCGGTCTGTGCTTGAACTGGTTGCGGAGGCCCGACACCACCGAAATCTGACTGCGGGGAGGCCGCCCGATGGGCAGGCCCTGAGCCATCAGTCATTCATGCACATGGTCAAGGAAGATGGATGATGTGGTGGCCCCACGCCAAGCCGATACAAGATCGGCACAATTGCCATTGAAGCCGGTCGATACAGGGGCTCAGGTCGCACGTCACCAATAGCGCAATCTTGGCACCGCTGGGGCGGGCATGTGCATCAGGCGGCCCCGCCGATCTTCCCTAGACGCAGTCGCACCCGGGCTTCGGGACCGCGCGGGTCCAGCGCGTATAGCTCGGGCCGCGCCGCCAGATAGGCCCGCCAGGTGCGTTCCAAAAAGGTACTGATGCGCGTGCCGTGCCGAGCGTGCATCAGCGGGCCGAGGGTCGCAATCCGCATGCCCTCGCTCACACATCCCTGCTCAGCCATCAGCGCCCCGATCTTTCGGTCCAGCTCGCCTTGCGCCTCCTTGGGAAGCGGCGTCGGCAACGAAGCCACACGCTGCGACCCGATCACGATGAAATCGGCGCAGGCGGCGCGGAAGGACTGCGGCGTCTTGGCCTCGCCCACGCCTGTCACCGAGGCCCCGTATTCCCGCAATCGAAGCGCCAGATGAGTGAAATCGCGATCCGAGCTGGCGATCACGAATTGATCGGCGTCCCCGCGCAGGGCCAGTTCGACCGCGTCGAGCGCCAGCAACAGATCCGAGGCGTTCTTCCCCGTCCCTGCGTGCATGAGGCGAAATCCGCGCGCCGCGTGCCAGTCGCAGGGGCGTTGTGCGTCGACATAGACCCGCTGCACGGTCGGTCGACCCAGCGCCGCCGCGACCTCCACAATCCGCGCGGCATGCTTGCCAGACAGATTGTCTCCGTCGATCAGTACCGCGACAGCCCCCATTGCTCCCCTCGTGTCCCTGGCTTGCTCCACCCTGAGACGGGAATGGGCCGAAAATCGGGCGGATCTGTGCCGTAGGTTGGCAAGACCGGGCTGCACGTTTGCATGGCCATGCCTCACGGGACGATCCCGTCGACATTCGCGATTTGCGCGGCGATTGACGCTATGCGCAGGGAGCAGCCGGTGCGCCGTCTCCTGCACGTTCGGTGGAGTTCCGCTGTCGACGATGGTCGTGGCGAGGATGAGGGCCGCTGATGGCGGTTGTCGCGGCGCGGCACGCAGGGTATCGTTTCCCGAGATCCGGATTCAGTTCCCTGACGTCGAGCACACGAGCAGGAGATCCCATGTCCGCAGGCACCTCGAACAAACGCAAGTCGATCAACCTGGCTCTTCAAGGGGGAGGCTCGCATGGCGCGCTGACCTGGGGCGTGCTGGACCGGCTTCTGGAAGATGACCGCCTCGAGATCACCGGCATCAGCGGCACAAGCGCCGGCGCGATGAACGCGGTCGTGCTGGCCGACGGGCTGGCCTCGGCCGGTCGGCAGGGCGCACGCGATGCGTTGACCCGCTTCTGGAAGGACGTCAGCGACGCCGCGCGGTTCTCGCCGATCCAGCGCGGCCCGCTGGCACGGGCGACGGGCGACTTCAGCCTCGACCGGTCGCCCGGCTTCCTGCTCTTCGAGGGGCTGAGCCGGCTCTTCTCGCCCTACGAACTCAATCCGCTGAACCTCAATCCGCTACGCAACATACTGGTGAAGCGCGTGGATTTCGGCCGGGTGAACACCATGCCCGGGCTGCACGTCCACGTCACGGCCACCAACGTGCGCACCGGCCGCCCGAGAGTCTTCAATCCTGGCGAGATCACGGCCGACGCGGTGCTGGCCTCGGCCTGCCTGCCCCAGATGTTCCCCGCGGTCGAGATCGACGGCGAGGCCTACTGGGACGGTGGCTTCACCGGGAACCCGGCCCTTTACCCGCTGCTGATCAGCGAGGACAGCCCCGACATCGTGGTGGTGCAGATCAACCCTCTGGTGCGCAACGCCCTGCCGCGCAGCGCGCGCGAGATCATGAACCGGGTGAACGAGATCAGCTTCAACTCGAGCCTCGTCAAGGAATTGCGCGCCATCGGCCTGATGCAGCGCGTGGCCGAGGCGAAGGGCATCGACCTCGGCACCTACACGAGGACATATCTGCACCTGATCCATACCGATCTCGAGGTGCAGGATCTGGTGGCGTCGAGCAAGCTGAACGCCGAGTGGGACTACCTCCGCAAGCTGTTCGACCTGGGCCGTGGCTGGGCGGACGCGTGGCTGGAGGAGAACTTCGTCCATGTCGGCCAGCGCTCGACCCTCGATCTCGACAGCCTCGAGGGAGATGCGCATCTGCCCGTGCCGGTCCTTCTGCCGGATGCCGCGGAGTAGCCCGGACGCGGCTCGCCGTGCCGCGGGCGTCAGATGTCGGGCGTGACATCCTCGGGCCAGAGCCGGATCATGATCAGCGTGGCAAGTCCCGACAGGGCGGCGAGGATCAGGAAGGTCGCCGGCATGCTCGTCCATGCGCCGAGGAACCCGGCGACGGGAAAGGCGATCAGCAGGCAGACATTTGCCAGCGTCATCTGGGCGGCCATCATCGCCTGCAGATCGGAGGGCCGGGCCAGACGGCGGATGACGTAGATGGCCGGCGTGATCGTCCAGACCACGCCAAAGCCGATCGCCGTCCAGCGCACCAGAAGGCCGGCGATCCCGACGCCCAGAGCTCCGGAGGCAAGGCTCGCCACCACGATCAGCGCCCCAGCGAGCATCACGTGCCGATCCTTGATGCGCAGGAGAACCAGCGGCAGCACCAGCGCGCCGAGGATGGAGCCCCCGCCCAGGAAGGCGAAGGCCGTGGCGGTGGAGCCGACCTCGCGGTCGAGAACCCCCTGGATGATCACCACGGTGTTGACCATGACCATCGCCGTGCCGAGGGCTGCGACCACATCCAGCGCGATGATGGCCCGGAAGGCGGGCGTCGCCACGAACAGCCGCGGCCCGCGCGTCAGCCTGCGCCAGACCCCGCCGGAGGGTGGCAATGGGGTGTGGGGCAGCCGCGCCGCGCGGATCAGCAGCGCCGAGAGCACGAACCCCGCCGCCGTCAGGGTGAAGATCCCCGCGACGGACAGCACGACCATCAGGAGGCCGGCCAGAAGCGGACTGATCGGCCCCTCGAGTTCGGCCGCGACCCGCGAGCGCGCCAGCGACCTGTAATAGTCGGCCTCATCGCCCAGAAGATAGGGCACCACCGCCAGATAGACGAAGGTGAAGGTTGCCGAGGCCAGCGCGAAGACGAAGACGATGGCGTGGATCTGCCAGACCGCGGCCACGAAGGGCAGCAGCAGCAGGCAGCCGGCGCGCAACAGATCGAGGGCGATCAGCAGGCGCCGGCGCCGGATGCCCGCGGTCAGGATGGAGACGACCGGGGCGGCCAGCACATAGGCCAGCATCTTCAGCGACAGCGCCGTGCCGATCACCGCGCCCGCCTCGTCGCCCGCCAGGTTGAAGGCGAGAAGCGTCAGGGCGACGGTGGCGATGCCGGTCGCGACCTGCGCCACGACATAGCCCGCGAAGAGCCGGTAATAGCTGGCCTTGTCGCTGATGCCGGACCAGCCGAGGCAGGCCTCGTCCTCGGCCCGGGTCTCAGGCAGGGACGGCATCGGCGTCGTCGCCGCAAAGCGCGACATAGAGCGTGGGCAGGAAGATCAGGGTCAGAAGCGTGGCCACCAGAAGGCCGCCCATGATCGCGAAGGCCATCGGCCCCCAGAACAGGGTGGGCGCGATGGGCAGAAGGCCGAGCACGGTGGAAAGCGCCGTCAGCAGCAGCGGACGGGCGCGGTTCGTGGCGGCCCGGATCGCGCTATCCCTGACGCCGAAGCCCGCGCTGCGCTCCGCATCGATCTGTGTGATCAGGATCACCGCGTTCTTCGCGATCATCCCGATCAGCGCGAGAATCCCGAGGATCGCGACGAACCCCAGCGGGCGGCCGAAGGCCAGCAGCGTTCCCACCACCCCGATCAGGCCCAAGGGCAGCAGCAGAAGCACCATGCCGGCGTCGCGGAAGCTCTGGAGCTGGATCATCAGCAGCGTGATCATGATGAAGAGCATCAACGGCACGACCGCAAACACCGAATCCTGGCTTTCGGCGCTGGTCTCCACCGTGCCGCCAACCTCGACCTCGTATCCCGCCGGCAGGGCGGCATTCATCCCGTCGATCTGCGGCGCAAGGGCCGCGACCACCGCCTCGGGCGTAGCCTGCGGCGCTACATCCGCAAGGACCGTGAGCGTCGGCAGCCGGTCGCGCCGCCAGAGGAAGGGTTGCTCCTGCCGGAAGGTGATGTTGGCGAATTGCCCCAGCGCCACCGTGCGCCCGCCCGGCACCGGCACCTGCAGCGTCTCGAGCCGGTCGAGCGAGAGGCGGTCGCCGGCCGCCGCCTGCGCGACGATCGGGATCAGGTGGATGTCATCGCGCAGCTGGCTGATCGCGGTGCCGCTCACGGCGGTGTCGAGCACCGCCGCCAGCTGAGCGCTGGTCAGCCCGAGACGGCGGGCGCGGTCCTGATCGACGTCGATGCGCACCTGTCGCGCCGGCTCGATCCAGTCGAAATGGATGTGGCGCGTGGCCGGTTCGCTGGCGACGATGCCGGCCAGATCCAGCGCACGGGCGCGCAGGACCTCGATGTCCGGCCCGCTCAGGCGATACTGCACCGGCCATCCGGTGACGGGGCCCAGTTGCAGCGGGCTGACCCGGCTGATCGCCTCGGGGAAGGCGTCGCCCAGCCAGTCCTCGAGCGCAACCTCGAGACGCTCGCGCGCGGCGAAGTCCTTCGTCATCACCACGATCTGCGACTGGTGATCGCTGGGCGGCCGGATGTCGAGCGAGAGGTAGAAGCGGATCACGTTCCGCCCGACATAGGAGGTCCAGGATTGCGCCTCGCCCGAAGCCGCAATGAACGCCTCGATCCGCGCCACGGCATCCTCGCTGGCGAGGATCGAGGACGAGCGCGGAAGCTGGAAATCGACGATCAGCTCGTTGCGGTCCGAGGCGGGGAAGAACTGCCGGTCCACCCGCGAGAGGCCCACCCAGGCCAGCGCGAACAGTCCCGCCGTGACCGCGAAGGTCAGCCAGCGGAACCGGATCGCCTGGCCGAGGAACCGCTGGTAGCCCCGCATGATCCGCCCCGGGCCGGGCTCGGCCGTGCCGGTGGCGGGCGCCTTGAGCAGCACCGAGCCGATGATCGGCGTGAAGAGCACGGCCACGAGCCACGAGGCGATCAGCGCGATCCCCACGACAAGAAAGAGCGAGATCGTGTATTCGCCCGCCGTGCTCTCGGCAAAGCCGATGGGCACGAAGCCCGCGATGGTGATCAGCGTCCCCGTCAGCATGGGCGCGGCGAGGCTGCGGTAGGCGAAGGTCGCGGCGGTCTTTAGCGTGTCGCCCGCCGCCAGCCGGCGCAGCATCGCGTCCACCGTGGTCAGGGCGTCGTCCACCAGAAGCGCCAGCGCGATGATCAGCGCGCCGAGCGAGACCCGGTGCAGGTCGATCTGCAGGGTCTGCATCACGAGGAACACGCCGGCCAGCGTCACCGGGATCGCAATGGCCACCACCGCGCCCGGTCGCACACCGAGCATCAGGAAACTGACCGTCAGGATGATGGCCACCGTCTGCCAGAGCGAGGTGGTGAACTCGCCGATGGCCTGATTGACCACGGCGGGCTGGTTCGAGATCAGGATCGGCTCGATCCCGATGGGCAGGTTGGCCAAAGCCTCGGACATGGCGGCCGTGACGCGGGTTCCCAGATCGAGGATGTCGCCCCCCTCGCGCATCGAGATCGCAAGTGCGATGGCGCGCTGACCGTTGACGCGCAGCAGGGGCTGGGGCGGGTCGGACAGCGTGCGCCGTGCCGAGGCGATGTCGCCCAGCCGGATCATCCGCCCATCCGCCACCAGCGACACGTCGAGCAGGTCGGCGTCGGTCTCGAACGAGCCCGAGACGCGCAGGGCGATGTTTTCCTGCGCGGTGGTGACGACGCCCGCCGGGCGCACCACGTTCTGCGCGGCCACCGCGTTGAAGATTGCGGCATAGTCCAGCTGCATGGCGGCAACCCGGTCGGGCTGGAACTCGAGCAGCACCTGCTCGTCCTGCACGCCGAGCCAGTCGATCCTCGAGATCGCAGGCACCTCGCGCAGCAGCGTCGAGCGCACGACATCGACCTCGTCGCGCAACTCGCGGTCGCTGAAGCCGTCGGCGGTAAAGGCGTAGATGATGCCGAAGACATCGCCGAAGTTGTCGTTGAAGAACGGCCCCAGCACGCCCCGAGGCAGCGTGTGCGCGATGTCGCCGACCGCGTTGCGCACCTCCTGCCAGGCTTCGGGAACGCGTTCGGGGGGAAAGGCCACCTCGAGATCGACGTAGATCGTCACGATCCCCGGCCGCGTGATCGAGCGCAGCGCGTCTAGCCCGGTGGTTTCCTGCAACTGCCGCTCCAGCCGGTCGGTCAGCTGGGTCTGGGTTTCCTCCAGCGTGGCGCCGGGCCAGACGGCGGTGACCAGCATCGTCTTGATGGTGAAGCTGGGGTCCTCGTCCCGGCCGAGGTTGATGAAGGCGAAGGCGCCCGCGATCACCGTGACGATCATCATGTAGATCGTCAGCTGCCGGCTGCGCAGCGCCCATTCCGACAGGTTCGGCCCGATCATGGCCGGGCCTCCACCAGACGCACGGCCTGACCCGGGCGCAGCGCCTGCACGCCCGCGGTCACAACGATGTCCCCCGGCTCCAGCCCGCCGGACACCGTGACCGAGGCCGGCAGGAACCGCGCCACGCCGATCTCGCGCAGGGCGACGGTTCCGCTGGCCGCATCGACGACCCAGACCGCGGGCTGTCCGTTGCCTCCGGTCAGGGCGCTGGCGGGGATCTCGATCCCCGCGGCGTCGCCGAACGTGGCCTGCCCGGTCACCACCGTCCCGAGGCGCATCTCGGGCGGCGGCTTGATCAGCCCGACGCGGATCCGGAAGGTGCCGGTCGAGGGATCGGCGCGGGGAGCTACCTCGCGGATGCGGCCCTTCGTGCTGACGGTGGGGGATTGCGAGACCGCCACCGTGATCTCGGGATCGGCGGGGCTGGCGGCGAGAACGGCGGCCGGCACGTCGAAGACCGCGTCCTTGCCGCCATCGCGCGCCACCTGCACGATCATCCGGCCGGCCGTGACGACCTCGCCCGGCTCGGCACCCACCGCCGTCACGCGCCCGGGCGCATCGCCCACGAGGCTCGTGTCGTTCAGCCGGCGCGCGGCGATCAGGTACTGCGCCCGTGCGGCTTCCGCGGCCGATTCGGCCGTGGTCAGCGCCGTCTCGGCGCGGTCATAGGCGGCGCGCGAGGCGAAGCCGCGGTCGTAAAGCTGGCGCTGCCGCCCGAACTCGGTCCGCGCCTCGGTCAGCTGGCCCTCGGCTGCGGCCAGCGAGGCCTCGGCCGCGCGCAGGCCGTTGCGCTCGTCGGTGGGATCGAGGCTGGCCAGCGGCTGGCCAGGCTCGATCCGGTCGCCCACGCTCACCAGGCGCTCGGCCAGCCGGCCACCGATCCGGAAGCCGAGCTCGGCCTGCACCTGGCTTTCCACCGTTCCGGCCAGCGTGATCGTTTCGCCCATGACCCGCTTTTCGACGGTGACGGTGCGGACGGGGCGGATCGGCTCGGCTTCGGCGGTCTCCTCTTCGTCGCAGGCCGCCAGAACGGCGACAAGGCTCACCGCGAGCAGGATGTTCGGGATGGCGCGCGACCTCATGTTCCGTTCTCCGTCATGGCAAGGGTCATTGCGAAACAGATCCGGGGCCGACGCGTCTCAGCGCGGCCCATTATGTCGATGATCGCCGCCACCAGCACGAACAGGACGATGAAGCCCGCGCGCCCGATCGGCGCGTCTTGCAGAAGGTCGGCAAGGTTGACGGCCAGAACCGTCGCAAGGTTGATGTAGTTGAAGAAGGAGATGAGGTTCGCGATCACGAACAGAAGGAAGATCATCCCCGCCAGGTTGCCCCAGGCCTTCACGATCAGGCCGATGGCCTCGGTCACGTTGGCGATGGTGCCCGCGCCGCGCGCCCGGCCCGCGTTCCTCGGGCCCTGCTGCTCGTTGCCCGAGAGGCCGTGGCTCGCCTCGACCGGCACGCCGCCCCTGTAGGGTCCGAGGCGCGGTTCGATGATGCGCTCGGTCAGAACGGTGCAGATGAGGCCCATCAGGATCGAGAACGCGATCATGAAGAACAGGTTGCCCGCCACGCTGATCTCGGCGCCCGGGTTCACCGCGCGGATCGCGTCGTTGAGCCCGGACTCCTCGGCAAGACCGACACCGATCATCGCGACGAGGATCACGCCCCCTCCGGTGAAGCCCAGGAAGTTCGCGACCGGCGAGGTCAGCATGAAGCGGATGCCATCGGCCGAGACAAGGCTGCACACCGAGGTCGTCTGCTCGACGATGTCGCCCGATTGCCGGATGGTAGCCGTCATAGGTGACCGACGTTCCCAGCGCGCCGAAGATCGCCGACAGCACGATCACGGCGGCGATCAGCAGGAAAAAGATGATCGCCGGATGCGGCACCCGGTTGCCGACGCGCTCGATCGTTCCCCGCGGCCCGGACATCTCCGGGTTCGGAGCCGGGTTCGTTGCCCTCGTCACCTGCGACCTCCCTTCCCGTGTCACTTGCAACAGGACGAGGCCATGGCCCCGCCAGAACCGGAAATTCCCGGTGGAAGGACCGCAGACCGCGCGCGGGTGCGCGCCGTGCAGCCTGCGGGTCGTGATTTCTGCGTCTGCTTTCGAGGTGGGGGCGGCACGGCCCTTGCGTTCGGCACCGCCCGGTGCGGCCGGGTCGTGGTCCGACAGGATGCCATGCGATCGGATCGGGCTGCCGTCGTCGTGCCAAGACGAAGCTCCGGCAGAATGGCCGGCTCGTCGAGGGCATCCGCGACACACCCGCATGGCATCCAGTCACGCCACGAGAACGTTCGGCTGCCTCATTCATACCGGACAGGCGCGCCGATTGTCCACGAAAATTACCGGAACGATCCTGACCACCCGGTGGGCCGCGCCGCGGAGGAAGGCCGGTCCGCGCTCCGGCGCCGACACCACCGGATGGGCTGCTTGATAACTCAAGAAAGGTCGTGCAAGCTTGCGGCGAACTGACCGTCCTTCTCATCAAGACAACACTCCGGAATTTGCGTCAACGGTTTGGCCCGACGGCGATGATCGGCGCATCGTGGTCGCGGGCGGTAGTGGGGCAGTATTGTGAGTGATATCTGGACCGTGTTCGCCATCATCGGCGTTGTCGTGTTGCTCTTCATCTGGGACAGGTTGCCGGTCATCGCGGTCTGCATGACCGCGGCACTGTTGCTGTGGGCGACCGGAATTCTCACGCTGAACCAGTCCCTCGCCGGGTTCGGCGATCCGGCCATCATCTTCGTCGCCACGCTGTTCGTGGTCAGCGCGGGGCTGGAGGCGACCGGCGTCACCGCCTGGGCCGGGCAGATCCTGATCCGGCAGGCCGGGGAAAGCCGGACCCGCCTGATCGTTCTGATGATGGGCGTGACCGGCCTTCTGAGCGGCCTGATCAGCGTCAACGGCGCCGTCGCCTCCCTGCTGCCGGTCGTGGTGGTCATGGCCATCCGGCTGGGCCAGTCGCCGTCGCAACTTCTGATGCCGCTGGTCTTTGCCGCCCATGCCGGCTCGCAGATCCTGCTGACCGGCTCTCCCGTCAACGTGCTCGTCTCGGAAGCCTCGCTCGAGGCCGGGGGCGGCGGGTTCGGCTATCTCGAATTCGCGCTGGTCGGCATTCCGCTGAGCGCGGGCTCGATCCTCATCGTGGTGCTGTTCGGCCGCGCGCTTCTGCCAGAACGGACCAGCGCCACGCTGCCCCCGGACCTGAGCCGCCACGCCATGACCCTGATCGAGCAGTACCGGCTGGCAACCGACGTCCACCACCTGCGCGTGCGCGAGGATTCGCCGCTGGTCGGCACGGCCCGCCGCAGGTTCGACCTCTCCGGCCGCGAGGGGCTTGCGCTGGTCACGCTGAAGGAGGCCGACGGTCTCTCGGCGCGCCGCGACACGATCCGGCAGGGCGACGTCGTCGTCGTGCGTGGCCCGGCCGAAGCCGCCGCCGAACTTGTGACCGAGCTGGGCCTGAGCTTCACGGAAGACGACCCGCCCGATCTGGAGAAGACCCTGTTCAACCGGCAGTCGGGCCTCGCCGAGATCCAGATCCCGCCGCGGTCGAAGCTGGTGGGCGAGCGGTTCTTTCCCGGCATGGTGACCGAAAGCGGCGACCTGATCGTGCTTGCCGTGCAGCGCCATGGCGAGGATCTCGACCCGAGCGAGCCGCTCGCGGTCGGCGACACGCTGCTTTTGCAGGGAACGTGGCCCGCGCTCGAGGCACGGCTGAAGCCCGCCGAGGTGCTGATGGTGAACTCGCCCGATCTGGTCCGCCGGCAGGCCCTGCCGATGGGTCCGGGCGCCTGGAACATGCTGGCGATCCTCGGCGCCATGGTCGTCCTGCTGGCGACCGGGCTGGTACCGCCGGCCATCGCGGGCGTCCTCGCGGCGGGGGCGGTGCTCCTGAGCGGCATCCAGAGCGTCGATCAGGTCTACCGCGCCATCAACTGGACGACCATCATCCTCATGGGAGCGATGATGCCGCTCTCGACCGCCATGCAGCAGACCGGCGCAGCGGACCTGTTGGCCACGGGTCTGGTGGACATGATCGGGGACGCCGGTCCGCACCTGCTGCTCGCGGGGCTGTTCGTGCTGTCGGGGGTGATGGGGCAGATCATCTCGAACACCGCGACGGCGCTGATCGTGATCCCGATCGCGGTCGTCGCGGCGGCGCAGATGGGCGTGTCCCCGCAGCCGATCCTCATGGCCGTGTGCCTCGCCAGCGCGGCGGCCTTTCTGACCCCGGTCGCGACGCCCACGAACCTGATGGTGATGGAGCCCGGGGCCTACCGGTTCGGCGACTACTGGAAGCTCGGCCTGCCGCTGATGATCTGGTTCTTCGTCATCGCGGTGGT
Organism: Cereibacter azotoformans; assembly: GCF_021391315.1. Classification (NCBI taxonomy): domain Bacteria; kingdom Pseudomonadati; phylum Pseudomonadota; class Alphaproteobacteria; order Rhodobacterales; family Paracoccaceae; genus Cereibacter; species Cereibacter azotoformans. The sequence continues at coordinate 686,352 of NZ_CP090022.1, read as the reverse complement.
CCTCGTGCCGATCATCTGGCCGTTCTGACCACGGGCGGAAGTCCCTCCGCCCTTGCGTCCGGCAGTCATCGCAGCGTCCGAAGCTTGTGCAAGGGGGGTCTCATGTCCGATCTCGACAAGGTGCTGGCTCATATTGACGCCGATCTCGACAACGCGCTGGACCGGCTGTTCCGGACCGTGCGGATGAAGTCCATCTCGACCGATCCCGCCCATGCCGCCGAGACCCGGCGCTGCGCCGAATGGCATGCCGCCGATCAGGAAGGCATCGGCTTCGCGTCCGAACTGCGCGAGACGCCCGGTCACCCGGTGGTGCTGGCCAGGGATCACGATGCCGCCGGTACCCGCGTCCTGTTCTACGGCCGTTAGCGAATGGACAGATACTGGCTGCCCCTGTCGCTGTGGTGGACCAGCCCTATGCCCTTGGCTGGGCGACGGTCATGCACCGCCTGTTCCAGGGCATCGAGGACGAACCCCGCATGCGCCGAGTTGCTAACGCGCCAGCCAACGATCTTGCGGGCATAGGCGTCGATGACGAAGGCGACATAGACGAAGCCCTTCCAGGTGGCGACATAGGTGAAATCCGACACCCATAGCATGTTGGGCGCTGGCACGCGGAACTGGCGGTTCACCTTGTCCAGCGGACACGGCTGCTTCTTGTCCGGGATTGTCGTCCTATGCGGCTTGCCTCGGATAATGCCCTGAATATCCATGCTCTTCATTAGCCGGGCGACCGTGCATCGGGCCACGTCAAAGCCCTCACGCCGCAACTGCCGCCAGATCTTCCGGACGCCGTAGACTCGCCAGTTCTCGTCGAAGACGCGTCTGATCTCGGGCTGCAGTTCTTCATCCCGACGCGCACGATCCGACCGCCGCGGGTGACGTCCCTTCAAATGGTGTAGCTCGCCGGTAGCGCCGCCGCCCGCTCGCGCGCTCACATCAAGCGCCGTAGCGGGCGGGCGGCGGTGCGGTGGTCATCGGGTTTTTCGGTAGGGTCGGGTTGCTGAGCCAACCTTGAACCGAGGAATGCCCCCGATGACCAAACCCATGATGGACCTCCGTGCGCTGGTGGAGAAGAGCGCTGATGCCGACCTGCTGCGCGAGATGATCGGCTTCGCCGCCGAGCGGCTGATGGAGCTCGAGGTGGGCGCCAGGACTGGCGCCGACTACGGCGAGAAGAGCAGCGAGCGGCTGGCGCAGCGCAACGGCTATCGCGACCGGGACTGGCAGACCCGGGCCGGAAGTGTCGAACTGCGCATCCCCCGCCTGCGCACCGGCTCTTATTTCCCCTCCTTCCTCGAGCCGCGGCGCTCGGTCGAGAAGGCGCTGACGGCCGTGATCCAGGAAGCCTATGTCCAGGGCGTCTCGACCCGCGCGATGGATGATCTCGTGCAGGCCATGGGCGGGACCGGGATCTCCAGGAGCCAGGTCAGCCGGCTCTGCGAAGAGATCGACGAGCGGGTCGACGCCTTCCTCACGCGGCCGATCGAGGGCGAATGGCCCTATCTGTGGATCGACGCCACCTACCTCAAGGTCCGCCAGGGCGGGCGCATCGTGTCGGTGGCCGTCACCATCGCCGTCGGCGTGAACACGGATGGGCGACGCGAAGTCCTGGGCATGGCCATTGGGGCCTCGGAAGCCGAGCCGTTCTGGACCGAGTTCCTGCGCGACCTCGTGCGCCGCGGGCTCTCCGGCGTGAAGCTGGTGATCAGCGACGCGCACGAGGGCATCAAGGCTGCCACGGCCCGGGTGCTGTCCACCAGCTGGCAGCGCTGCCGGGTCCATTTCCAGCGCAATGCCCTGGCGCATGCCGGCAAGAACAGCCGACGGGTGGTTTCCGCCTTCATCGCCACCGCCTTCGCCCAGCCGGACCACGCGGCGGCCAAGGCGCAATGGCGGCTCGTGGCCGACCAGATGCGGCCCAAGCTGCCGAAGCTCGCCACGCTCATGGACACGGCTGAGGAGGATGTGCTGGCCTACATGACCTTTCCCGCCCAGCACCGCGCCAAGTTACATTCCACGAATCCGATCGAGCGTCTCAACGGCGAAATCAAGCGGCGCACCGACGTGGTCGGGATCTTTCCGAACGAAGCATCCATCCGCCGCTTGGTCGGCGCGATCCTGATGGAGCAGACCGAGGAATGGACCGTCCAGCGCGGCCGATACCTGACGCTGGAAACCCTCGCTCCGGTCTGCGATGATCTCACCGTCAGCCTGCCTGCCGCGCAGCGCGACTGACCAGCTCGACCCGCTTCCGAGCACGAGGCCCGCGGTCAGCTACACCACAAGATGGGACACGATCCCGCCGCGACGCATCGGCCCGCTTCGCCAGATGATCGTAGTAGGTGGATGGGGCGATCGGCAGCACGTCGCAGATCGGCTCGACCCCGTGTTCCCTTCGATGGTCGTCGATGAACTTGACCATCACTTCGACCGGCGGTCGAGCATCTCAGGCAGTGCTGAAGCAGTGCCGCACTGCCTTCGATCATTGCAAAATACGCTGACGCCTTGCGGAGGATCTCGTTGGCCTGGCGCAGCTCGCGGTTCTCGCGTTCCAAGGCCTTCATACGCCCGGCCATCTCGCCGGAGACGCCCGCACGCTGGCCGCTGTCGACCTCGGCCTTCTTGACCCAGTCGTTCAAGGTCTGCGGCGTGCAGCCGATCTTCGCCGAGATCGACATCACCGCCTGCCAGCGCGACGGATGCTGGGCCTCGTGGTCGAGAACCAGCCGCACGGCACGCTCGCGCACCTCAGGGGAAAACTAGTTCGTCGTCTTGCTCATGATGCTCCACCTTAATCTGGAGTTGGAGACTCCGGCAAACCCGGCGCGGTTCAGAGTCTTCGGCGATACGCCGAGCAGAAGCGCGGCGTCGGTCAGGTTGAGCCACGGCTCGATGCCATCGGGGGCCGGGCGGAGGACCGGGATCCTGTGATGCGAGCGCAATGTCGGTCGTTCCCTTGGCGCGGCGCGTAAACCGTCTCCTGGTCGACGAGGACCGTGTCGACGATCCGGCACATCTCGATCAGTTGCTGCCAGTCGCGGCTGTTGCGGGCGAAGCGCGACACCTCGCGCGCTGCGACCGCGCCGATCTTGCCCAGGCAGACCTCGGCCACAATCCGGTCGAAGCCGGCCCGCGCGACACCGCCCGCGGCCGAGCGGCCGAGATCCTCGTCGATGGTTCGATTGAACTCCAGCCGAACGCCACCAGCCGGTCGCGCATCGCATATTGCAGGGTGCTGCTCTCGCGGTTCCTGCAGCACCTGGTGCGCCGAAGATTGCCGCACATGGAGGATCGCCTTGCGCTCCAGGTGATGCGGTCCGATCGTCTCATGCAGCATGTCCTTCCTCCTTCCGCGGCCCGTGCGCGCCGTCGGCGTGGTCGAGGATCAGGCGGACCATCAGTCCGGTTAGCGTCGCCTGCGTCTCGTCGGGCAAAGGCTCCTCCAGTCCGGCGTTGGAAGCGATCCGGCGGCACAGGGGGCTCGAAGAGGTCGAGGCAGCTCGCGGTGTGGTTCGGCGCGGCATGGGCATCTCCCGGAATTGCGTTCAAGGATGGCGATCCTGCGCCCGAATCCGCCGATCCCGACGGCCCGCCGCCCGCGTCCGCCGTATCATTCAGCAGAGCTGCCAGGCCCGCCAAAGCCCCGAGCGATGCGAACGGGGCCGTCTTCAGCACCCCGTGGTGACTGGCTGGCAGGTCGAACATCCAGGCCGGAACCTCAAGACCGCGAGCGGAGGCAACGCCCGTCAGGCTGCCGCGAAATCTCGCCTCGCCCGCCTTCTCGACGGCCTCGTGAACATAAACCCGACGGCCTGCCCATCAATGCCAGGGATCGAGAAGCGTCCGTTCCTCCGTCCCGTGGGTGTTGTGTGATCGAGTTGTACAACACAAGGCGCCCGCATTCATCGCTCGGCTACCAAACCCCGGCACCACGGGCGGTGCAGTGGCCGGCTTCGCCACCCGCCCCCGCTACGCCGGACACCCAGACCGTGGCGCCGAGACCCGTCATGCAGCAGGATTGAAATCGGACCGCCCCATGGGGGCAGGCCAGTCGAGGTGACGCAGGATCGTCGCGGCGAGGGCATCGACATTCTCGGGCATGAAATAGTGCCCATGCGCCCCGGGGATGATCTCGACATGATGGCCCGCAGGATAGGCGGTGCGGAACACCTGTTCCGGCGCATTCATCTGACCATAGGGATTGAGATAGCTGCCCGCGCCGAAGAGAAGCAGGGTGGTGCCCGGATAATGGAAGAAGCGGCCCTGCTCCATGAGGATGGTCAGGGCCACGTTACGGCCTTGACGCATCAGTTCCAGCCCGGCTTCGCGGATCACGAGGCCCCCCTGGCAATTCCCGCCAAGGAACAGGGGGCCGGTCGGGGCGATGGCCGTGATCTCGTCGGCATAGAGCCGGCCGAGCGCCTTGAGAGTGTCGGCACTGTATTCGACGGCAAGATGTCCCGAGCGCAATCCGAACAGGGACGCCGCGTCGCCCAGACTCTCGCTCAGCCGCGAAAGCTCATGGCCTGCCTGGAAGCACCAGAAGAGCTTCGGACGCGGCCGCTCGTCGGCCAGGCTCCGCACCAGCCCGGCTTTGCCAAGCCGCCGGCCTGGCCAGGTCGCGAGATATGGCATGATCCTGGCGGTCAGCGCATCCTCGATGCCGGGCGACGAGGGGGCATGTGGGGCCTTGAGCCGCGCATCCACCATCAGGGCCAGGACTTCGACGGTATCGAAACCGGCCTCGAACCCGGCATCGAGCGTGATGCCGAAGGCGTCCTCGATCGCGAACAGGAGGTTCGCCATCGACAGGGAGTCTATTCCGGCATCGCGCAGGCTGTCGCGCGTGCCGGCGACGGCATTGGCCCCGGCCTCCCTGTCGATCAGCGCCATGAGCTTTGCCTCGGTCGCGGTGCCGGTGGTGCGGGCATCCGGTGGCTGCGTCACCTGGGGCGGCACCGGCAACGCGCTGCGGTCACGCTTGCCATTGGCGTTGCGCGGAATCTCGGGAACCGGAAGGAAGACCGAGGGGACCATCCAGGACGGCAGGTGCTGCAGCAGTTGCGCGCGCAGCTCGACCGGATCGAGCAAGGGCGCGCCGGGCATCAAGACCACATGGGCGATCAGACGATCGGGCGAATGAGGAGAGGAGGCGAGCGAGACGGCCGCGTCAATCACGCCGGGCAGGCGGCAAAGGCCCGCCTCGACCTCGCCGGCCTCGATGCGATAGCCATTGAACTTCAACTGGCTGTCCATGCGCCCCAGATAGACGAGCGCGCCATCGGATCCGACCTTTGCCCGGTCTCCGGTGCGATAGATGCGGGTCGTGCCCTGGCCGGGGATGTCGACCACCGGGAACTGCTGCCCGGTCAGCGCGGGCAGGTGCCGATACCCGTTGGCCAGGCCAGGCCCGAACAGGCAAAGCTCTCCCTCCTGTCCCGGTGCGGCGAGCTGGAGGGTCTCATCCATCAGGCAGGCCCCCATGTTGTCGAACGGCCGTCCGATGGCGACCGGCTTGCCGGGCGCGCAAATGGCGAACAGAGCTTCGACCGTGGCTTCCGTCGGCCCATAGGCGTTGATGAAGGTGCGGCCTTTCCCCCAGCGCTCGACCAGCGCGGGCGGGCATGCTTCGCCCGCAACGATCACATGGGTCAGATGCGGATGCTCTGCCTGCGGAACGATCGCCAGGGCCGAAGGCGTCAGCGAGAGATGCGTCAGCCGGGCCTGCGCGATGAAGCGACCGACGGGCGGGCCGGGGATCGCCTGCAAATCCGAGGGATAGACAAGGCAGGCTCCACCGACCAGCGCCATGGCCATGTCCCCCACCGAGACATCGAAGCCGAAGCCGCTGATCTGCGAGACGCGCGCGCTGGCGGTGATCTGGAAGTGCCGGGCCGCCGCGACCGCGTAGTTGGCAAGCGCGCCGCGCGAGATCTCGACCGCCTTGGGCTGTCCGGTCGTCCCGGAGGTGAAGATCATGTAGGCCGGCGCATCCGCCGCAGTTTCCTGCGGTCGCCAACAGGCCTCGGGCCGGCCGTCCCGATCCGGCAGCTGGCCGCAATTCACGATGCGAAGGCCGGTATCCGGCAAGGCAGGGCTTGCGGCATTCACGACGACCGTCCGCACGCCGGCGGTCTCCAGCATGGTGCGCAGCCTCTCGTCCGGCAGGGTCGGGTCGAGCGGCACGAAGATGGCGCCAAGCTGAAGAATGGCGAGGAACGCGGTCACACGGTCCACCGTCCGGCCAAGGCAGACACCTACGCTGTCGCCGGCCCCGACACCGGCTGCTGCAAGGGTTGCGCAGAGGTCATCGGTTCTGAGCACAAGATCCGCGTAGCTGAGACGGCGGTGCCCCATGTCAACGGCCGGCGCCGTCGGCTGCCGGTCGGCGTGCGCGGCGACGAGGGTCAGCAGATCGGGCGGCAAGGGCCGCCTCTCTCCGATCAGGACGCTCGGTGCGGGTGCAGACATGCGCGCAGACGGTCGCGAAAGGGCCTCGGCAATCCGCTGAGCGATGGCCGCACCGCTGGCTCCCGCCATGACGACAAGCGTGTCGTCGCTTTGCAGATCGTCCTTCAACCGCAACAGCAGCTCTGGCATGCCCGAGACGTGTTGGCAGGGAAGCCCCACGGAACGGCAGGCATCGGCCAGCGCGGCATCTCCGTTCCCCGCTTGCACGGCCTCGCCGAGCGCCGCCACCGGCAGGATGTAGCTGCGGTCCGCCGCACCCAGGGCCTGCGCGAAGCGCAAGGCCATGCGCGAGACCCGGCTGTGCAATTGAGGCTCAAGGATCGCGATCAGCCGCCCTTGCGTCGTCTCGCGAAGGACGGCGATCGAGGCCGCAATCTCGGTCGGGTGATGGGCAAAGTCGTCGAAGACGCGCGGCTGGCTTCCCGTGCCAATGCGGCTCAATCGCCGCGCGATCCCATGGAAGTCGGCCAACGCGCCGGCTGCGGTCCGGAACCCGATGCCAAGGGTGAGCGCCATTCCAAGAGCCGCCAGCGCATTGAGCAGGTTGTGGCGCCCCGGAACGGCCAGAGACAGCGCCCCCAGTTCAGTTCCGTGCAGGAAGACGGTGGCGCTTCCATCCCCGGCCTGAACCGCCCGCAAGGCATTCTCATCGCGAAAGCCATAGGTGAGGGCCGCACAGCGCGCCTCGCGCAGGATATCGACGGCCTGCAGGTCGTCCCCGCAGGCCACCGCCCGACCCTCCGGCGGCAGTCGCGACAGGAAGGCTGAAAAGGCGCGCCTCAACCCGCTCGGCCCGCCATAGTGATCCGCGTGATCATCATCGAGATTGGTGAGGATGGCATGCGAGGGCAGCCAATGCGCCAGAGCGCCATGAGCTTCGCAGGCTTCCGTCACGAAGGGCGCGTCGGGCGCACCCAGTCGCGCGGGGACAATGCCGGGATCTGCAAAGGATGCCCCCAGCATGTAGCCGAAATCGCCCTTTCCCGCGGCGCTCAGGATGTGGATGAGCATCGCCGTCACCGTCGATTTGCCATGGCTGCCCGCCACGCAGATCGTGAGACGGTCGGCGATCAGCTCGGCCAGCATCCGGGCGCGGGTCTTGACGGGAATGCCATCGCGCCGCGCCGCTCGCCGTTCCACATGGGTCTCGGGAATGGCCGGGCTTGCCACCACACAATCCGCGGCCCGCGCAAGGGTCGGATCGGCCCCCGAAAGGACCGCGATCCCCTGCGCTTCCAGAAGGGCGAGACGCGCGGGGGCGCAGAGGTTGTCGCTGCCGGTGACGGGGTGGCCCGCCTGCTTCAGCAGGAGCGCCAGAGGCAGCATGCCGCTTCCCCCGACACCGATCAGGTGCAGCCGGGCGAGGTCAGACATCGCCCAGGTCTCCCTTGAGTGCATATTCGCTGATCTTTCCCAGTTCGGCGAATACGCGCTGCCGGCCCTGCGCTGTCTGCCACCAGGTTTCCGCAGACAGATCGCCGGGATCGTCCGGGGGCTGGGCCACCAGCCGCACATCGGCCGGGACGTGGCGGCGAAGGGTCATGATCGCGCGGCGCATGTGAAAGGGCTTGGCGCAGACCGCAAGACTGCGGACCTTCGCCCAGCCCAGCTCCCTCTCGATCACAGCCGCACCGAAAGCCGCGTTTTCGGCGGTATTGCGGGCGGCCTTCTCAAGCAGCAGCGCGCTTTCCGCCACGCCCGCGTCGAGTGCGTGATCGCGGTAAAAGGACCATTCCGCCGATCCATCGACGGCAACCCCCGCGCCCGAGATCAACAGTTTCGGGGTCAGCCCCGACTTGTAGAGTGCGATGGCCGGATGGAGGCTGCTGATCGTCGGGCTACAGAGGACAAATGCCAGATCCACGGGTTCCGGGCGGCATTTCCTGAACAGGAAGGCGCTGATGGCCGTGCGGCTGTCGTATAGATCCATACCGCGTCCCTCAGTTCTGCGCAGGCTTTTCAAGGGTCGGAACATACGCGATATCGACCTTGGGGCGATCGGGAACGGCGGCGGTGCAGTGGCGTTGACACGGGCCGCTGCTCGACCGCATCTGCGTCAGAGGGCCTCGTTGCCGTGCCCCCGCCTTTCATCACCTGACACCAGTGCCGGTGTTCAAACAGCGGCGAAGACCGTCGTCGGATCGGCCGGAATTGGCGCAGCCTCAGATCAAGGTCGCAGCACGCCGATCGGCCGGGAGCCGCACCGGCTCGGCCGGCGTCACCGGGTTGAGGCGCGAGGTCTGCTCGTCGGCGACCAGCGTCCCCGGTTCGAGAAGCAGTGCGCGGAAGATCGCCCGTTGGGCGACCATCGTGGTGGCCGGCCTCAACGGCAGCCGGAACAGCGGCTTCAGACTTCAGAACGCTCCGAGCGCCATGCCCAGCCCCATGATCAACACACAGGCCAGCGTAGGAGCCAGCACGGCCACCATGAAGATGTCGCCGTAGGCTTGCCGATGCGTCATCCCGCAGATTCCCAGAAGCGTGATAACGGCTCCGTTGTGAGGGAGTGTGTCGAGGCCACCGGTCGCCACCGAGACAACCCTGTGCAACAGCGCGGGATCAACGCCCTGTGCCATCGCCTGCTCCAGCAACGAAGGCCCCAGCACATCCAGCGCAATTGACATGCCGCCCGATGCCGATCCGGTGATGCCCGCAAGCGCACTGGACGACAGTGCCGCTGTCACCACGACATTTCCGCCCGACAGCCCGTCGAGGCTCTGGCGGAGCACCTCGAAGCCCGGCAGAGAGGCGATAACCGCCCCGAACCCGACCAGACTTGCCGTGTTGAACAGGGGCAGCAAGGCCGACTCGGCCCCATCGTTCAGCGTTTTCATCATCTGCGGCGGGCGGCCCAGAACCAGCGCCAGCACAAGCGCGATCGTCAGGGCGGCAATCACGGACCAAAGCCCGCCCACGCGCCCAAGATCCGTCCCCCCATAAAGTGGCAAAGCAAGATATTCCGTCTCGAGCGCAGGCAGCACCACCCAACCCATGGCAAGCGTCACCGCCGCAACCGACAGGATCGGCACGAGCGCGGCCCAGAGTGGCATGGGCACGTTCCGGGGCGGCGACGGGTGCATCTGGGGCGGTGTATCACCTGCCAGAACCCGGGCGCGATAGAGCAGCCAGACCATCCCCAGCCCCAGCATCGCCGCCGCCGCGATTACCCCAAGGCCGGGTGCCGCAAACGGCGTGGTACCGAAGGTCGCCATTGGAATGGCGTTCTGGATCGACGGCGTGCCGGGCAGCGCGGTCATCGTGAAGGTGAATGCACCCAAGGCGATGGTCGCCGGGATCAGGCGCGCGGGCAGGCCGGTTTCCGCAAACAGCGCACGCGCCAGCGGCCAGGCGACGAAGGCCACGACAAACAAGGACACACCACCATAAGTCAGGACCGCGCAGGCCAGGACCACGGCCAGCAGTGCGTTCGCGGGCCCGACCGCCGTCGCAATGGCGCTGGCCAGGATCCGTGCCGCACCCGAGGCATCCATGACCTTGCCGAACAGCGCCCCCAGCAGGAACAGCGGAAAGAACGAGACCACGAACCCGCCAGCCGCTGCCATGAATACTTGCGTATAGGCCGCGAGCACAGGCTCGCCGGCCGCCAAGGCTGCCAGCGCCGCCAGCAGTGGCGCCAGAACCAGCACCGACAGGCCCGCCCAAGCCCCAGCGATCAGGAGCCCGAGTGCGAGAAGGATGAGAAGGACCGTCATGCGATTTCCCGTTTGCTGCGATGCAGCATAGACGGTGACGGCTTCGGTGCCAATATTCAGCTTTCGGTGCCAGCCAGCGCTCGTCTCGCCTTCTGGAAACGCCGGCGTCATACCATGCCCGAAGCCACAGCGAGACGCGGTTGCGGCATCTCGCGGGCTTCGAGAAGCCCATCATTGCACCTGATCCCGAACGCCGGATCTGCGCTCCGCGGCATTTCCAGCGCGGCGCCTGCAGGGTCGCAGTCGGCGGTCGGCCCGGACCATGTGCCGCTGCGCGGCGGCGGGGCAACACCGGGAACCCTGCACTTGTGCCGTCTGTCGCGAGACAGGCCAGCCAATGCCGTGGCTGCGAAAGAAGCTGCCAGCCGGGCCTTGATCGCCCGACCAGATCCTGGTTAGGCTCCGGCATCGACCGAGTGGTAACTAGGGTTCCGGGCGATCCGCCGCAGGACCGAGCGTTGCAGAGACCGGGGGAGTTCCCTGGCTGCACCCAAGGGACAAAAGCCCAGGGGAGGAGACGTCGAGATCAACCGCGCCTACCGGCGCATAAGGGGGTCTCCATGACGCTTGCCTCGCTGTTTCTTGTCGTTCTCGCATCCTTCATACATGCCAGCTGGAACCTGCTCGCCAAGAAGGCCGCATCGGTCGGGCCGGTCTTCGTCTTCGCCTACAACCTGATCGCCTGCGTCGCCTACGCGCCATGGGTGCTGTATCTGCTGGTCCATGGTGGCATCATCTGGACCTGGACGGGCATCGGGTTCGTCCTTCTCAGCGGGTTGATCCATCTGGCCTACAGCCTGTGCCTGCAGCGCGGCTATCAGGTGGCCGATCTGTCGGTGGCCTATCCCGTGGCGCGCGGGACAGGGCCGATGCTCTCGACCCTCGGGGCGTTCCTGATCCTCGGCGAGACACCCTCCGGCACCGGTCTGATCGGGCTGGCCCTGGTCGTCGCGGGGATCCTGCTGATCGCCTCCCGGGGCAGCCTGGCCGCCTTCACGCGCCCCAGCGGGCAGGCCGGGATCCGCTGGGGCACCGCGACAGGCGGCCTGATCGCGAGCTACACGGTGGTCGACGCCTTCGCGGTGACGGCGGTTGGTATCGCGCCGGTGGTGCTCGACTGGTTCTCGAACCTGCTCCGGTTTTTCCTGCTGCTGCCGCTGGTGATCGCCCACCCTCGCCGCGCCATGAGCGCGATGCGGGGACATTGGAGCACCGCCATCGGAGTGGGCCTTCTCTCTCCGCTCTCCTACATCCTGGTGCTGGCCGCTCTGACGGATGGGGCACCGCTCAGCCTGGTGGCTCCCATGCGCGAGATGTCGATGATGGTAGGGGCGTTGATGGGAATGCTGATCCTGCGCGAAGCGGTGGGGCGGTGGCGGCTGGTCGGGTGCGGAGTGCTGATCGCAGGTGTGATCCTGCTGTCGTCATCCTGACGCCCCGACGGTCTGTCATGAACTCCTCCCGCCAGGTTGCCGCGCAGGATCCGCCTGACCAACGCCCGGCTGAGGCGCATCGTTTCGCAGGCAAGGCCGAACCTCAGGGTCCGGCGTGCAAATCTTGCCCCACCGGGCATGGCGCAGTTGGCGGCGAAGCGCAGTTGCGAGCTTCCCACCTCTGGCCTGCCCTGCCAAGCGCGACAACAGACAACAAGACGCTTCCGATCCGAACTGGGCGGTCGCCTCTACGAGGCCACTCCCGAGTAGCAGCCGATGGACCACGGCGCAGCGACGACCTGCGCCGGTCCTGCTTGGACCTTCCAGCTCGCCGCCGCATGGTATGGGCACCGACGCGGTGGGCCGGGCGCGCTCAGAGCGTGTCGGCCAGCGCCTCGAGCTTGCCGCCGCTGCTCGCTTCCGTCTTGACGCAGTGCTTCAGTCGCTGCCCCAGCTCGGGCTCCTGAACACTTGCTCTCACCTCAGTCAGGGAGTCGTCACGCGCAAGCTCGCGCTGCGCCGTGATCAGCGCCCGGCGCATCCCGACCTCATGCGTGTTGAAGCGCTCGAGGATCCGCGTCCCGCGTTCATCGACCTGGCGCAGCACTACGCCGGTCATCGTCACATCAAGTGCCAAAAATCCCATCTCAAACTCCTCTCTTCGGAGGCATCAATGCGGCACTGGCGGAGATGTTCCGGCCGCTGCGCCGGATGGACCGCCGGGAATAATGCTGGCGGCGGGCGCGCCGGAGGCACGAAGCGCCTGCAGGGCCGCCAAGCCGGGAGTTTCCACACATGGGGTAATCGCGGGAGCCGGTCCTGCTGGCCGCTGCGTGCGGGGAATTCGAGACGGGTGGTTGTTCCCCGGCAGGATGCAGATACGGGCTCACGATGGACACCGGGCCCAGACATCGAATGGAGAACCACCATGTGCGACTATATCGGTCTGGACGTATCCCTGAAAGAGACGGCGATTTCCGTGCGCCGCGACGGCCGGCGGGTCTGGCGTGGCAAGTGCCCCTCTGATCCTGGTGCCATTGCTTCCGTTCTGCGGCGGCGCGCGCCAGGTGCAAAGCGGGTCGTGTTCGAAACGGGCCCGTTGTCGGTCTGGTTTTTCCATGCCCTGAGCGCCGAAGGGCTGCCGGCGATCTGCATCGACGCGCGGCATGCGAAGGCTGCGCTCGACATGGCGCCGAACAAGACCGATGCCAATGATGCCGACGGTCTGTCCCATCTGGCCGAGATCGGGTTTTACCGCGAGGTCCGCGTGAAGGGGTACGACAGCATGCTGGTGCGCACCCTGGTCGCGGCGCGCAGGCGCCTGGTCCGGGTTTCGACCGAGCTTTCCAACCAGATCCGAGGCCTGATGAAGACGTTCGGCCTGATCGTGCCAAGTGCCAAGGGAGGCCGGTTCGAGACGGAAGTCCGGCGACTTCTAGCGGGACGGGGCAGCATCGAAAACGCCCTGCTGCCCCTGCTGGAGGCCTGGATAGCCCTCGCAGACAAGAAAGCCCCTGCGATATGACGTCCGATCAGATCACGGCCTCGGCCCTGAGCCGCCGATAGGCCTTCTCCGCGCAGCCCTCCAACCGGTAATCCTCCCGGTTTTAGCGGGATCCGGCCGTAGAATTCACGCGGCCATCTTCAGCTTCATGGCAGGTGTGACCCCGCCGATGCCCATGTTGGGGCGTTCATTGTTGTAGTTCCAGAGCCATTCGGTGGCGATCTGCTGCACTTCCTCGATGGTTTCAAAGATGTAGAGGTCCAGCCATTCATGCCGGACCGTCCGGTTGTAGCGCTCGACGTAAGCGTTCTGCTGCGGCTTGCCGGGCTGGATGTAGGTCAGGGCGATGCCCTGCTTCGAAGCCCAGGTCATCAGCGTGGAACTGACGTATTCCGGGCCGTTGTCCACCCTGATCGCCAAGGGCTTGCCGCGCCACTCGATGATCTGGTTCAGCGACCGGACGACCCGCTCGGCGGGCAGCGAGAAGTCGACCTCGATACCCAGACCTTCGCGGTTGAAGTCGTCCAGCACGTTCAACAGCCGGAACTGCCGCCCATCCGCCAGCCGATCGGCCATGAAATCCATCGACCAGACCAGGTTCGGCGCCTCGGGCACGGCCAGTTCCTCGGGCTTCTCCCGCTTCAGCCGTCGCCGCGGCTTGATGCGCAGGTTCAGTTCCAGTTCGCAGTAGATCCGATGGACCCGCTTGTGGTTCCAGACGTGCCCTTTGACGTTCCGCAGGTGCAGGAAACACAGCCCGAACCCCCAGGTCTTGTGGACATTGGTCAGCCCGACCAGCAGGTCTGCGATCATCTCGTTCTCTTCGTCGCGCTTCGGGCTGTAGCGGAAACAGGTCTCGCTGACGCCAAACGCCCGGCAGGCCAGCGCGATGCTCACACCCTTCGTCGCCACCGCCTTCTCGGCCAGCTCGCGGCGCTGAGCTGGCCGCGTCACTTTTTTCCAAGGGCCTCGCGAAGCAGGTCGGCCTGCATACTCAGGTCGGCGAACATGCGCTTCAGCCGCCGGTTCTCGTCCTCGAGGGCCTTCATCTGGCTCATCATGGACGCGTCCATGCCGCCATACTTCGCCCGCCACTTGTAGAACGTCGCAGTGCTGATCCCATGCTCGCGGCACAGTTCGGCCACGGCCAAACCGCCCTCCGCCTGACGCAGCACGCCCATGATCTGGGCTTCGGTGAAACGGCTCTTCTTCATCGGAATCTCCTCGTCCATCCTGCCGAGAAAATTCTACTTCCGCATCCCTCTAACCTTGGGGAGGATTACCGTGGAACTTGTCGAGTTCATCAGCGCCAATTCCGACAACATCGACTATGGCGAGAAGATCTGGGTCGACAACGGAACCGAGGAAGGCATTACGACCTTCACCGACCGCGGCGTCGAATGCCTGCAGGAACTCCTCGCCGACATCCGTACCTGGAATGGCGGGATCCTCGGGTTCCTGCGTGCCGAAAAGTGCGAACCTGACGTCATCGAGCGCATCATGGCAGATGAGAAAAGCCGGTAAGTCCAGACGGCCCTCGGCGTCAGCTTACGGTTGGCATCCAATAGTAAACGTTGACATCAATATGCTGGACATTCAGCCGTTCAGACAAGGCCGCGCCCAGTGTCGACACGCCCGAGCACGATGCACCGAGAAGATACAGTTTTGGCTTCACGATTATCCCGCTTGCTGTCAGGGCATCCTCTTGCTTCGCGTCCAAGCGGCGGCGAACTTTCCTCCGCAGACGCTGCCTGGCCCTGCATGCCCCGGCGCGTATGAACGACGTTCTGCGGAAGCCACGTTGCGGCGTCGCTGCGCTCTCGACCGGGCGTTCCGGACCGAGCGCGCCAAGTTGTCACGCAGGCCGGGGCGGCAGGGAGTCCGCTGCCTTCGCATTGCGTCGCTCTCGACACGGGTCGCGGAGGCCGCTTTCGCCAATTGCCGCGGATGCAGTGCTGCAACATCACAGGCGGCTCTCGCCTGAAAGCTGCCCCTGTGCCGGCATCTCCCCTTCATGCGCGAAATCATGGCTCCCCTACCGGAAGTCTCGATGTGCCGATCCAAGGGTTGATCAGCTCGACGCCGCAGCCGTCGAAGTCCTTTGTGTTCCGGGTTACGACTGTTGCGCCTGCGGCCCGCGCGATGGCGGCGATCTGGCAATCGGCTTCAAAGATCGGCCGGCCCGCGTTCCGGCGCAATGCGGCGATGTCTGCATAGGCCCGGGCAGCCCGACTGTCGAAGGGCAGGACGCGGCCAGGGAAGTCCTCCGCGATCATTCCCTCCAGTGCCGACTGAAGCTTGTCGCGTCGCTGCCCGTTCGGCAGGAATGCCACGCCCGCACGCAGCTCGGCCTCGGTGACGGCAGAAATGACCAGGTTGGCCGGATCCTGGATGCCAAACCAGTCGAGGACCGTTGCGGCCGGCTCAACACGCATGAGTTCGGATATGACGTTTGTGTCGAGCAGGAGCATCGGTCAGTCGAAGTCGGGCGTGCTGCGCATCGGGCCGCGGCTCGGCGGCACCAGATCTATTCCCCCTGCAGCGGCGAACCTGGCATGGATGGCTCGGCCAAGGTTCCTCGGCGCGTTTGGCTGTCCCACGACCTGTCGCAGGATTTCCCGGGCCTCCTGTTCCATCGAGCGGCCGTGCTCAGCGGCGCGCACGCGCAGGCGTCGCTTCACGTCGTCGTCAAGGTTGCGGATCGTTATGCTGGCCATGCCGCTCTCCAGTTTCCCGCTATAGTAAGCACTGATTGCATTGCAATCAAGACGCGGGTGGCTCCCCACGCGCGGCATGGCTATGATGATGGGTTGGGCAGCCCCTCCTGACGGCACTTGTACCACTATGAGCCCGACGGGATCAGGAGTGTATGGCCATGAACGAAGTATCGATCATCGGCGTGTGATGAGCGACAACCAAGTTGGCCGAAACCGTCAGGCAAGTTGGCCGCTGGGTTCAGCCGGAGGACGGGCGTAGCCCGTCCCGGAGGCTGAACCCAGCGGCTGGCCCTCGTTTCGGGGGAGAAGGGTAGGTGCTGGCCGCTGCGGGCCGGTAGGGTCGAGGTCTCTGCTACCAAACGGAGATCCGACCGTGCCGGGCAAACCCGTCACCGACCAGCAAGTGAGAGTCTACATGACCGACCGTCTCCAGCACAGCCAGCGTGTCGCCGCCGCCCGCGCCGGCTTCAGCGAACGCACCGCCCGCCGCATCGATGCCGATCCGCGCCTTCCATCGCAACGTCCGGCCCCCCGGGGCCGCACCGTGCCCGACCCGCTCGAGGCGGTGTGGGAACCGGTGCTGCTGCCGATCCTCGCGCGTGATCCAGCCGTTCAGGCCGTCACCCTGTTGCGGCACCTTCAGACGAGCGATCCGGAGGCCTTCCCCGACGACCGCGTGCGCCGGACGCTCGAGCGGCGCGTCCGCGACTGGCGTGCCCTGAACGGACCCGAGCGCGACGTGATCTTCCGCCAGACGCCGGAACCCGGCCGGATGGCGCTGTCGGACTTCACCGATGCGAACGAACTCTGCGTGACGATCGCGGGGCAGCCGCTTGAGCAGCGCCTCTACCACTTCGTCCTGGCCTACAGCGGCTGGGAACATGCCGCCGTGGTGCTGGGCGGCGAGAGCTTCCCGGCGCTGGCCGAGAACCTCCAGAACGCGCTCTGGACCCTTGGCGGAGTGCCTGGCGAGCATCGCACCGACAGCCTGTCCGCAGCTTATCGGAACCTCGATGCCGAGGCCGCGGCGGACGTCACCAAGCGCTATGACGCCTTCTGCGCCCACTACGGCATGCTCGCCAGCCGCAACAATCCGGGCGAGGCGCACGAGAATGGATCTGTCGAGGCCCACAACAACCACCTGAAGGTCGCCCTTGATCAGGCCCTGATCCTGCGCGGCTCCCGCGACTTCGCCGATCTCGCCAGCTGGCGCCGCTTCGTCGATGAACTGGTTGCTCGACGCAACCGCCGGCGCGAGTCCGCGGTGCGCATTGAGATGGCGGCGCTCAGGCCGCTGCCGGCCCGGCGCACCACCGACTTCACCGAGGTGGTCGCGCGGGTCACGAAGACCGGGGGCTTCCTGGTCCACCAGGTCTTCTACTCGGCGCCCTCCCAACTGATCGGCAAGCGGTCGAACCGGAGGTTCGCCTCCGGCGAAACGGGTCCATGTCTACGACGACCGGATCGAGGCCTTTCTCGGAGCGACCCCTGTCGTCACGCACCCCCGCCGTCGCGGCCGCGATGACGGCACCCGCGTCCACTGCGTCAACTATCGCCATGTCATCCACGCCCTGCGCCGCAAGCCGCAGGCGCTGGCCGGTTCCGTTTACCGCGACGGCCTGTTCCCGCGATCGGAATACGCCGAGGCCTGGGTCGCGTTGTCCGCCGCCTTGCCGCGTCGCGACGCCTGCCGTCGCATGGTCGATCTGCTGTGGCTCGCCCATGAGGAGGGCTGTGAGGCTGAACTGGCCGCGCTGATTGCCCAGACCCTCGGTCATGGCGAATTGCCCGAAGCCCATGCGCTAAGGAGTAAGCTGGAGCCGCGCCGGCGCGAGCTGCCCGACGACACGCCCGTCAACCTCACCGATCTCGCCCGCTTCGACGAACTGCTGGAGGCGCGCGCATGACCGCCGCTGCCCCGCGCCCCGTCGATGTGCATGCGTTGCCCGCCATGCTCACGGCTCTCCGCCTGCCCAGCATCCAGCGCCACTGGACGATGCTCGCAGACCGCGCCGACGCCGAGGGCTGGCCCGCGTCGCGCTTCCTCGCAGCTTTGGCCGAGGTCGAGCTCGCCGATCGCGATGCCCGCCGCATCCAGCGCCATCTGCAGCAGTCCGAACTCCCCGGCGGCAAGACGCTGGCAACGCTCGACTTCAAGGCACTGCCCGGCGTGACCCGGGCCCGCATCGAGGCGCTGGCCGCCGGGGATTGGGTTGAGACCGGCGCCAATCTCATCGCCATCGGCAACTCGGGCGCCGGCAAGAGCCACGTTCTCTGTGCCATCGGCCATGCTCTCGTCGAGGCCGGCAAGCGCGTCCTCTACACCCCCACCACCGACATCGTGCAGAGGCTGCAGGCCGCCCGCCGCGATCTGGTCCTCGAGGCCGCACTCGCGAAGCTCGACAAGTTCGACCTGATCATTCTCGACGACATCACCTACGCCCAGAAGGACCAGGCCGAGAGCTCGGTGCTCTTCGAGCTCATCGCCCGGCGCTACGAGACGCGAAGCCTCGCCATCGCCGCCAACCAGCCGTTCAGCGCCTGGAACCGCGTCTTCCCCGATCAGGCCATGACCGTCGCCGCCATCGACCGGCTGGTTCACCACGCCACCATCCTCGAGATGAACGGCGAGAGCTTCCGCCGCCGCGCCGCCGCACGACGCCGATCCTCCGAGCCTGTCGCTGCGCCGACAGCCTCCAGCGACAACATCGGCGTCGAAGCCACCGACAACATCAACGACAAGCTTAGGGAGATCAGCGCCGAGTAACACCAACGACCGCAGCGGTCAAAACCGGCCATCCTGGTTGTCGGTCACGGCCAAGAAGGTTGACGCTCTACAGGCGTGGACCTGGCCAAGCAGGTCTTCCCAGTTCACGGCGCAACAGCCCAGGGCGAAGTTGCGTTTCGCAAGAAGTTGTCGCGCAGCAATTCCTCGCCTTCACCCGCCTCGACCCGTCACAATGGTAATCGGCGCGCACGGCCAACGCCATCGAGCGGCTCAACGAGGAGTTCCGCCATCGGGTCAAGGCCGAGGCTGTGTGGAAACTCCCGGCTTGGCGGCCCTGCGGGTGGTTTCGTGTGTCGGCGTGGCCGACGATCGGTCAGGAGCCGTCAAGGACATCTCACCGTTTTTCGGGCGCTCAGGTGCGTTTCCTGCGGTCATTTTTGCGAATCAGCCGGGAATCGCCTCCATCAGGCGCCGGGCACCGATCAACGAGATCATCCGCTTCATGTTGTAGGCCAGCACGTTCAGCGCCATCTCCGTCCGGACGTTCTTCAGACGCCGCGTCAGGAAATGGGTCGTGCCCATCCAGGCCTTGAGGGTGCCGAAAACATGCTCGACCGTGCAGCGCCGGAGCGTCATCGGGTCGGGATCGCGGGCGCGGCGTTCCCGCATCGCGTCGATCAGGTGCTCGTGCTCCCAACGGGTGATCCGCCGCTCCGTGCCGCTCGTGCAGCGGCGCTGGATGGGACAGGTCTGGCAGTCGTTGATCCAGTATCGGCGGACCTGCAGGCCGCCTTCCTCGCGGGTGCCGCGGTAGGTCAACCCGTTGCCAGCCGGGCAGGTGTAGATGTCGCGCGCCGGGTCGTAGAGAAAGTCCGTCTTCACGAACATGCCCTTGGCCTCGTTGCCGGAGGTCATGGGCCGCGGCACGGTCGTGGTGATGCCGGCCTCATGGCAGGCGAGGATCTCGGTGCCGCTGAAATAGCCCTTGTCGGCGATTGCGTGCAGGTCGTCGTGACCAAGAGCCTCCCTGGCCGCCGTCGCCATCGGGCTCAGCTGGTCGCGGTCGAAGCCGTGGTTGGTGACATCATGGGTGACAATCAGGTGCGTCTCGGCATCGACCGCGCACTGCGCGTTGTATCCGACCAGGCCGCTGTTCCTGGCACTGGTCGCCATCGCACGGGCATCAGGATCAGTCAGCGAGATCTGCCCGTCCGGTGCGTCGGCCAAGGCCTTGTCCATCGCCTTCAGCCGCTCGATTTCCCGCCGGATGCGGCCGTAGCGGCGGGCGAGATGGGCAACCTTCTCCGCCCGCGCCTCTCCCTCCTCCTGCCGGTCGATCCGGACCATCTCATTGATGCAGCGCGCGACATCCGCTTCGAGATGGGTCAGCCGGCTGGCGATCTTGCCCTTGGTGAAGTTCCTGTCGCGGTTGTTGACCGCCTTGAACTTGCTTCCGTCGATGGCGACGCAGTCGCCCTTCAGCACGCCGATCCGGCGGCAGAGTTCGACGAACTGCGCGCAGGTCTTGCGGATGGCAGCTGCATTGTCGCGCCGGAAGTCGGCGATGGTCTTGTGGTCGGGCACCAGCTTGCCGGTCAGCCACATCACCTCGACGTTCCGGCCGGCCTCCCGCTCCAGTCGGCGGCTCGACGGGATGCGGTTCAGGTACCCGTAGATGAACAGCTTGAGCAGCACGGCCGGGTGATACCCCGGCCGACCCGTGCGTGCCGCAGCCGAGCGGACGAAGCCGAGTTCCGCCAGATCCAGTTCGTCAACGAAGAGATCGACGACGCGCACAAGGGCATCCTCACTCATCCAATCCTCAAGCCGATCCGGAAACAGCACCGTCTGGCTGCGCTCGACGCCCTCGATGAAACCTGCCATCCCGAACCCCTCCGACCTCAGAAAGTCTACCACAGGTAGGGGTTTTCACACAGCCTCGGCTCAGACCGTGCTGCCCCGCGCCGAGACCGTGCCGATGCTGCTCTGGGCGCTGCTGGCGTCCGGCCAGATCCAGATGCGCAAGGTGGATGGCTGGGAGACGCTTGGCCCGACCTCTCGACCCCTGCCCATTGACCTCGCCGCCTGAGAAACCCAACCTTCAAATGCCCGGAGCACGCTGTCAGGCAATTTCCACGGAAGTCGCGACACGACCGGATCCCATACCGGCCAAGGGAAGAGTGCCCACTGATGAAGAGGCCTGACACATGGACGCATTGGATCGTATCATGACCGCAGAGGCGACAGCCCGCTAAAACCGGGGCTACCCACACATGATGTGACCGCCCGCCCGACGGCATCGATGTGCCAGGTCGGGTCTGCGGCGATCCACAGAGGAGAGCGGTCATGTCAGAGATCACCACGGTCGGGCTCGATCTGGCGAAGAACGTGTTTCAGGCGCATGGCGCCGACGCCTCGGGAAGAACTGCGCTTCGGAAGAAGCTTCGGCGGGATCAGGTGCTCGACTTTTTCGGCCGCCTGGCGCCTTGCATGGTGGCCATGGAAGCGTGCGGCGGGGCGCATTTCTGGGGCCGCGAGATCGGCAAGCCCGGGCATGAGGTGCGGCTGATCCCGCCCTTCTACGTCAAACCGTCCGCACGCTCACAATAGCCCAATTCCCGTAGACAGGATCGTTTTCCCGCCGAACGACGCCGCCGACGCCGAAGCGATCTTCGAAGCGGCCCTGTGTCCGAGTTCAAGCTGGTCCGCGTCAGCGGATTGAACGAAGGCATAGCCCCCCCTTCCCCCCTGACGTCAGGCGACGCGGACGATCTCGGCGGTGCCGAGGGCGTTGAACCGGTTGATGAGTGCGACGCGGATGTGGATTTCGGCGGACTGGCGGTCGGGGTCCCTCGCCATGATGCGTTCCCCGAAGGCCTGCCCCGCCGTCCCACTTGCGGGGTCACTTCAGCAGCGGCCCGTCGTGGTCCAGATAGGCCAGGTCGAAATCGGCCAGGGCGACGAGCCCCGCAAAGTCGTGGAACTCCACCCGGCCCTTCTGGAAGCTCATCAGCCCCGCCTCGCGCAGCTCGCGCAGCACGCGGTTGATGTGGACGGCGCTCAGCCCCAGCGCATCGGCCAGCAGATATTGCGAGAGCGGGCAGGCATAGCCTTCCTGCGTCCCCAGCCCGACGAGCGTCAGCCGCGCCCCCAGTTCCAGAAGGAAATGCGCCGTGCGCTCCTGCGCGTTGCGCCGCCCGATGCTGACCAGATGCTCGACCACCATGGCCTCGTCGCGCGAGGCGGCCCAGAGGACGGCCGTGGCCAGCCGCGGCGCGCGGGTGAAGCCGTCGATCAGCTCGCTGATCAGCACCTCGGAGGCTTCGACCCGCGTGACCGGCTCGATGTTGTGGTCAGCCGTGCGGAACAGCAGCGACCGCAGGCCAAGGAAATCCCCCGGCACCTGGAAGTCCACGATCTGCCGGCCGCCCCCGGCGACGGTCTTGTAGGAGCAGACCCAGCCCGAGGCGAGCACATAGGCCGACCGCTTCACCTGCCCCTCGTGGACCATGTCCACGCCGGCGGGGAAGCTGCGCGGGCGGCCGTGCATCCTGCCCAGGATCTCCAGCTCGGGATCGGACAGGGCGACGAAGGCACCCAGTTTTCGAACCAGCGGAGTGTCCTGAACCTGCATGACTGCCTCGCATCCTTGACCTGCTCCGGGAAGAAACCTGCTCGATGATAATTTAACCGGGATGGGGCGCCAGATACTGCTTCAGATCAGCGTCTGCCCCGCCAAAACTGCGAAGATGACCGGTGTCCGCTCGTCGGGGCAGTTCTTGCCTCGCGATGTCACCCGGAAGGGTCCTCATGTCCAGAACTCCTGCAGATGTCCCCGGCACGGCAGCCCTCGCGATCTGCGAATCGCTGCTTCTGGCGCTGAATGACCGCAACGTGCTGCCGGAGCGCGAGATCGTCGGCATCCTTCAGGATGCCGCTGCCGCCCACGCCAACGATACCGGCGAAGACGGTCAGGCAGAGCTTCACGCGGCCGTTGCCGCGCTGATCAACGGCATCCTTGCCGGCGGCAACTCCGTCCGCCGCAGGTAACCCTGGTTTCACGGCATTTCAGCAGGACATTTGAACCCCATCCCTTGAAAACCAATCTCTTGAACGGTCGGGCCGGCGCATCGTCACGATGGGCCGGCCCTTTTCCTGCCCGCCGGGCAGGGCTCACGGGCCGGGGGAGCTCTGAAGGTTCGCCCCCCGAAGCGGGCCGCCGCCGGGCGCGACCGGCCGCGGATCGGCCGTCGGCCGGACCAGCGCGGGAAGCGACAGGCGGAAGTCCAACCCCGTCGCCGATGAGCGGTAGCGGATCGTGCCGCCCACCTGCCGGGCCAGGTTCTCGACCAGCCGCCGCCCGATGCCGGACGGTGGCCCTGCCCCGGCCTGCGGGGCGATTCCCTCGCCTGCATCCCTGATGGCAATCACGATGCGGTCACGGCTGTCCTTGCGGCAGCTGACGCGGATCGCCGTGGCCGTGTCCGCCTTGTGGCCATGCTTCAGCGCGTTCGTCATCACCTCGCTGACGATCTGCAGGACCGGAAGGATCTGGCGCAGCGGCAGCAGGCACCCCGGCCCCGAGCTGTAGCTGATCGTGGCACCACAGGCCGGACCCTCGCGGAAGGCGGCGCAGATCCGGCCGATCTGGACGCCGATGTCGCTTGAGGAAAGGCAGGCGCCGGTCGAGAGCATCCTGTGCAGGTCCGCCACCGCCGCCATCTGCGCGCCGATGCCCTCGACCAGCCGCAGGACGCAGGCCCTGTCCGGCGCCTCCGCCCCGGTCGAGACTTCCGACATCTTCAGCCGCACATAGCCGGCCAGCATGGCCAGGTGATTGGCGATCCTGTGATCGGCCTCGGACGCATCCGTCCGGTCGACCCCTTCGTTCCCGAATTCCATGAAACCCCCTTGTGATGTCCTTGCGTCCGTCAGCCGCCGGCCCGCCATGTCCGGGCGTGCAGCCTTGGCCCTTCCGGGCCGCGCCATGTCGCCTTGTCCCTGACATCGGCTGCCTTCGGGCCTGCCGCAGCAGGCTTCTGCCGCGTCGCCGCATCCGCAGCGGGAAGCGCCCGACGGGCGGGCGCCCTGCGGCGGGCCGCTCGCCGCAACGGGACAGTGACACGGCCCCCGTCCCCGCAAGCTGATGCAGGTTAGTGCGGGGCGATCAAGTCGCGCTCAGGATGCAAGGACGGCGCATGACCGCCCAGGCCGGACGGGCTCCTCGCCTCCCCGCAGGCCGGGCGCGGGTCACGGGGCCCTCTTCCCTCCGACCGCCCGCCCCCGCTGCCAAGGGCGCTTCGCAAGGCGCAGATCCGGGCGCCGGCACCCGCGGGCCGGCCTCCGTCGCAACCGGAAAAGGAGGACGGGTCATGAACTGGAACCAGATCACGCAGAGATGGGACGAGATGGCGCGGCGCGTGCAGTCCGCCCCCGCCGCGCGGCCCGTCGGGCTCTCCGGCGCGGCGCGGGCTCCGTCGAGCGGGGATGATCCCCCTGCCCCGGCCGATGCCTCCGCGGCCGCGCTTCCCGCATCCGAGTGAGCCTGGCCGCCAGGGGACGCGCGGGCCTCAGGTCGCTCGTGCAACGGCGGCCCGCCTGGGCCGGCGCCGCGCCGCAGGCGCCGTGGCGCGACCTTTCCCCGATCCGGGAGGAACTGTTCGGCCCCGAGCGGCTGGAGGATCACGCGACGAGCCTTGCGCGGGTGCAGTCGGTGGCGCGTCGGCCCCGGCGGGTTCTGGCGCTGAACCGGCGGCTGAAGGACAATGCCGCGGTGCTGCTGGCGGCCTATCGCTACAACGGCGCGGCGCTGGTCAGCCACCAGTCGGTGCCGCCAGCCGCGCAGTGGCTGCTGGACAATTTCCACCTGGTCGAGAAGCAGCTGGCGCAGATCGCGCTGGACCTGCCGCCGGGCTATTACCGGCAGTTGCCGAAGCTGGCCGCCGGACCCTTCGCCGGCTACCCGCGCGTGCTGGAACTGGCCTGGGCCTATGTCGCCCATACCGACAGTCTGGTCGCCCGCCCGATGCTGGGCCGCTTCGTGCAGGCCTACCAGCAGGTGCAGCCGCTGATGATCGGCGAGCTCTGGGCCGTGGCGATCACCCTGCGGATCGTGCTGGTCGAGAACATGCGCCGTCTCGCCGTGCAGATCAACGAGGCGCACGCGCTGCGGCTGGCGGCGGACGCGCTGGTGGACGCGGGGGCCGGGGCACCGCTGCCGGCCGACAGCGGCGAGTTGCCCGAGATCCTGGCCGCGCAGATCGCCAAGCGGCTGCGCGGCTGCGACCCGGTCGAGACCCCCTTGCTCGGCTGGCTCGAGGATCGGCTGCGCCGTCAGGGCACCGACCCGGACGACGTGGTGGCCCGGGCGCAGGCGCGGCAGGGCGCCTCGAACGTCACGATGCGCAACATCGTCACCAGCATGCGCACCCTTTCGGAAATCGACTGGGCCGAGTTCTTCGAGGAGATGAGCCGGGTGGATGCGCGGCTTCGCGCGGTCTCGGCGTTCGGCGCGATGGACTTCGCCACCCGCGACCGCTATCGGGCGGCGATCGAGACGCTGGCCCGCGGCTCGGCCGCCAGCGAGCTGGAGGTGGCCGAGGCCGCGCTGGCGCTGGCCGCCGAGGGCCCGACCCCGCGCGAGCGCGAGCCCGGCCATGCGCTGATCGGCACGGGCCGCGCCGCGCTCGAGGCGCGGATCGCCTATCGCCCGCCGCTGGGCCGGCGGCTATTCCGCCGCATCGGCCGGGTGGGGCTGGCGGGCTACGGCGGCGCCATCGGACTGGCCACGGCCGGGGTTCTGGGCGGTGCGGGCTGGGCGCTGGCCGCCGCGGGTGCGCCGGCCGCGGCGCTGCTGCCGCTGGGGCTGCTCGCGCTGCTGCCGGCGACCGAGGCCGCGACCGCGCTGGTCAATCTGGCCGTCACCCGCAGCGTCTCGCCCGCGCCGCTGCCCGGGCTGGATCTGGCCGCGGGCGTGCCGGACGATCTGCGCACGCTGGTCGCGGTGCCGGTGCTGCTGACCGGGGCGCAGGATCTGGCCGAGCATCTGGAGCGGCTCGAGGTGCATCACCTGTCCAGCGTCGGCGGGGCGGTGCATTACGCGCTGGTCTCCGACGGGACGGACGCCGCGACCGAGACGACGCCCGCGGATGCGCCGCTGATCGCGCAGGCGATGGCCTGCATCGCCCGGCTGAACGCCGCCCATCCCTCGGGCCGCGGCGACCGCTTCCTGCTTCTGCACCGCCGCCGGCACTGGAACCCGTCCGAAGGCTGCTGGATGGGATGGGAGCGCAAGCGCGGCAAGCTGGCCGAGCTGAACCGGCTGCTGCGCGGCGCGACCGATACCGGCTTTCTCGCCTGCGACGTGCCGCAGGATGTGCGCTTCGTGCTGACGCTGGATGCCGACACGCGCCTGCCGCGCGACGCGGTGCGGCGGCTGATCGGCAAGCTCGCCCATCCGCTGAACCGCCCCCGTCTCGACCCCGACCGCCAGCGCGTCACCGAAGGCTACGGGATCCTGCAGCCGCGCGTGACGCCCGCGCTTCCGGTCGGGCAGGACGGCTCCGGCTTCCAGCGCATCAGTTCCGCCCCCGGCGGGATCGAGCCCTATGCGGCGGCGGTCTCGGACGTCTACCAGGACCTGTTCGGCGAGGGCTCGTTCACCGGCAAGGGCCTCTATGACCTGGACGCCTTCCAGGCGGCGCTGGCCGGGCGGGTGCCGGAAAACGCCATGCTCAGCCACGACCTTTACGAAGGGATCTTCGCCCGCGCCGCGCTGGTCTCGGACGTGGAACTGGTCGAGGAATTTCCCGCCCGCCACGATGTCGCCGCCCGGCGGCAGCACCGCTGGGTGCGCGGCGACTGGCAGCTCTGGCCCTGGGTCTTCGGCGCCAGGCGGCATGGGGTGACGCCGCTGGGGCGCTGGAAGATCGCCGACAACCTGCGCCGATCGCTGGTGGCACCCTTCGCGCTGGCGGCGCTGGCGGCGGGCTGGCTGCTGCCCCTGCCGCAGGCGGCGCTGGCCAGCCTGCTGGTTCTGGCGATGCTGTCGCTGGGCCGGCTGCTGTCGTTGCCCTTCGCCATCCTGCCGGGGCGCGCCGGCATGACCTCGCGCAGCCATTTCAGCGCCCTGGCGAGCGACACCGCGGCGGCGCTGCGCCAGATCGCGCTGGAGATCACGCTGCTGCCGGATGCCGGCTGGCGGATGCTGGACGCGATCGGCCGCACGGCCTGGCGGCTGCGGGTCAGTCGCCGGCATCTGCTGGAATGGGTGACCGCGGCGCAATCGGCGGGCGGCAGGCGGCCCGGTCTTGCGGGCAGCTATCGCGGCATGGCGGGCGGTGCAGGCCTTGGCCTTGGCGTCAGCGGCGCCGCCCTGCTGCTGAACCCGCCGGTCTGGCCGCTGGTCCTGCCCTTCGCGCTTCTGTGGCTGGCGGCACCGGCGCTGGCCTGGCGGATCAGCCGGCCCGGCCGCGCGGGGCTTGCCCCCGTGACACCGCAGGATGCGCGCCACCTGCGCCTGATCGCCCGCCGCACATGGCGCTATTTCGAGACCTTCGTCACCGAAGCCAGCCACCACCTGCCGCCCGACAACTTCCAGGAGACCCCGCGGCCGGTCATCGCGCAGCGCACCTCGCCCACCAACATCGGGCTTTACCTGCTGTCCACGGTCGTGGCGCGCGACATGGGCTGGATCGGTCAGGAAAGGGCCTTGCGCCGGCTGGAGGAGACGCTGGCCACCCTGCAGCGGATGCGGCGCTTCCGCGGGCATTTCTTCAACTGGTATGACACGACCGACCTTCGGGTGCTGCCGCCGGCCTATGTCTCGTCGGTCGACAGCGGAAACCTGGCCGGGCACCTGCTGGCGGTGGCGCGGTCCTGCCGCGACTGGCGGGCGCCGGTGACGCAGGCGGGCCTGCACGCGGGCCTGAGGGATGCGCTGGCGCTGGCCGAGCAGGAGGGCTGCGAACCGACCGGGCTTCGGGCGCGGATGCAGGCCGCCCCGCCCGAGGCTCTGGAAGGGCTGATCGAGACGGCCACGCCCGACCCGCCCCCCGGCTGGCTTCTGGCGCTGCGCGAGCGGCTGGCCGATCATCGCGCCGAGGCGCGCACCGACTTCACCGCGCGGCTGCAGGCGGTCGAGACGCAGGCGCGCCGGATGGCGCTGGCCATGGATTTCGCCTTCCTGCTCGACCCCGAGAAGAAGCTGCTCTCGATCGGCTTTTCCGCCGAGACCAACAGCCTCGATGCCAACTGCTACGACCTTCTTGCCTCCGAGGCGCGGCTGGCCAGCCTGTTCGCCATCGCCAAGGGCGATGTCCCGACGCGGCACTGGTTCCGTCTGGGGCGGGGCGCCACGCCGGTGCGGGCGGGGGCGGCGCTGATCTCGTGGTCGGGCAGCATGTTCGAATATCTGATGCCCTCGCTGGTGATGCGTGCGCCGCGGGGCTCGCTGCTGGAACAGACCAACCGGCTGATCGTGGCACGCCAGCAGGATCATGGCCGGGCGATGGGGACGCCGTGGGGGATCTCGGAATCCTCCTACAACGCCCGCGACCTGGAGATGACCTATCAATATTCCAACTTCGGCGTGCCGGGTCTGGGGCTGAAGCGCGGGCTGGGCGAGAACCGGGTGATCGCGCCCTATGCCACGGCGCTGGCCGCCATGGTCGATCCGGCCGGGGCGGTGCGCAACTTCCACGCCCTGCGCGCGCTGGGGGCCGAGGGGCGCCACGGCTTCTACGAGGCGGTGGATTTCACCGCCAACCGCCTGCCCGAGGGCGAGAGCGCGGCCGTGGTGCGAAGCTTCATGGCCCATCATCAGGGCATGACCATCGCGGCCATCGCCAATGTGGTGCAGGGCGGCCTTCTGCGCCGCCGCTTCCACGCCGACCCTCTGGTGCAGGCGGTGGACCTGCTGCTGCAGGAACGGGTGCCGCGCGACGTGAACGCCGCCCCTCCGCGCGCCGAGGAGGTTCTGGTCGCCGCCGACGAGACCGAGGCCGCCCCCGCCGTCCGCCGCTTCGAGGCGCCCGAGACCGCGCCCCCGACCGCGCATCTGCTGTCGAACGGCCGCTACGGGGTGATGCTGACGCCCACCGGCGCCGGCTTCAGCCAGTGGCGCGACATGGCGGTGACGCGCTGGCGCTCCGATGCCACCCGCGACGCGCTGGGGACGTTCATCTATGCGCGCGACGTCGGCTCTGGCGCGGTCTGGTCGGCGGGGGCGCAGCCGCTGCCGGGGCCGGGGCGCTGCTCGGCCGTCTTCAGCGAGCATCAGGCCACCTTCACCCACCGGCAGGGCACGCTTCTGACCACGACCGAGGTCGTGGTCTCGGCCGAGGACGATGCCGAGGCGCGGCGGGTCACGCTGGGCAACACCGGCCGCCACCCGCGCGAGATCGACCTGACCTCCTGCGCGGAACTGGTTCTGGCGCCCGCCGCCGCCGATCTGGCGCATCCGGCCTTTTCCAAGCTGTTCGTCGTGACCGACCACCTGCCCGAACTGGGGGTCATCATCGCCACCCGCCGGCGCCGCTCGCCCGACGAGCCCGAGGTCTGGGCGGCCCATATCGCGGTGGTGGAAGGCGCCGAGACCGCGCCCCACCAGATCGAGACCGACCGCGCGCGCTTCATCGGGCGCGGCCGCTCGCTGGCCGATCCGGCGATGGCGCAGGCGCCGCTGTCGGGAACCACCGGCACGGTGCTGGACCCGATCCTGGCGATCCGGCGCCGGCTTCTCGTGCCGGCGGGGGGCATGGCGCGCCTGACCTTCTGGACGATGCTGGCGGACAGTTCGGACGGGCTTCTCGACATGGTGGACCGCCACCGCGATCCGTCCGCCTTCGAGCGGGCGGTGACGCTGGCCTGGACCAAGGCGCAGGTGCAGCTGCGCCATCTGGACGTGAGCAGCGCCGAGGCTGCCGATTTCCAGCGGCTGGCCGGGTTCATCCTGCGCGGCGACGGCCGCCTGCGCCCCTCGCGGGCGCGGATCGCGGCGGGCGCCGGGCCGCAGGCGGGGCTCTGGCCGCAGGGCATCTCGGGCGACCTGCCCATCGTGCTGCTGCAGATCGAGGACATCGAGGACATGGGCAAGGTCGCCCAGCTTCTGGCCGCGCACGAATACTGGCGTGCGCGGCAGCTTCCGGTGGATCTGGTGATCCTGAACGACCGCGCCGCCAGCTATGTGCAGGATCTGCAGGGGGCGATTGAGACCGCCCTGCGCAGGTCGCAGTCGCGGCCCCGGACGGATGCGGGCGTGGCCGAGGGGCGCGGCGGCGTCTTCGTGCTGCGCGCCGACCGGATCACGCCCGAGGCGCGGGCGCTGCTGCTGTCGGTGGCGCGGGTGGTGCTGGTGGCGCGGCGCGGCAGCATCGGCCAGCAGCTGGAGAGCCTGCCGATGCCCGTGCCGCCGCCGCGGGCCGTGGCCGCCGCCCGCCCCGCCCCCGATCCCGCGCCGCCGCCCGAGGCGCTGGAGTTCTTCAACGGCACCGGCGGCTTCGCGAAGAATGGCCGCGAATATGTCATCCTGCTGCAGGAGGGCGCCACGACCCCGGCGCCCTGGCTGAACGTGATCGCCAACCCCGGCTTCGGCTTTCAGGTCTCGGCCGAAGGCAGCGGCCACAGCTGGGCCGAGAACAGCCGCGAGAACCAGCTGACGCCCTGGAGCAACGATCCGGTCTGCGATCCCGCGGGCGAGGCGGTCTATCTGCGCGACCGGGACACGGGCGAGGTCTGGACGCCCACCGCCCTGCCGATCCGCGGCCGGGGCACCTATGTCGCGCGCCACGGCTTCGGCTACAGCCGCTTCGCGCATGGCGCGGGCGGCATTGAGGCCACGATGGGCCAGTTCGTGCCTCTGGACGATCCGGTGAAGATCACCCGGCTGCGGCTGACCAACCGCTCGGGCCGGGTGCGGCACCTGTCGGTCACCGCCTATGCCGAATGGGTGCTGGGGCCGCACCGCTGCGCGACCGCGCCCTATCTGGTGACGGATGCGGCGGAGGGCAGCCTGTTTGCCCGCAACCCGTGGAGTTCGGCCTTTCCCGGCCGCGTGGCCTTCGCCGACATCGGCGCGGGGATGACGGGCTGGACCTGCGACCGCGCCGCGTTCCTGGGCCGGGGCGGCAGCATGGCCGCGCCTGCCGGGCTTGCCCATCCGCTCTCGGGCCGCAGCGGCGCGGGGCTGGACCCTTGCGCCGCGTTGCAGCGCGACCTGACCCTCGCCCCCGGCGAAAGCGCCGAGCTGGTGATCCTGCTGGGCCAGACCGAGGGCCCCGAGGCCGCCCGCGCCCTGATCGCGAAGCTGCGCACCGCCGATCTCGATGCGCTGGAAGCGCAGGTCGCGCAGCACTGGACCGACCTGCTGACCTCGGTGCAGATCAGCACTCCCGACCGGGCGATGGACATCCTGCTGAACGGCTGGCTGCTCTATCAGACCCTGGCCTGCCGGATCTGGGCGCGGGCGGGCTTCTATCAGGCCAGCGGCGCCTATGGTTTCCGCGACCAGCTGCAGGACGGCATGGCGCTGACCTTCTCGCGCCCCGGGATGACGCGCGCCCACCTGCTGCGCGCCGCCGCCCGCCAGTTCCCCGAGGGCGACGTGCAGCACTGGTGGCTGCCGCATTCGGGGCAAGGGGTGCGGACGCGGATCTCGGACGACCGGGTGTGGCTGGCCCACGGCGTCGCCCGCCACGTCGCCGTCACCGGCGATCTTGCGGTGCTGGACGAACAGGTGCCCTTCCTCGAAGGGCCGCCGCTCGATCCCGGGGCGCATGATGCCTTCTTCCAGCCGAAGGTCTCGGAGGCGACGGCCAGCCTGTTCGAGCATTGCGCCCGCGGGCTGGATCAGGCGATCGCGCTGACGGGCACGAACGGAATGCCGCTGATCGGCACCGGCGACTGGAACGACGGCATGAACCGGGTGGGCGAGGGCGGCCGGGGCACCAGCGTCTGGCTGGGCTGGCTGCTGATCGCCACGCTGGACCAGATGGCGCCCCTGGCCGACGCGCGCGATCCCGCCCGCGCGGCCCGCTGGCGCGCCCATGCCGAGAGTCTGCGGCAGGCGATCGAGGCTGAGGGCTGGGACGGCGCCTGGTATCGCCGCGGCACCTTCGACGACGGCACGCTGCTGGGCTCGGCGGCCTCGGGCGAATGCCGCATCGACAGCATCGCCCAGACCTGGGCCGTCCTGTCGGGGGCGGCCGATCCGGGGCGGGCGGCACAGGCGATGGCCTCGCTCGAGACGCATCTGATCCTCCCCGATCCCGGCCTTGCGCTGCTGTTCACCCCGCCCTTCGACCGCACGCCGCTGGACCCGGGCTATATCAAGGGCTACCCGCCCGGCCTGCGCGAAAATGGCGGACAATACAGCCACGCGGCGATGTGGGCGATCCTGGCCCATGCGCGGCTGGGCGACGGCGACCGCGCGCAGGCGCTGTTTGCGCTGCTGAACCCGATCAACCACGCGCTTACCCCGGCCGAGGCCGCGCGCTACAAGGTCGAGCCCTATGTGGTCGCCGCCGATGTCTATTCCACCCCGCCGCACGAGGGGCGCGGCGGCTGGACCTGGTACACCGGCTCGGCCGGCTGGATGTATCGGGCCGGCATCGAAGGCATCCTCGGGCTGAGCCGGTCGGGCGACCGGCTGCTGATCGCCCCCTGCCTGCCGAAGCACTGGCCGCGGATCGAGGCCACGGTCGTTCACGGCGCCTCGCGCAGCCTGATCCGGATGGAGAACCGCGGCGTCACCGGGCGCATCCTCGGCGCGACGCAGGACGGCCTTCCGCTGGAGGTGCGGGGGCGAACGGTCATCCTGCCGCTTTCGCCCGGGAGCCGGCAGGTGACGATCGAGACGGGCTGAACCGCACGCGGCGCTGGTCCGGCAGCCCCGCCCGGCGGAGCATCTCGAGGAGACGCCCGTGGTGGGCCTCCTGCTGGTAGCGCGGCATGAATCCCGGCGCAACATGGCCCACGCCGCAGGCCGGGGCGCTGCGGCGCGGGCCATGTTGCGCACAAGCTCGATGGCATGGTCCACCGTCGCGGACGTGCGGGGGATGGCCCCCTGGACCAGCGCACCCGAGATCGCCAGCGCCAGCATCCGCTGCGCCCGGAGGCCGGTGGGGTCAAGCGCCAGCGCCTCCTCGGCCAGCCGGATCGCCTCGACGAGCGAGGCGGCGGTCAGCTCGCAGTAGCGCGCTTGGGCCCGCAGGAGCAGCAGCCGGATCGGGAACGGATCGGCCCGGATCTGGTCGCGCAGCCGCCAGCGGTCGTGCAGCATCGCGAAGCGCGTCGCCAGCTGCGCGATCTCGTCCAGAAGGCCGATCTGCTGGCCCGGCGTGCCGCGGAACCGCTCGCCCGGGATCTACAGCCCCGAGGCGGCATGGACGAGCCGCAGGATGATCTGCACCGCACCCTCGTCGGCCAGGAAACTGCCGCGAAGCACGAAATCGGCCGGTTCGCCCGGCTCGCTTCCCTCGTGGTGGATCACGTCCAGCTCGCGCAATGAGGAAAGCTCGATGACGATCGCCTCCTTCAGCCCGCGCAGATAGCGGTCCTGCCCCGGATCGGCCGAGAGATTCTCGAAGGTCAGGACGCGGACCGTGGGCCGGCGCCGGGCGGCCGCCCTCTGAAGCGGGAGGCTGTCGATCAGCCGCTGCCGGAGGTGCTGGGTCTCGACGCCGGGGGGCACGCCATGTTCGCGCGCGAGCATCGCCTTGCAGCTTGCGTAATGCCTCAGCGCCTGGTCGCGTTCGCGCCGCGCGGCGTGCAGGTCCATCCCCAGCCGATAGGTCGCCTCGCGCGCGGGGTCGATCTCAGCATCCGACGGACCAGAAGCAGCCCCTCGTCCGGCGGGGCGGCGCGGCCGAGGCCTGCATCGCCTCCTGGATGGCGGCCGACCCGCCCGACATCCGCGAGAACCCGGTGCAGGGCCGGCAGGAGGCCCGGGAGGCTTCCGCAGCAGAAGCTCCGCCCCCGGGACCGCAGAGGGCAGCAGTCCTTCAGGGGTCCGGGCCTGCCGCGATGGCAGGTCAGGCCTTCTTCTTCGCCTCGGCGGCCGCCTTCATGCGGGCAAGCAGGTCCGCCTTCGGACCGCCCGGAGCAAAGGGATTCTGCGCAGTCCCCTTGGCATTGTGCTCGCTGTGACGCGGCGTGTTCTTCTTCGGCAGGGGTTCCTTGGATTTTCCGCGGCCCATCGTGATGTCCTTCTCGCTCGATGTTTCATCATCCCTCATGGGGCATGACCCCTGCCTCGGCAACCGCCTTGCGCTGTGGGGCGGCGCCGGCATCGCCGCACCGTGCCAGATCCCGCATTGCTCGCGGGCGCAGTCCCAGCCCCACGGCATCAAGCCGCGGCATCGGCAGCCGACGTTCATCCGCCGGCCCCTGCCGGGTCCGCCGAGGCTTCACCCACCAGCAGCGACCCGTCGGGCAACGGCCGCTGCAGAAGCCGCGCCTCGCTCCACCCGGCCTCGAGCCAGGTCTTCCACTCCGACGGGTGGGTGAGGATCAC
Source organism: Cereibacter azotoformans (assembly GCF_021391315.1). Taxonomy (NCBI): domain Bacteria; kingdom Pseudomonadati; phylum Pseudomonadota; class Alphaproteobacteria; order Rhodobacterales; family Paracoccaceae; genus Cereibacter; species Cereibacter azotoformans. The sequence goes on along the minus strand of NZ_CP090022.1, from coordinate 652,275 downwards.
GGGCATCGCCTTGGGAGGCACGGCGGCGACCTCGGCGTTCGGCGCCGTGATCAGGAAGGCAAAGAGGTCGTCAGTGGTCGCCCTGTCCTTCTGCTTGCGGACCGAGGTCCAGCCGGGGACGTGGATGCCGGCGAAGAACATCGGCGCCCCCTGCGCGTGCGCGAACCAGGCGTTGCCAAGCCCCGCGCCGTGCGGCTCGGCAAAGCTGGTGAGCGGAACCAGGCACCGGTTCTCGCGGCCAAGCCAGCGCCGCCAGTGCGGCGAGCCGGCATTGCGCACGTTGGTGACGCCGCGGGCGACCTTCCGGCCCACAAGATATTGCGGAGGCGTCAGCAAACCCCAGCGCGCCCTCGCGAACGCGAGGCCGCCGGAGGAGCCCGCCCGGACGATCGGCGCCGGCTGGTCGGGGTAGATCTCGGGCTGCGGCGGCAGGTTGCCGAGGCTGTCGAGGATCTCCTGACCCGAGAAGAGCTGCCGCATCGCGTCCTGCGCGCGGGTCTGGCTGTAGATGGGGTGATTGCAGCAGCGCGATCTTGGCCTCAAGCTTCTGCTCTCATCATCATGGAGGAAGTCATGGACTACTATACTGGACTGGCTCGGAAGATCGCCGTTCTCATGCATTCGCTGTGGAAGAACGGCTCGACCTACGATTTTGGCAAAGAGGCACGGCCGGCATGAGAAGCGATAGATCCTGATCTCGATCACTCAGCCGACCAGCTGTCCCGCGAGGGCGAGGCCGGGATGACTGCGCTGCAATCTTTGTGCCTTTCCTGAGCTCGCCTGTAGATAGCAGCTCTCAGTCTTCGAACCACCATCTTGAGGCGGCGACAGCGCCGACCTCGTAGACAAGAGCGAACCTCGCGTGGATACAGAGAACGACCAGCAGCTGCGGCCGGACAGGGCATGCTTGGCCGTCTGCTGCGCGGGACGAAGCCGCCGCTGACACTGCCGATTTGATGAGACGAACGTAAGGCTCCGCCGAGGGCCGCCTGCCGGGGCCTGATTTTATGACTTACGTCATGATGTATGTCACGCGCTAAGGTCATTTCACAATTCGAGGTCTTCGCGGCGGGCGAGCTTGGCCGCCGCCGGACCTGGTTAGACGCGGAGAAGATCCGCATCGTCGAAGAGAGCTATCTCGGTCACCGGCAGGGCTCGGTGGTCGCACGCCGGCACGGCATCTCGCGCGCGCTGCTGACGCAATGGCGGCGCGCCTGGCACAAGGGGCTGCTGGACGGCGGACGCCCGGTTGTCACGCCGGTGGAGATCGGCCCAGATCTTCATGACCGACAGCGGGTGACACCGGCCATGCAAGGAGCGGATGCCCACGCGCGGATCGAAATCACGCTGGCGAACGGCCGACGCCTCGCCGTGTCGGCAGACATCGAGGCGGTGACGCTGACGCGCCTCGTGCAGGTTCTGGAGCGGGCATGATCGCCTTTCCAGCGGGAACGCGGGTCTGGATCGCCGGCGGCGTCACGGACATGCGGTGCGGGATGAACTCGCTCGCGCTCAAGATCCAGCAGGGGCTCGGCCGCGACCCGCATGGCGGCGAGATCTTCTGCTTCCGCGGCCGCAAGGCGGACATGGTGAAGCTGCTGTGGTTCGACGGGGTGGACGTGTCGCTTTATGCGAAGCGCCTCGAGGCGGGCAAGTTTGTCTGGCCGTCGAGCACCACGGGCGAGGCCGTTGCGATATCCGCAGCCCAGCTCGGCTGCCCCCGGCTATGCGGAGTTCCTCGAGGCGCAGGCCGATCCCAACCATGAGGCTCACGCCGAGATGATGGACCTCCATGGCGGCACGTTCGATCCGGACGACGCCGGCATCGACCGCATCCTCGACAACTTCGAGCGCCTCGCGAAGAAATGGGCGCCGAAGGTCACCAGCAGGCCGCTCTGAACTACCTCCGCGGCCGCGGCCCTCGCCGGATGCTTACGATCATGATGGGCCTGGCGGCCGAGAGGGCCGAGCACAAGACGATCATGATCGACGCGACCTAGCTGAAGGCGCATCGCACGGCTTCCAGCCTGTGCGTGAAAAAGGGGGGCGCGCGCGTCAGATAGGTCGCAGTTCGAAGATCAGGAAACAGTCCGGGGGACTGTTTCCCTGAGAACGGGGGGCATGAACACCAAGTTGCATGCCGTCGCCGATGCGAAGGGCCGGCCGATCGGGTTCTTCATGTCCGCTGGACAGGTCAGCGACTACTCAGGCGCGGCGGCGCTGCTGGGCAGCCTGCCGAAGGCGGACTGGTTGCTGGCCGACCGGGGCTACGACGCGGACTGGCTGAGAGAAGCGTTGAAAGACAAGGGGATGAAGGTCTGCATCCCCGGCCGGAAATCTCGCAAGAAAGCCGTCAGATACGACAAGCGGAGGTACAAGCGCCGCAATCGCATCGAGATCATGTTCGGTCGGCTGAAGGACTGGAGGCGCGTTGCCACCCGATACGACCGCAGCCCGGAGACGTTCTTCTCTGCTATCGCACTCGCAGCCATCGGCCTGTTCGGGCTCTGAAACGCAATGAGATGCCGTAACGGGGCCTGCGTCGCGACCTGCCCGTACCCGTTGCCAAATCGAGGGCACGCTGGCGCCATTCCCGTATCGGATCCATCGGGAGGACTGCGGGATGAAGCTGTTTGTCGGACTGGACGTATCGCTGGAGAAGACCGCGATCTGCGTGATCAACGAGCATGGGAAGATCGTGAGGGAGGCGCAGGCAGCCAGCGAGCCGGAAGCGCTGGCGCGCTGGATTGGGGACCAGGACGGCACCATCGCCGCCATCGGCCTTGAAGCCGGCCCCCTGTCGCAATGGCTGCACCGCGGGCTGACCGGGGCGGGACTGGACGTCGTGCTGATGGAGACCCGGCAGGTGAAGGGCGCACTGAAGGCCATGCCGATCAAGACCGATCGCCGGGACGCGGAGGGCATCGCGCGTCTGTTGCATCTCGGCTGGTTCCGGCCGGTTCACTGCAAATCGGTGTCTGCACAGGAGGTCCGCGCGGTGCTCAGCGCCCGCAAGGCTGTGCAACAGGGGTTCATCACTCTGGAAATGTCCCTGCGCGGGCTGCTGCGGAACTTCGGGCTCAAGGTCGGCACCATATCGCGTGGCGGGTTCGAACAGCGGATCCGCGAACTGGCTGCGGGAAACCCGATGCTGATAGCGGCGACCGAACCCATGCTCCGCGCACGCTCGGCGCTGCGGCGTGAGCTGGCGGGCCTTGAACGCCTCGTCCGCCAACTCGCCCATGAGGATCCGGTCTGTCTGCGCCTCATGTCGATGCCCGGGATTGGCGCGGTCGTGGCACTGACCTATCGATCCGCTGTCGACGACCCGGCTCGATTCACGTCCTCGAAGAAGGTCGGGCCGTGGGTCGGCCTGACGCCGTCTCGCAACCAATCGGGCGAGCGCGATGTCTCTGGCGGGATCACCAAGGCGGGCGACGTCAATCTTCGACGCGCGCTCTGTCAGGCTGCCACCGTCATGATGCATCGCGGGAGGGCGAACTGGCTGCGAAGCTGGGCGGCGAAACTCGCGCGCCGTCGTGGTGCCAAGCGCGCAATGGTTGCACTGGCGCGGCGCATCGCCGTGATCCTGCACCGCATGTGGAAGGACGACACCGACTTCCGCTTCGATCTTCCGGTGTTTCCTGCCGGCTGAAGATAGAGGTTCCAGACCGCTGCCCGCCTGATCGCGGGCCTTCGAGGTCCCCACGGGACGCGGTTCCGGTGATGCCGTGCTCAGGACTGATGCCGATAGCATCGAGCACGCCAATGAGATGGGCACACCGAAACTGCATTGAACCAGCATCATGTTGGCGGCCTTCGCGCCGACCACGGACCGAAGCATGCACCCGGGGCGATCTCAGTCGAAGGCCGCCGAACAGGGAGGCAGATCACTTGCTCAAGGCAGAAAATCGCCGTTCGGCGGCACATCCCCATGCGCAAAACGGCTTGACCGGGACGGACCCGTTACCGAAGTCTGGAGCCTAGTTTCCAAGTTCTGGTCGATAACATCGATCGGCCTTTCCGCTGCGCATATCGCTGATTGCGGCGATTGCGATGCTGCACCGCCCTCCGTCGGCTTCCCGCCCTTCCTGATCGGGCCCGCTGTCATGCTGCACAGAGCACGTCCGGCAGCTCAGGGCTGGATCCAGACCTTCAACGCCTCGGGACGAGGGGCTGCGCCGGGCAGGACAACAGCGTGCCTGAGCTCTCCGGAAGTCGCGCCAAGAACATCCTGATCTCGCTCGCGCTCTGCAGCCGGAAGATGGCCTTGTCGCCGGGCGCACCAGCCACCAGCCGTTCGATCTGAACTCGGCTGGCGACTCTCGTGCTCCAGATCCAGCGGTAGAAAGACCAGTCGATCTGCTCGGGGCAGCCGTCCGGCAGATCGGGGCGCGTGCGCCCCCGATACTGGAGCGAGCGCAGGAACACCCGCCAGAGCCGGACATGGATCGGCACATCGAGCCAGATCAGCGTGTCGCAGCGTGCCAGCCGCTCCGGCCATGTCGCAGAGTGTCCGCCCTCGAAGATCCACTCCTCACGCGCATGCACCTCCTGGCACAGGCGGGTCTTCTCCTGCCGCGACCGCTCGATCCATCCGGAACTCCAGTGGATATGGTCGATGTGAAAGACCGGCAGCCCGACGCGCCTGCCGATCTCCCGGGCCAATGTGGATTTGCCCGAGCCGGGCTGTCCGACGATCATGACTCGTTTCATGAGGGCCTCCTGCCAGTTCGCGAAAGCCCATCGGCGTAGCATCGGAAGCTCCGTGCCTCAACCGCCTGTCAAACGACATCAGGAACTGACCCCTCGGCGTCACGAGGAACTGCCCCCCTCCATTCTGGGCTGAACATTGGTGTTGTCTTTCGCCGGTAGCTCTGGCCGCGAATGGTGACGACATGGCTGTGGTGCAGCATCCTGTCGAGGATCGCGGTGGCGACCACGGGATCGCCGAAGACCGTTCCCCATTCGCCCACCGCCCGGTTCGATGTCACCAGCAGGGCGCCTCGTTCGTAGCGGCGGCTCACGAGTTGGAAGAACAGGTGCGCGGCATCGGGCTCGAAGGGGAGGTATCCGAGTTCGTCGATGATCAGCAGCTTCGGCTTGGCGCAATGAGCAAGCTTTTCCTCCAGCCGTCCCTCGGCATGGGCCTTGGCCAAGGTTGCGACCAGGGTCGTCGCCGGCACGAACAGCACGGTGTAGCACGCGACGATGGCCTCGCGGCCGATAGCGACGGCGAGATGATCTTGTACCGATAGCGCAAGCCGATTTTGGGGTCATGCGGCGAGTTGTGTTCGGTTGGCGCGCCGTGTGGCGCGGATGGCGTCCGGCACGTTGTAGCGCTCGGCGACGATCGCCTTTGCCTCTGCAACGGAGATCCCGCGTCCGTCCGCGTCGCGCAGCACGTAGGGTCTGCCGGATCGCAAGACGCTGAAGATGCGGTTGACGAGGCGGTTGGCCACGGCGCAGAGGGCCTGCTTGTGATGATGGCCCTTGCCGGTCATCAGCCTCCAGTAGACCTCGGCCAGATCGGGATCGATCTTCCGGGCGGTGTCCGCGGCGAGCATGAGGGCGCGCTTGATGCGGTCGTTTCCGCCCTGTGTGATCTTCTGCCGTGGTCGTTCCACACCGCCACTGTCCGAGCGGCGCGGGAACAGGCCGCAGAAACCGCGGATGTGGCGCTCGGACCTGAAGCGATCGGCGGTCTGGAGCAGGCCAAACAGCACCGGCGCCAGATGGCGGCCGACACCGGGGATGGTGCGCAGGACATCTTCCGGCTGGAGCTCGGCGTAGAGCGCCTCGATCTTGCGGTCCAGATCGGCCCGGGCGGTCATGTGAGCGGTCATGACATCGATCTCGATGGCGATTTCCGCCTGGAGTTCGGCGAAGTCGACATGGTCCCGATGGAGGGCGCGGGCCTCGCGCGCGGCTTGGCGCAGCCCCTCGACGAGGGTCTCGACAAAGGGCCCGCTGTGGGGGTGGTTGCCACTCGCGTGCCGGGCGATGAAGCCGGCGATGGTGGACCTGCGCGCCCTGAGGACCGCCTCGGGGTCGACCCACCGCTGCAACAGGGCCATGGAGAGCCGGGTTCCGATGTCGGGCAGGACCCGCTCGAGTGCCGGGGAGGCCCAGCGGATCAGATCCAGAAGACGGCGCCTGGCTGCGGCGATCGCGTCCTGGAAGCGGCCGCGCTGCCTGGTGAGGCGCTGCAGGGCGTGGCTCCTGGGCACCGGGAGGTGGAGCGGATCGAGCTCTGGTCCCCCGAAGCCTGGAATGGCGGCCAGCACATGCGCATCCGCCAGATCGGTCTTGGCGTGTTCGGAGAGATAGCGGCGCAATGCCCTGACGCGCTTGCCCTTGACGCGGGTTACCACAATGCCGCTGTCGGCAAGCCTGTGCGCACGCGACGGGGCACCAGCTCATCCCGGTGGGTTCCATGACGGCGAGGCCATGACGGCGAGGACGGTGTCGCCGGTTCGGAGCCCCGTGGTCGCCTGCGCCATGAAGGCATCAAGCGAGCCCGTGTCGTGGCGGAAGCGGATGGGGCGACCGACCGGTCGGCCGTCATCGTGGATCTGCGCGACATGATCACCCCGGATGGCGAGGTCGATGCCGATGGTTCTGTTGATCATGGTGAGGATCCTTGCTGGTGAAGAACCGCACGCCGCAGGCACAGTCAGGTATGTCATCCGTGGCCGTGCTTCCCGTGGGAAGCCACGCCGCAATCGTGTTACTCTTGCCCCGTCGACGCGGCCGGGTCGGGCAATGACGTCACGGTCACGAGACGATCCGCGGATCTCTCAGGGTCTTCGACCCGAACCGGCCTGGTTCGCGGCGACACCTTCACCCGGTTCCCGGCGCGCCGGGAACCGGGTCCGATCCGCGATCACCTCCGCGAAGCCGTATGCTTCTGCGACTTCCCCGTGGCATCGGACCCGGCTCGCTATAGATACCTGCGTCTTGCCGACGCCGGGTGGCCCGAGAAGCAGCACGGCCTCGCCGTTGGCGATGAAGCGCCCGGTGGCGAGGTCCCGGATCTGGCCGCGGTCGATGGAGGGCTGCGCGGCGAAGTCGAACCCAGCAAGATCGCGATGGAATGGGAACCGCGCCAGGCCAAAGCTCATCTCGATCCGACGCTGATCCTTGCGGGCGATCTCGCGTTCGCAAAGCATGGTGAGGGCCTCACGGATCGTGAGTTCGCGGCGCCCGGCTTCATCGAGCAGGCTGTCGAGCTGGTCCCGGATGGCCGTCAACTTCAGGCGCGTCAGCATCCGGTCCAGGTGGTCGGCAAGATCGGGCAGCATCACCAGGCCCCGCCCGCGACAGCGTCATACTCGCTCAACGGTCGCAGCAGCGTCGGCACGTCCGGCATCGGACAGATGGCCTTGCGGCGGCCGATCCCGGCAAAATGGGCCGGATCGGCAACGCGCCCATGTCGACCGCTGCGCAAGGCATGGCGCGCGACATCCTACCCGGCATGCTGAACGCGCAGGTCCGCCCCCGCCACGATGACCGTCACCCGCTCGCCGATCAGCGTCCAAGGCGCGGAATAGGCATTGCCATCGACCTCGACCGAGCAGTCGGAGGTCACCTTCCAAACCAGTTCCCGCCTTGCCAGGAAGGGGGGATCCCGGAGGCTGGCCGCAAGGCATGTGCCTCGTCCCGATCGAACCGCAGCCGGGGCGCCTCGCCGGTCGTGCCGTGGACTCGCGCATTCGCCACCTCGCGCGTCCAGGCATCCGGGTGACCTCCAGCGTCCGTGAAACGCCGGTCGAGGCGACCGTCACCCTGCGCACGGAAACGGTGGGCGCCGAACGCCGCGACGCCAATCGCCCGCTGGAAGGCGATGAGGCCGAGACCGCCTTCAAGGAGAAAACCATCGAGATGATGGGAACCCGCGAAGAGGCCGAGGTCCACAAGGAGGCTCGGGTCGTCGGCGAGGTGTATGCGCCGCCTATGGCCCATTGAGTTCCCGGGTTCCGGATCGGGATGGGAGGGGCGAGTCTCGTTCTGAGGGTTCAGAAGGAGGCGACCATGCCGGATGGCGGTGAAGGGTTCGACGGCCGGATCGAGGTGATCCGGCGCACTCGTGGCTATCGGCGTTGGCCGGACGAGGTGAAGGCCCGGATCGTGGCAGAGAGCTTTCGCCCGGGCGTCCGTGTGGCAGAAGTGGCGCGGCGGCACGGGGTGCTTGCGCACCAGCTTTCGGCTTGGCGGCGGCAAGCCCGTAAGGGGCTGCTCGCTCTGCCCGAGGACGCGGTGGAGGGCCTGGAGGCTGCCTTCGTGCCCCTGACGGTGGAGCCGGAGTGTGGCGCCGGACTGGATGGCCTGTCAGGCGTGGTCACCATCGAGATCGGCGCCGTCATCCTGCGGGTTCCGGGTAACGTTCCGGCCGAACGGGCGGCGGCGCTGGTGCGGGCGCTGCAGGAGGCACCATGATCGTCGCCGGCCAGCGGCTGCCGATCGTGGTGGCGACCCGGCCCGTCGACTTCCGCTGCGGCCATCCGGCGCTGGCGCTGATCGTGCAGAACGAGCTGAAGCTCGATCCGCATTCGGGCGTGACGGTGATCTTCCGCTCGAAGCGGGGCGATCGGCTGAAGATTTTGGTCTGGGACGGCAGCGGCCTGGTGCTGATCTACAAGCGGCTCGAGCAGGGAAACTTCGCCTGGCCGAGGATCCAGGACGGGGTCATGCGGCTGTCCCGGGCGCAGTACGAGGCTCTGTTCGAAGGGCTGGAGTGGCGTCGGGTGGTGGCACAACGGGTGGCGCCTCCGGCTGCGGCGGGGTGACTCAGGCGGTCGTTTCCGACCTTGTTTTACTGGGGTCCGCGGCTCGGATCGGGTCGAAGGGCGCATGTCGCAGCCCCTCGATCTCAGCCGGTTTCCCGATCTTCCGCCCGAGGTGGTGACGGCCTTCCAGGCCCAGCATGCGGCTCTGGAAGCGGCCCGGTTCGAGGCCTCCGTCGAGCGTGCCGCGCGCCTGCACGAGCAGGCGGTGGTGGCCGAGAAGGACGCCTTCATTGCCGAGCTCAAGGAACTGATCGGGACGCTGGAGGGCCAGGTCGCGCAGTACCGGCAGGCGAAGTTCGGGCCGAAGTCCGAGAAGCTTGATCCGGCCCAGCTGGAACTGGCCCTCGAGGATCTGGAGACCGCCATCGCCGAGACCGAGGCGCGCATCGCCGCGGTCGAGGAGAGGATCGCAGCCAGCGCTCCCGATGCGGAGAAGAAGCCCCGCGCGCCCCGCAGGGCCCGTGCCCTGCCGGACCACCTGCCGCGGGTCGAACGGGTGATCGAGCCGGCCAACATCGTCTGCCCCTGCGGCTGCGGGGACATGGTCCGGATCGGCGAGGATCGAACCGAGCGGCTCGACATCATTCCGGCCCGGTACCAGGTGATCGTCACGATCCGCCCGAAATACGCCTGCCCGAAGGGGCGGATTGGCGTCGTCCAGGCCAAGGCTCCGGCGCATCTGCTGGAAGGCAGCTGGCCGACCGAGGCGCTGCTTGCCCATGTCGCCGTGGCCAAGCATTCCGAACACATGCCGCTTCTGTGATCGGGCGGGTTCGGTCAATGGCGATGACGGTCCAACGAGCAGGTCCATGCTTCTGTCCGTGGTCGGCGCGCCGCCACAAGATGCGGACTGTGGAGGTCGGGATGCTCCTAAGCTCTACCTCGGCTTCACTTCAGCCATGGGCAAATCCGAGCTGATCCCGTCCGTCGTCCCTACTCGGGACTTCACACCGTCGCCCAAAGGCGCCGGATCTCAGTGATGACGAGCACGTGGTCCTGGTGGCTCGCGGGGCCTGATAAATTTCGTCATCATGCTGCTGCGAGGTCCTGGGCCGAGGCTGGTGGCCGACCCGCCGCCCAGTATGCGGTTCCGGACTTCCACATCGCCAGCAGGATCGTTGCGAGCTTGCGGCTCACGGCAACGATCGCCTTCTTCATTGATGTCCGTTTCGCGATCCTCAAACCCCAGGACTTCAAGGGCGACATGACCCGCGCCCGCCCGAGAATGCTCGCCGCGGCCTCGAAGAGCATGACGCGCACCCGCGGATCACCGGCCTTGGTGATCCGTCCGGCGATATCAGTCTTGCCCGATTGCCACCTTCGCGGGGTCAGTCCCGCCCAGGCGCCAACATCCCTGCTGCGTGGGAAGCGGTCCGGGTCATCGACGGCACTTCGGAAGGTCAGCGCCACGATCACGCCCACACCCGGGGTCGTCATCAGCAGCCGTGTCACGGGATCGGACTTCGCGAGTGCCATGAGCTGGCCGTCGAGGCTGGCAAGTTCGTCAAGGAGCAGGGCTCGCACCCGCAACATGGCGTCCACGATGCCCTCGAGGAGCGGGTTTCCGGCGGCAAGTTCGCGCGCCCGGGCCTCCCACGTCTTCCGCGTCACAGATCCCATCTTCAGCCCGAAGGTCCTCAGCGCGGCGCGGAGCGAGTTCTCCGTCGCCGTCACTTTTTCTATGAGGAAGGTGCGCGCGGTGAGCAGAACGCGGGTCTCCTGGGCGGTCAGCGACTTCACGTGTACGCGCTTGAACCAGCCAAGGCGCACGAGCTGGGCGATGCCGCGGGCGTCATGGCGATCGGTCTTGACGCGCATCGCGGCGAAGGCCGCTCGGACGTGACGCGCCTCCATCACCGAGACAGAGAACCCCTCGCGGACAAGCCCCTCGTGGAGCCACTGGGAAAGGTTTCCGGCTTCGAGGCCGACATGCTCGATGCGCCGGCCCTGGTGCCGGATAGCCTTGGCAATCGCCTTCGGCTCGCTCGCAGCGCGTGTCTCCTTGACGATGCGACCGCCTTCGTCGACGACGCAGATGTGCGTCTCGTCGAGCGACACATCAAGACCCACGAAAAACTCCATGGCATGAGCTCCTTGATCGGTTGCGATGCAGGACAGGGTCTCAACGTCGACGCTTGGCGCAAAGCCCGATCAGCGCATCTCAACCGGCAGGCCGTGGTCATGGCGCGGCTTGGCGTGCCGATCGACCGCTCGGTGCTGGCCGACTGGATGGGGCGCACCGGTGCCCTGATCGCGCCGGTGGTCGACAGGATGGCGGAGTTGCTGAAGGCCGGCAGCTCTCGGCTCTACATGGAGTTCGAAGGGGACCGTGGCTGCAGTGCAGCCGCGTAAGCCCCGGAGAACGCCACGGCTCCGGTGCTGGACCCGGGACGCGGCAAGACCAGGACCGGCTACCTCTGGGCGATGCTGCGGGATGACCGGGGATGGGGAGGTCCCCTGCCTCCTGGCGTCGTCTTCCACTACCGCCCCGGGCGCAGTGGCGAGTTCGCCGACGAGATCCTCGACGGCTTCGACGGCACCATCCAGGTTGACGCCTATGGTGGCTACAGCCACCTGGCCAAACCTGACCGCAAGGGCGGCAAGCCGTTGGCGCTGGCGTTCTGCTGGGCTCACGGTCGGAGAAAGCTGATCAAGGCCGCGCCGAAGAAGGGCTCGCCCATCGTCGACGAGGCGCTCCTGCGCATCGCGGCGCTTTACAAGGTCGAAGACGCCATCCGCGGCTCGGCTCCCGACCATCGTCGGGCCGTGAGGCAGGAACTCTCCCGCCCGCTGGTCGACGCCTTCTTCGCCTGGCTGGCCGCCCAGGCCGCCCGGGTCTCGCGCAAGTCGGACCTCGGCGAGGCCATGGCCTACATGCTCCGCCGCCAGGACGGCTTCCGGCTCTTTCTGGAGGATGGCCACCTCGACATCGACTCCAACCTGGTCGAGAACGCCATCCGCAGCCCGGCCATGAACCGCCGCAACGCGCTCTTCGCGGGCCACGACGAGGGCGGACGGTCCTGGGCGCGCTTCGCCAGCCTGATCGGCACCTGCAAGATGAACGGCGTCGAGCCTTACGCCTACCTGCTCGACCTGTTCACCCGGCTCGCCCACGGCCACCTCGACAAGGACATCGACGCGCTGATGCCTTGGGCCTACATCCCGGCGGCCAACACCAAGGCCCCCTCACAACCGGTGAAATGACCTCATCCGTGAGTACCCAGTGAGCTCGTATGAGCTCAGACAACCACCGGACGTCGGCGTCGCCGGGCGAGAGCGCAAGCGAAACCTCAATGGGGCGGAGACGCCGCTTACGGCGAGGTCGAGCTTCGCAAGGAGGCTTCCGAGCGCCGACGACCGTCAAGGACACCGTCCGCAAGACCCACGTCGAGGTGGAGCGGATCGGCGATCGCGCTGCACGGAAGTAAGGCCACATCCAGAGGCCGCACGGCACCCCGCTCCCGAAGGGGCGGGGTCTGCCCGGAGGCCAGACGCGAAAGTGTCGCCGGATGGCCTACTTGCGCAGGTCGCGCAAGAGCATCAGCGTCTCTGCCAGGCGCTTGTTGGTCAGAGGCTTTTCGAGACGGCGCGCAGCCTGCAGAAGCGGGTTTCCCGAGATCGAACGGACATGACCGCTGACCACGACGAACGGGATCCCCTGTTCTTGGAGCCTCACGGCGACGGGCAACGCCGACTCGCCCGCGAGGGTTTCATCCAGCAGTGCCAGATCGGCCCCATCGCGCGCCAGCGTCGCCAGGGCCTCGGCAACCGAAGCCGCCGGGCCGACCGGACTGTAGCCCAGTTGCTCGAGCATGCACACCAGATCCATCGCGATCAGGTACTGGTCGTCGACGACCAGAACCCGGGTGCGGTTTTCTTGGGTCTGTTCCATTCGGATTCCGCCTGTGCTGGGCGACGGGTTGAAAAGCGCTGCGGCAGAAGGCGTGTCGCGGCCATTCAAGGCCCGTCGGGAGGGGTCAACGGGAACGATATGCGGCAGAGAGCGCCATCCGGGGCAAGAGTCAGGTCCGCCTCTCCGCGCAACTGGTATGCGACCAACTGGCGGATCAGCGTCGACCCGAACCCTTCGCGTTCGGCGGGTTCTGGCGCCGGGCCACCGCTTTCCCGCCACAGCAGTTGGACATGATTGTCCTGTTCTCTCCACGACACGGCGGCGCGGCCGGTCGCGTTGGAGAAGGCACCATACTTGGTGGCGTTCGTCTCGAGTTCATGCAGCACAAGGCTCAGCGCCAGCGCCTGCGATGACGAAAGAAGGACTTCGGGACCATCGACCGAAACCCGATCTGCCTCGACCGAATGGGCGTCGAGGGTGGCCTGGACGGTTTCGCGCAGCGGGCCCGGGCGCCAGTCGCGCGAGAGAAGCAGATTGTGCGCCCGGGAAAAGGCAGAGAGCCGCCCGGAGAAGGCGTCCACGAATTCCTCAAGGGATCGGCTGCGGCGCGCGGTCTGCGAGGCAAGACCCTGCACGACCGCCAGCGCGTTCTTCACCCGGTGTCCAAGCTCGCCCATCAGGATCGCCTGATGCGCCTCGAACGCCCGGCGCTCGGTGATGTCCTCGATGGCCAGCAGGATCAGTTGGACATGATCGAGCCTGCGGCCGCTCAGCAGCAGGATCCTGTGGCCGATGGTGCGGAAGTCATGCTCGACCTGGAAGTCCTGGAAGGCTTCGTCTTCCGGCAGCACCTCGTTCAGAAGGCGCCGCAGCTCGGGGATGTTCCACTGGCCGTCGCCCAGATCGTAGACCAGTCGGTTCACGGTGCGCTCGGGTTCGGCGTTGAATGTCCTGAAGAAGGCGGGGTTCGCCGAAACCACGCGGAATTCGGTGTCAAGCACCAGAAGAGGTGTCGGCACGGTTTCGACGATCCGCTCGGCGTAGCGCCGAGCGTCCTGGATCTCGGTCACCTCGCCGAAGGTGACGACGACGCCGGCGATACGGTCGTTCGCGTCCCGGTAGGGCGTGATGCGGCGCAGGAAGGTGCGGTGTCCGGCCGACTCCACCTGCCCCTCGCACCGCTCGAGCGTCGCGAGCACGCGGCGACAGTCGTCCTCCAGCCGTGGATCCTCGTAGCTGCGGACGATGTGGCCGACGGGGCGGCCGACATCCTCCTGCCGGATCCGGAAAAGCTCGGTCAGGCTGGGCGAGAACCAGCGCACGGCAAGGTCGGCATCCAGGAAGAGCGTGGCGACATTCGTGCTCCGCATGAGGTTGTCGAGGTCGGCCGTCCGCTCGCGCAGTTCCGAGACCGTTTCCCGAAGCTGCGCGTTGACGGTCCGCAATTCCTCGTTCAGCGACTGCAGTTCCTCCTTCGAGGTCTCGAGCTCCTCGTTCGCCGCACGCAGTTCCTCGTTGATCGAGGTCATCTCTTCGCTGTAGGCGCGGGTCTCCTCAAGATTCTGATGCGCGGCCCAGGTTGTCGTGGCGAGTTCCGCGCGCAGCAGGCGGACTTCCTCTTCAAGCTCCTGCCCCCGCAGCGGCTCGGCCGGGAGGTCGCCAGGCGTCGTCTTGCGGACGGGCCGCTCCTCGACGAAGCTGATGACGAACCGGCTCTCCGCCTCGGCGATCGGCGTCGCCTCGATCAGCAGAAGGTGTTCGTCGCTCCCGAGGACCGTGTGCGTCCTGACCGACTCCGGCTTGCCGGTGCGCGCGGCCCCATCCAGCGCCCGGCGGATGTAGGGCGCCAGCCCCTCCCGTGCCAGCGCCATCAGGTTCTGCGTCACCTCTCCCACCTGCGGCCGAAGGTATTGGCTCATGTCGCCGTGGTAATAGACGATGACGGCTTCGCTGTCCGTGACGACGGCGGGTGGAGCGTAGCGATCGGCCAGGGTTGCGGCTACCCAATCCGACAGGCGCCGCTGCCGCGCGGCCGGCAGTCCCGGCGGACCCGTGCGCGATGCGCCGCCATGCCTGCGCTCCAGCTCGCGGATTAGCGGGAAGTCCAGCAGATCGTGCCGTGTCGGACCGATCCGACGCCAGATACGGGCGTCCTTGTCCAGCGCCTCAAAGAGGTCGCCCGTCTCGCCGACGCTCTCGGCAGAGCCGAGAAACAGCGCCCCGTCCTCGGCCAGCGCAAAGTGGAACAGGCGGACCAGCCGCCGCTGGATCTCTGGCTTGAGATAGATCAGCAGGTTGCGGCAGATCACGAGGTCCGCGCGCGAGAACGGCGGATCCTGGACCAGGTTCTGCGGGGCGAAGATCATCACGTCGCGAATCACCGACCTGATCTGGACGCAGTCGCCCGAGCGATCAAACCAGCGGTCGACCAGGTTTTCGGGCAGGTGCGCGACCGCCGACGCGGGAAAACGGCCCGACCGCGCCCGCGCCAGGGCCGCGAGCGAAGCGTCGGTCGCGAATATTTCCACCTGCGCCTCGGACCCCGTCTGGTGCAGGAGTTCAAAGATCGAAATCGCGACGGAATAGGCTTCTTCTCCGGTGGCACAGCCCGCGGTCCAGATGCGGATCGGCCGCTCTGCCGACCGTCGCGCAACAAGCGGCTTCAGCACCTTTTCCGTCAGACTTTCCCACGCCCTGCCATCCCGGAAGAACGAGGTCACGGTGATCAGCACGTCCTTCAGAAGAAGGTCGGCTTCCTCTTCGGAAGTCTCGACATACGCGGCATAGGCATCCCAATCCGCAAGCCCGAGGAAATGCACGCGGCGGTCGATCCGGCGGAACAGCGTCCCGATCTTGTATTGCCGGAAGTCGATGGTACTCTGGCGTTGCAACGCGCGCAGGATCCGCTCGAAGGGATCGACTTGCGTTGTCTCGCTTTCCGCCACCCTCGAGGCACCTGCCTTGCCACTCTGCCCCGTGGCGTCATCGCCGGGCATAGCCTCGCGCACAACCTTTCCGTCCCGAAGCCGCGTGGCATTGCGAACAAGCGCCGGAACCATCTGTGCCGGCTCGAGCACCATGTCCACGAAGCCCGTCTCGATGGCCCGCCGCGGCATCTCGTCGAACTCGGCGCTGTCGGGCGCCTGTGCAATCACGCAGCCGCCGGCTTCGCGCACCCCCCCAAGCGCCGTCGAGCCGTTCGATCCGGTGCCCGAGCAGATGATCGCCGTCGTCCGGTCGCCAAACTCTCGCGCAAGACCGCGAACGATGTCGTCGACCGGCCGATGCGCGCTTCCGGTGGCGCGCTGCCGCGGGATCAGGGCGCCATCCGCGACATCGAGCGTCCGGTCGGGCGGCAGGACATAGATGGTCCCGCAGGCGATCATTGTCGGATCGTCCACTGCCGCGACAGGAAGGTCGATCCTGCTGCGCAGCAACTCGACCAGGTGGCTCTCCTGATCGGGGGACAGGTGGAGGATGACGACATACGCCATCTTCGTCCGCGTCTCCTCTCGGGACATCGCGTCGAAGAAGTCGAAGAAGCTCTGCAAGGCCCCGGCAGATCCGCCCAAGGCGACCACCGGAAAGCCTGAAGGTGGTGGATCTGCCATCCCTGCAACCTGATGCATCCCGCCCGGTCTTGCAAGCGATAGTCGCCTCCAGTGGTCAGGCTCTCACCCGTCCCGCGGCGTGACCAGGAACAGTCTCCGGCAAGTGTGCCTGACGGCCCGGGCGGCCCGGTCTGGGTGACCCCGCCGCCGGCTCGTCCCGACGCTCAGGGCGAGCCTCACCGACTGATCTCCTCCAGCGTTGCCGCGCGGTCTTCCATCAGGCATGACGGACCGGCGCCACGATCACGGACCCGCCCCATGGCCCGCAAGCCCGCTCTCGACATCGAGACCCTCCTCAAGTTCGGCCCCGAAAAGCTCGCTCGGCAGGTGCTCGACGAGACGCAGGACAATCCGGGCTTCAAGCGCCGCGTGGCGGCCTCGCCGAGGACCTCGGCCCCGCCGATCCGGCGCTGGCGGTCGACCGGCTGCTCCGCTACCTCGTCACCCACGGCACGGTCTTCGAGCGCGTCGACGATTCCTCGGGCCGCGTGGCCGACACCTATGCGCTGGCCATCGAGGCGCTGGGGCCGCTGGTGGGGCGGCTGAGCGCGGCGGCCTCGGACCTGCCCGAGCGGGTGACGGAGGCGCTTGGCGCGAGCGCCTACGACTCTCTGACCCCGGTCGCGCGGGCGATCATCCCCCACCTGCCGCCTGCGGTTCTGGCGGCCTGGGACGCTGATCTGGCGGATCGCAGCGCGGCGCTCGGCGCGCCCGGGCGCGACCGCTGGTTCCGCTCGGCGGCGGCGGAATGGGCCGACATCCGGCAGGCGATCGCGGTCGCGTCCGCACGATGGTCAGCAACAACATCTCCGCAAGCCACCACCGTCGTGCTGGAAGCACGCCTCTGGCGTGACGCGCGCCCAAGCATGGCGATGCCCTGCTCGCGGGCCTGTTGCGCTGCCGGCGCTGCGGTCGCAAGCTGACGATCCGCTACACCGGAGCCAAGCACGACATTCCGCGCTCTTCCTGCTGGCGCGGGCTGCTCGACAACGGCGAGCCACGCTGCATCGCCTTCGGCGGCCTGCGGGTCGACGATGCCATCGAGGAAGCCCTGCCGCAGGTGGTCGAACCCGGCGCCATCGCTGCCGCCACCGAGGCAGAGGCGCAGGCTGCCGACGTCGAGGCCAGGATTGCGGCGCATGATGCCACGGCGCCCGGACCATCCTCGCTGGCGGTGCTCGACGCCACCAGACTCGCCGGGAACCTTCGATCGATCTGGGCCGGCCCCACAACGGATGCGCGACTGAAGAAGCGTATCGTCCGTGGCGTCATTCATGAAGTGGTTGCCGACATTGATGACGGCGCGTCCGAAATCGTCCTGCTGATCCATTGGATCGGCTGCGCGCACACCGAGCTTCGGCTGCCGAAGCGGCGGCGGGGACATCGCAACAGCACCGCTCCCGAGATCATCGTCGCGGTGCGCCACCTCGCGCTCATCGCCTCCGATGACCTCATTGCCGGCATCCTCAATCGAAGCGGCCTGCTGACCGGCCATGGCAATCGCTGGACGCGTGAGCGCGTCACGCCTTGCGCTCGCATCACAGGATCCCGGTGTTCCGACCGGCCCCTGACGGCATCGAGCCGTGGCTCAACCTGACCGACGCCGCGCGTCTGGCGGCTGATGCCCTTCCTGCTGTTGCCGCGCGGGCGCCTGCCTTGTGCTGGCCGCGCTCTCGCCGGTCTGGTCCATCCCGCGGATCTTCCTGGGCTTCGGCCTCGCACAAGGGGTGATGAACCCGGAGATGAGCGCGGTCTGGGTCGAGCTTCACGGCACCGCCCATGTCGAGGCGGTCCGGTCGATGGCGACGGCGGCCCTTGTCGCGGCCTCCGGGCATCGGCCCCGGCGTCGCCGGCTGGCTGATCGACGGCGGCATGCCCCTTGGACGGCAAGCGGTGGGTTACACGGCCTTCTGCCTCGCCTGCGCCGCAGGCTATGCGCGTCTCCAGCCAAGCTTCCGCCGGAGGATGAGGGAGAGCCTCCCCGCTTGGCCGCACCCGCTTGGCCCGGCGCGCACCGGGCACGCTTCGGCATGGCATCTTGCGGCCGGCTTCGCACCATCCTCGGCATGTCTGGCCAACTTGGGCGCTTGATCCTCGTCTTTCTGCCGAGGATGCTTGCCGGGCTCTGGCTCTGCACAAGATTGACTCCATGCAGGTCAAAGGAGCGCATGTCGCATGTCCGAGTCAAAAATGAAGCAGCGCGTCGTGCGCCACTCTCGCTCGCGCGGCGCGGGCAGCCCGGATGTCTGGGGCATCTACGAGCCGGACACAGGCTCGATCCAGTATGTCTGCGCCGATCCCTCGACCCGGCAGGCGGCGCTGATCGACGTGGTATGGAACTTCGATCCCCAGCATTACCGCTTTTCCACCGAGAGCGTGGATCAGGTGCTGGACCTCGTGAAACGGGAGCGGCTGCGCGTGGCCTGGGTGCTCGACACCCATCCGCACGCCGATCACATGATGGCTTCGGCTCTGTTGAAAGAGCGCACCGGCGCCCCCAATGCCATCGGCGCCAGGGTGGAGGACATCGCCCGGATCTGGGCCGGTATCTACAACCTCCCGGATGCCTTCAACCCTCGGCGCGACTTCGACCGGCGGTTCAGCGCGGGCGAGACCCTTGCGCTGGGGGATCTCGAGATGCGGGTGATGC
Source organism: Cereibacter azotoformans (assembly GCF_021391315.1). Taxonomy (NCBI): domain Bacteria; kingdom Pseudomonadati; phylum Pseudomonadota; class Alphaproteobacteria; order Rhodobacterales; family Paracoccaceae; genus Cereibacter; species Cereibacter azotoformans. The sequence continues at coordinate 633,372 of NZ_CP090022.1, read as the reverse complement.
TGTCGCCCGGCCATACGCTCGGCTCGATCACCCTGGTCTGCGGCGATGCCGCCTTCACCCATGACACGCTGATGCAGCCCGATGTGGGCACCTCGCGCGCCGACTTTCCGGGCGGCAACGCGGCCGAGCTGTGGGAGTCGATCCAGTCCATCCTCACCCTGCCCTGCGACACGCGCCTCTTCGTCGGCCACGATTATGGCGCCGAGGAGCGGGACGAGCCGATGTGGGAGGCGACCGTTGCCGAGCATCGGGCGGGAAACGTGCATGTGCGCGACGGGACGGACCGCGACGAGTGGATCGCCCTCCGCGAGGCGCGCGACCGCACCCTGCCCTTGCCGGACCGCATCCTTGCCGCCATGCAGATCAACCTCCGCGGCGGACGCCTGCCCCCGGCCGAGACCGACGGGCGGCACTTCCTGAAGCTGCCGGTCAACCGCTTCTGACCTGCGGGCCGTGCGCCATCCACCAATCCCCGACCGGGGCTGCCGCTGCGGATCCTACCCCTAATGGTTTGACCCTTTCGGCGGACGGGCATATCTTGGGGAACTTCTCCGCCAAACCACTAATCCAAGGATCCCTCCCATGTCCCGCTTCCACGCCCCCATTGCCGAGCAGATCTGGGACATGAAATACCGGCTGAAGGATGCCGCGGGGCATCCGCTCGATGGGACGGTCGAGGACACCTGGCGCCGGATCGCGCGCTCGCTGGCCGAGGTCGAGGCCGATCCGCAGCTGTGGGAAGACCGCTTCTACGCCGCGCTCGAGGATTTCCGCTTCCTGCCGGCCGGCCGGATCACGGCGGGCGCCGGCACCGGACGGACGGTGACGCTGTTCAACTGCTTCGTGATGGGCACCGTCCCCGACAGCATGGCCGGCATCTTCGACGCGCTGAAGGAGGCCGCGCTGACCATGCAGCAGGGCGGCGGGATCGGCTACGATTTCTCGACCATCCGGCCGCGCGGTGCCGAGGTGAAGGGCGTGGCCGCCGATGCCTCGGGGCCGCTCTCCTTCATGGATGTGTGGGATGCGATGTGCCGCACCATCATGTCCGCGGGCTCCCGCCGCGGTGCGATGATGGCCACGATGCGCTGCGACCACCCCGACATCGAGAGCTTCATCGAGGCCAAGAAGGATCCGGCCCGGCTGCGGATGTTCAACCTCTCGGTCCTCGTTACCGACGCCTTCATGGAGGCCGTGAAGGCCGACGGGCCGTGGGATCTGACCTTCGGCGGCAAGGTCTACAAGACGCTTGAGGCGCGCGATCTCTGGAACCGGATCATGCGCTCGACCTACGATTTCGCCGAGCCGGGGGTGATCTTCATCGACCGGATCAACCGGATGAACAATCTTGCCTATTGCGAGACGATCGCCGCGACCAACCCCTGCGGCGAGCAGCCCCTGCCCCCCTACGGCGCCTGCCTCCTCGGCTCGGTGAACCTCGCACGGCTGGTGACGGGCGCCTTCTCGGATGAGGCCAAGCTGGACCTGGCGGCGCTCGACGATCTGGTGCGGCTGGCCGTTCGGATGATGGACAATGTGGTGGATGCCTCGCGCTTCCCGCTGCCCGAGCAGGCCAACGAGGCGCAGATGAAGCGTCGGATCGGCCTCGGGGTGACGGGGCTTGCGGACGCGCTCCTGATGGTGGGCCTGCGCTACGGATCCGAGGAGGCGGCCGAGCGGACCGAGGACTGGATGAAGGCCATTGCCCGCTCCGCCTATCTCGCCTCGGTGGATCTTGCCCGCGAGAAGGGCGCCTTCCCGTTGTTCGAAGCCGAGAAATACCTCGCCTCGGGCTCGCTCACCCACATGGACGAGGATGTGCGCGAGGCGATCCGCTCCCACGGCATCCGCAACGCGCTGCTGACCTCGATCGCGCCGACCGGCACGATCAGCCTCTATGCCGGCAATGTCTCATCGGGGATCGAGCCGGTCTTCGCCTATGCCTACAAGCGCAAGGTCCTGCAGAAGGACGGCACCCGTACCGAGGAAGAAGTGGTGGATTATGCGGTGCGGCTCTGGCGCGAGAAGATGGGCGACGCGCCGTTGCCGGACTATTTCGTGAATGCCCAGACACTCGCGCCGCTCGACCATGTGCGGATGCAGGCGGCGGCCCAGAAATGGATCGACAGCTCGATCTCGAAGACGATCAACTGCCCCGAGGACATCTCGTTCGACGATTTCGCCGATGTCTATCGGGCCGCCTGGGATCAGGGCTGCAAGGGTTGCACGACCTATCGGCCGAACGAGGTGACGGGCTCGGTCCTGACGGTCTCGGAGGCGGCCGCGGCCCCGGCCCCCACGCCCGAGAAGGCCGGCGAGGTGGTCTATCTGACCGACCCGCTCGACCGCCCTGCGGCGCTGGAGGGCGCGACCTACAAGGTGAAATGGCCCGGCTCGGAACATGCTATCTACATCACGGTGAACGACATCGTGATCGCCGGCCACCGCCGCCCGTTCGAGGTGTTCATCAACTCGAAGAACATGGAGCATTTCGCCTGGACGGTTGCGCTGACGCGGATGATCTCGGCCGTGTTCCGTCGCGGCGGCGACATTTCCTTCGTGGTCGAGGAACTGAAGGCCGTCTTCGACCCCCGCGGCGGCGCCTGGATGGAGGGGCGCTACATCCCCTCGATCCTTGCGGCGATCGGCGGCGTGATCGAGCGCCACCTGATCGCGATCGGTTTCATCGGCGGCGAAGGGATGGGGTTGAAGACGGATCCCAAGGCCGACGTCGAGGTTCTGGGTGTAAAGGCCAAGGCCTGCTCGTCCTGCGGCAGCTATGACCTGAGGATGGTCGAAGGCTGCATGACCTGCGCCAGCTGCGGGTTCTCGAAGTGCGGCTAGGTGGTTCAGCCTGAAGAGTTCTCGATGCTCAGATAAATTGGCCACTCGTGTCCACAAGCGGATGTCGATCGATCAGGACGGGCTTCACGAGGCCCGTTGACGTTCTCCTCGCCCACTCTCGATGCTCAGATAAGTTGTCCACTCGTGTCCACTGACGGACGCTGATGGACCAAGGCGGGCCCCACGGGGCCCGTTGCCGTTTCCGGTTGTCGTTCCACGGGGCGGGCCGGACAACGCTTCTGCGAAAACCTCGAGCGGACCGCCCTGTCAGGTCGAACTCCAGTCGATCTTCCTGATGTCCCACTCCTCGCGCGCTATGGCGCTGGCTTTCCGGAGAATCGCATGCGATGCCGAGTTGACGCGAAGGCGACGCAGCGTCTTGGAACGCTTCCCGACGGTGATGACGCCCTTCATCGTGTAGTCCTCCTGCTGTTGCGGAAGAAGACCGTTCCAAGCGGCCCTCTGGGCGTCGTCCAAGCGAGCTTCCCAAGCCTTTCGCAGTTTCGATCTCTCCTTACGGGACGAACCCCGACCGGGCGGGGAAGGCAAGATCCCGACAGCTTCGGTCAGCGCGTCCAACTCGTCGGGCGTCAGCTTGTGGGGCAGGATGAGCAGCCGCGCCTTGCCGCGGACCATGATCTCCTCCAGTGACATCGAGGTGGTGGCCGTGAACGGCGGTACCAATTTGCAGGACGACGGCACCACTTCGCGGCGCGGTTGAACCTCAGCCGCCGCCGGCTTCCGGTAACGCGCCCGGACCAGGGCGCGGACTCCGGGCTGCGCCATCAACCACTGAAAGGGCCCACCGGCGGCCCTCATTTCCTTCAGGATGTCCGTATCAATCCGCGGAAGCGGCGAGGCATCAGCGCCGTTTACCCGTAGGTCGAAGATGTCGCGCATGGCCCTTGCCCGCCGCACGATCGGATCCCATTGGGACGGGCGCTCCGCCGGACCGGCATCTGTTCCAGGCGCGTTCGCTCGCTTCTTCCTGAGCCTTCCTGCCATAATGTGTTCGAAATCAGGTTGCCACACCGCCCAGGCGACCGGACCTTCAGCCTGCGTGACCTCGGCCTTCAGGTCAGGATGCAGGGATCGAGGAAGCTTCACGTTGTCACCTTCAAGCAACATCTGATCGATGACCGCAAAGAGAAGGGCCCTGCGGGCGGCCTTGCGTTGCTCGGACGACAGCCGGTAGGTCCCCGGCATCCAATGCGACGAATTCACGCTCGTGGCCGAACTAGGCTTCCGCTTGGGCAAGTCCTTTCTCCGTCACTGAAAACACCAAGTGCAACACGGGCGCCGCCTCCAGTATGAGGCAGGATGTTACCTGAGGGTGAGGGTGTCTAGCATGTTTCCTTTGGAGCGCATCAGGGGAGCAGCAGCGACGCTGCGATCCGGAGCCCATGGGTCTCGTTCATGAGCGGAAGGGTCGCGCGCAGACACTCATGCGCCGACCATTCTCAGGAGTTAGGCAAAAAATCAGGCTTGACTTATATGGTCAGAGGGTCTTTATGAGGAGATGCAAGGGAGGCCGGCATGCATATCACCAGTCACATGGACGTTCGAATGAACCAGCGCGGGATCCGGAAGCAGTTGGTGGAGCTCGCGATTGAATGCGGGGAGATCGATGGAGACCGGTACGTTCTCGGTCGAAGCCAGATCGACCTTGAGCTCGCCGAGTTGAATCGGCGGCGAAAGCTCCTCATGGAGGCAGCGCAGAAAGGCGGGATCGTGGTTGCATTGGAGGGCGAAGCCGCCATCACCGCGTTCCGTTGCGACAGTTTCTCGAAGTTTCTTGCGAGGCGAGCGGCCTTCCAGGTCGCTGAGGCCGGCAGACACGGCCACTGATCGGGTGCATCCACATGATCAACGAGAACGAGATCTTCGGGGAACTGAGCAAGCTGCGCGGGGCTCTGGCTCCCAGCGAATATATTCTAGGGCTTCTGGTCGAGCTCGCGCACAAGAAGACCGGCATGTCGCGGGAAGAACTACCGATCTCGTATGGACTTCATGCCCGGAGCGACTTGAAGCAAGTCACTGGAAGCCTCTCGCGCGTTGCCGCGTTGCTCTCGGATCTTTCCGAAGGGGAGCTGCTCGAGTTTCTCGACAAGCTGTTCGGAATGCTGGGCTCGCGAGGAGAGCCATTCTGGACGCGGCTTGATGCGTCCAGGAAGATCGCGCAGTTCGCTGAAGGGGCGCAAGACGTGCGGTGTGCGTTCGGCCCGGCGCTGTTTCCGACGCTTATCATCGCCATGAACCGTGCGGACCGAAAGGCGAGGTTCGTTTCCGTCCATCGTCCCGAGATAGAGATCGCGCGGCTCGCAAACCTGATCTTCGACCTTCAGCTGGACATTCTCGAGCAAGACCCGTTCCTGCGTGAAGATGGCCAACCCGCCCAGTTCGAACTCAGCATGCCTCCGTTCGGCTTGCTTTACTCTGACCTGAAGGGAGTGCCCGGACAGATCACGCGACGGCTGGGGCTGGATAAGGTAAAGGCCAGGGTCACCGCTGAAGTTCTCGCGATTGAAGATGCGCTCGAGTATCCTGCTCGCCGCCAACTGGTTCTCGTTGCGCCCGGAACCCTCTTCCGGAACGTCGGGGTGGAGAGGATCGCGCGTAGTAACCTGCTCTTCTCAGGGCGCCTGCGTTCCGTGCTGCGCATTCCCAGCGGAATGGCGTTCGAAGCGACCGCGATCCCTTCCAGCCTTCTGGTCATCGATGATGAGCCACGATCGAACGAAGTGTCTTCCCTGATCCGTTTCCTCGACCTCCAGAACCCCCGGTTTTCGTGCCCACGAGAACGAGGTCGCCACGAAGTTCGTCCTGAGGTGTCGTGGCGTGATGCAGTGGAGGCCTCGGGCGTCAGCGGCGACAGTTGGGCGCGCGATGTCAGCATCGCTGAAATCGAAGAACGCGGGGGGGTGCTGACACCTGACCGTTTCTTTGCTGCCGACGCCGAAGATGAAGTCGCGAAGCTCTGCGCAGGTATGGACACCTTCGCGCTGTCTGACCTCGCGGAGGTTATTCGGCCGGCGCCTCTGTTGAAGGACGAGGCTGGAGACATTCTGGCTCGGGAAGCTGCCGCCGCCGAAATCGATGAGGATGGTTACCTTCTGCCTCCTTCCAAGGTTTCGCGGATGACCCTGGCAGGCCTCTCGAAAGCATCGGACCAGCGTCTCGTAGCTGGCGATGTGGTGCTCGCGGTAAAAGGCACGATCGGCGCAGTCGGGCTCGTCCCGGAGGAAGTTTCGGCTGTCGTGGACGAGGTCTGGGTGCCGGGACAGTCCCTGGTGGCACTTCGCCTACGGAAGGGAGTGCCATTGAGCCCGGTGACTTTCTTCGAGTTCCTGTCCAGCCAGGTCATGCGTGACTACCTGAAGTCGCTTGCGGCAGGAACAGCCGTGCAAACCCTTTCCATCAAGGACGTGAAGTCGCTTCGCATCCCCGTGCCAGCCGCAACCATTCAAGAGAAAACCGAGGAATGCTTCCGGGCCCGCCAAGAAATCCATCGTAAAATCAAGGAATTGCGCAAAGCTGTGGAGAACGCTCGAAATGCGTGGCCCCACCGGATCTGATTGCGCATATATTGTCTCGTGAATGTAAGGAACTGATTGTGAGCATCGAGAAAACGCTCTTCGCGGCCGCGGACAAGATGCGCGGCGCCATGGATCCCGGCGAATACAAGCACGTCGCGCTTGGCCTTCTCTTCCTCCGCTACGTGTCGGCTGCGTTTGAGGCGAAGAGGGTCGAGTTTACCAAGGACGACCTCATCGATCTCGAGGATCCCGAGGAGTATCAGGCTGAGAGCGTGTTCTGGGTTCCAGAAAAGGCCCGATGGAGCGGCATCGCCGCCAATGCGAAGGCGAACGACATCGGCGTCCAGGTCGACGATGCGATGCGGGAGATCGAAAAGGCCAACCCGACGCTGCAGGATGCATTGCCCAAGGTTTACGGTCGCGCAAACCTCGACAGGTCGATCGTCTCCGGACTCATCCAGCTGTTCACCAATTTCGAGCTGAAGGGAACCAGCGCGGACTTCGACCTGATCGGCCGCATCTACGAATACTTCATCGGCGAGTTCGCCTCTTCCGAGGGCAAGCGCGGCGGCGAGTTCTACACGCCGAAATCGGTCGTCTCGATCCTGGTCGAGATGCTGGAGCCCACGACCGGCCGTGTCTACGACCCGTGCTGCGGCACCGGCGGGTTCTTTGTCCAGTCCGAGAAGTTCATCGAGGCGCATCAGGGCCGGGTCGGTGACATCGCCGTCTATGGGCAGGAACGGAACCACACCACCTTCCGTCTGGCTCGGATGAACCTGGCCATCCGCGGCATTCTCGGCGAGTTACGGTGGAACCAGGAAGGTACGCTGAAGCGCGACGCCTTCCCGGACGAGCGTTTCGACTTCATCCTCGCCAACCCACCGTTCAACATCTCGGACTGGGACGGCGACCAGCTGCGCGAGGATCAGCGCTGGAAGTTCGGCACGCCCCCGGTTGGGAACGCCAACTTCGCCTGGATGTCCCACATCCACCATCACCTGTCGGCGAACGGGATCGCCGGTGTGGTGATGGCGAACGGCTCGATGTCGTCGATGCAGTCCGGCGAAGGTGACATCCGCAAGGCGATGGTCGAGAAGGACGCCGTGGACGCCATGGTGGCGCTGCCCGGGCAGCTGTTCTTCGGCACCGGGATCCCGGCCTGCCTCTGGATCCTGGCCAAGGACAAGTCGAATGGTCAGGCGGCGGGGCGCAGGCTGCGGGACCGCCGGCACGAGGTTCTGTTCATCGACGCGCGCAAGATGGGCGCGCTGATCCCGGGGAGCCGCAAGCAGAAGCAGCTTTCCGATGACGAGATCGCGAAGATCGCGCGGGCATACCACGCCTGGCGGGGCGAACTGGGCGAGGATGCCTATCAGGACGAGCCGGGTTTCTGCAAATCGGCTAGCCTGGACGACATCGAGAAGCACAACTTCGTCCTGACGCCAGGCCGCTATGTCGGCGCAGGCGCGGCGGAGGAGGACGACGAGCCCTTCGAGGAGAAGTTCGAGCGCCTGGTGGGGACACTCAGGGAACAGTTCGCCGAGGGGCGGCGGCTGGAGGCGGAGATCGAGGCGCGGCTGGGGGTGTTGGGATGAGTGTTCAGTTTGTTCCTCTCTCGGTAATTGCCAATATCAGTAGCGGTAAACGTCCAACTGTGATTTCGAAGGATCTGACGAAAGAGTGCTTTGTCCCAGTCATCGGCGGAGGCGGAGTGTCCGGTTTCACTGATCGTGCCATTGAACCAAAAGGGGTCCTTATTACGGGAAGAGTCGGGACGTTGGGAAAACTTCACGTCGCTGATCAGCCCTGCTGGCCGTCCGATAACGCCCTGGTTCTAAGACCTATCTTGAATGCTGTTGATGCAGGGTTTCTCAGATATGCCGTTTCGGCAGTAATTTTCGAGGCAGTTGGGCTCAACCGAGGAGCCGCAAATCCACTTGTCACTCAGAAAGACCTTGGAAATCTTGAGGTCGCTGTATTTACGCTCGACGAACAAAGGGAGATCGCGACGATCCTCGGCGCGCTGGATGACAAGATAGAGGTGAACCGCAAGACGGCGGCGACGCTGGAGGCGATGGCGCGGGCGCTCTATCGGTCGTGGTTCGTCGATTTCGATCCGATCTGGGCCAAGCTTGAAGGCCGCGCCCCCGCCCATATGGACCCCGCCACCGCTGCCCTCTTCCCGGACAGCTTCGGAGACGATGGCCTGCCGCAGGGGTGGACGTTGGGCGTTCTCGGTGATCTGGCGAGAAACCCAAGGCAGGGTGCCGACCCAAGGACCATTGCCGCCGACACACCTTACATCGGACTGGAGCATATCCCGCGTCGGTCCATCGCCGTCAGCGACTGGGGAGTCGCGGATGACGTCGGGAGCACCAAGTCCCTGATGCGTACAGGTCAGTTTCTTTTCGGCAAGCTTCGTCCCTATTTCCATAAGGTTGGGCTTGTCCCTATCAATGGAATTTGCTCGACGGATATTCTTGTCATCGAGGCTAAGAGCGACATCTGGCGTGAGTTCGTCCTGTCGGTGATCTCCTCCGTGGACTTGGTCGAGCATGTGAATGCAGCGTCGACCGGAACGCGAATGCCTCGCGCGAGATGGCAGGATCTGGCGGACTATGGGATTGTGATAGCGACGCCGGCAGTGCTCCAAGCATTCTCGGAGATTGTGAAGCCGATGCATGACCGCATCCTTTCAACGATTCACGAAAACAAATCTCTCGCCGCCCTCCGGGACAGCCTGTTGCCCCGGCTCATGTCCGGCGAACTCCGCGTCGGCGAAGCCCGGGAGCAGATCGAGGAGGTGGCGTGATGGCCTTCGCATCGGAAGACGACCTCGAGCAATGGGCCCTCGATGAGCTGAGGGATCTGGGCTTCGCCTATCTCTCGGGCGCGGACCTCTCGCCCGAAATCGAGAACCCCGTCCGGCAAAGCTATCATGACGTGCTGCTGTTGCCACGGCTTGAGGCGGCGATCCGCAAGCTGAATCCGGCTCTGCCGGCGGACGCCGTGCAGACGGTGGTGAATAGGGTACGCGATACCGAATTCGCGGGCGACCTGATCTCGGAGAACCGCCGCATCCACGCCCTGCTGGTCAAGGGAGTGCCGGTCACCTGGTTTGAGGGCGGCGAGGAGCGCAACGCAGTGGCCCGCCTCGCGGACTGGACCAACCACGCCAACGACTGGCTGGTGGCGAACCAGTTCGAGGTCGCAGGTCAGACCCTCCGCCGTCCCGATGTCGTGATCTTCCTTAACGGCATCCCGATCATCGTGATCGAGTTGAAGGGCACCCAGACCGGCAGCCTGAAGGGTGCCTTCAATCAGATCGAGACCTACAAGTCCCAGATCCCGGCGCTGTTCCGGACGAACATCTTCTCGGTAATCTCGGAGGGGGTGACGGCACGTTATGGCTCGATCTCGGCAAGCCTTGATCGTTTCATGCGATGGCGGACGGTCGATGGAGAGACGCTGGTCGAGGAGGGAAGCGAGCTCGCGCTGCAGACGCTGATCCGCGGACTTCTGAACCCGGCAACGATCCTGGAGTTGACGCGGTTCTGTGTCGTCTTCGAGGATGAAGGCAAGGGGCCGATCAAGAAGATCGCCGGCTACCACCAGTTCCACGCCGTTCGGAAGGCTGTTGCCACCGTCCTCCGGGCTCGCAGGCTCGATGGCCGCGGCGGCGTCATGTGGCACACCCAAGGCTCGGGCAAGTCGTTGTTGATGGCCTTCCTCGCCGGGCGGCTGATGCGGGACCCCGAGCTTGAGAACCCGACGCTGGTGGTGATCACCGACCGCAACGACCTCGACAACCAGCTCTTCGCCACCTTCTCCCGGTGCGAGGCTCTGTTCGGAGAGTCGCCCGAGCAGGCCGAGGACATCCCGGACCTGCGCAGGAAGCTGGGCCAGCGTCAGGTTGGTGGCGTGATCTTCGGCACCATGCAGAAGTTCCGTCCCGCCAAGGGAGAGACGGAGTTCGGCCGGCTGACAGACCGGTCGAACGTGATTGTCTTCGCCGACGAGGCGCATCGCACGCAGTATGGGTTCGAGGCCAAGGTCGACGCCAGGACGGGCGAAACCCGGTATGGCTTCGCCCATTATCTGCGCGAGGCGCTGCCGAATGCGGTCCATGTCGGATTCACCGGGACGCCGATCTCGCTGGTCGGCGCCGACACCCAGTCGGTCTTCGGCAACTACATCGACGTCTACGACATCGCTCAAGCTGTCGAGGATGGTGCGACCGTGCCGATCTATTATGAAGGCCGGGTAGCCAGGATCGAACTGGAAAAGGACGTCGGGGAAATCCTGGACGCCGAGTACGACGAGATCATCGACGATGCGGAGGACGCCGGGGCAGAGATCGACGACGAGACCCGGAACGCCATGGCCCGGAAGTGGAGCCGTGTCGAGGCGCTCGTGGGCGCAGGGCCGCGGCTGGACACCGTGGTGGCCGACATCCTCCAGCACTTCGATGCCCGTCTGGAAGCCATGGACGGCGGCAAGGCCATGATCGTCTGCATGTCGCGCCGGATCTGTGTCGAGGTCTACAACAGGATCATCGAGGCGCGGCCGGATTGGCATGGCGAGACCGACGCCTGCGGCCAGGTCAAGGTCGTCATGACCGGTGCGGCACAGGATCCGGCCGAGTTCCAGCCCCATATCCGCTCGAAGGCCCGCCTCGAGACACTGCGGATGCGCTACAGGGATGCCTCCGATCCCTTCAAGCTGGTGATCGTCCGGGATATGTGGCTCACCGGCTTCGACGCGCCCTGCATGCACACGCTCTATGTCGACAAACCGATGAAGGGACACGGGCTGATGCAGGCCATCACCCGGATCAACCGGGTGTTCGGCGCGAAGCCCTCGGGGCTGGTGGTCGATTACATCGGGCTGGCGGCGGACCTGAAGGCCGCGTTGAACCACTATTCGAACGCCGACCGGAAGCAGACCGGCATCGATCAGGGCGAGGCCGTCCACGCCCTACTGACCCAGATCGACATCATGCGGTCGATGTTCCACGCCATTGACTACATGGCGGCGGTCCGCGGGTCACCCAAGGATCGGATCAAGATGCTGCCGGTCGCCATCGAGCATGTCCTCAACCTCTCGGTGGATGGCGAGAACCCGAAGGACCGGAACGAGTCCAAGAAGCGGTTCATGAAGGCGGTGGCCGGCCTGGTGAAAGCGTTCCGGATCGCCGCGGGCACGCCCGAAGCGGAGGACGTGAAGGACGAGGTCGGCTTCTTCATGGCCGTGCAGGCGGCGATCCGGAAGATGGATGCCGGATCGCGCTCCGGGATGACCATTGATGAAGCCGATCTGGCAATCTCGCAGCTTCTGAACCGCGCGGTCGCCTCGACGGAGGTGATCGACATTCTCGAGGCCGCGGGCGTCGATAGGCCCGATATCGGTATCCTGAACGAAGATTTCCTCCTTGGGCTGAAGAACACGCCCCACAAGAACCTTGCGGTCGAAGCCTTGAAGAAGCTCCTCAACGGTGAAATCCAGGCTCGCACCCGGACGAACACGACCAAGAAGCAGGCGTTCTCGCAACGACTCGAGGAGGCACTGGCGCGCTATCACAACCGGAGCGTCGACGCCCTGCAGGTCATTCAGGAGATGATCCAGATCGCGAAGGACCTCCAAAAGGAGCCCGAGGACGGGCTCTCGCCGGAGGAAGTGGCCTTCTACGATGCGCTGGCGGCCAATGACAGTGCCCGGGACATCATGGGCAATGAGGAGTTGCGTATCATTGCTGCAGAACTGGTGACCACCGTCCGGGAGAACGCCCGGGTCGACTGGTGGCGCCGCGACGATGTACGGAAAAAGATGCGGGTTTCAATCCGGCGCATCCTGCGGAAGCACGGCTTCCCTCCAGACCTCCAGTCCGACGCGATCAAGAAGGTGGTTCAGCAGGCGGAGGTGCTGGCCCGAGAGTTCGCTTGACCTCTCGCTGAATGCGATGCCAGTGGCTCAAGTGAGTATCCATGAAGCTTGTTCGTGACGCCAAGACCCTGAAAACGAAGGCCATTCACTCGTTGAAGGCGGGTATGACCGCCTTCAACAGGTTCGAGGAGGAAGGCCGGATCACGAGCGTCTTGCTGCATTCGCAGCATGCGTGCGAGATGCTTCTGAAGGCGGTCCTCGTGCAGAGAAACGAGACCGTGTTCGACTTGAAGACCGGAAAGTCGATCGGCTTCGAGCGCTGCGTGTGCCTCTGCACGGCAAAACACGGGCTGACGGAACAGGAGGCCGGCATCATGCGCGCAATGGACAGCCTGAGAGATGCTGCCCAGCACTGGTTTGTCGTCGTGGCTGAAGACATCCTGTATCTGAATGTCCGGGCCCTGATCACGGCTTTCGATGAGTATCTGAAGCGCGCGCTTGGGGACGATCTGCGTTCGCATATTCCGCCGCGGGTACTACCCGTCTCGACGATGCCGCCCGGCGATTTCGAATTCCTCGTGGACCGGGAATACAAGGTCATCAGCGAGCTTCTGCAGCCAGGCCGTCGCGCGCGGGACGAAGCGCGGGCGCGGATTCGGTCTCTTCTCGCGATGGAGGCGGTGGCCGTGGAGGAGTCCGAAGTGTCAGAGATGGACATTGGCCGGATCGAGAAGGCGATCCGAGCAGGCGCCGAGGTGAATGCCGTCTTCCCTCGGCTCGCCACGATCGGCACCCGAGTTGAAGGCGAAGGCCTTACACTGACGGTTCACTTCTCGAAGAAGGAGGGAGCTCCGGTACGGTATATCGGCGGGGATGATCCCACCGATGCAGCCGCCGTACGAACGTTGGATCTGCAGAAGAAATTTCATCTCAGTCGAACGGTGCTTGCAGAGAAGCTCGGCCTCACCCCACCAAAGGCCAAGCTCCTACGCGACCATCTGGGCATTGATACGGACCCTTCCTGCCACCACGCGTTTGAGTTCGGCAAACAGCGGATCCCGCAGTATTCGGACAACGCTGTCCGCACCATGAAGGCCTGGTTGACGGCAAACGACATCGGTGAATTGTGGCGAACTCGTGATAGCTGCTGAACGCGCATCGGCGTCTACGCCCATACGAAAGACAGCACGAGCCAAGACCGACACCGCTTGCGCGAAATTCTCCGCGATCGTACGTTGCCCGCCATGATGCGCATTCTACGGATGATGGGCATCGATTCCACGCGATGGTGGGCACGGATTCCACGGCATCGTGGGCAGCCGTTCCACGGCTCGGGCAGCTTGGCCGACCCGCACATGGAGTCAGGCTTGATCGGTAGGGTCAAGCGGTTTCAGCCTCGTTGCGCGCCTACGCATGCTTTCACCCGCCAGCGTCAGGCGGTGGGCATTGTGAACGAGCCGGTCCAGAATGGCGTCGGCCAGCGTCGGGTCGCCGATGGCCTCGTGCCAGTGCTCGAGCGGGAGCTGGCTGGTGACGATGGTAGCGCCGCGGCCGTGGCGGTCCTCGAGGATCTCCAGCAGGTCGCGCCTCTCGAATGATGTCAGGACGGCAAGTCCCCAGTCGTCGAGAATGAGCAGATCAGTCCGCGCCAGAGCCTTGAGCATCCGGGCGTGCCGTCCGTCGCCCCGGGCGATGGCAAGCGCTTCGAAGAGGCGCGGGACCCGGTGGTAGACTACCACTCGCCCGTCCCGGCAGGCCTTTTGGCCGAGTGCGCAGGCGATCCAGCTCTTGCCGAGGCCGGTGGGGCCGGTGATGAGCAGGTTCTCGTGGCGGGCGATCCAGGCACCGTCGACCAAGTGGGCCATCACGGTGCGGTCTATGCCGCGCGGGGTGCGCAGATCGAGATCCTCAACGCAGGCGGCCTGCCGCAAGGCGGCGAACTTGAGCCGGGCAACCAGCCGCTTGGCGTCCCGCTCGGTGGCCTCGCGATCGACCAGAAGGCCGAGCCGCTCTTCGAAGCCGAGGCTGTCGAAGGTGGCCGGGGCGTAGCGCTGCTCGTCCAGCGCCTTCGCCATGCCGGTCAACCCGAGGGCGGTGAGGCGCTCGGAAGTGGGATGGGTCAGCAAGGTCAGTCTCCTTTCAATGATAGTAGCCTTGGCCGCGGATGTTGGGGTGCTGCAGGGGAAGCTGCCCGGCCTCCTCCTCAAGAAAGGCGCGGTCGAGCCCGCTCTGCAGGATCGACCGGATCGAGGCGACCGAACGCGCGCGGATGGACAGGCCTCGCCGGCAGGCCGCGTCGAGACGCGCCGGACCGAAGCTTCTGGCGAGGGCGAGGACGCCGAGGCAGGTGCGAAATCCCTGCTCGGGGTGGGGGCGATCGGCCATCACCACCTCACAGAAGGCGGCAACCGAGGGGCCGAGCTTCGCCGCCTGCGCCAGCATGCGTGCCGGTGTCCATTCGGCGTAGCGGCGATGCGCCGAGGGCATGTGCTCGGGCACCGTGACATGGCTGCGCCGTCCGGAACTGCGGGCGTGGCTGGCAACCCGTTGGCCCTTGTGGAAGATCTCGACGGTTCCGCCGCAGATGCGGACATCCACCTCCTGGCGGATCAGCCCGAACGGCACGGAATACCAGCAGCTGTCGACCTCGACGTGGTAATCCGGTGCGATGCGGGCGCGCTTCCAGCGGGCGAACATGTAGGGCTCCGGCGGCAGCGGTTGCAGGTTCGGTCGGTCGAGGGTGGCGAAGAGATCGGCACGGCTGGCGCCGTAGCCACGCATCACGCGCATGTTCAGTTCATCGACCAGCTGCCGGATCGCAGCGTTCAGCTCGGCCAGCGAGAAGAACCGCCGATTGCGCAGACGCGCCAGGATCCAGCGCTGCGCGACCTGCACCGCGACTTCGACCTTCGCCTTGTCGCGCGGCCGGTAGGGACGCGCCGGCAGGACAGCGGTGCCGTAGTGGCCGGCCATCTCGGCGTAGGTTCGGTTCAGTCCCGGGTCGAACCGATCCGCCTTGAACACTGCCGACTTGAGGTTGTCAGGCACCACCACCTTCGGCACGCCGCCCAGGAAGGCAAACATCCGGACATGTGCGCCGATCCAGTCCTCGAGGCCCTCCGATGCCACGGCTTCCGCGTAGGTGTAGTTTGACGCTCCCATCGCGGCGACAAACAGCTTCACCGCCTGGACCTCGCCGGTCTCCGCGTCGATCAGCTCGGCCGTGTCGCCCGCGAAGTCGACGAAGACCTTCTCGCCGGCCACATGCGTCTGGCGCATCGTGGGGCGGACCCGGCCCTTCCAGGCCTCATAGTGCTCGCAGAACCAGGCGTAGCCAAACCCGAGGGGATGGGCCGCGCGGTATTCCTCCCAGAGCAAGGCCCGCGTGACGCCGGGGCGCCGCAGTTCCCTGTCGACCACGGACCAGTCAGGCACGGGACGCTCGTGATCCGGAACGGAAGGTGCCGCCGGGAACAGCAGCAACTCAAGGTCGTCGTCGGTCAATGTCTCGGGAAGCGGCCATGTCAGGCCGGCCTTCCGCGCCCGGCCCAAGTAGGCTCCCACGGTTCCCTTGCCCAGCCCGAGCGAGGCGGCGATCGCCCGCTCGCTCAGCCTCTGGGCATGCTTCAAACGCAGCACATCACGTATCAGGCGCATCGACAGTCGTTCCGTTGGCATTCAGGTTCCCTCGCTCAAACGAGGGCACCGTAGCTTCAGACTGTCGGCCAGAACTGCCCACCATCCCGTGGAACGCGCGCCCACGATCGCGTGGAATCGCTGCCCACGATCACGTGGATCCCGCGCCCATCATCCCGTGGAATCCCTGCCCACCATCCCGTGGAACACGCACCATGAGCCACGGACCCGTCATACGCATCCCCCTCTCCTGACTTGAGACCCGGCCTTCCGGCCGGTTGATGCGCATACGACGAGGCCTGAATGTTCTCCCCCGCTTTCCTCGACCATCCGTGCCAGCCCGCCATCGCGGCCCGCATCGCATCCCTGTATTCTCGTCTCCTCACCTTCAGCCGCATAGGCTGTTGCTGAGGTCCGGGACCTCCGCCACGGCGGTCCTGCGTCCCCGGTGAACAGCGCTTGGCGTCCGCCTCCGGCAGATGAACTGCCGGGGTGGACCTCTGCTGAAGCGAGGTTCGCATGCAAATTCTTCCCTCCGGAAAATTCCGGCTTCCCCTCCCGAGCACCGCCGACCGGGATGTTCCCATCGCCTCCAAGGGCCATTTCACCGGCCACGTCGTGATGGGGAGCGGCCCCGGCCGCGTCAGCCTGACCGAGAGCCATCTCGAGACCGAGGGCTTCCTGTGCCTGCAGTACCGTCCGGACGTGCGGGAAATCTTCGAGCAGGTGGGCTTCGAGTGGCACGACGAGAACGGAGAGGTGTTCGATCACTACTTCGACTGCGTGGCGGTCCACACCGACGGCTCCGAGGTGGCCTATACCTTCAAGGCGAGCCGCTATGCCACGCCGGCGTTCCTGACGAAGATGGGGATGATCAAGGCCCAGGCCATGGAGCGAGGGTTCGTTGACGACGTCCGGCTCGTGGTGAAGGAAGACCTCGACCCGGTCGAGCTGCACAACGCCTGGCTGCTGCACGGCATGCGGCATCCGGATCCCGAAGCTGACACCCGCGCGGCGGCCGCGGTCGGCGCTCTCGACGGGGTCGCGGGGCTGGACGAGCTGACCCGCCGGATCGGTCTCGGCAGCCGGGGTCTCCGCGCCCTGTTCCGCCTGATCGCGCAAGGGCGCCTCCTCGCGGCCGAGCCTGGTCGCTTCACCCCACTCATGAAAGTCATCCGCGGGCAGGAGCCCGAGGCGATGGCGGCGTGATGATCCATCCTCGCTACCACCACGGTACCGAGCAGGGGCCGTGGAAATCCGCCTTCGCGAGACCTTCCCCATGACGCTCCGCTTCAATCCCGAGGGCCGCCGGCTGGCTTTCACGACGTACGACCGGGTGACGATCCACGGCATCGAATGGCGTCCGTGCTTCAAGAATGACATTGGCCACGTGATGCAGCGCGCCGATGGCTCCGGCCTGGCCGAGAGTTTCACGCACACGCAGCTCGGGCGCCTGGCCGCCGAGGGCAAGCTGAAGCACGAGCCGAACTACTTTCTTCCGGAACGTGCGGTGCGGCGGCTGCATGATCCTGCCGAAACGATGACTTCGCGACTGACGGCTCCCGCAAGGCAGCGGATGAGCCGACGCGATGCCTTCGTTCAGGCCTTCTACGACCTCTGGTATTCAGCGCGGCTGAAGCGTTCCGACGCGTCCATCAATGCCAACATGGCGCTTCTGGTGAAAAAGGCCGCGG
Source organism: Cereibacter azotoformans (assembly GCF_021391315.1). Lineage (NCBI taxonomy): Bacteria > Pseudomonadati > Pseudomonadota > Alphaproteobacteria > Rhodobacterales > Paracoccaceae > Cereibacter > Cereibacter azotoformans. Next base: position 615,776 of record NZ_CP090022.1, on the reverse strand, counting down.
AATACCTTACGGATGGATCCGAGAAGAAGCGCGCGCGGTTCGGCGACGAGCAGATCACAATTGCCCCGCCCTCAGCCCGTAGCCCGCGGCGCTGGCTCACGAGCTTCGAGGACGGCGGCCTGGGCGGTCTCGTTGACAGGCAGGCGCAACGCGGACACCGCGGATGCTCGTTCGACATCAACGTGCAGGCCCTGCTGAAAGCGGCGGCACGCAAGTACCTCGACCGCAACCGGCCCACGCTGCAGGTCGTCTACGAGGAGATGCTCCTCGCATTCGCGAAAAAGAATGCCGAGCGTGACGTTGCCGGCCTCAGCCGGCTGACCGTCCCTTCCAAGGCAACGCTCCGCCGGACGATCCGCAGCTTCGGTCCATTCGTGGTCATGGCCGCGCGTTTCGGCGAGAGCGCGGCGCGCAAGAAATTCCGCCCCGTCACCGGAGCGCTCGACCTGACGCGGCCCCTCCAGCGCGTGGAGATGGACGAATGGACGGTCGATGTGCTGACCATCCTGACCTCATCCGGGGTCTGGGACGTCCTGAGCGACGATGAGAAGGCTGCGCTCGGGCTAACCGGCGGTCTCGGGCGCTGGAAGGTGACCGTTGCCATGTGCTGCACGACGCGGTGCATCGTCGGCTTTGCCATCTCGGCGGAAGCCAAGGCCAGCGCGGCCATCCAGGTTCTTCACATGATTACCCGCGACAAGGGCGGCTGGGCGGATGCGGTAGGCTGTCTGTCGTTCTGGGACATGTGCGGCGTCCCGGAGCACATCGTCACCGACGGGGGCCCCGCCTTCAAGGCCGCCACCTTCCGTCATGCCTGCGCCGACCTCGGCATCACGACCGAACGCGGCCCGGGCGGCGTTCCGGAGCTGCGGTCGCACATCGAGCGCCTGTTTCTCACGATGTCCCTGTCGCTGACCGCCCGTCTGACCGGGCGGACCTTCGGTTCCATCGTCGAGAAGGCCGACAACGATCCGAGGGAGACGGCGGCGCTGACGCTCGATGACCTGCTGTTCGCGCTGGTCCGCTGGACCGTGGATTACTACCACAACGCCCCGCACGAGGGCCTGGGTGGCCGTAGCCCCCGCGAGGCCTGGCTCGAGCTGAACGAACTGTGGGGCACGCGTGACATGCAGGACATGCCAACCCGCCGCCTCGTCTTCGGGACCGAGACCACGCGCGTCCTCTCGAAGGAGGGCGTCCGCCTCATGGGGATCCACTACCACAACCGTGAACTCGCCAAGCTCTACTGCGACCAGCACGAGCGGACGATGGAGATCCGCTGGTTGCCCGAAGACATGGGGGCCATCATGGTCCGCATCGGCGACGACTGGGTGGAAGCCACGGCGAAACGCGGCGGCCTCAACGGGGTGAGCGTGCAGGTCTGGACTGCGGCCTGCCGCCGCGTTCGGGCAGCCGATCCGCACGCAAGGGCGCACGCCTGGGACGTGATGCTCGCTGCCGTGGAGGCCATCCGGGACCGCGTCCAGACGGCCATGCTCACTGCCAACCTCATCGTGGACGAATGGACCGAGGACCGCGGGCAGTACCACGAGAACACCCTCTTCCGTCATGTCGCCTTCGTCGACGCCCCGCCGCGGTCGCCCGAGCCGGGTGGCCGGCTGGGCATGTCCATCCCGGCCGTTCCGCTCGCTCTTCCCGGCGCGCAGGCGCCGCGGGAAGAGCCGGCAGCCGAGGTGGACGAGCCGCAGGTGGCCGACGCAACGACGCCGGCACCCCGTACCCCTGTCGAACCCGCACCCACGCCGAACGCCATCCCCACCAATCAGTCGCCCGCGCCCGTCGCCCAGGCACGCACCTGGACCATCAAGGAGTAACCCATGACCCGACCGACCCGCACCCGCGCTGAGATCAAGGCGCTGGGAAAAGAACTCCGGAACATCCACATCGGCACCGAAAGCGATGACCTTTTCCGGAACTACCTCGATCGGCTCCTCGAGGAAGATGCGGATGGAAACCTGCTCCCGCAGGCCGTCCGCTGGAGCGACAACGCGGAAACGCGCAGCATCATGGTCGTGGGCGGATCCGGCGCTGGCAAGTCCAGCCTGGTCAGGCGCAACCTGAGGGAACATCCCGCCCTGAGCTCCGCCGCCGGGGCGGCGCAGGACCATTACCTTCACATCGATTTCCCGAGCCCCGCCACCTTCAAGAGTCTCGGCCTCGAAGTTCTCCGTGCCAGCGGCTACCCGGAGGTCTCCGAGCGGCGGGAGGCATGGAGCATCTGGAACCTCGTGCGCCACCGGCTCGCGTCGCTGGGAATCACCGTCCTCTGCATCGACGAGGCGCACGACCTGTTCTGCACGGATCGGAAGCTGATCCTGCGCGGCCTGAAATCGCTCATGCAGGGTGACAACGCCCTGGTTCTGGTCATTTGCGGGACCGACGAGCTTCCTACCCTGATCCGCAGCGATCCCCAGGTCCAGCGCCGCTTCTCCACCCTGACCCTGCCGCCGGTTTTTCCGGCGACGCACGGCGGCAACGTGGCGATGGTGATCGAACACTACTGCCGCAAGGCCGGCCTCGAGCCCCCGGTCGAACCGGATCTCATCCCGCGCCTCATGCATGCCAGCCGCCACCGGTTCGGCCGTACGCTCGAGACGGCGACGCTGGCGGTCGAAGCCGCCCTTGCCCTGGAAGGGACGACCCGGCTGACCATGCAGCATTTCGCGGAAGTCTGGGCCCGGGAAGAGGGCTGTGATCCCGATCGGAACGTGTTCCTCAGCCCGAACTGGGGGAGCATCCAGCCGGACGCCAAGCCGGAGGACAACCACGTAGGCAAAGCGAGCAAGAGCGAAAAGCGGAAAAAGAAATGAACAGCATCCTGACCCCCCGCCTGCCATTCGACAGCGCCGAGACGCTGTTGTCCTGGGGCACGCGTCTCGCGGCGCTTCACACCGGCAGCCGGCTCATCCCCTTCCTGCGCGACCTCGCCATCGACCCGCAGGCCTTCGTAACCAACAGTGCCGACGCGGTGGCCCGGCTCTGCGAGATGACCGACGAGGACCCGGTGGTCCTGCAGCCGAACCTGCTGCACCGACGTGGGCCGCGGCAGTTCGAACTCCGTGGCGAGACGTTCGGCGTCGAGTTCATGAAAGGACGCATGACCGCGTTCTGCCCGGCCTGCCTCGCGGAGGACGAGGAGGGGGGTGGCGTCCCCCACGCCCGGCGACGGGGGCGGCTGACCTGGATGCTCCGCCCCGTTCGCACCTGCCCGGACCATGGGCTGCCCCTCATCGAGCGGTGCCGGGACGTCTGGGATGACCTCTGCCACGAACTGCCCGTGCTGGTGCCGGAGACCGGGAACGCGCTTCCGGCGCTGACCGCGGGGCTCGAGGTCCGTGCGCCATCTGGCCTTCAGGACTACCTCGTTGCGCGGCTGGCCGGCAAGTCCGGACCCGACTGGCTCGACGGACAGAGTATCGAGCAGGCCGCCCGGGCGACCGAGATGCTCGGCGCGCTCATCGAGTTCGGTCCGAAGCGGAGCCTGCGCGATCTCACCTCGGACGACTGGGACCGCGCTGGCCGGTCGGGCTGGGCATGGACGAGCCGGGGCGTGGGCGGCATCCGGGAGGCGCTGAAGATGGTGCAGGACGGTTTCGAGGACCGGCAAGGTAGCTCCGGCCCCCAGAACGTGTTCGGCCATCTCTACAAGTGGCTGGCTTTCAACAAGAACCGGAAGGACTTCGGGCCGATCCGGGAGGTTCTGCGGGAGCACATCTTCGACACGATGGAGGTGAAGCCTGGACAGGAGATCCTCGGCGAGGTGCTGCCGGTACGTCGGCGTCACAGCGTGTACTCTCTCGCGCGAGAGTTCGCGATTCACCCGAAGACCATGCGCAACCTGCTGCAGGCCCGTGGTGCCATCGGAATGGATCTGGCCAATCGGCCCGACAGTCTGGTGACGGTGGAGGCGGCCGAAGGCGAGCGTCTCGCAATCAGCGTGAAGAACTCGGTCTCCGTCATCGACCTGCCGGAAATGCTGAACACCTCGCGTCCGCAGGCTAAGGCTCTCATCGACTCCGGGCTGCTGAAGCCAATCGGCGGAGGTGAGGTCGAAATTGGCCGGATGCGCTGCGCCATCGACCGGCGCGACGTGGAGACGCTGCTGGCGGACCTCGAGCGGCGTTTGCCGGTCATGGAGGGCGAGCGGGAGGGGATGCATGGAATTGCCCGGGCCGCCGAACACTCCCGGGTGTCTGTCGATGTCATCCTGCCCAAGCTGCTCGACGGCACCCTGAGAAGGGTTGGCCGCGTTCCTGCTGTGGACGGGCTCGCCGCGGTGCGTCTCGATCCAGACGAACTGACGCCATTCGCGCAGAAGAGACCGCGGGGTTGCTCCCACACCGATGCCTTCCGGCTTCTGAAGCTGCCCTTCAGGATCGGGCAGGCGCTAATGGCGGATCGTCCTGGTGGTGCGCTGCTGCGGTCGCACCGGGTGCCCGCGTCCGCCTGGTCGCTGACTGGCATCTGGCTGATGCCGGAGGATGTCGAGGCGTTCCGTACCGAGTATGCCACGCACGGCAATCTGTGCTCGGAGACAGGCCTTCATCACCAGGAGGTCACCCGACGCCTGCAGCGGCTGGGGGTGCCGACGGCGGTTGATCCCGGGGAGATCGGGACCCGGGTCTATCGGCGGGCGGATCTGCCGGAGGGCTGGGCCGCCTGAACTATGCCTGTTGCATCGAGACCGTCATCGAGGCGGTCTCATCATCCGTAACATTGCGTGAACCTGCGGGCGCGGCGCGTTCGATTTCAGCCTGATCCCTGCATAAGCCACCGCGCGGTAAGTCGCACCCCCGAACCGTCACGAAGTCCAGTCAACGCTTGCGAAAGGCGAGCGGCTCTTCCACGGTCACACCGCGAGAAAAGACGCGGCTGCAACCGGTGGAAGGACGATACTGGGATGAAGCACCTTAATTTCGAGGCGTTCCTTGGCGATTTCGGCAAACTGACAAGACATCGAATGAACATGTCGATGTATACCGGCAGCTTTGAGTGCGCCTGCGGTGAGAGCCATTGGTTCGATGAGCATCGTATCGATATCATCGGCGACGGATTCTGGAAGGTGCTGGTGGTGTGCCCAAGGACGGGTCGCCACGTGACGAGCTTGAAGATCAAGACAACATTCGGCTTCGGGTTCAAAGGCTACGAGAGCTTGGCCGGTGCCGAATTGTCGACGGAGGAGGAGATGGTGATGCTCCAAACGCTCCGGCGACTTGCGGAACACGCGTGAGTGCCGACCCCATGCCCTACTGGAGAACTTCATGTTCGTGATTTTTGTCATTGCAGCGGTGTTGATCGTGGTTTTCCTGATACTGACCAGGACCAGCAGGCGGGACTCAGCTGTAGAGAACCGGCTGCGAAGGATGGCGGCCGCCGGCCAGAATCACGCGGTATTCAACGACCTGTATTTCGAAGCTGCCAGAGCATATGCGGTAGCCAAGGGTGCGCCTCCTACCCGTGGAGACTCAGCTTCCGCGAAGACGGTCATCGATGGCCAAGTCTACCAGATTTACCTCTCACGGGCCGCCGGTGGCGGTACGTCCGTCCTACTTGAGGAGTACGAAGCGCAGCGGGACAGGATCAAAAGCTTGATGGACGAGATGAGTCGAACAAGCTCTAGCGATCGCGAGATCCCCTTCTAGCAAGACTCCCGACGGAACAGGATACGGTGCTCAGGGCTCGGAGAATTGTGGACACGAACCTTGACCCGTAGTGGACAAAACGGGCGTTTCCCGGATTCCTCGAAAGGATTTAGAATTAGATACTTGGACGGAAGCCCAGTGGACATATTCTTTGAGCACTGAGAAGAGTCTCGCGGTTCAGATAAATCGTCCACTTTTCCGGAAAACGGCATGAAATGGGCAGAAAACGACAAACGGGCCCTCTTCGGAGGGCCCGCTTTCGTTCAGGAGGTTATGACGCGCCCGTCCGAGGTCCCGAAGCGAGCTTAACGAACGGATCATTTGCTGACCGAAGGCAAAAAATCAGGCTTGCTTTTTAATATCAGGTCCCCATATTGACCTTCAGAGATGGAGGTCGGCATGCACATCACTCACCACATGGACGTTCGGATGAACCAGCGCGGGATCCGCAGGCAATTGGTGGAACTTGCGATCGAGTGCGGAGAGATTGATGGCGACCGTTACGTTCTTGGCCGCAACCAGATCGACAACGAGCTGGCTGAGCTGAACCGCCGCCGGAAGCTCCTCATGGAGGCCGCCCAGAAGGGCGGTGTCGTGGTCGCCTTGGAAGGTGACGCGGCAATCACAACCTTTTGGGCTGACAGTTACTCCAGGAGTCAGGCACGCCAAGCGCACGTAAGGGCGGCGGTATCCCAGCAAACCAGCATGTGACTGGAGTCCAAGAGAATGATCATCGTTGAGAGGTTCTTTGCAGACTTCGACAGGATCCGAGGGCATATCTATCCATATCAACGTGTTCTGGGGGTAATTGCAGAGCTTGCACATCAAAAAACCGGCACACCTCGAGAACTGCTTCCAGTGGTGTCGGACCAATTCCGCCGGCCTGAATTTCAAGAGCCTTTGAAGGAACTCTCACGGATCGTCACCCCGCTTTGTGAACTTTCTGAGGAGCGGCTACTGGAGCTGGTTGACAGGCTCTTCAGCCAGATTGGGTCGAGGGAATTTGATCTCTGGATGCGGCTTGATGCTGCACGCAAGGTCTCTGAATTTGCAGAAGGAGCCCGTGATGTGCGCTGCTCTTTCGGGCCTGCATTGCTTCCGGCAGTGGTTATTTCCTTGGCGCGAGGCACCAGGAAGGTGCGTTTCATCTCAAAACACAAGTCCGAAACCGATTTGATGGCTATGATGGACATGGTCTTTGACTTGAATGTTGAGATCATCGAGCAAGATCCGTTTCTGCGCGACGATGGGTCCCCGGCAGACTTCGAATTGAGTATGCCCCCGTTCAGCATGCTTTACCAAGACCTGCATGATGTTCCGCAACAGATCCTGCGACGGCTTGGGCTGGACAAGGCCAAGGCCCGTGTCACAGCCGAAGTCCTGGCCCTCGAAGACGCACTTGAGAACAAGGCTCGTCGCCAAGCCGTGCTGGTGGCCCCCGGAACGCTTTTCCGAAACGTAGGGGTGGAGAAGATGGCTCGGGGAGACCTCCTCTTCTCCGGTCGACTTCGTTCTGTTCTGCGAATTCCAAGTGGCATGGCCTTCGAAGGAACATCGATCACGTCCAACCTACTGATGCTGGACGACCAGCACGGAGGAACCGCCTCCCTGTCGCCAGTCAGGTTCGTTGATCTGCAAGATCCTCACTTCTCGAACGCCCGGGAGCGCGGGCGGTATGAAGTGCGTCCGGAGGCGTCGTGGGTTGAAGCTGTCGATGCAGCAACTGTCGCGGGCGAAGCCTGGGCTCGCGATGTCTCCATTTCTGAGATCGAAGAACGAGGCGGCGTGCTTACTCCCGACCGTTTCTTCGCAGCCGACACGGAAGATGAGGTCTCGAAGCTCTGTGCGGGAATGGAGACATTCGCTTTGTCCGACCTTGCGGAGATCATTCGTCCGGCGCCGCTTCTCAAGGACGAAGATGGGGAGTTCGTTGCACGCGAGGCGGCGGCTGCCGAGATCGATGAGAGTGGCTTCGTGGTGCAGCCCTCGAGAGCTTCGAAGCTTGGGCAAGGAGGGCTTTCCAAGGCGGTAGACCAGCGCCTTGCACCAGGCGACGTGGTCCTCGCCGTAAAAGGAACGATCGGGGCCGTCGGACTGGTTCCGGAGGATGCGCCAGCCGCGGCTTCCGGAGAGATCTGGGTGCCCGGTCAATCTCTGGTTGCTCTTCGACTCCGGAAAGGCGTCCAATTGAAGCCTGTGACCCTTTTCGAGTTCCTGTCCAGCGACGTGATGAGGGACTACATCAAATCTCTGGCGACCGGAACCGCAGTTCAGACTCTGTCAATCAAGGACGTGAAGGCCTTGAAGATTCCCGTTCCCTCACTGTCGGATCAATCGCAGGTCGAGGAAGCGTTCTGGGCACGGCAAAACCTCTATGCGCAGATTAGAGCTTTGCGTGAAGCTATGGAAAACGCGCGAAATTCGTGGCCTCATCGGATTTGATCGTCCATAATGCAATTCACGATTGAAGGGAGCACATTGTGAGCATCGAGAAGACACTGTTTTCAGCCGCCGATAAAATGCGCGGCGCCATGGACCCGGGCGAATACAAGCATGTGGCCTTGGGTCTGCTTTTCCTGCGCTATGTTTCGGCTGCTTTCGAGGCAAAGCGGCTCGAATTCGCCAAGGACGAGCTGATCGACCTCGAAGACCCTGAGGAATACCAGGCCGAGAGCGTGTTCTGGGTGCCCGAGAAAGCGCGCTGGAACGGCCTTGCCGCCAACGCCAAAGCGCACGACATCGGCGTTCAGGTCGATGACGCGATGCGCGAGATCGAGAAGGCCAACCCGACGCTGCAGGGTAATCCTCCCGGTTTTAGCGGGATCCGGCCGTAGAATTCACGCGGCCATCTTCAGCTTCATGGCAGGTGTGACCCCGCCGATGCCCATGTTGGGGCGTTCGTTGTTGTAGTTCCAGAGCCATTCGGTGGCGATCTGCTGCACTTCCTCGATGGTTTCAAAGATGTAGAGGTCCAGCCATTCATGCCGGACCGTCCGGTTGTAGCGCTCGACGTAAGCGTTCTGCTGCGGCTTGCCGGGCTGGATGTAGGTCAGGGCGATGCCCTGCTTCGAAGCCCAGGTCATCAGCGTGGAACTGACGTATTCCGGGCCGTTGTCCACCCTGATCGCCAAGGGCTTGCCGCGCCACTCGATGATCTGGTTCAGCGACCGGACGACCCGCTCGGCGGGCAGCGAGAAGTCGACCTCGATACCCAGACCTTCGCGGTTGAAGTCGTCCAGCACGTTCAACAGCCGGAACTGCCGCCCATCCGCCAGCCGATCGGCCATGAAATCCATCGACCAGACCAGGTTCGGCGCCTCGGGCACGGCCAGTTCCTCGGGCTTCTCCCGCTTCAGCCGTCGCCGCGGCTTGATGCGCAGGTTCAGTTCCAGTTCGCAGTAGATCCGATGGACCCGCTTGTGGTTCCAGACGTGCCCTTTGACGTTCCGCAGGTGCAGGAAACACAGCCCGAACCCCCAGGTCTTGTGGACATTGGTCAGCCCGACCAGCAGGTCTGCGATCATCTCGTTCTCTTCGTCGCGCTTCGGGCTGTAGCGGAAACAGGTCTCGCTGACGCCAAACGCCCGGCAGGCCAGCGCGATGCTCACACCCTTCGTCGCCACCGCCTTCTCGGCCAGCTCGCGGCGCTGAGCTGGCCGCGTCACTTTTTTCCAAGGGCCTCGCGAAGCAGGTCGGCCTGCATACTCAGGTCGGCGAACATGCGCTTCAGCCGCCGGTTCTCGTCCTCGAGGGCCTTCATCTGGCTCATCATGGACGCGTCCATGCCGCCATACTTCGCCCGCCACTTGTAGAACGTCGCAGTGCTGATCCCATGCTCGCGGCACAGTTCGGCCACGGCCAAACCGCCCTCCGCCTGACGCAGCACGCCCATGATCTGGGCTTCGGTGAAACGGCTCTTCTTCATCGGAATCTCCTCGTCCATCCTGCCGAGAAAATTCTACTTCCGCATCCCTCTAACCTTGGGGAGGATTACCCATCCAGGCCTTGAGGGTGCCGAAGACATGCTCGACCGTGCGGCGCCGGAGCGTCATCGGGTCGGGGATCGCGGGCGAGGCGTTCCCGCATCCCCAAGTTCGACAGCAAAACCGCTAAGCAATTGATGTCATTATGGCGGAATGAGCCATTATGTGACTACACGGCGTTCGTCAGAGGGGTTTTGGCAGGTTCAGGGTGTCGAAGAGTTCCATCTGTTGAGGCGTTGTCACAGAGAGCCCATTGACCGTGCGCTCACCGATTTTCGCGCGGTGGCGCTGGATGCGAGCGAGGAGATCGAGCGCGGTGCGGGGGCTGGCCGTGTGGCCCTTGGCCTTCAGGCGCATGCGCATGACGCGATAGAGCACGAGCGCCAGGAAGCAGATCAGCGCGTGGGCGCGGATGCGATCGGGCAGGCGGTGGTGGACCGGGGCGATCTCGATGTCGGACTTCAGCACCCGGAAGCCGCGCTCGATGTCGGCCAGCGCCTTGTAGCGCGCGACGGCCTCGGCCGGCGTCAGGTCGGGAGCATTCGTCAGCAGCGCGAGCTTGCCGTCGAAGAGCTCGGCCTCGTGGATGGCGGTCTCGTCCAGCGACCAGCTGAAGCGGTCGGCGGTGAAGTCGGCCCTGAGGAAGCGGGTGAGTTCGGCCTCGGCGACCGCGCGGGTGAAGCGGCTGTAGGCACCACGGTCGGAGGCCCGCCGGCCCCGGTCGCTTTGCCCCGCGTCTTGTGCATTCAGCTTGCCGACCATGCGCTCGGCCATGACCTCAAGTTCGGCGATGCGGGCTCGGCGCTTCTCGGACTGCTCGGCCGCGCGCAGCGGATCGTGGGCCACGATCAGCCGGTGACCCGCGAAGCGAGCCTCGGAGAGGCCCGTCTTGTCGAAGGCAAGGCCGCGGAAAGTCTCGACGAGCTCGCCGTAGCGGCGGGCGGGGACGGCCAGGATGAACTCGAGCTTCCGCCCTCCTTGATCGGCGAGCGTGGTCAGCGTGTCGATGTTGTCGAGGCTCAGGAGCCCACGGTCGGCGACCAGCACGACCCGCTCGACCGGGAAACGCTGCAGGACGGTGGTCAGCATGGCCTGCAGCGTCTTGGTCTCCGCGACGTTGCCGGGGTGGACGGTGTGCATGAGCGGAAGGCCTTCCGCCGTCTGCACGACGCCCAGCACGAACTGGCGGGCAATGCCGCCCTTCTCCTTGTTCATGCCGTACGCGCGGAGATCATCCTCTATCTCCGCCTCGCCGTGGATGCGCACGGTGGTCAGGTCGTAGAACACCACCGCCAGATCCCGGTCGACCAGCGGCCGGATCTGTTTCGCCAACTCGATCTCGACCCGCTCCGCATGGTCCATCAGCGCGTCCATCGCGCGCAGCAGATGCTGATGCGTCACCGTTTCGGGCATGGCCGGCATCGCCACCGTCTCCAGCCAGCGCAGGCAGCCGAGCTTCGAGTCCGGTTCGCACAACCGATTGAAAACCATGGCCCTGACGAGCGCCTCCACATCAAGCTGCCGCTTGCCCGACCGCAGTGCCCGCGCCAGCGCGCGGTCGAAGCCGAGGTCCTTCCACAGCTCGTGGAGGGCGAAGACGTCGCCGAAGGCGCGGCCGGGCTCCTGCTCGATCCTGAGGGCCTCCGGCGCATCGCGCCCCGTGACCTTGCACAGCCCCCGGATCAGGGAGTCGAGATGGCCGTCCGGTCTGTCGTCGATGCGCCCGAGGTTCGCGATCACGCGGCTGCGCGGCTTGCCGGCGTCGTTACGGTAGGACTCCATGATCTGGAGGTAGCGCCGGCCGCCATTTTCGGTGATGCGAATGAACATCCCTACGAAATCGCAGCATTGCGCCTTCTAAGCAAGAACTTTTAGCTGCGCTCCATGTAACTACATGAAACCTCGGCGTGCTGACGGCCAACCCATTGAAACGACTCGAACAGCCCGCCGGAATCGCGCCAGTCCCGGGTGGATTTTGTCGAACTTGGGCGCATCGCGTCGATCAGGTGCTCGTGCTCCCAACGGGTGATCCGCCGCTCCGTGCCGCTCGTGCAGCGGCGCTGGATGGGACAGGTCTGGCAGTCGTTGATCCAGTATCGGCGGACCTGCAGGCCGCCTTCCTCGCGGGTGCCGCGGTAGGTCAACCCGTTGCCAGCCGGGCAGGTGTAGATGTCGCGCGCCGGGTCGTAGAGAAAGTCCGTCTTCACGAACATGCCCTTGGCCTCGTTGCCGGAGGTCATGGGCCGCGGCACGGTCGTGGTGATGCCGGCCTCATGGCAGGCGAGGATCTCGGTGCCGCTGAAATAGCCCTTGTCGGCGATTGCGTGCAGGTCGTCGTGACCAAGAGCCTCCCTGGCCGCCGTCGCCATCGGGCTCAGCTGGTCGCGGTCGAAGCCGTGGTTGGTGACATCATGGGTGACAATCAGGTGCGTCTCGGCATCGACCGCGCACTGCGCGTTGTATCCGACCAGGCCGCTGTTCCTGGCACTGGTCGCCATCGCACGGGCATCAGGATCAGTCAGCGAGATCTGCCCGTCCGGTGCGTCGGCCAAGGCCTTGTCCATCGCCTTCAGCCGCTCGATTTCCCGCCGGATGCGGCCGTAGCGGCGGGCGAGATGGGCAACCTTCTCCGCCCGCGCCTCTCCCTCCTCCTGCCGGTCGATCCGGACCATCTCATTGATGCAGCGCGCGACATCCGCTTCGAGATGGGTCAGCCGGCTGGCGATCTTGCCCTTGGTGAAGTTCCTGTCGCGGTTGTTGACCGCCTTGAACTTGCTCCCGTCGATGGCGACGCAGTCGCCCTTCAGCACGCCGATCCGGCGGCAGAGTTCGACGAATTGCGCGCAGGTCTTGCGGATGGCAGCTGCATTGTCGCGCCGGAAGTCGGCGATGGTCTTGTGGTCGGGCACCAGCTTGCCGGTCAGCCACATCACCTCGACGTTGCGGCCGGCCTCCCGGCCAGTCGGCGGCTCGACGGGATGCGGTTCAGGTACCCGTAGATGAACAGCTTGAGCAGCACGGCCGGGTGATACCCCGGCCGACCCGTGCGTGCCGCAGCCGATCGGACGAAGCCGAGTTCCGCCAGATCCAGTTCGTCAACGAAGAGATCGACGACGCGCACAAGGGCATCCTCGCTGATCCAATCCTCAAGCCGATCCGGAAACAGCACCGTCTGGCTGCGCTCGGCGCCCTCGATGAAACCTGCCATCCCGAACCCCTCCGACCTCAGAAAGTCTACCACAGGTAGGGGTTTTCACACAGCCTCGGCCGACCTTGCAGAACTGCTCCGCATGCCGGCGTCGAGGCTGGTGGTCGCGATCTGCGCTTCGCTGCCCCACGGCCTGCGGCCGTGAACGACCGCTATCCCAAGATCCTGCGGGCGCACTGCCGCGGGCGCACCAGGCCGCTCACCGCCCTTCCTGATCGGCATGCCGTCATGCTGCGCTGAGCACGTCCGGCAGCTCAGGGCTGGTCGGGCCCATCGCTGCGATGCGCTCGACTGACGGCTTCCGGGGCCTTTGCTAGGAGCGTCGAATGGCGGCTCGGGGCCGACCTTGTAATCAGGCGGAACTGCGTCTGCCTGCTCGAGTTTCATCCGGCATCCGCTATTAACGGCAGGGCATTCAGATCAGCCCGAACCTGACGCCAACCGGGCATATGTCGGTCGAGAGTGGCAATGAAGAGGTCGTTGTGCCGCCGCGACAGGAAATGCGCCATCTCGTGTAAGATTACATAATCAAGGCATTGCAAGGGTTTTTTTGCAAGTTCCAAGTTTACCCAGATCAGGTGCTTGTCTGGATTGCAACTGCCCCATTTAGTCCGCATCTGGCGAACCCCCCATTGCGGCACCTGGACATCCAGTCGCTCTGACCAATCCCCTACACGTGGCGCCACTCGCAACTTCAACTGGTTACGGTACCAGTCCGTTAGCCACCTCACACGGTCCTCCGACGTTGCGCCTTCAGCCACGGTCATAACCACGCGGTCGGAGCCCCCCATACTGATCTTGCAACCTCGGGTGCCTGTGAAGCGGACGGACAACCGGAGTGGCTTGCCCAGGAAGTAGTGGGTTTCTCCGGAAACGCATCGCCGCTCCGTTTCCCGGGCCTACCCGTGTCGGACAGGGCGAGTTCCAGCAAGCCCCCTTCGGCTCCGTGTTCCTCGGCCAGTTCCTCGATCTCGCGGCCCAGTTCCTCGGCCCGGGCGGCGGCCTGATCCAGCTTGGCCTTCAGGTCGGGGAAGAAGCGCGCGGTGATCAGCGCGGGCGGGATGACATCGGCCACAAGGCGCACCTTGTTCACCGTCAAGTCGCCCTCTTCCAGCCATTTCACCTTGCCGTCGTCGCTGGTTTCCTTGCGCGCCTCCCGCAGATCGCGCGCCGTCAGCCAGCCGCCGCCCGCGATGATGAACACGTCGTCCTGCATGGTGGCCGCCCAGTAGGACATCAGGCGCTGATAGGCCTCGTACTTGTCGACCAGCGGCGCGGGGTCGAACCGGGTCAGCATGTCTTCGGCGATGGTGTAGATCAGGTCGCGGGGATGGTCGCCCAGCTTGATGGCCATGAGCCGCGGAGTGTTGGCAGCGGTCCAGCCGTTCAGGATATTCGTGACCTGCGCCCGGAAGGCGACGAAATCCGGGTGATGGCGGATGGTGGCGCGCACCTGATCGGGCGCGACCAGCGGATCGGCATACCCGAGCACGCGGCGTACGACGGTGGTGACGCCGCGTAGGGGCTTGGTTACGTTCCACGACCGGCTGGCCAAGAGTTCAGCGATATAGCTTCCCTGCGCATCGCGCTCGGCCTGCAGCGCGGCAATCTGGTGCTTCAGGGTGTCGATCTCGGCACGGCGCTGCGCGCCCTGCCGCGCCTCGTCGTCGCGCTCGGTTTCGCGTATAACGACAAGCTGCGCCAACTGCGCAAATTCGCGATGACGTTCGGCCAGGGCCTGCTCGGCGCTGCGCAGCCTTACGTCGCGCTCTTCCAACTGCGCGGCCAGAGCGGCCTCGCGCTCGGCCGCGTTCGCCTCGGCGACCAGCTCGGCGGTCACGCGCGCCTCTTTCTCACCCGTCAGGGCGGCCCGCAACTCGGGAGTCTGCGCCTGCTCGGCCTCCTGCGCAGCGGTCACCTGCCGCAAAGCCTCGACACACTCGGAAAGCTCGGCGCGCAGGGCGGCCAATGTCGCGCACGACCTGCGGCAGGGCCTCGACCCGGTCGAGCAGCTTCCGGCTGACGCGGGCCTGCATCCGGTAGCTCCAGGCGCCCTCGATCAGGACCCGGCGTGCAAGACCGCTGCCGGCCTTGGTAATGCCGCCACGGCGGACGTTGGCGCCGCTGGAGTGCTCAGAAGGCGTCAGCCCGAGATAAGCCATCAGCTGCCGCGGGTTGTCGAAGCGGTTGAAGTCGCCGACCTCGGCCACCACCGTCAGCGCCACGATGAAGGGCGACACCACGCATCGCCTTGCGGACCGCATCAAGGAACGCGCGGCTCGCATTCTCGAGCAGGTGCCAGCGATCGGCCACCTGGACGGCCTCAGGTCGTCCGTTCGCCACGGCCAGTCCATACCCGCCGCCGCGGTCGCGGGAGACGATCTCCACGCTGGGGTGCTCGGCTAGCCAAGCCTCGACGGTCGCCGGCTCCCGGTCCGGCAAAAGGTCGATCACCTTGCGCCGCTCGAGGTCGCAGAGGATCGAGCCGTAGCGGTGCCCCTTCCTCCAGGCCCAGTCGTCGATGCCGATGACGCGGGGCGGTGGCGCTTCCGAAGCCAGGCCATTCTTCACGGCGCGAAGCAAGGTGTCCTTGCTCACGCGCAGCAGCAGTCGATGGGCCAGCGCCTGCCCGGGCCGGCCGCCCAAGGCCAGTCCAAGACAGTGGACGAGCCCTTGCAGCCGCGCGGTTCGGCGACCATGGCGCTGGCCGATCCCTTCGTCGAGACGCTCGCCGAAGATCCGGGTTCGGCACGTCCGGCTCGGGCACCGAAAGCGCCGCACGGTCAGCACGATCCGGACGCGACGCCCATGCGCGGGCAGGTCCGACAGACGGCGAGCGTATCGGCTGTGGAGCCGGGTCGAGGCCGTGCCGCAACTCGGGCAGTGGGAGCCGACGTTCGCGACCTGCGCACGGATCAGCACCTCGTCCCCGTCAAGTCGCACGTCACGAAGCCGAAGACCCGGCGGCAGCACCCCGCCATAGCTCGCAGTGCTTACAGATGCCGAGATCCGCCGCCTGCTGGGCTGAGCGGCAGGTGTCCAGGAGCGTGTCTACGGTTCTCGAAGGGTCCCCGCGTCCCCGAGCGCCCAATGTCGCCGGTGTTGTCCGTACAGAGAGTATGGTCAGGGAACAGGACATAAGGTGTGCAGCCGACCTGGACCAGGCGCAGAAATGGGTAACGAGACCAAGGGGCTGCGCGAGCTTTCGCGCCAGGAGCTCGCGGACAACGCCACGAAAGTGTTTGCCGGGCCGACATCACATCATTCCTGGCCGTCGAAATAGAGATCCAGCACCTCGGCTTCGCAGATGCCACCCACGGCCTCGAAGTCGGGGCCCGCGCGCTGGAAGTCGTCGAGGGTCAGATGCGGGAAGGCAAAGTATTTCGCCGCCACGTTCTCCTGGCGGGCCGCGAAGACGATGCGGCGAATTCCGGCGAAACGCGCAGCGGCCAGACACATCTCGCAGGGCTGGAGCGTGCTCATCAGGACGCAGTGGGAAAGGTCTGCCCGGCCGAGCGCGGCGGCGGCCCGACCGATGGCCACGATCTCGGCGTGCTGCGTGGGATCGGGGGCGAGGTGGACGTGGTTGACTCCTTCCGCAAGGATCTGCCCGTCGCGTATCAACGCGGCCGCGATCCCGGCTTTTCCGGCGTCGCCGGAAGCGACGCGGGCCCTGGAGATCAGTTTCCGCATCAGGTGGCTGTCGATCTCGTTCTGCCCCGTCATGAGCGCTCCTCAAGGCGCCAGGTGCCATCGGCCAGCGGGCCGCCGAAGGGATCGCGGTCCGGAACCGTTACCCGCTCGATGCGCCGCCGCGTCTCCGCGTCCGCCGGGTCGCGGCAGATGTCCCAGTCCTGCCCGGGCGGGTAGGCCCCGAAGACCTGAAAGGCGTCGCTCGCCTCGATCAGACAATGCCCGGTCCCGGCCGGAAGGACGACGGCATCGCCCCGCGACAGGCAAACCGGCTCGCCCTCGGGGCCGCCGATCCGCACCACGGCGCTGCCTTGCAGCACCCCCAGTGCCTCGTGGGCGGTCGAGTGGTGATGGTCGTACCGGAAGATGCCGTTCCGCCATGCGGGCCACCAGCCATGCCGCCGGAACAGATCCTCGGCGGCCGCGGCATCGTCCGGCAGGGCAGCGCGGTAGAGCAGCACCGGCAGGCGCGGGTGGCTCCATCCGGTTGTCGCAGGTCGCAGGAGTTCGGGAGAGGCTGTCATGATGTATCCAACGATCCAGCGACCCGAATGGGTTCCACTCGATCACAAAGCGGATGCCCCCGCTCCGGACGGCACGCCCCTCCTCGTGGCGCATCGTCGGTCCGGCGCGCGAAACGGGAGGAGCGAGGGAGGACTTGAGTGGACCCTGTCTCTGCGCGACACAGGTGCCGCCAGATGCCCGACGCCGAGGCAGTCCCGAGGTCCTGTTGCCGCGCGGCTGCGGCCAATGGTCCTTTTGTGCAATGGCGGCAGGGTCCGGATACTCATTGCCATGAGCCGCATGATCACGATCCGGATTGCCCTTCCCTCCCGCACGGCTTGGGCGGCCCTGCGCCTTGCCGACCGATGCCTTGCCGACCGGATCGAGCCCGAGGAGAACCAGTTCTTCGTCACGGCAACCGGCATGGAGCTCGCGGGCGATGCCACCCTGCGCGGACACTTCGCCCAACTGATCGCGGCGTCGCCGGGGCTTTGCGACCTTGTCGCGGATGAACTCAGGGAACAGTCACTGCAGGACTTCGACGTGCTGCAACTGGTAATCCTGCACGACGCGGCAGCATCCTTGCGCCCGTCGGACCCGGAGGCCGACAGCCTCCGCGCCAACCAGCTGCTGGCCGGGTAGCCGACGAGGCGGCCCGAACGCGCCGCGATGACCGCCGGCTGACCTCTGGCACTCAGGCACCAGTAGCACCGCGGCTGCCGCGTGAACCGGCGGCAGAAGGGCGAAGCTCTTGTCAGAAAACTTTAACTGTTCTGTGGCCCACCAGACATCATTGTATGGAACACGCTCCTTTGAAAAAAGGAGCGTGCATGTCGCAAAAATCCATCGATCTCCGCGGCATCGGAAAACACTTTGACCGGACGCAGGTACTGGCGGGGATAGACCTGTCGGTGAAAGAGGGCGAGTTTCTGTCCTTGGTCGGAATGTCCGGCTGCGGGAAATCAACGCTGCTGCGCATCATTGCGGGTCTCGAAGCTCCCGACTGCGGCTCGGTCTTCATCGGCGCCGAGGATGTGACCTCCTGCGATCCGTCCGACCGCAACCTTGCGATGGTGTTCCAGTCCTACGCGCTCTATCCGCATATGAGCGTGCGGCAGAATATCGCGACGCCTCTGCGGATGCGGCTGCTGACCCTGCCTGCCCGGCTGCCGCTGCTGGGCCGGCTGCTGGCGCCGCGGGCGGTGCTCGACCAGATCGACGCGGCCGTCGCCAAGGCGGCCGAGACGCTGCAGATTACCCATCTTCTGAACCGCAAGCCGGGGCAGCTGTCGGGCGGGCAGCGACAGCGGGTCGCACTGGCACGGGCGCTGGTGCGTCAGCCGGCGGCCTTCCTGATGGACGAGCCGCTCTCGAACCTGGACGCCAAGCTGCGGGTGCATATGCGCGACGAGCTGGCGGCCCTGCATCGCCGCCTCGGGGCGACCTTCATCTACGTCACGCATGACCAAACCGAGGCGATGACGATGTCGGACCGTATCGCGCTGATGATCGACGGCCGGATCGAGCAGCTGGGCACGCCCGAGGAACTTTATCAGCAGCCCGCAACGCTGGCGGTGGCGCGGTTCATCGGCTCGCCGACCATCAACCTTCTGGCAGCCGAGGGGGATGGCGAGGGTCGCATCACCGTGGCCGGGGAGGCGACGGGCCTTCTGGCGCGGCCTGGCCCCCTGACCATCGGCATCCGCCCCGAGGATGTCGAGGTGGGTACGGAGGGGCTGGCCGCCAGGGTCGTCCGGGTCGAGACGCATGGCCCCGACCGTTTCCTGACCTGCGAGCTGCTGGCCGATCACGGCGCGGTCGTGTTGCGGCAGTGTGCCAGCGCCCGGCCGGCGCGGGGGGACATGCTGAACCTGCGCTTCCGACCCGAGCGGGCGCACCTGTTCGGGGCGGACGGACAGCGGGTGGCCGCGCAGATCGCCGGTCGGGTGGCGGCATGACCAACGCAGCTCTTCACGCCACGGCCGCGCCGGCTCGCCGCGCCATCGGCATCCCTCGTGGGCTGTTCTTCGTCGCGCCCGCGGTCCTTTTGATGGTGGCGATCTACATCCTGCCGGTCGTCGCGCTGACCGGCTTCTCGATGACGGATTACCGGCTCGGCGCCCTGCGATGGGAATTCGTGGGCCTCCAGAACTTCCGCGCCGCCTTCCAGGACCTGGTCTTCACCCGCGCGCTGGCGAACACCGCCCTCTATGCCGTCCTGGTGATCCCGACGGGGGTCTTCCTGGCCCTGGGCATCGCGCTTCTGGTGCATGACCGCCGTCGCTCGCGCGCGCTGTGGGAGACGGCCTATTTCCTGCCCGTCACCGCGACGCTGGTCGCGATGGCGACCGTCTGGCAGTTCCTGCTGCACCCGACCCTGGGGCCGGTCAACGCGGCGATCACTTGGGCGGGCTTCGATCCTGTGTCCTTCCTTGGCAACCCGGCGCTGCTGATCCCGACGCTGGCGCTGATCGGCATCTGGCAGGTGCTGGGCTTCAACATGGTCCTGTTCCTGGCGGGGCTGACCGCGATCCCGAACGATCTGCTCGACGCCGCACGCATGGACGGCGCGCGCAGCCCGATCGACCGCTTCCTGACCGTGACCTGGCCGATGCTGGGCCCGACGACGATGTTCGTGATCGTCACCACTTCGATTTCGGCCTTCAAGGTATTCGAAACCGTGGCCGTGCTGACCAAGGGCCGCTCGGGGTCCGAGACGCTGCTCTATGCGCTGTATCTCGAAGGTTTCGAATACTCCAACACGGGCTATGCGGCGGCGCTGACGCTGATCTTCCTTGCGATCGTTCTCGTCCTGTCCATCGGCCAGACGCTGCGCATGGACCGCAGGGTGCATTACTGATGCTGCGCATTCTTCCCCACATGATCCTCGGGCTCGGCGCGGCGCTGATACTGCTGCCGTTCTACTGGATGGTGCTGACCTCGATCCGCTCTCCAGCCGAGATCTTCGATATTTCGCTCTGGCCGATCCCACAGGATTTCAGCGCCGCGCAGAACTACGGCCAAGCGGCGAACACGGTGCCGATGGCGCAGTTCATGCTGAATGGCATCATCGTCTGCGGCGGCATCCTGATCGTGCAGATCCTGACGGCGGTTCCGGCCGCCTATGCTCTCGCAAAACTGCGGTTTCCGGGCCGGCGCCTCTTGATGGCGCTGGTCATCGGCGCGCTCTGCATCCCGATGCAGGCCCTGGCGCTGCCGCTCTTCGTCGGGCTCGCGCGCGCCAACCTTCTGAACACCTATTTCGCGCAGATGATGCCGTTCTTCCTGTCGGTCTTCGCGATCTTCCTGTTCCGCCAATCGTTCCGATCCTACCCCGACGAGATCATCGAGGCCGCCCGCATGGACGGCTTCACCGAGATGGAGATCTGCTGGCGCCTCGTCCTGCGCGGCTCTCTGCCCTCGCTGGCGGCCTTCACGGTCTTCTCGGTCGTGGCGCATTGGAACGACCTCTACTGGCCGCTGATCGTCGTGTCCGACATGGCGATCGCCCCGCCGCCCCTGGGCATGCTGTTCTTTTCCGATGTCGAGTCGGGCGCGAACTACGGCGCGCTGATGGCGGGCGCGGCCATGATCACCGCTCCGATGATCCTCTGCTTCCTGCTGGCCAGGCGCAGCTTCATCACGGGCATCACCATGACCGGGGTCAAGTAGGACCCCTAACGGAGAGCAAAGATGACCTTCACCCGTCGTTTCACCCTGGGCGCCGCCGTCTGCGCGCTGGCGCTGCCGAGCCTTGCGCACGCCGAGCAGGTCACGCTGAACGTGCTCTACAACCTGCCGGGCTTCACGCGCTTCCATCAGCCGTTGGCCGATGAGTTCATGAAAAACAACCCGAACGTGACCATCAACTTTCTGGCCCCTGCTGTCGGCTACAACGAAGGGCAGCAACAGGTCCTTCGCTCGGCCGTCACCGGGAACCTGCCGGACGTCTACTTCTCGGGCTATAACCTCACGGCCGAGCTGGTCGAGACGCTGGCCCCGCGCGACCAGATCGTCGATCTGGCCCCCTTCATCGAGGCTGAGGGCGGGCAGGCCTTCCTCGACGAGAACTTCGCGCCCGGCATGCTGGCGCTCGGCATGGTCAATGGCAAGCAATACGGGCTGCCGGTCAACGCCTCCTCGCCCATCATGTACGTGAACGCCGATCTGGTGCGCGCGGCGGGCGGCGATCCCGAGAACATGCCGACGACCTTCCCCGATCTGATCGAGCGGGCCAAGATCATCCACGAGGCCGATCCGCGCGTGGCCGGCATGTCCTATGACATCGCGGGTTGGCCGGATGACTGGCTGTGGCAGGCGATGGTCTACCAGCAGGGCGGCCGGCTCATTGATCCCGAAACGAACCAGGTTGCCTTCGACAACGAGATCGGCCTGAACGGGCTGACCATGATCCGTCGGATGGCCGCCGAGGCCGGTGCGCCGACCTTTGACTGGGATCAGGCCCGTCAACAGTTCGGCGCCGGCATGACCGGGTTCCTGTTCTCGACCCCCGCCCATGTCCAGACAATTGAGGGGCTGGTCGGCGACCGGTTCGAGCTGGTCACGACCACCTTCCCGCTGGACGATCCCGAAAACGGCGGCGTGCCGACCGGCGGCAACTCGGCCGTGATGCTGACCCAGGACAAGGCCAAGCAGCAGGCGGCCTGGAACTACATCAAGTGGGTGACCGGCCCGGAGGCGCAGGACATCATCGTGCGCATCACCGGCTATCTGCCCACCAACAAGCGCGCGACCGGCGAGAACTATCTGGCGCCCTACTACGCCGAGCATCCGAATGTCGCGACCGCAGCGCGCCAGGCCGACCGCTCGCTGCCCTGGGTTGGTTATCCGGGCGGCGACTCGGTCCGCGTCTGGCGCACGCAGCGCGACATCATCGGCACGGTCATGCGCGGCGAGGTCTCACCTGAGGACGGGCTGGCCCGGATGGTCGAGCAGACGAACGCGCTGATGCAGTAAGGCCCGTTTCAGACTGCAGCGGATGCGAGGCACGCGGCCTCGCATCCTTTCTTGCGCGGGGGCGGAGATGAAGATCATCCAGCTGACTGACACGCATTTGATGCCGCCGGGCATGTCGGCCAACGGGGTCGATCCCGAGGCGCGGTTGCGCGCGGCGATGTCCGACATCCTGAAGCGGCACGTGGACGCGGACCTTCTGGTGATTACGGGGGATCTTTGCAACCACGGCGATGCCGAGGCCTACGCGCTTCTGCGCGAGATCCTGGTCCCTGCGCCATTCCCGGTGCGGCTGCTGTTGGGAAATCATGACTGCCGCCCCGAATTTATCGCCGCCTTCCCCGAGCAGCCCTGCGACGACAACGGTTACATCCAGTCGGTCCTGGATACGGATCACGGCCGGCTGCTCTTTCTCGACACGCACGAGGCGGGGTTGATCGGCGGCGCCTACGGCGCCGACCGTCTGGACTGGCTGGACGCAGCGCTGGCCGGTGCCGGCGAGGCCCCAGTGACGGTCTTCGTCCATCATCCCCCGATCGTGGACGGCATTCGCCACTTTCGCGACATCAGCCTGCATGACGACGGTGCCCTTCTGGCGCGCCTGGCTCTCCATCCGGCGGGAGTGCGCCACATCGTCTTCGGCCATATCCACATGCCCCTGTCGGGCACCACTCCGCAAGGCATCGCCTACAGCTCGGGTCAGTCCTGCACGCATCGTCTCATTACCGACCTTGACCTGCCGGATCCCTGGTGGACCGACGGCAACCCGACCTATCGCATCCTGATGATCGACGAACTTGGCTTCCGCGCCTTCACGGTCGAGGTCGGGCAGGTTCCGACGGTCCGCGCACCGCTTTGCGTGGGACCATGATCCACGGGCTGAAAATGAACATTAGGACAGAATGGGTTCATGTACTTGTGCCGACTGGTTCCGTCCTGGGAACTCGCTGGAACCCCGGGGGCTCGAGCGCGACGACGAGATCGCCCGCCTGAAGGCGAAGGTCGGCGAGATCACCATGGCCAACGAGCTTCTCTACGCGGGGATCGACAAGCTGGAGGCGGGTAGCCCTCTGGCCGAGCGGAGGCTTCGAGGCCGGTCGCGCAAGCGGATCATTCGATCCAGTGGATCGAATGGGGAATGTCAGCAGGTCGTGTTGGCGCGCCTTCGTTTCGCCCAGGACGGCCAATATCGGCTGTCCCGCCCCTGCCGGAGACGCCCGATGCAACATGCCACGCCAGCCAGCCTGTTCGATGCCCTGCTGAAGTCCATCGCTGATCTGCCCCCGGCGCAGATCATGAAGGCCGAGGCTGCCCTCTCGACCGCCCGTCGGCGTGCGGAAGCCATTGTCGAGATCGACGCCGTCGGCGCGGAACGCCCGTGCCCGCATTGCGGGGGGCATTCGCCGTGGTCCTCTGGGTGTTGCCGGCGGCACCGACCTGCTGGCGGCGATCCGCGAGGTGATCGAGGCCTCGCCCTTCGGTGGTGACGGCGCGGTCGGATCAGGTCGGGGGCACCGACATGAGCGGGAACGTTCGCACCATGACGGATGGCGAGCAGCGACAGCCTGCCCCCGAAGAGGCGCGCGGTCGCAAGGATGTCGGCGGCTCAAGGCGAAGCAAAGATATCCGGCCGGATCGGCGTGAAACGGCTGGTATGGCGAATGTCTCTGCCGCGGGTCGTGTGCGGACATGCGCCCAGCGGATCGTCAGTTTCCAGACCGCCGGTGACTGTGCAACTCAAGCGGACCTATCCGAAAGCCTGCGCGCCAATCCATACCGTCGGATAGGTTCAGACCATCGGAAAAATAATCGAAAAACGATTGACTGCGCATCGTGGCGCCGATACCCAAGAAGCGTCAAAGGGGCAATCGTACAGCCTCTGCAGTTCCACCGGTACGGCCGCTACGGCTATCGCCGGATCACCGCGCTGCTCCGCGAGGCGGGCTGGGCGGTGAACGTGAAGCGGGTCGAGCGGATCTGGCGAAGGGAGGGGCTGAAGGTCCCGCACAAGCAGCCGAAGAAGCGGCGCCTGTGGCTGAACGACGGATCCTGTACCCGGCTGCGGCCCGAACGCCCCAACCACGTCTGGTCCTACGACTTCGTCGAAAGCCGGACCCACGACGGGAGAAAGTTCCGCATGCTCAATGTCCTCGACGAGTTCACCCGCGAATGTCTGTCCATCCGCGTCTCCCGCAAGCTCAACTCGACCGACGTCATCGACGTGCTGTCCGAGTTGTTCATCCTCCGCGGTGTGCCCGGCCACATACGGTCCGACAACGGGCCGGAGTTCATCGCGACTGCGGTCAGAACCTGGATCGCCGCGGTCGGCGCCCGATGCGCCTTCATCGAGCCCGGCAGCCCCTGGGAGAACGGCTACTGCGAGAGCTTCAACTCGAAGCTCCGAGACGAGCTGTTGAACGGAGAGATCTTCTACAGCCTCGCCGAAGCCCGGATCGTGATCGGGTCCTGGCGCCAGCATTACAACGCTGTTGCATAACACCCATCTCTCTATGTCGTTGAGGGGAATAGGTTTTTCTGGTCATGATGCGGTCCTGCGGGGTGTTTTGCCTTCCGCTTGGCTTGCTCCGCGACTTGCTGTGCCTGTGGTGTGGCGAGTTCGGACCGCCGGAAGAGCCACGGGCCGTCGGACAGGGGGTGGTTCCCCTCTACCACTCCGGCTTCGGCCGCAATCCTCAGGGTCTTCGGCGATACACCGAGCAAGCGCGCTGCGTCGGTCAGGTTGAGCCACGGCTCGATGCCGTCAGGGGCCAGGCGGAACACCGGGATCCTGTGATGCGAGCGCAATGCGGTGACGCGCTCACGCGTCCAGCGATTGCCATGGCCGGTCAGCAGACCGTTTCGATTGAGGATGCTGGCAATCAGATCATCGGAGGCGATGAGCGCTAGGTGGCGCACCGCGACGATGATCTCGGGGGCGGTGCTGTTGCGCTGTCCCCGCCGCCGCTTCGGCAATCGAAGCTCCGTGTGCGCGCCGCCGATCCAATGGATCAGCAGGACGATCTCGGACGCGCCGTTATCAACGTCGGCAACCACTTCATGAATGACGGCACGGACGATACGCTTCTTCAGCCGTGCATCCGTTGTGGGGGCGGCCCATATCGCTCGAAGGTTCCCGGCCAGCCTGGTGGCGTCGAGCACCGCCAGCGAGGAAGGTCCGGGCGCTGTGTCATCATGCATCGCGATTCTGGCCTCGACGTCGGCCGCCTGCTTCAGGGCGCGGTTCCAGCGCGTCTCCAGTTCCGCCGCCACCAGCCGGTTCGCTGGATCGGCGGCATCGTACTGCCGGAACGCCCGATCGGCATGATAGCGGGCCGCTTCGAGATCGCGCAGAAGAGCTTCGCGAACCTGGTCGCATCGGTCGGCAGCCTGCGCCTCTGCCTCGGCGGCGGCAGCGATGGCGCCGGGTTCGACTACCTGCAGCAGGGCTTCCTCGATGGCATCGTCGACTCGCAGGCCGCCGAAGGCGATGCAGCGTGGCTCGCCGTTGTCGAGCAGCCCGCGCCAGCAGGAATAGCGCGGGATGTCGTGCCTGGCTCCGGTGTAGCGGATCGTCAGCTTGCGACCGCAGCGCCGGCAGCGCAACAGGCCCGCGAGGAGGGCATCGCCGTGCTTGGGCGCGCCATGGTGACGGCTTGCGGGGATGTTGTCGCTGACCATCGTGCGGATCGCCTCTGCCCGCTCCCAACCGACATAACCTTCATGCGCACCGGGCTTCAGCGCAAGCCAGTCGCCGCGCGGCTTGCGGCGGCTGCCGGAGCGCGCGATGGCGGCACCGTGCCTCGGCGCCACGCGGGTTTTGCCATAGGCGTAGGCGCCGCCGTAGGCCGGGTTAGCTATCATCCGGTGGATGGAGGCGTAGGTCGGCCTGCGCCAGAAGACGTCGCCGTTGGCGCGCCTGGCCGGCAACTCCAGACTATGTTCGAGAAACCAGAGCAGAGCCTGCCGGGCGCTGCCGAGTTCCGCCACTTTGTCGAAGACGAGGCTGATGGCCTCCTGCACGCGACGATCGGGATCCTTCTCCAGCCGGTCGCCGGCCTTCACGAAGCCGACCGGGGCGGCGACGATCAGCTCGCCGCGGCGGGCCTTCTCGTACCGCGCCGAGAGCGAGCGCTGTCGCAGCAGATCGAGTTCGTACTCGTTGAGGCTGCCCTTCAGGCCGAGAAGCAGGCGGTCGTTGCCCTGGCGCGGAGCATAGACCGTCTCCTGGTCGACGAGCACGGTGTCGACCACGCGGCACATCTCGATCAGCTGCTGCCAGTCGCGGCTGTTGCGGGCGAAGCGCGACACCTCGCGCGCCGCGACCGCACCGACCTTGCCCAAGCAGACCTCGGCCACCATCCGGTCGAAGCCGGCCCGCGCGACACCGCCCGCGGCCGAGCGGCCGAGATCCTCGTCGATGGTCTCGATGGAACTCCAGCCGAACGCCACCAGCCGGTCGCGCATCGCATATTGCAGGGTGCTGCTCTCGCGGTTGTGCAGAACCTGATGGGCCGAGGACTGCCGCACATAGAGGATGGCCTTGCGCTCCAGGTGATGCGGCCCGATCTTCTCATGCATCATGTCCCGCCTCCTTCCGCTGCCCGTCCGCGCCGTCGGCATGGTCGAGGATCAGGCGGACCATCAGCCCGGTCAGCGTCGCCTGCGTCTCGTCGGGCAGGCTCCTCCAGTCCGGCAATGGAAGCGATCCGGCGGCGCAGGGCGGATCGAAGAGGTCGAGTTGCTGCGGTATCGTTCGGCGCGGCATGGGCATCTCCCGGAATCGCATTCAAGGAGGTCGATCCTGCGCCCGAATCCCGCGATCCAGATGGCCCGCCGCCCGCGTCCGCCGTATCGTTCAGCAGAGCTGCCAAGCTCGCCAAAGCCCCGATCGATGCGATCGGGGCCGTCTTCAGCACCCAGTGGTGACTGGCTGCCCGGTCGAACATCCAGGCCGGAACCTCAAGAGCGCGAGCGGAGGCAACACCCGTCAGACTGCAGCGAAATCTCGCCTCGCCCGCCTTCTCGACGGCCTCGTGAACATAGACCCGACAGCCTGCCCATGGATGCCAGGGATAGAGAAGCGTCCGCTCCTCCGTCCCGTGGGTGTTGTGTGATCGAGTTGTACAATTCGAAGCGACTGCACTCCGCCCTCCGCTACCGAACCCCCGAGGAATTCGAAACCCTATTCGCCCGCAAGGCGGCTTAGTTTGGACAGCCCCCGTGGTCCAGCCCGCGGGGTTCACTCCAGTCGAAGCTGGACCCGTTCAAGCCTTATCTGAAGATGCGGATTGCGGAGGCGGCCCCGCGGCGGCTGCCGGCGACGGTGTATCTGCGCGAGCTTCGCGAACGCGGCTATGAGGGCGGGATCCGGATCCTGAAGGACTGGCTGGCGGAGCAGCATCCGGCCGTTCCCGCGCCGCCGATCGTGCAGTTCGAGACCCCGCCCGGGCGGCAGGCGCAGGCGGACTGGACGGCGATCCGGCGCGGCCGGAACAAGTTGTCGGCCTCCCATGCGGGGGACCAGAGCTCGATCCGCTCCACCTCCCGCTGCCCAGGAGCCACGCCCTGCAGCGCCTCACCAGGCAGCGCGGCCGCTTCCAGGACGCGATCGCCGCAGCCAAGCGCCGTCTTCCGGATCTGATCCGCCGGGCCTCCGCGGCACTCGGGCGGGGGAGGCCCGTTCCCTCGCGGATGGGGCGGCGCCTGCGCGGCTACCGCTGCGCCCCGGCGATCGGGCGCGCAGATCTCATCGACGACAAGCCTGGCCAGCGTCTCGACAAGAGGTTCAGTCCCGGTCTCGAGCGGCCGCGCGAGGATGTCGAGGGCGTGCGCGCGTCCCACGACTGGCGCCCGCATCTTCAGCAGCCGCTCCTGCTGGAAAGGAATGTCGAGATGCGAGAAGCTGTGGTCGGCCATCTGCCGCTCGGCCGTGAACTGGCCCACCTGTTCTTCCAGGTCATCGCCGCCCGCTACGAGAAGGGCGCGACGATCATGACCTCGAACCTCGGCTTCGGCGCCTGGGACCAGGCCTTCGCCGGAGACCGCGTGCTCACCGTCGCAATGTTGGATCGCCTGCTCCACCACAGCCATGTCGTCCAGATCCAGGGCGACAGCTACCGGCTGAAGGGAAAGCGCATGGCCGGCATCATCGGCGCCCCAGCCCCCGAAGGAGACCGTCACCGCCCAACCCAACCGCCACAGGCCAGATCGCGCCTGGGTTATGTGACGACCCCGCGCGCTCTGGCCTGCTCATCACCCGGGTGGACCACTCTTACTTCGGCCAAGTGGGCCAGTTTTGGACCAGCGTTGACATGGAAACTCCCGGCCTGACGTTCGTTAGGAACGGCCCTGCGCCCTGTAGGGTGGGATTTCCGGCAAGCGGATCTGGGGGATGGTTCGGCGGCGGCAGGAGCCGCGTGGGGCTCGTCGTTGCAAATAGCGGCGCTCGTTTCCGCCGATCAGCCGGGGATTGCCTCCATCAGGCGCCGGGCACCGATCAACGAGATCATCCGCTTCATGTTGTAAGCTAGGACGTTCAGCGCCATCTCCGTCCGTACGTTCTTCAGACGCCGTGTCAGGAAATGGGTCGTGCCCATCCAGGCCTTGAGGGTGCCGAAAACATGCTCGACCGTGCGGCGCCGGAGCGTCATCGGGTCGGGATCGCGGGCGAGGCGTTCCCGCATCGCGTCGATCAGGTGCTCGTGCTCCCAACGGGTGATCCGCCGCTCCGTGCCGCTCGTGCAGCGGCGCTGGATGGGACAGGTCTGGCAGTCGTTGACCCAGTATCGGCGGACCTGCAGGCCGCCTTCCTCGCGGGTGCCGCGGTAGGTCAACCCGTTGCCGGCCGGGCAGGTGTAGATGTCGCGCTCCGGGTCGTAGAGAAAGTCCGTCTTCACGAACATGCCCTTGGCCTCGTTGCCGGAGGTCAGGGGCCGCGGCACGGTCGTAGTGATGCCGGCCTCGTGGCAGGCGAGGATCTCGGCGCCGCTGAAATAGCCCTTGTCGGCGACGGCGTGCAGCTCGTCGCGACCAAGAGCCTCCCTGGCCGCCGTCGCCATCGGGCTCAGCTGGTCGCGGTCGAAACCTTGATTGGTGATGTCGTGGGTGACAATCAGGTGCGTCTCGGCATCGACGGCGAGTTGGCCATTGTAGCCGACCAGGCCGCTGTTCCTGGCACTGGTCGGTTGACAGCGATCATGAGAGAACACGTTGCTGAAAAACCCTGGCCTCGAGGCGCGATCTCCGGGCCGCCGGCGTGGAGCCGGACACGCGGGTCGTCACGCCGCCCGCTTCGATCTCGATCCGCTCGTCCAGCGAAGGGCGGCTCATGCGCGGCTCGACCTCCACTATCAGCTATCAGCGGCACGACCTCGCTGGCATCCGGACACTCGGTAATCCTCCGGAACGGCGAACCGCCCCTCCCGAGTCATCCGCCCACAGGTCGTGAGTTGCGACGGCAGGAGCCGACAGTTCCCCCACCCGCGTCCCCGGGACACAGCTCTCCATCACGATCCGGAGCCTCTCCTCGTCCGGCCACGTCCGCTGTCCCATCCGCTCGTCCAGGACTCGGAACACCCGGCATATCCTTCAGCCATGACCGTTCTCCGCGCTCGCTCGCGCGAAGGATCCGCGAGCGGGCGTCAAGCCGGAAGCATCGACATCAATGGGGTAGACCACCGCTTACGCCTCGTGCCGGCGGCGGTGCTCCACCGCCAGACGAGGCGCCTGCGGGATCCGCAAACCGGAACCTGCCCCCGGGTTTCGCGGAGGCGCGCGCCCGAGCCGGACATGCCCGCGCGCCGGGTGGCCTCGGCCTCAGGCAAAGAGGGAGGCGAAATCCTGCCGGAGCAGGTTCTTCTGCACCTTCCCCATCGTGTTGCGCGGCAGCTCGGGGACGATGGCGATGTGCTTGGGCTGCTTGAACCGCGCAAGGCTCTGCGCCATCGCAGCCTCGAGGGCGGCGCCATCGACCTCGGCCCCGGGACGCGGCACGATCACCCCCACCACCGCCTCTCCGAAGTCCGGGTGGGGAACCCCGATCACCGCGCTCTCGAGAACGCCCGGCTGCTCGTCGAGCACCAGCTCGATCTCCTTGGGATAGACGTTGTAACCACCCGTGATGATGAGATCCTTCTGCCGGCCGACGATGCTCACATAGCCGTTGGGGTCGATCACGCCGATGTCGCCCGTGATGAAGAACCCGTCCTCGCGCAGCTCCTCGCGGGTCTTCTCGGGCATCTGCCAGTAGCCCTTGAAGACGTTCGGACCCCGCACCTCGATCATGCCGGGCTCGCCCTGCGGCAGATCCTCTCCGGTGACGGGATCGGTGATCTTCAGCTCAACCCCCGGCAGCGGGCGGCCCACCGTGCCGGGCTTGCGGGCGCCGTCGTAGGGGTTCGAGGTGCTCATGTTGGTTTCGGTCATGCCGTAACGTTCGAGGATGCGATGCCCGGTGCGCTCCTCGAACTGCACATGGGTCTCGGCCAGAAGCGGCGCCGAGCCAGAGGTGAAGAGGCGCATGTGCGCGACGAGGTCGCGGTCGAACCGCGGATCATCCAGCAGACGCGTGTAGAAGGTCGGCACGCCCATCATGCTCGTCGCCCGCGGCAGCGCCGCGATCACCTGATCGACCTTGAACCCCGGCAGGAAGATCATCGACCCGCCCGAACGCAGGACGACGTTGATCGCGACGAACAGACCGTGCGTGTGGAAGATCGGCAGCGCGTGAAGCAGCACGTCCTTTTCGGTGAAGCGCCATTCCTGCACCAGCACCTCGGCGTTCGAGAGCAGGTTCGACTGGCTGAGCATCGCCCCCTTGGAGCGGCCGGTGGTGCCGGAGGTGTAGAGGATCGCCGCCAGATCCTCGGCGTCGCGCGCGACCGGCGTGAAGCTCGGCCCCGCAAGCCGGGCCAGCTCGGTCAGGCTGCCCTCGCCTGCGGCATCCAGCGTCTCGAACCGGGCGCCGTGGCGGGCGGCCACGGGGGCGAGGCTTTCGGCGCGGGATGGATCGCCCACCAGAAGTGCGGCCTCGGCATTGCCGACGAAATAATCCACCTCGCCCGCGGTGTAGGCCGTGTTCAGCGGCAGGAACACCACGCCGGCCGACAGCGCCGCCAGATAGAGCGCAAGCGCCCGGGGGCTCTTGTCGATCTGCACCGCCATCCGGTCGCCCGGCTTCAGCCCGAGCCCGGCCAGCGCCGCGGCCAGCGCCATGGCCTTGCCGTGCAGTTCGGCCCCGCTCAGGCCGCGCCCCTCGACGTCGAACAGGACGGGCGTGGTGCGCCGCGCAAGAGGGGCTACGAGTGCGTCGTAAAGCGGACTGGTCATGACTTTCTTCCTGTCGTGGAGCCCTGTGCAAGCAGGGATTGAACCTTCTTCGAGGCGGCGACGACCTTGCCGGTCAGGAAGCCCTCGGTGTTGGTCTCGACCTGCGAGAGGTCGTAGAGATAGTTGACCATCGCGCTGCAGGACTGGCGGAAGCCATTGGCCGAGACATCGGCCAGCGCGTGGATCTCGTGCAGGAGCGCGCCGTTGCCGAGATGGAAGCGCGCGACCGGATCGACCGGCAGCCCGTCCGGCCGCCGGGCCTGCAGCAGATATTCGGCAGTGAGGCGACGCAGGGTCTGGACCTCGGGGGCCATGGTCTCGGGATCGGCCGCGGCACCGGCGGCCAGCAGCCGCGCGGCCTCGGGCCGATCGGGAGCGATCCCGGCGAGCCAGCGCGACAGGCCCGGCACCGGCGAGAGGGTGACGAAGCGGCGCAGCGCCGGCAGGTCGCGGCGCAGTTCCTCGACCACCTGCTTGATCAGCGAGTTGCCGAAGGAGATGCCGCGCAGCCCCTCCTGGCAGTTCGAGATGGAATAGAACACCGCCGTGTCGCAGTCGGCGGCGGCCAGCGGCGTGCGACCTTCGGCCAGCAGCGCCTGCACCGAGCCCGGCGTGCCCTTGCAGAGGGCCACCTCGACAAAGATCAGCGGCTCTTCGGGCATGGCGGGGTGGAAGAAGGCAAAGCAGCGCCGGTCCGAGGGCCTGAGCCGCCTTTGCAGGTCGTCCCAGTCGTTGATGGCGTGGACGGCCTCGTATTCGATGATCTTCTCGAGGATGTTGGCCGGGGTGCGCCAGTCGATGTGGCGCAGCACGAGGAAACCGCGGTTGAACCAGCTGGAAAAGAGATGCTGGAAGTCGGCGTCGATCGCGGCCAGCTCGGGCGCCTCGGGCAAGAGGCGCAGCAGGTCGAGCCGCATCCGCACCAGCTCTTCCGTGGCACCGGGCGCCTGGTTCATCCGGCGCAGCAGCTCCTGCCGGCGGGGTTCGGCCTCGCGGCAGAGGTCGGCCAGCGCCGACGGCCCGCCGCCGTCACGGTAGCGCGTGGCGGCGGCGATCACCCGGTCGGCATCCAGATCAAGCTCGGTGGCGAGATGGCGGAAGAAGTCCGCCCGCTCGTCGGCCCCCATGGCGCGGTAGTGCGAGAGGATATCGCGCGCCAGCCGGACGCCCGACACCTCGCCCGGCGCCGAAAGCAGCGCCGCGCAGAGTTCCTCGACCGGCGTCCGGCTGGGCGCCGGCGCGCCGAGGGCATGCCGCTCGAACAGCGTGCCCATGAGATCGGCGAAGAAGGCGATGCGGCTCATGTCCTGTCCCTCAAACCGGGCCCATCACCAGATCCGGCAGCCATGTGACCAGCTCGGGCACGAAACAGAGGATCACGATGGCCGCGATCATGCATCCGACGAAGGGTGCCGAGCCCCACAGGATGGTGCGGAGCGAGATGTTGGGCGAGATGGAATTGATGACGAACAGGTTCAGGCCCACCGGCGGAGTGATCAGCCCGATCTCCATATTGATCGTCAGGATGATGGCGAACCAGTAGGGGTCGAACTGCGCGGCCTGCAGGATCGGCAGCAGGATCGGCGCCGTCATCAGGATCACCGCGACCGGCGGCAGGAAGAAGCCGGCAACCAGCAGGAAGAGGTTGATGAGCCCCATCAGCACCCAGCGGTTGACGTCCAGCTCGGCAATCCACTGCGCGATGGACTGGGTGATGAAGAGCGATGACATCATGTAGGCAAAGACCCCCGCCGCGGCCATGATGAAGAGGATCATCACGCTCTCGCGGGTGCTGTCGCGCAGCACGCCCCAGATCGCCCGCGGCTTCCAGAGCCCGTAGATGACGATCGCCATCACGAGGCAGAGCACCGCGCCCACCGCCGCCGTCTCGGACGTCGTGGCGATGCCACCGTACATGGCATAGAGCACGCCCGCGATCACCACGAGGAAGGGCACCACGCGGGGCAGGATCTCGAACCTTTCGCGCAGGCTGTAATGGCGCGGCGACAGCACGGCCGTGTTGCCCGAACGCCAGGTGGCGAAGATGGCCCAGGCCATGAAGAGCAGGGTCAGAAGGAGCCCCGGGATGATCCCGGCCAGGAACAGCCGGCCGATCGAGGTCTCGGTGGCGATGCCATAGACGATCAGCGTGACCGAGGGCGGGATCAGGATGCCCAGCGTGCCGCCCGCCGCGATGGCGCCCGCGGCCACGCCGTCGGGATAGCCGCGCTTCTGCATCTCGGGGATGCCCATCTTGCCGATGGCCGCGCAGGTGGCCGGGCTCGAACCCGACATGGCCGCAAAGAGCGCGCAGGCCCCGAGGTTCGAGACGACCAGCCCGCCGGGCACGCGCGTCAGCCAGCGTTCCAGCGCCTCGAAGAGGTCGGCCCCCGCGCGGGTCGAGGCAATGGCCGCGCCCATGATGATGAACATCGGGATCGACAGGATGGTGAAGCTGTTGAGATCGGCGAAGAAGATCTCGGGCATCATCTCGAGCGAGCGCGCCCCGTCGAAGATCAGCAGGAACACGGCCGAGACGATCAGCAGCCCCACGGCCACCGAGACGCCCGAGAACAGGACGATGATGGTGACGACGGCCACGAGAAGGCCGAGAACAAGCGGGTCCATCAATGGTCCTCGATGCCGAAGGGCGGCTCGGCGCCGGTGATGAGCCCCACCAGATCCGCCACCAGTTGCAGGATGAAGAGGCCGAAGCCCACGGGCATCGCCAGATAGGGCACCCACAGCGGCGCGGCCCACACGGTCGAGGACTTCCAGTTGCGGTCGAAGGCCTGATGCCAGACGTCGAACGCATACCAGGCCAGCACCGCCATCACGGCAATGGTCGAGATCAGCACGACATAGGCCAGCACACGCCGCACGCGCCGCGGCAGCATGTGGGGCACGAGATCCACGTTCACATGCCCCCGCAGACGCTGGACATAGGGCAGGCCGACGGTCGTGGCCGCGATCATCAGGTAGATCACCGCCTCGGTCTGCCAGATCGTGGACTGGTTCAGCACCGCGCGAACAAAGATCATGTGGCAGGTCACGAACAGCGCGATCACCGTGAAGGCCGCGGCGGTCCAGCCGCAGACGGTCGAGATGGCATGGACCGTTCGGATGAAGGCATTGCCGCCCGACCGGGCCGGCGCTGCCGCAAGGGTTCCGGACATCGAGTCACTCCGGGTCAGAAGGGGCCGGGGCCCGGCGGACGGGGCGGCGCGAGGCCGCCCCGCGGCGGATCATTCGACCGAGAGGGCCATGTCCAGCAGCGTCTGCCCGTCCGGCACCTGCTCGACAAAGAGGCGGTAGGACGAGCTTTCGGCCAGCGTCCGCCAGGCGTCGAAATCCTCCTGCGTCATCTCGGCGATCTCGACGCCCGCCTCGCGGAACACCTCGATCGAGGCCGCATCCTCCTTCTTGGCCTCTTCGAAATAATAGGCCTCGGCCCGCTCGGAGGCCGCACGCAGCGCCTCCTGCTGCTCGGGCGAGAGCTGCTCGAAGGTGGTCTTGTTGATCAGGATCGGCTGATACATGAACCACAGCGCCACATCCGAGGCCGGCGTGTAGCACTTGGCCAGTTCCTGGAGGCGGAACGAGACGAAGGACGAGGAAGAGGTGTTCAGCGCCTGAAGCACGTTCTGCTGCATGGCGTTGTAGGTCTCGGACGAGGGCATGGAGGCGATCGAGGCCCCCGCGGCCTGCAGCATCTCCTCGAAGCCCTTGCCGGCGGCGCGCACGGTCTTGCCCTGCACATGCTCGGGGCGGGTGATGCATTCGCCCGTGCTGGCAAAGCCGCCGGCCAGATAGCCGCGCACGAGGGTCATCGCGTCATCCTCGTTCAGCAGCCGCTCGATCTCCTCCATGAAGGGCGAATCGTTCACCCGCGCGGCGTGGTCGTGGCTCTTGATCAGGCCGGGCATCAGGGTGAGGTTGTATTCGGGCCGCTGGCCGCCCGCGTAGGACAGGGGCAGCACCGTCATGTCGAG
Organism: Cereibacter azotoformans; assembly: GCF_021391315.1. Classification (NCBI taxonomy): domain Bacteria; kingdom Pseudomonadati; phylum Pseudomonadota; class Alphaproteobacteria; order Rhodobacterales; family Paracoccaceae; genus Cereibacter; species Cereibacter azotoformans. The sequence continues at coordinate 580,432 of NZ_CP090022.1, read as the reverse complement.
CTGACCGCGGGTCAGGGGCACATATTGCTCCGTCGCCTTGAAGAGCGATCCCGACGGGAAGATGCGGATCGACAGATCCACATCGGCCGCGGCCACGTCGTCGGCCACCATCTGCGCCACGCGGTGGCGCAGGTCTCCGGGTGCGAACTGGTGCGACAGGCGCAACTCTTCGGCGCTGGCAGCGCCGACACAGAGCGGCAGCGCGGCCAGCGCCGCGATCTTGGCTAGTTTCATCGGAAACCTCCTCCCAAAGGCATCGAAATAGGACATATGCACGCAGGTTGTCGTTGAATGTATGACAGGTCAAGCGTATTGTATGCAAGAACGTTATTTGATGGATGCAGCTAATGGCTGATGTCACGGTGGACCGCCGGACGGACCAGATCCGCGAGGCGCTCGAAGAGATGATCGTCGAAGGGCATTTCGCCGATGGGGCGAGGCTGGACGAGGTGAGCCTGGCCGACCGGTTCAAGGTCTCGCGAACGCCGCTGCGCGAGGCGTTCCAGGCTCTGGCGGCCTCGGGCCTCGTGGAACTGCGCCACCGCCGGGGCGCCTTCGTGCGCTATCCCGCGCTCGAGGATGTGGTCGAGATGTTCGACGTGATGGCCGAGATCGAGGCGCTCTGCGGGCGCTATGCCGCCCGGCGCATGTCGCCCGAGGATCAGGCGGCGATCGAGGCGGCGCTTCTGGCCTGCGAGGCCGCGGCCGAGCGGCAGGAGATCGAGGCCTACTACCGCGCGAACCACGACTTCCACCATCTGATCTACCGCGCCTCGGGAAACCGCTTCCTTGCGGGCGAGGCCGACCGGCTGCACCGCCGGCTGAAGCCCTTCCGCCGGTTGCAGTTGCGCGTGCGCGGGCGCATGGCCGAGAGCCTGCGCCAGCACCGGGCGATCTTCGCCGCCCTGGTGGCGGGCGATGCCGAGGGGGTGACGGCCGTCATGCGCGAACACATCGCCGTTCAGGGCGACCGGTTCAACGATCTGGCTGCCAACTACCGCTCGGCGACTCGCGGCCGCCGGGTCGCGTGATCGCTCAGGCGCGGGCGGCCGTGGCCTCCCTGGCCGCCGCGCGGGCGGCGTAGCGCTGCGCCAGCATCGCGCAGGCCATCAGCTGGATCTGGTGGAACAGCATGAGCGGCAGGACGATGGCCCCGATCGTCGCCGCCGGGAAGATCGCGTTCGCCATGGGCACGCCGCTGGCCAGGCTCTTCTTCGAGCCGCAGAAGACAATGGCGATCTCGTCCTCGCGTGCGAACCCGAGCTTGCGGCTCACCATCAGGCTGATCCCCAGCGCCGAGGCCAGAAGCAGCACATCGAGCGCCAGAACCACGCCGATGTCGCGCAGCGAGAAGTCGTTCCAGACCCCCTCGACCATGGCGTGACTGAAGGCGAGATAGACCACCATCAGGATCGAACCGCGATCCACGGGCATCAGCAGCTTCTTGCGCGCGCGCAGCCAGCCGCCAATCCAGGGTTGCAGCAGCTGCCCCAGCAGGAAGGGCGCAAGCAGCTGAAGCAGGATCTTGGCCACGGCATCGCCCGAGATCCCGCCCCCGCCGCCCAGGGTGAAGAGAAGGCCGACAAGGAAGGGCGAGATGACCACGCCAAGGATGTTCGACAGCGAGGCCGCGCAGACCGCGGCCGGCACGTTGCCTCCGGCGATGGCGGTGAAGGCGATGGAGCTTTGCACCGTCGAGGGCAGCAGGCAGAGGTAGAGCAGGCCGAGATAGAGCCCGTGCGGCAGCAGCGTCTCGGGGACCAGCCCCAGCGCCAGCCCGAGCGCGGGAAACAGCAGGAAGGTGAGCCCGAGGATCACCAGTTGCAGCCGCCAGTGCAGGAAGCCCGCGCGCACCGTCGCGGCCTCCAGCCGCGCGCCGTGCAGGAAGAACAGCAGGGCGATGGCAAGGTCGGTGGCCAGCCCGAATCCCTCGGCAAAGGCGCCGCGCGCGGGCAGAAGCGAGGCTACCGCCACCGCGGCGGCGATCAGCAGGGTGAAGTTGTCGGGCAGGAACCTTCGCACGGCGACCTCCGGGATGGGACAGCTTTCCCTTTTGCGCTATCGTCATACCGAATACAAAAGATAACGCTTATCGGGAAACACGATCCCATGCTCGACCTCGGCCAGTTGCGGAGTTTCCTTGCCGTGCATGACACGGCCAGCTTCAGCCTTGCCGCGACGCGGCTGGGGCTGGCGCAATCGACGGTAAGCCAGCATGTGCGGCGGCTCGAGGATCATCTGGGCCGCCGCCTGTTCGACCGCGACACGCATCGCGTGGCCCCCACTGCGGCCGGCGAGATGCTGCTGGCCGAAGCGCGCACCCTCCTCGAGATCAGCGACCGGCTTGAAGCCCAGTTCCTCCAGAGCCGGCTGCGCGGGCGGCTGCGCTTCGGCCTTTCGGAAGACATGGTGAACGGCCCCCTGCCCTCGATCCTGCGCGGCTTTTCCGCGGCCAATCCCTCGGTCGATCTGGAACTGACGGTCGCGCTGTCGGCCGCGCTCTTTGCCGAACAGGAGATGGGTCGGATTGATCTCGTGCTGGCCAAGCGGCGGCTGGGCGACGATCGCGGCCACGTCGTCGCGCGCGAGCCGCTGGTCTGGCTGGCCCGCGATCCCGATCTGGTGGCGCGGCGGCGGCCGCTGCCGCTGATCTCGTTCCCGGCCCCCAGCATCACCCGCGCGGCCGCACTCGATGCGCTGGAACAGGCGCAGCTCCCCTGGCTGATCAGCTGCACCTGCTCGTCGCTGAGCGGGCTGACGGCGGCGGCACGGGCGGGCATGGGCGTCTTCGTGCAGCCGCGCGGGCTGACGCCGGAGGGGTTGCGCGAGGTGCCGGCCGACATGCTGCCCCCGCTCGAGACGGTGGAGTTCGTGCTGGTCGAGCGGCGCGGCGCGGACCGGGCGCTGATGGCCGCCCTCACGCGCGAGATCCTGCGCCAGACCGGGCGTCAGCCGCCAGCGCCCGCGGCGCGCTGAGCCCTCAGCGCGTCATGCCCAGCCGACGGATCTGCCGGTGCACCGTCGAGCGGTTGACGCCCATCCGCCGCGCCGTCTCGGAGATGTTCCCGCCGGTCTGCCGCAGAAGCTGGGCCAGCACGGCGCCCGCGGCCTCGGCCCGGCGCGGCGGCGCGCCGGTCAATGATGGCGGCAGATCCTCCACCCGCACGACCGGCCCCTCGACCGTGGCGCGCAGCGTCGCCGCCAGGTGCGACAGCTCGCGCAGGTTGCCGGGCCAGCCGTGGGCGGCCAGCACGGCCAGCGCCTCGGCCGAGAAGGACAGCTCTGCCCCCTCGGCCGCCAGCGCGCGTTCGGCCAGCCACAGCCGGTCGGCCCGGTCGCGCAGCGCCGGCAGACGCAGCCGGGCGCCCAGCCGATGCACGAGATCGGCCCGCAGAGCCGGCGCCTCGCGCGCGAGGGTCGCGATCAGCCGCAGCCGGGCGGGCACCGGCCGCACAGCCCCCACCGGAAGGTAGGTTCCCTCGGCCGCCAGCCGCATGAGACGGGCCTGCACCCGCGGCCCAAGCTCTTCGACCCGGTGCAGCACCAGCGTCCCGCCCTCGGCCGCCGCGATCAGCCCCTGATCGGCACGCCGCGCCGCGGCGCGGCCAAAGAGCAGCGCCTCGTCATCTCCCACCTCGGCGCAATGGACGACGACGAGAGGCCCCGCGCCACCCGCGTCGTGGATCGCCCGCGCGAGCGTCAGCTTGCCCGCCCCCGTCTCGCCCTCGATCGAGATCGGCAACGGCCGGACCGCCAGGGCCGCGGCCGTGCGCAGCAGCGCCGTCATGGGGTCATCGTCGCCCGCAAGCCCGCGGAGTGCGGGCGAAAGCTGGCCCCTCGCCGCTGGCATCCTCACCGGGAGGCGCCGGGGTTCGATCGCGTGGGCAAAGAGGCGGTGGCCGTCGCGGGTTTCGATGAACCTCTCGGCGGCCGGCCGCTGCCGGGTGAGCGCCTCGAGCCGGTCCGTGGTGAGGTTCAGGAAATCCGGCAGCGGACGGCCGATCAGATCGCCCGCCCGCCGCCAGTCGCACCCCGTCGCCCGCGCCAATATCCGCGCCGCCCCATGCGTCATGCCCAGCACCCGGCCCGATCCATCGAGCGACAGCGCCGCCTCGGGATCGACATCGAGAAACTCGGGCGAGCGCGACAGGCGCAGCACCCACTCGCGGCGGTTCTCGGCCATCAGGTTCGCCATCTCGATCCGCCGCGCCGAGGCCTGCACGAGGTTCAGCGCCAGCGACTGGCTGGCCTTGGCCCGCGGCGAGCAGAGAAGCGAGATGTCGAGCACCGCCGTCAGCCGACCCGCCGTGTCATAGATCGGGGCCGCGGTGCAGGAGAGGCTTGTGTGCGTGCTGTCGAAATGGTCGGTCTGATGGATCACCAGCGCCTCCCCCGTCTCGATGCAGGCCCCGAGCGCGCAGGTGCCCGCCCTGCCCTCGGACCATTCCGCGCCGAGCCACAGGCCGCTCTGGCGCAGCGCCTGCTTTTGCGCCTCGTCGCCCAGATACTCGACCGTCACCCCGGCGCGATCCGCCAGCAACAGCACATAATTCTGGCCCGCCACCAGCGCGTAGAGATTCTCGATCCCCGAGCGCGCAATGGCGATCAGATCCTCGGATCGCTGGCGATGTTCGCGCAGCGCCGCCTCGGGCAGGATGTAGGCCTCGGAGCGGGCGGCCGGGTTCAGCCGGTGCTTGGTCAGGCACCGCATCCAGCTCTCGACCACCGCCGCATCCCGCGCCGAACTCCGGCCCTCGGCCACGGCCTCGATCTCGCGCACATGGTTCAGGTGCAGGTCCATCGCATCCTCCCCTTTCCGCTCGCCCCTCCCGGCGTGCGGCGCGCGGATCGTAGCAGGCCCCGCCCCGTCCGCGAACCGAGGCTTTAGGCGGGGGCCCCGCGGCCACGGCAACAGGTGTTGCACGCGGTGCAACACCCCCGCCGGGCAAGTGCCTGAAAACATGACTGCGGGATTTGTCGTTTGGCGAAGGGCCCGGCCGCCGCATCATCGTGCCATCGAACAAAAGGGAGGAACCGAATGCTCGACAACAGCGAAAACCTGGCGCTTGCCGCGCTGGTTGCGGAACTGGAGCGTGCGCTGGTGGCGCACGATGCCGAGGCGGTGGCCGAGTGCTTCCTCGAGACCGGCTTCTGGCGCGATCTGGCCGCCTTCACCTGGAACATCAAGACCTGCGAGGGCAAGGGGCAAATCGGCGACATGGCCGCGGCGCAGCTTGCGGCCATCGCGCCGCAGGCGCTGGCGCTCGACCCCGGCGAACTGGTGACGGCGGCGGATGGGGTCACGGAGGGCTGGCTGACCTTTGAGACCGCGACGGGGCGCGGCACCGGGCATATCCGCATGAAGGACGGCAAGGTCTGGACGCTGCTGACCGCGCTGCACGAGCTGAAGGGCCACGAGGAGCCGCGCCGCCTGCGTCGCCCGATGGGCGCCGAACATGGCCATGATGCGAACCGCAAGACCTGGAAGGAGAAGCGCGAGGACGAGGCGAAGCGGCTGGGCACCGAGGAGCAGCCTTACGTGCTGATCATCGGCGGCGGTCAGGGCGGCATCGCGCTCGGGGCGCGGCTGCGGCAGCTCGGCGTGCCCACGATCATCGTCGAGAAGAACGAGCGACCCGGTGACAGCTGGCGGCGGCGCTACAAGTCGCTCTGCCTGCATGACCCGGTCTGGTATGACCACCTGCCCTACATCCCCTTCCCGGACAACTGGCCGGTCTTCGCGCCCAAGGACAAGATCGGCGACTGGCTGGAAATGTATACCAAGGTCATGGAGCTGAACTACTGGTCCTCGACCACGGCGAAATCCGCGACCTGGGACGAGGCCGCGCAGGAATGGACCGTGGTGGTGGACCGGGACGGCGAGGAGATCACGCTGCACCCGAAGCAGCTGGTGCTGGCCACCGGCATGTCGGGCAAGGCCAATGTGCCGGTGATCCCGGGGCAGGACATCTTCAAGGGCGAACAGCAGCATTCCAGCCAGCACCCCGGCCCCGACGCCTATCGGGGCAAGAAGGTGGTGGTGATCGGCTCGAACAACTCGGCGCATGACATCTGCGCCGCGCTGTGGGAGGGCGGAGCGGATGTCACGATGGTGCAGCGCTCCTCGACCCATATCGTGAAGTCGGACAGCCTGATGGAGGTCTGCCTCTCGGGCCTCTATTCCGAACAGGCGGTGGCGAACGGCATCGACCACGAGAAGGCCGACATGATCTTCGCCTCGGTTCCCTACCGGATCATGGCTGATTTCCACGTCCCGCAATACGAGGAGATCCAGCGCCGCGACGCAGACTTCTACGCGGCGCTGGAAAAGGCGGGCTTCATGCTCGACTTCGGCGACGACGGCTCGGGGCTGTTCATGAAATACCTGCGCCGCGGCTCGGGCTATTACATCGACGTGGGCGCCTGCGATCTGGTGATCGACGGCTCGATCAAGCTGAAGTCGGGTTCGGACGTGAGCCACCTGACCGAACGCTCGGTCGTGCTGCAGGACGGGACCGAGCTTCCGGCCGATCTGGTGGTCTATGCCACCGGCTACGGCTCGATGAACGGCTGGGCGGCGGATCTGATCAGCCCCGAGGTGGCCGACAAGGTCGGCAAGTGCTGGGGTCTGGGGTCCGACACGACGAAGGACCCCGGCCCGTGGGAGGGCGAGCAGCGCAACATGTGGAAGCCCACCATGCAGGAGGGGCTCTGGTTCCACGGCGGCAACCTGCACCAGTCGCGGCACTACTCCCGCTATCTGTCCTTGCAGCTGAAGGCGCGGCAGGCGGGCATCCCGACCCCGGTCTGGGGCCTGACGCCGCCGCATCATCTGAAGTGATCCGCCGCTTCAGTTGAGATGAGCCGGCGCTGGCGGAGAGACCTCTCTCCGCCAGCCCGCGACCAGCCGTTCGAACTCGGCCACCGGCACGGGCGGGGCGAAGAGGAAGCCCTGCGCCTGATCGCATCCCTCGCGGATCAGCCAGTCGCACTGAAACCCGGTCTCCACCCCCTCGGCCACCGTCCGCAGCCCGAGGGCGCGGCCGAACGCAAGCACCGCGCGCACGATGGCCTCGGCCCCGTCACGCCCGGTTCCGATCTGCGCCACGAAGCTGCGGTCGATCTTGAGTTCACTCAGTGCGAGCCGGTGCAGGTAGCCCAGCGAGGAGTAGCCGGTCCCGAAGTCATCGACCGAGAGCGGGATGCCGGCCGATGTCAGGCGGCCGACGTTGCTTCGGGTGACGTGACTGGTCTCGAGCAGCGAGCCCTCGGTGATCTCGATCCCGACGCGCGCGGGCGGGATCGCCAGCCGCTCGAGCTTGCCGAGGAAACCGTCGGCGAAGCCCTCCGACGCGAGCGTCTCGGCCGAGATGTTGACGAAGACCGGCAGGTGAATCCCCTTGTCGCCCCACCGCTCCAGCAGCTCGCAGAGCAGGTCGGTCACATGCTGGTCGAGCGAGCGGATCAGGCCACAGCTTTCGGCCACCGGGATGAAACGCGCGGGGCTGATGCTGCCCAGCTCCGGGTCGTTCCAGCGCAGAAGCGCCTCGGCCCCCACGATCGGGCGCCCCTCCGAAAGGGCGACCTTGGGCTGGAGGTAAAGCTCGAGGTGCCGCTGCCTGATCGCCCGCTGCAATCCCTGACCCAGGATGCCGAGCTGGGAACTCTGCTCGCGCAGGGCCGCGTCGAACCGGACGCACTGGTTGCGCCCCTTCGCCTTGGCCGCATACATGGCCAGATCGGCGTTGCGGACCATCGTGTCGGCATCCGTCGCATCATCGGGAAACAGGCTGACCCCGAAACTGGCGGTGAGGTAGAAGATGTTGCCCTCGACGGTGACGGGCTGCTCGATCTCGCGGACGAGCGACGCCACCCTGTCCTCGATGCTGTCGTCCGCCGCGAGCGGGACGAGCACGGTGAACTCATCACCCCCGATCCGCGCGACGGTGCTGTCCGGCGGGACGGCCGCCCCCAGCTTGCGCCCGACGTCGAGGATCACCCGGTCACCGACGAAGTGGCCGAAACGGTCGTTGATCTGCTTGAAATTGTCGAGGTCGATGAAGATCAGCGCCAGACGCCCCCCGTGCCGCACCGCCGCCTCGAGGCATTCACGAAACAGCACCCGGTTGGGCAGCCGCGTCATGGGATCGTGCAGCGCCTGATACAGGGCGTCCTCGGCCGCGGCGGCGAGCGTCCGTTCGGCCTCGATCTGTTCGGTCACGTCGGTGAAGGCCGCCACGACGCGCACCCGGCTGTCGCCCTGCTCGACCGGCGCCACATTGACCGAGAGCACCCGCGCGCCCTTTTGCGGATGCAGCACGTCCAGCCGAAGGCCGCGCAGCACCTTGTTCTCGGTGGCCGCGCGCACGACCGGATACCGGCCCAGCGGCAGTTCGGACCCATCGCCGTCCGAGATGCCCCAGCCCGGATCGTCGACGGTGCGGCCGACAAGTTGCTCGGCCGGTGCCCCGAGAACCGCTTCGGCCTCGCGGTTGGCGAAGATGACCCTGTTCGTCCCGTCAAAGGCGAGCACGGCCGAGACGCTGGTCTCCATCACGCGGCGAAGCAGGTTCCGCTCGACCTGCAACTCGTCCTCGAGTGCCTTGCGCCGCGAGATGTCCATGTGGACGCCCGACATCAGCACCGGCGTGCCGTCCGCCGAAAATCCCGTGACGCGGCCGCGCGACATGATCCAGACCCAGTGTCCCTGCCTGTGCCGGAGGCGGATCTCGTTGGCGAGGACATGATTGCCCTCGGCGAACTGCCGGAGATGCTTTTCCCGCATTCGCGCCAGATCTTCCGGGTGAACGATCCGGTTCCAGAACTCGATCGTCACCGGCTCGATCTCGGAGCGGCTGTAGCCGATCAGCTCGGCCCAGCGGTCGTTGATGAGGATGATCCCCGTTCCGAGGTCGAACTGCCACGTTCCCACCTCGCCGCCGCGGATCACATCCGCCAGCCGCCGTTCCGCCTCGGTCAGGCGGGCGTTCGAGGCGGACAGCTCGCTCCACGCACTGCGCAGCACGAGGTAGAGCACCAGCGACGAGGCCGTGATGAACCCCAGCCCCTTGTAGGTCTGCACCGCATGATGGGCGGCCGGATTCTCCGCCAGCAGCGCCACCGTCCGGTCGCTGAACAGGATCCAGAGCGCACTGAGGACGGCATAGACGGCGGCGACGAACTCCGGCGCTCGTCGCGTCAGGGCGGTCATGAACTTCATCGAGGGCATCCGGATCTGCATGAGTCCCCCTAGATGATGCCACACCACGAATTAACCAAAGAGATAATGCAACCGAAGCTTGCGGCGGCGCAAGAAGGACGCGCAAAGGCTGCATTCGGAGGCCAATGGGACTTCGGGCCGCCTGAGCAACCGAATCTCATCAGGGACCTTGTCCCGACGGGCAACTGAAAAACCTCTTCAGCGGCACCGGCCCTTCGGCAGAAATCCGACCTCTGGTCGGGGCGGCTCCTCTTGCAGCCCGGCGCGCGCTGTGAGCTAGTGGAGCGGTTGCTTCGAGCTGACCGAAAGACCTCCATGACAACCGCGACCGTGACCCGCTCCGGAACCCATCTGGCCGTGCTGGTGGTTCTGGGCCTGACGCATCTGCTCAACGACCTGATGCAATCGCTGATCCCCGCCGCCTACCCGATCCTGAAAGAGTCGGCGCAGCTCGATTTCGTGCAGATCGGCATGATCACCATGACGTTCCAGATCGCGGGCTCGCTTCTGCAGCCCGTCGTGGGCACGATCACCGATCGTCACCCGGCGCCCTATTCGCCGGTGGTCGGCATGATGTTCACGCTTTCGGGGCTGGTGAGCCTGTCCATGGCCGAGAGTTACGCGATGATCCTCGTGTCGGTCGCGCTGATCGGGATCGGCTCGTCGATCTTCCATCCCGAGGCGACGCGGATGGCGCGCTACGCCGCCGGGGGGCGGCAGGGTCTGGCGCAGGGGATCTTTCAGGTCGGTGGACAGGCGGGGGGCGCGCTGGGTCCGGTCTTTGCCGCGCTGGTGATCGTGCCCTGGGGCCAGCCGAGCCTTGCCTGGTTTGCCGTCACGGCGCTGATGGCCATGATGCTCCTGACCTGGATCGGCAGCCGCCAGCGCGCGATCAGCGCCGAGTTCGCCGCCAGCCGTGCGCGCGCCGCCAAGGCCGGAGCCGCCCGCCACCACGCGCCCACCACCATCGCGGTGGGCCTCGTGGTGCTGACCTGCCTGATGTTCGCCAAGAACGCCTACAATGAGAGCTTCCGCTCCTTCTACACTTTCTACCTGATGGAGCGCTTCGGCCTGTCGATCCCCTCGGCGCAGATGATGCTGTTCATCTTCCTCGTGGCGGCCGCGGTGGGAGTGCTGGTCGGAGGCATCCTGGGCGACCGGATCGGCCGGCAGCGCATCATCTGGATCTCGGTGCTGGGGCCGCTGCCGCTCACGCTGATCCTGCCGCATGTGGACCTGTTCTGGACCGGCGTCCTGACCATCATGATCAATCTGATCATGGCCAGCGCCTTCGCCTCGATCCTGATCTATGCGATGGACCTTCTGCCGAACCGGATCGGGCTGATCGGCGGTCTGTTCTACGGGCTGAACTTCGGGCTGGGCGGGATTGCGGCCGCCATCCTCGGCGTTCTGGCCGAACGCTACGGGGTCGAGACCGTCTATCAGATCTGCGCCTTCCTGCCGCTCGCGGGGCTCCTGGCCTGGTTCCTTCCGCGCCTGGAGCCCGCCGGATCCTGACTCAGGGCCCGCAGAGGGCGGCGAAGGCCTCGTCGAGCCGCCCGACCACCTGCAAGGCGCCGGCCTCGAGCAGCAGCCCCCGATGGGCCACCTGAAGCCCCTCGAGATGGCTGCCCCCTGTGAAGCCCACGGCGCGCATCCCCGCGGCGCACGCGCCGGCGATCCCGTGCGGTGAATCCTCGAGCACGGCGCAGCGGTCGGGCGGCACGCCCAGCACGGCGGCGGCCTTGAGGAACAGGTCGGGCGCGGGCTTGCCGCGCGGCACCTCGTCGGCGCTGAAGGCGCGCCCGGCAAAGCGCGAGGCAAGCCCCCCGAGGCGCAGCGTCTCGTGCATCCGCCGGACCGAGCCGCCGGTCGCGATGGCCATCGCGAGCCCCGCCGCCTCCAGCCGGTCGAGCAGCCGATCCGCCCCCGTCATTGGCCGCAGCCGCAAGGCATAGGCCCGAAACAGCCGCGCCTCGACCCGGTCGATGAAATCCGCGGGCACCGGGCCGCCGGTGCGCCGCTCGATGTGGCGGCAGATATCGGCCATCGAGACGCCGAGGAACCGCTCGCGCAGCTCTTCCACGGTCGTCCGGGGCAGGCCGATGGCCTGCATCTCGCACGCAAGTGCCGCAAGGGAATGCGGCTCGCTGTCCACGAGGCAGCCGTCGAGGTCGAAGATCACCGCACGGACGGGGCTCATGCTGAGAGGCCGCGCGAGGTCAGAGCCGCTTGCCGCTGTCGCGGTCGAACAGGTGCATCCGCGCCGGATCGATCAGGAAGCCGATCTCGTCGCCCGGCCGCGCGGCGATCCGGTCGCGCACCACGGCGTCGATCAGGTCGCCCCCCTCGGCGCGCGCAAAGATCTGCGTCTCCGAGCCGGTCGGCTCAAGCACCGCCACCCGGACCGGAATCCCGCCCGCGCCGATCTCGATATGCTCGGGCCGGATCCCCAGCGTCACCCCCTGCCCGTCCGCGGCCCCGCTGGCCGGCAGCGGCAGCTCCAGCCCGCGGTCCGAGACAAAGAGCCTGCGGCCGTCGCGCACCGCCACCCGCCCGTGCAGGAAGTTCATCGAGGGCGAGCCGATGAAGCCCGCAACGAACAGGTTCTGCGGCTGGTCGTAGAGGTCCAGCGGGGCCCCGATCTGCTCCACCCGCCCGTCGCGCATGACCACGATCTTGTCGGCCATGGTCATGGCCTCGATCTGGTCGTGGGTCACATAGACGATGGTGGTCTTCAGGCGCTGGTGCAGCTCCTTGATCTCGAGCCGCATGGTCACGCGCAGCTTGGCGTCAAGGTTCGACAGGGGCTCGTCGAAGAGGAACACCTGCGGATCGCGCACGATGGCGCGCCCCATGGCGACGCGCTGGCGCTGCCCGCCCGACAGCGCCTTGGGATAGCGGTCGAGATATTTCGTGAGGTCGAGGATCTCGGCCGCCTTGCGCACCTTGGTCTCGATCTCCTCCTTCGGCCGCCCCGCCATCTTCAACGGGAAGCCCATGTTGTCGAAAACCGTCTTGTGCGGATAAAGCGCGTAGGACTGGAACACCATGGCGATGTCCCGGTCCTTGGGGATCACGTTGTTGACCACCCGGCCGCCGATCGAGATCGTGCCGCCGCTGATCGGCTCGAGCCCCGCGAGCATCCGCAGCAGCGTGGATTTTCCGCAGCCGGAAGGGCCCACGAGGACGACGAACTCGCCGTCCTCGATCTCGACATTGACGCCGTGCATGACCTGGACTGCGCCATAACGCTTGACGACGTTGCTGATCTGGACGTTTGCCACCTCTGGTCCCCCCTACTGCGGCAGCTCGATCTGCATCTTCACGTCGGCGGGTGGCGCCGAGGCTGCCACTTCGAAGGCATGGACGCTGTCCTCGAAGGCGAAGGTGCGGGTGATGAGCGGCTTGACGTCGATGGCGCCGCTGGCCAGCATCGCCACGCAGCGCGGAAAGACATGGGCGTAGCGGAAAATGTTCTCGACCCGCGCCTCGCGCACCATGGCCGCGCCCGCGTCGTAGGAGATCGGGTCGGGCTGGCCGCCGATCATCACCACGCAGCCGCCCGGGGCGAGCGGCTCGAAGACACCGGCCGCAGCCTTGGGCGAACCGGTGGCCTCAAAGACCACATCCGCGCCCCAGCCGTCGGTTTCGGCCTTGATGCGGGCCACGATGTCGTCGCTGGCGACATTGACGCCGGTGATGGCGGGGCTGAGGCTTTCGGCGATCTCGAGCTTCTTCGGCGCGAGGTCGGTGACATAGACCCGCGCGCAGCCGCCTGCGAGGGCGGAAAGTGCCGTGACGAGGCCGATGGGGCCCGCCCCCATGACAAGGCCGATGTCGCCGGGGCGGATGCGGGCCTTGGTGGCGGCATGGACGCCCACGGCCAGCGGCTCGACCATCGCGGCCTCGGCGAAGCTGACATTGTCCGGCAGCCGATAGGTGAAGGCTTCCGGGTGGACGCAGGTCGGGCGCAGGATGCCGTGGATCGGCGGCGTGGCCCAGAAGCGCACCGCGGGGTCGATGTTGTACATCCCCATCCGTGCGGCCTTCGAGTTCGGGTCGGGAATGCCCGGCTCCATGCAGACGCGGTCGCCGACCTTGATTGTCGTGACCTGCGCGCCCACCTCGATCACCGTGCCCGAGGCTTCGTGGCCAAGGACCATCGGCTCGTTCACCACGAAGGGGCCGATCCGGCCGTGGGTGTAGTAATGCACGTCCGACCCGCAGATGCCCACGGTGTGCAGCTTGATGCGCACATCGCGGGGCCCAAGCACCTCCTCCTGCCGGTCGATGTCGGGGAAGTCGCGCAGCGACAGTTCGTCTTTCCGTTCGAGGACGAGCGATTTCATCCTGTCAGCCTTTCGTGATGATGAGCACGGCCAGCGCGAGCGCGATGGCGTTGGAGATCCAGATCGACGGCCCGAGCGGCTCCACGAAGCGGAACCAGAACAGGGACAGCGCGACCCAGATCACGACCGAGATGAACAGCCGGTCGAACCAGTTGGTCTCGATCGGCAGGAAGCCCGCCTTTGGAGGCGCCGGGGGCGGCGGATCGTCCTCGAGGATGTCGATGGGCTCGGAGATGTTCTCGATCTTCTCGCTCATGGCCTATCCTTTCACCGCGCCGAAGGTCAGACCGGTCACGATATGCTTCTGCACCAGGCTGAAGACGATCAGCGCCGGGATCAGCGTGAACATCGAGATGGCGGCCATGATCCCCCATTCGGTGCCGGTCGTGGTCACATATTCCGAAAGGCCGGTGGTCAGCGTGCGGGCGTTGAAGTTCGTCAGCGTCGCCGCCAGCAGATATTCGTTCCAAGCGAAGACCCAGGTCAGGATCAGCGTCACCGCAAGGCCGGGCCGGCAGAGCGGAAAGACGACCTCGGTGATGACCTTCCAGGGGCTTGCGCCATCGACATAGGCGGCCTCGTCCAGCTCCTTGGGGATGCCGTCGAGCGTGGGGCGCAGCGTCCAGATCGCGAACGGCAGGTTGAAGGTGCAATAGACAAGGATCATGCCGATCCGCGTGTCGAGCAGCGTGAAGTCGCCGAAACGATAGACCTGCGTCATCAGGAGGAACAGCGGCAGCAGGAACACCGCGGGCGGCGCCATGCGGTTGGTGATGGTCCAGAAGAAGATCGATTCCTTCCCGCTCATGTCGTAGCGTGAGAGGGCATAGCAGGCGAAGAACCCGAGCGTGGTGCAGAGCAGGGCATTGCCCGACGAGATGATCAGCGAATTGACCATGTAGCTGCGCAGGGTGCGGTCGTTCAGCACGTCGATGTAGTTCTGCCAGTAGATGTCCTTCAGCAGGATCTCGGGCGTCGAGAACAGGTCCACCGCCGGCTTCACCGAGATCACGAACAGCCAGTAGATCGGGAACAGAGTCAGGAAGCTGACAAAGACCCAGAACAGCATGTAGAGCCAGGGATTGCCCCTCTGCATCGGATCAGCCCTTTCTCGATTTGCGCGGGGCGAGCATGCTCACATAGAGCAGCCAGCAGGCGACGATGGTGAGGTAGAGCACGATCACCGACACGGCCGAGCCGTAGCCGTAGTTCGTGCGCGGGAACACCTCCTTGAAGATGTGGACGCCGACGTAGCGGGTGGCCGATCCGGGGCCGCCGCCGGTCAGCATCAGCACCTCGTCCACCGTGCGCAGCGCGTCCATCAGCCGGATGAAGACGGTGGCGACGACGGCCGGAGCGATCATCGGCAGCGTGATGTGCCAGAAGATCTGCCGCTTGTTCGCGCCGTCGATCTGGGCCTGCTCGAACGGGTCGGCCGGCAGCGAGACCAGCGCCGCGATCAGCGTCAGCGTCACCAGCGGCGTCCAGTGCCAGACATCCATGATCACCGTGATCACGAAGGCGGCCCAGGCCGACTGGCCGATGTTGAGATTGACGCCGAACCAGCTGTCCAGAAGGCTGGGGATGATGCCGATCGAGGGCGTGGTCATCAGCTTCCAGACCGAGCCGACGATGATCGGCGCCATGATCAGCGGCAGCGTATGGATGGTGCGGAAGAAGGCCTTGCCGGGAAACTCCTTCATGAAGGCCTGCGCCAGCGCATAGCCGATCACCAGTTCGGACAGGACGGCAAAGAAGACGAAGGCCACGGTCACGCCCAGCGAGGCCAGGAAGCCCTGGTCGAACACCACGCGGCGGAAGTTGTTCGCTCCGCTGAACACCATCTCGGGGTTGGCCGCGAATGGGTTCCAGTCGTGGAACGAGACATAGAGCACATACAGGAACGGCAGAACGCCGAACAGGAACAGGATGACCAGCGTCGGCGCCAGCAACAGCCATGCGAGCTTCTGGGAATACACGGACCTACCCTCTGCCGAAGGTTGCGAGTGAGCGGGCCGCGCATCGGGCCCTCGGTCGAAGGAGCCGCCGCCCGAACGGGCGGCGGCGGTCGGGGGGCCTACTTGCGGTAGCCGAGGCTCGTCAGCTCTTCCTCGGCCTTGGCCGCCATCCGGTCGAGACCCTCGTCCGGGCCCACGGCGCCGGTCAGGATGTCGTAGAAGATCGGCGCGGTGGCTTCGCGCAGCTGGGCGTGGAACGGATATTCCGGCGCGCCCTTGAACAGCTTGCCCTGATCGCGCAGCATCGAGAAATAGCCGCCGAGCTGCTCGTCGAGCGCCTGCACCTTCGGCGTCTCGTAGGTCGAGGTCAGCGTCACGCGCGAACCTGCGGCCGCCCATTCCTCCTGCACTTCCGGCAGCGCCATGAACTGCAGGAACAGCACCGCCGCGTCCTTGTTCTTCGACGTGACCGGCAGGCCGAAGGCGCCGCCGTCATAGTAGCCGATGTAGCCCTCTCCGGCCTCGGCGGCGGCCATCACCCCCTCCTCGACCGGCGGCAGCGCGACGGCCACGTTGCCCACGACGCGCGACTTGGATGTATCCGAGGCGATCCAGGCGACGTTCTCGCCATAGACGAGACCTTGCGCCACGCGGCCGGCGGCGAAGGTGGTGGCGACCTCGGTCCAGGTCGATTGCACCGACTCGGGCGGGGCGATGTCGCGCATCGACAGCCACCACTTCATCGCTTCCTTCGCCTCGGGCGAGTTCATGCGACCGCCGTTCTCGACGCTGGCGGCATAGTTGTTGGCAGCGTCGATGCCCCAGTCGTAAACGCCATAGGTCGGCGCCACGGACTCGAAATACTCGTACCAGGAGGCCGGGTGGCCGGTGTGGGCCTGCGCCGTCGTGCCCCAGAGCTTGCCGCCGTTCTCCTTGCCCCACTGGGTGAAGAACTGCGCGATCTCGGCGTATTCGGCGTGATTGGTCGCCGGGGCGAGGTCGCGGCCGGTCTGCTCCTTGAAGGCCGCCTGCACCTCGGGGTCGTTGAAGAGGTCGGTCCGGTAGAGATAGACCTTGATGAAGGCCTCCATCGGCATCCCGTAGAGGTTGCCATCCTCGGCCCCGCGGAAGTTGTCGGCGAACGAGGTCAGATTCTCCTCGGCGTAGTCGGCCGCCTTCAGATCGGGCTTCTCTTCCAGAGCCTGCGTCAGGTTCACGAGGAAGTCGCGCGCCAGATAGGCGTAGATGATGTCCTGCTCGATATAGACCATGTCATAGATGCCGGTGCCGGCCTCCATGTCCTTGATGGCCTTGTCGTACATCTGGTCCCACGAGGTGGTCTCGACATCGACGCGGATGCCGGTCAGCTCCTCGAACCTGGGCGCGAGCACATCGGCCACGAAGTTGGAGGCGGGCGTGGATTCGGTCACGCCGCGCAGCGTCGTGCCCTTGAAGGACGCGCCGGCTTCCTGCCACCAGTCGGCGTTCTCGATCTGAAGATCCTGCGCAAAGGCCCCGCCGGCCGCCAGCGCAATCGCCAGCACCGAAGCGCCGTATTTCAACGAATAGCCCATGTGTCTCCTCCCTGAAGATCTTGCGGGTCTGCAGGGCCGCGCGGGGGTCCTCCGCCGCGCTGCTCCTCCCGATGAGAACTTTTGCAAATGTAAGCGTCAACATGCAAGTGAATAATTTGCGGATGTATGACTTGCGAAACATTTGTAAGTGGTGTCACATCCCCGAAGGACGACCGGCGCGGAGGAGGGCGCTCAGGATGGTTCGGGAGATGCACGACGATCCGTTCACCGCGGAAGTCTGCTGGCACTACTACGTCAACGGCATGACTCAGGCCGAGATCGCCAAGCAGCTCGACGTGACTCGGCTGCGGGTGAATCAGGCGATCCAGCGGGCCAAGACGCTGGGGATCGTGCAGGTGCGCATCGATTCTCCCTTTGTCGCGCGGATCGAGCTGCAAGAGGCGCTCCGGGTTGAGCTGGACATCCCGCGCGTGCAGATCGCTCCCGCCCGCCGCGAGGATTATGATTGCCATTCGGCGGTCGGTGCGGCGTTGGCCGATTATCTGATCGAGAAATTGCGCACCCGCGGCTGGCGCTCGATCGGCGTCTCGTGGGGGGTGACGCTCGAGCAGACCTTCCGCCGCCTGCCCGCGCAACCCCATCCCGATCTCGAGATCGTCTCGATGCTGGGAGGCACGATGCAGGGCGCCTCCTTCAACTCGTTCAGCATCGTCTCGGGCTTTGCCGCGGCGCTCGGCGCGAAATATTCGCTGCTCGCGGCCCCGATCTTCCTGTCGGCGGGGGTCGATCGCACGGCCTTCCTCGCGCAGGAGATCTTCGCCGACCATTTCGCCAAGTTCGAGACGCTCGACGCGGCGATCCTGACCGCGAGCGACGTGTCCGAGCGGTCGTTTCTCGTTGCGAACGGCCTGCCCAAGGAGGTGGCGCCGCAGGACCTGATCCGGGCCGGCGCGATCGGGGACGTGCTGGGACATTTCCTCGACGCCGACGGTGCCGAGATCGACCATCCGATCTGCCAGCGCACGATCGGCGTCGATCTCGGGACGGTGTTGCGCACCCCCGAAAAGATCCTCGCCGCAGCCGGGCCCCACAAGGTCGGGATCATTCGGGCCGCGTCGCGGCGCGGACTGGTGGATACGCTGATCACCGACGACGTGACGGCCGAGCTGCTGCTCGGCAAGCGACCCGGCCTGTCCGGCTGACATGACCGGCGCCGCAGGCACGACCCGCCCCGGCACGACATCCGCCTCCGGGCGGAACGATTCCGGGCCGCCCGGAGATGAAAGGTTCCGATGACATCCCCACTGGCACCCGATGCGCTCGGCCCCACGATCTGCGTGGGCGAGATCCTCGTCGAGATCATGGCCACGACGGTCGGTCGCGGCTTTCTCCAGCCGCAGCCGCTCGAGGGCCCGTTCCCGAGCGGCGCGCCCGCCATCTTCATCGACCAGTGCGCGCGGATGGGCGGAACGGCGGCGCTGATCGGCTCGGTGGGCGACGACGATTTCGGCCGCATGACGCTGGCCCGGCTGGCGCGCGACGGGGTTGATGTCAGGGCGGTGGCGGTCCTGCCCGACCATCCGACCGGCACCGCCTTCGTGCGCTACCGGGCGGACGGTGCGCGCGATTTCGTCTACAACATCGCCCGTTCCGCCGCCGCCTGCATCGCGCGGACCCCGGCGGTCGAGGAGGTTCTGGCGCGGGCGGGGCACCTGCATGTCATGGGCTCCGCCCTCTCGATCCCGGCTGCGGCCGAGGTGATCGTGGCGGCCGCCACAGCCGTGAAGGCGCGCGGCGGGAGCCTCTCGGTCGATCCGAACCTCCGCAAGGAACTGGCGCAGGATGCCGCCACCGCGCGGACCTTCGCGGCACTGGTGGCCATGGCCGACCTGCTGCTGCCCTCGGGCGACGAGCTGGAACGTGCGGCCGGCGTTGCGGGCGAGGCCGCGGCGCTCGAGCGGCTGTTCGCGCTCGGCGTCCGCGAGGTCGCGCTGAAGCGCGGCGCCGGCGGAGCGAGCGTCGTCGCTGCGGGCGCCGCCCCGGTCAATGCGCCGGCCTTCGCGGTGGACGAGGTCGATCCGACCGGCGCGGGCGACTGTTTCGGCGGCGCCTATGTCGCCTGCCGCCGGCTTGGCCTGCCCGTGGCCGAGGCGCTGACCTATGCCTGCGCCGCCGGGGCCCGCAATGTCACCCGCCGCGGCCCGATGGAGGGCGCCGGCACCCGCTCCGAACTGGACACCTTCATCGCCAATACCCCGAGGCGCCCATGCTGACGCTCGAGGATCTTGCGCGCCTGCGCCGCGAGGGTCGGCCGCGCGGCATGGCCTCGGTCTGTTCGGCGCATCCCTTGGTCCTGCGCGCGGCGCTCCGCCACGGGCTCCGGACCGGCGCCCCGGTGCTGATCGAGGCGACCTGCAATCAGGTCAACCATCAAGGCGGCTACACCGGCATGACGCCGGCCGACTTTGCCGCGCTGGTGCGGCGGATCTCGGCCGAGGAGGGCTGCCCGCCGGGCCAGCTGCTGCTGGGGGGCGACCATCTCGGGCCCAACCCCTGG
This sequence comes from Cereibacter azotoformans, assembly GCF_021391315.1. Taxonomy (NCBI): domain Bacteria; kingdom Pseudomonadati; phylum Pseudomonadota; class Alphaproteobacteria; order Rhodobacterales; family Paracoccaceae; genus Cereibacter; species Cereibacter azotoformans. The sequence continues at coordinate 560,810 of NZ_CP090022.1, read as the reverse complement.
CGCGCCCTGCCCGCGGAGGCGGCGATGGCCGAGGCGGGCCGCATGGTGGCGGCCTATGTCGCGGCCGGCTTTTCCAAGATCCATCTCGACACCTCGATGGGCTGTGCGGGCGAACCGGCCGCGCTGGAGGATGCCACGACCGCCCGACGCGCCGCCCGTCTCGCCCGCATCGCCGACGAGACCGCCCGCAGCCACGGCCTTGCGCCGCCGCGCTTCATCCTCGGGACCGAGGTTCCGCCTCCCGGTGGCGCCGATCATGCGCTCGACAGCGTCGCGCCGACCGCCCCCGACGCCGCCCGCGCCACCATCGCGATCCACCACGAGACCTTTGCGCAGGAGGGGTTGGAGGACGCCTTCGACAGGGTGCTCGCCTTCGTCGTCCAGCCGGGGGTCGAGTTCGGCAACCGGAACGTGGCCCTCTACGACCGCACCCGCGCCCGCCCGCTGACGGCGGTGCTTGCGGAGGAGCCGGGCCTCGTGTTCGAGGCCCATTCCACCGATTATCAGGGGCCAGGCCCGCTGGCCGCGCTGGTCGAGGACGGCTTCCCGATCCTCAAGGTGGGGCCCGAGCTGACCTTCGTCCTGCGCGAGGCGCTCTATGCGCTTGATCTGATCGCAACGGAACTGGTCCCCGGCTACGGCACCCGCCCGCTTGCCGCCACGATGGAACGGGTGATGCGCGACCGCCCCGCCGACTGGCAGCGCCACTATCCGGGAAGCGCGGCCGACCAGCATCTGCTGCGGCACTATTCGCTGTCGGACCGCATCCGCTACTACTGGCCCGATCCCGAGGCCCGGCAGGCGGTCGATGCGCTGACGGCCGCGCTTGCGGGCCGGCGGGTGCCCCTGCCGCTCTGGCGCCAGTTCCTGCCCGCCGCGGAAGATCACGCCGATCGACCGCTCGACCCCGAGGCGCTGCTGATCGAGCGGGTGACCGCCAGCCTCGCCATCTATCACGCCGCCTGTCACCCCGATGAAAGGAAAGGATAAGCCATGTCCCTCGACACGTTCCGCCTCGATGGCAAGGTCGCGCTCGTCACCGGCGGAAGCCGCGGCATCGGGCTTGCGATCGCAAAGCTTTTCGCCGAGGCCGGTGCGCGCATCATGCTGACCGCCCGCACCGAAACCGAGGCCGTGCGCGCGCTCGTCGCCGCGGATCCCGACCGCTTCGCCTGGGTGGCGGGCGACGTGACCGACCCGGCGGTGCCGGATGCGCTGGTGCAGGCCACGCTCGACCGCTTCGGCCGGCTCGATGTGCTGGTGAACAACGCGGGTGTCGCCGACGGCGGCGACTTCCACGAGTTCGACGACACGCGCCTCGCCCGGATCATGGAGACGAACCTCATTGCACCCTTCCGCATCGCCCGCGCCGCGGTGCGGCCAATGCTGGCGCAGGGCGCGGGCTCGATCGTGAACATCGGCTCGATCTCGGGGTTCGTGGCGAACAAGCCGCAACTGCAGGTGGCCTACAACGCCTCGAAGGCGGCGGTGCACCAGATGACCACGGTCATGGCCTACGAATATGCGCACCGCGGCATCCGCGTGAATGCGCTGGCCCCCGGCTATGTGGTCTCCGACATGACCGCCAAGGGCATCGCCAACGAAGACATGAACCGCGTCTGGACCGAGAACACCCCGATGGGCCGCTTCGGCGAGCCCGAGGAGATGGCGACCTGCGTGCTGTTCCTCGCCTCGGACGCCGCCTCCTACGTCACCGGCGCCACCCTGGTGGCGGACGGCGGCTACATCACCCACTGAGAAAGGACTGAAGATGAGCGGACGATTCGACGGCAAGGTGGCCGTCATCACCGGCGGCGCCTCGGGCATCGGGCTGGCCACGGTGGAGGCGCTGCTGGCCGAGGGCGCGACCGTGGTGGCGGTGGACCGCGACCGCGCGGCGCTGGAGGCGATGGGCGCGCGGCTGGGCCCGGCCTGCGTTGCGCAGGTGACCGACCTGCTCGACCCCGAAAGCTGCGACGCGATGGTGCCCGAGATCCTGGAAAAGACCGGCCGGATCGACATCCTCCATTGCAACGCCGGCAGCTACATCGGCGGCGACCTCTCCGAGACCAGCCCCGCCGCCATCGACCGGATGCTGAACCTGAACGTCAACGCGGTGATGAAGAACGTCCATGCCGTGATCCCGCACATGAGCGCGCGCGGCTCGGGCGACATTCTCGTGACCTGTTCGGTCGCGGGCAATTCGGCGATCCCGTGGGAGCCGGTCTATTCCGCCTCGAAATGGGCGATCACCTGCTTCGTCCAGACCACGCGGCGGCAGCTGCTGAAGCACGGCATCCGCGTGGGCCAGGTCTCGCCGGGGCCGGTGATCTCGGCGCTGCTGGCGGACTGGCCCGAGGAGAACCTGCGCAAGGCCAAGGAGAACGGCGCGCTGATCGAGCCCGCCGAGGTGGCCGATGCCGTCCTCTACATGCTCAGCCGGCCGCGCAACGTCACGATCCGCGACATGATCGTGCTGCCCTCGAACTTCGACATCTGACGAATGCCCCGGCCTCGCCGGCTGGCCCGGCCCTGCGGCGGCGAGCCAGATCTCGCCGCCGCCTTGCGCGGCGTTCGACCGCTGCAACCCGAGGTTCCTTGGCGCCGGAAACGCCTGCCCACCGCGCGGGCGGCCGCGACATCGCGTCCCGCGCGACATGCGGTCATGCGCGTCCGAGCCGGAAAGGAAGGGGATGCCCGACTTTCGTAGAGATTTCATGGTTAAAGGACACGACCCGCCTCCCGACCGGGCGACCGAGCCACCCGGAAGCCTTTCTTTACTTCCGTGTGACAAGGCTCCAGACAGCGTTGCCTGTGCAGTATCGGTGGCGGCGGAGGGACGGACCGGGTCGGCCGGACGCTCCAGAGGGTAGAACATGACATTTCACGGGACCGCAGATGTGGTCGCTGCCCATCCTTCAGACGTCCGGGATGGCGAGGTTCCCTTCGACTTCGGCGAGATCTTCTTTTCGCGCACCGATGACCGGGGCGTGATTCAGGCCGGCAACGCGGTTTTTCGCCGGGTCTCGGGCTACGAGGGATCGCGCCTCATCGGCGCGCCCCATCGCATCGTCCGCCATCCGCTCATGCCCAAGGCGGCCTTTCATCTCTTGTGGGAGAGACTGAAGGCCGGCCGCGCCACCGGGGTCTATGTCTGCAACCGCGCGCTGGACGGACGGGCCTACTGGGTCTTTGCCGTGGTGGTGCCCGTGGGCGAAGGTTTCCTGTCGGTGCGGATCAAGCCCGGAACCGCAATGTTCGACCGGGTGCGGGCCGTCTATGCCGAGCTTCTCGCCGCCGAGGCGCAGGGCGCCACGCCCGCCGAAGGGGCGGCCGACCTGATGCGGAGGCTGAAGGCCGCGGGCTTTCCCGGCTATGACTCGTTTCAGGCGCAGGCGCTTGCGGCCGAGCTGGCGCATCGCGCCGAAAGGGCCGGCTTCCCGGCGCCCGCGCTGGCCCCCGCCGTCAACTCCGCACGGGCGGCCGACCGCATCGCGGCCAGCATCGCGCCAGTCCGCGACATGCTGCGAAAGGCGCTGCATATCGCAATCAACCTGCGTATCGTGGCAGGACACCTCGGCAGCAACGGCCGCGCGCTCGGCGCGATCGCGGACAATTATGCCTCGCTCTCGCGGGACCTGTCCGGCTGGATCGAGCACCAGTCGGCCGCGGGGGCCTTCGCAGGCATCGCGGGCGCGGCCGGCGAGAACCTGTTCCTCAAGGCCGCCACCGGGCTGCTCGACGAGATGGCGGAAACCTTTGCCCGGGATGCCGAGGCGGGGCTCGGCGATCCCGCCGCCGAACGCGAGCGGCTCTCGGCTGCGGCCGCCATCTACCGGGGTCGTGCGCAGGAGTGCAACGAGCGCGCCGCCCGCATGGCCCTCGACCTGGAGGCGCAACTGGCCCAGATGCGCCACCGCATCAACGCGCTCGACGCGATCCGCATGCAGTGCCGCGTCGAAGGTGCGGCCACCGCCGGCGCAGGGGGTGAGCTGGATCACATCGTGGCGCAGCTCGATCGTTTCCAGGATGAGATGGGGGGGCGTCTGACAGAGATCATGTCCCACGGGCGCGACATCCAGGAGGCCGCCGCCGCAACCGATGTGCGCCTCGTGCCGCGGCCGGTCGCCCATGCCCTGAGGATCTGATCGCGCCGGACCGGCGCGGGTGGATGTTTGGGCAAGGGTGCGCTACGTCCACCGTCACCGAGGAGGCCAGGATGCTGAAAGTCGATCTACCGGAACGGCCGGGCTGGCGGGACAGGGCTGCCGAGCTGGGTTTCACCTTCGCCGACATGCACGGCGAGCCCTACTGGGACGAAAGCTCGGCCTACCAGTTCAGCCTGCGCGAAATCGAGGACGACATCGAGGAACCCGCGACCGAGCTGCATGGCCTCTGCCGCGAGGCGGTGGCCCGGATCGTGGAGAGCGACGAACTGATGGCGCGCCTTGCGATTCCCGAAGAGCACCGGGATGTCGTGGCCGAAAGCTGGCGGAGGCACGAGCCCGAGATCTACGGTCGCTTCGATCTCGCCTATGACGGCACGGGGCCCGCGAAGCTCCTGGAATACAACGCCGACACGCCCACCTCGCTTTATGAGAGCGCCTCGTTCCAGTGGATCTGGCTGGAAGAGCAGATGGCCGCGGGGGTCCTGCGCGAGACCGACGATCAGTTCAACGGCATCCACGAGGCGCTGGTCGAACGGTTCCGCACGCTCTTTGCCCCGGACACCGACCTCCATTTCGCGGCCATGGCCGGAAATCCCGAGGATTATGCCACGGTCGAGGCGATGGCCTGGGCCGCCCGCGAAGCCGGCATGGGCGCCCATTACAGCGATCTGCAACGGATCGGCCTCTCGGCCGAGGGCCAGTTCACCGATGCCGAAGACCGCGTGATCGGCACCCTCTTCAAGCTCTATCCGTGGGAGGATCTGTTCCGCGACCCCTTCGCGGCGCATCTGAAAAGCGCGGATTGCCTGATGCTCGAGCCCGCCTGGAAGGCCGTGGTCTCGAACAAGGGGCTGCTGCCGGTGCTCTGGCAGATGTTCGAGGGCCACCCGAACCTGCTGCCGGCCTTCTTCCTCGACGATGTCGAGGCGGCCGCCGCCGGCCGGCGCGTCGCGCCCGGCACGGCCGAGGCGCTGGACCGCGTGCCCGGTCTCGCAACGGAACATGTCGTCAAGCCCTTGTTCTCGCGCGAGGGGGCCTCCATTTCGATCGTTGAGGGCGGAGAGGTCACCGAGGCGTCCCCCGACACCACCTACGCGGCCCACCCCAGGATCGTGCAGGCCTACCATCCGCTGCCGGTCCTTGGGGGATTCCGCCCGGTGATCGGCGCCTGGGTGGTGGGAGAGGCCTGCTGCGGGATCGGCGTCCGCGAGGATCGCGGCCGCATCACGCAGGATCTCTCGCGCTTCAAACCGCATTACATACGCGACTGACCGAAGGATAAAAGCCATGCGCAAACGCTCGCACCGGGTCGCCCTCTGCATCGTGGGCGCGGCCGCCTTCACTCTGGCGGGCTGCCGCGAAGAGCAGGTGGACGCTCAGGCCTTCCCCGATCTCGACAGCTGCCGCGCCGCAGCCCAGACCGGCGGCACCGACTTTTCCACGGCCGACTGCGACGCGGCCTTCGCCGAGGCGCAGCAGATCCATCTGGAGTCCGCACCCCGCTACGACAGTCTCGAGGTCTGCGAGGAGCAGCACGGCGAGGGCGCCTGCGGCAGCGAACAGCAGGTCGCGGGCGGCGGCGGGATGGGCAGCATCTTCATGCCGCTCCTGGCGGGCTACCTGATCGGCAACATGCTCGGCCGCGGGATGCCGGCCGCCCAGCCGCTTTATCGCGGGTCCGACGGCCGCTTCACCAACGCCACCGGCACCACGGCCTATTCCGGCAACACCGGCCGCACCCAGCTGTCGCCGAGCCAGTTCAACCGTCCCCCGACCACGGTCGGCAAGCCCCCGATGACAAAGACCACCGTCACCTCGCGCGGCGGCTTTGGCAACAGCGCGACGGGCCGAAGCATCGGCACCTGAGGCCCGCGGCAGCCCGCTGACCAGCCCGCGCCCGACCGACCCCGCGCGGGCACCCGCGCATCGCGCAGGCCGTCGCGGCGATCCTCGCCGAGGACCGGCATCAGCCCGGCAAGGCCCTTGCGGCGTGCCCGAGGGTCTTCGCGGCTCGGCCGGTCCATTTCCCGATCGGGCCATGTTCGCGCCGGGCAGGTCTGATCCTGCGACGCCGTGGCAGGCGCCGCGCCGCCGCGAATCCCGCAGTTCGGCCACACCTTCATCCCGACGGCGCGTCCTCCGCATCCGAAAGCCGGACCCTACCATTTTCGATCCCGGATGCCACCGCGCAACCTTCCGCCAAAAGATGAAGCGCCACGGCCAACCTGCCGAAAAAAGCCGCTATCCGTCTGATCCGCCGAAGGAAAGCGGCGGCTCAACCTCCTGCATCGTGGACAGGGACAACAGAGACCGTACCCTGACAAGAGGCGGGTGGACGCCTCTCGCAGCCTTTCAGTGGTGCGGAGTTTGTATGGAAGCGGATCCGACTTTCGACGTCGCCATCGTGGGCAGCGGTCCCGCCGGTCTGGCCGTTGCCAGCCGCCTTGTCGGACGCGGCCTCTCTCTCGTTCTGATCGAGGCTGGCAACGCCGATCGCGACCGGCAGGACGAACAGGACAGCCTCTCCGCCGAGAATGAGGTGGGGCCGAAACATCCGGCTGCGCATCTCTACCGCCGGCGGATGCTGGGGGGATCCTCGACCGTCTGGGGCGGGCGCTGCATTCCGTTCGATCAGGCCGACTATCTCATCGGCGGCGGCGGGACCGGCTGGCCCATCGACCCCGCCGAGATCGAGCGCCACCAGCGGGTGGCGGCAGAGTTCCTCGACTGCGGCGAGCCGCAGTTCGACGAGGCGGCCTTCGAGACGCCCGCATGGCGGAGCCGCTCTCCGCGGATCGACCTCGACCTTGACCTGATCGAACGGTTCTCGCGCCCGACAAACCTCTGGCGCAAGATGCGCGACAGCCTGCGCGCGCGGAGCGACCTCAGGCTCCTCGCGGATCATGTCGTGGTGCGGGTGGACCTCTCGTCCGATGGCACGCGCGTCGAGGGGCTGCGGACGATCGACCGCCGCTCGGGATCCGGCGACCTTCTGCGCGCACGTCATGTGGTTCTTGCCTGCGGAGGGATCGAGACCACCCGGCTGCTCCTGGCCTCGAGGAACGTCCAGCCGCGCGGGATCGGCAACCACAGCGATCAGCTTGGCCGCCACTACATGACGCATCTCATCGGCGATGTGGGAGAGCTGGACCTTTCGCCCGCCTTCGATCAGGCGCGCATCGATTACCGTCGGACCCGGGACGGGATCTATGCCCGCAGCCTGATCCGGCTCTCGCCGGCCCTCCGCCTGAGGGAGCGCCTGCCGAATGCGGTCTGGCGCCCGGTGTCGCCGCCCTTCTGGAACCCGTCCCACCACGATCCGATCCTGTCGGCGGTTCATCTGGCCAAGGCGATCCTTCCCAAGGAGTACCACGGCCATCCCGCCGAGGCGCTCGCGCAGCGGAACGGCTGGCGCGACCCGGCCGCCCATGTCGCCAACATCCTGCGCCATCCGGGCACTCTGGCCGCCTATGTGCCGGTGATCATGGCAAAGCGCATTCTCGCCCGGCGCAAGCTGCCCTCGGTGTTCCTGCTTCGCCCGGACCGTCACTACCGTCTGGAGATCAATGCCGAGCAGCTCCCGGATCCGTCCTCGCGCATCACGCTGGGCGACAGCCGAGACCGCTGGGGCATGCCGCGGATCCGCCTCGACTGGCAGGTGAACGGTGCAACCCTCGAAGGCGTGCAACAGAGCCTCGCCCACCTCGCCGGGCTGATGCCGAAACACGGGGTTGGCCGCCTTCTCATGCAGCCCGACCAGGTCGCCGAGGGGCTGGTCTCGCAGGGCGGTCACCACATCGGCACAACGCGGATGGGCAAGTCCCCGGAGAGGGGCGTGGTGGACAGCGATTGCACCGTCTTCGGCGTGCCGAACCTCCATGTTGCGGGGGCATCGGTCTTCCCGACTTCGGGGGCGGTGAACCCGACGCTGCTGCTGACCTGCCTGGCCTTCCGCCTCGCCGATCATCTGCTTGCCCGACTTGCGCCCGCACCCGTCCTTGCGCTTGCCACCTCCGAACCCGCCCCGCCGCGTCCGCTCGCCGAGCTGCCCCCGGTCGCGGCCGCTGTGCAGGCCATACCCTGAGGGGAGGAGGCCGACCGCCAGACCGAGGCACGGCGGGGCCCCGTGTCCATCATTGCTGCCGGCGCCAGAACAGGGCCTGAGGCGCATCCCCGGAGGCAAGCGACCTGCGAAGGTCGGTGAGGCGACGCAGCAGCGGCTCATCCACGGCGAGGGTGAACAGCAGGGCGAGGAGCAGGACGCCGCCGAAGTAGGCGGGGGCGATCAGCGCCTCGGATATGCCATTGAGATGCGCCCATGCCACCACCGTATAGAGCGGCGGCACATGCAGGAGGTAAAGGCCAAAGGAAATGCGCCCGAAGAGGACCGGCACGCGGGCCGCGAAGATCCGGGCCAGCGCCGGCAGCGTCAGCACCCCGTAAAGCAGAAGACCCGCCGCCAGCACCGGGACAAGGCCCCTCGGGCGGCCGACATGCCACTGTTCGGGCACCTCGGGCAGATCGAGCCGCAGGTGAGCCCCCTCACCGGGCGATCCGAGCAGCACCGCGGCGACCAGCGCCACGATCGGCACCACGGGCGGTACCGGCAGCAGGGCCCCGCGCCGGTGCGCCTCGTAAAAGGCGGCGCCGAGGACGAAGGCCAGGTAGGAATCCGGCAGCCAGGCAACGATCGCGAGCCCCGAGGCCGCCAGCGCAAAGAGCCGGATCCTGCCTTGCGCCACGAAATAGAGCAGGAAGATCCCGAGCGAGCCGAGAAGCTCGATCTGCATCGTCCAGAGCACGTTGTTGAACCGTGAATAGCCACGGACGAAGGTCGCGGCCAGCCCGTCGGCCGCGGCATACCAGGCGTGCCTGATCGGCTCCTGATAGGTGAAGTTCAGCCAGCGCGACGGCTCGGCGAGCGTCTGCTGCAAGGCGCGCGCGCTGTCGGGAAAGGCCGAGAGCCACACCCAGGCGAGCAGGCAGCTGGCCGTCACCGGCAGGGCAAGGCGCAGGTAGCGCGTCACCACATTCGAAATCAGCGCGCCGCGGCGCCGATCCGCCGCGGCCGCCATGACGAAGCCCGAGAGGACAAAGAACACCGCCACCGCGAAGCGCCCGTTCCAGAGCATGTGAAGCGGCGTGTCGGCCAGCCCCGTGAGGCTCGAGCCCATGGATGGGGCCAGGTGCGGATGCATGAGGCAGAGATAGTGATAGAGCACCACGATGGCGGCGGCGACGCCGCGAAGGCCGTCGAACGCCTCGATCCGGGTCGTCGGCAATGGCGTTACGGCCATGGAAGCCATGGAAAACGCTCCAGTCGGTCTGAGGGTGGATCACGAGCTCATCAGGCAGCCACGCGCCTGGAACGGAAACTCGCTCTAGGGTATGGGTCGCGGGGGGACTGTCCACCCCTCCTCCGGCCCGTGCGAGATGCTGACGCCGGGTAACGACCATTCTGCGCCCATGCGGCCGCAAGGTGCGGGCAACTGTCCGCCCAACACGCGCCGCTCGACGGATTGTGAGGAACTCTCGCGCCCCGCCGTCGCTGTGGCGCCGACGCAGAAGGCCCTCTGAAAGCCCCTGCAGGCCCGCGAAAGGTGAGACTCCTCAAGCCCGTCAAGGGCCAGTGAGGGCGCCGGCCGTTTTCCCCCCCGGCGGCACCGCCGCCGCGCGGACGCCCTTCCGCCGGACGAGCGGGCACTATAGGCTGGCGAAATGATCCGGGTTCTGATCCTGCGGCTCTTGTGCCTCGCGCTTGTCGCGGTCGCCCTTGTGGCGGGTCCGGTCGCGCACGATGCCGGCGCAGGGCGCATGACGGCGAATGCGGCGATGGACCATGCGAAGACGGATCCCGCACCCTGCTGCCCGGTCGCCGGACATCACGATGGGAAGGATGGGCGCGTCTGTGCGGTCTCCTGCGCCGTCGCGCCTTCGGTGCTGCCCGATCCGGTGCTCATGCCCCTGCGGCTCGGGCTCGCCGTGCGGCAGCTGCCGGACTGGAGCCCACTTCCGGCGAGCCGCCACCCGCCGCCCGAGGATCGCCCGCCGAGACGTCATCCCGCCGCCTGAGCCGGCCGGCCCCGCGCCGGCCCTGTCCGACATCCGCCTCGCGCGGAACCTCAGGGATGAGACATGACCTTCCTCCTCTTGCGCCGCCTTCCTGCGGCAAGCTTCCTGCCCCCGCTCTCCATCAGGCTGGCTGAGGGTGCGGCCCGCACCCCGCCCGCATCGGAGGTGCCGCAATGAAATGGCTCGTTCTGGCCGCGGGCCTCGTGGCCATCGCCGCCGCCCTCTGGCATCTCCTGCCGGACCGGACCCCGACCGCGGCCGACCCGGACACCCTCGCCCTCGGCCGACAGGTCTATGCCAACGAATGCGCCGCCTGCCACGGGGCCAATCTCGAAGGCCAGCCGGACTGGCGCGAGCGGCTGCCGAACGGGCGCCTGCCCGCTCCGCCGCACGATGCCTCGGGCCACACCTGGCATCACCCGGATGAACAGCTTCTGGCGATCATCCGCGAGGGCACGGCAGCCATCGTCGGCAACGGCTATGAAAGCGACATGCCGGGCTTTGGCGACAGCCTCACCGAGGTCGAGATCCGCGCCGTGCTCGACTACATCAAGAGCACCTGGCCCCAGCGCGAGGCCGACTACCAGCGGCAGATCTCGGGCAGCTGAGCGCATCCGAAGCGGAGAGCCGGGCGACCGGCTCCCGCCCCATCCGGCACTCAAGCAGCCCCTCCGGCAGATCGGCGGCCAGTTGCAGCCGCTCGGCCGCGCCCTGCGTCGGCCGGCGCAGCACCAGCGGCCGCCCCTCCAGCTCCAGACCATGCCGCCGCAACGCTTCGCAGCGCAGAGGTGGACGAAGCCCCCGCACGGGCCGCGAACCGGCGGGCCGGACTTGATCCATCTCAGAGGGATGGGCGCCAAACCTGTCCATACTGCGCATGCAACATCCGATGGCGGGCCTTCGAACGCGGCCGTGTCCGCCCGAGCCGTCGCGTCGCGACGGTCGCGCCTGCACGGAGAGACCCGCATTCCGGACAAAGGAGCAGGATCATGGATGAGCTGAGAGGAACGGGCTTTCGCCCCCTCGTGACGGGCATGCACCCCATGCGCATCGCAGGTGGGCGCGCGCTGTGAGATCCGCCGTGTCTCTCGAGAACCCGCACAGCCGCCCCGCCGAAGACTGCCTCGCCAGCCTCGATGCCTGCCCCCGCGGCCTCACCTCGCAGGAGGCGGCGCGCCGGCTTGATCTGCACGGGCCGAACCGCCTGCCCGAGGCGCGGCCGCGGGGCCCGGTCATGCGTTTCCTCGCGCAGTTCCACAATGTGCTGATCTATGTGCTGATCGTCGCCGCCGTGGTTACGGGAGTGCTGGAGCATTGGGTGGACATGGGAGTCATCCTTGCCGTGGTTCTGGCCAACGCGGTGATCGGCTTCATCCAGGAGGGACGCGCCGAGGCGGCGATGGCCGCGATCCGCGGCATGCTCGCTCCTCATGCGACCGTCCTGCGGGACGGGGTGCGGCAGACGGTCGATGGCGCGGCGCTCGTGCCGGGCGACATCGTGCTGCTCGAGGCGGGCGACAAGGTTCCCGCCGACCTGAGGCTTCTCGGGGCGCACGGGCTGGCCGCGCAGGAAGCGATCCTGACGGGAGAATCCGTCCCCGTCGCCAAGGAGACAGGGCCCGTTGCACCGGAGGCCGCACTGGGCGACAGGCGCTCGATGCTCTGGTCGGGAACGCTGGTCACCAGTGGCACCGCGACCGGGCTGGTGGTCGCCACCGGCCGCGCGACCGAGATCGGCCGGATCGGCAAGCTGCTCGCGGGGGTCGAGACGCTGACCACCCCGCTCGTGGCGCAGATGGACCATTTCGCGCGCTGGCTGTCGTTCCTGATCCTGATCGCGGCGGCCTTGCTGCTGTTTTACGGGTATTTCGTCGGGCACCGCGACTTCGGCGAGATGTTCATGGTCGTGGTCGGCGTGGCGGTCGCCGCGATTCCCGAAGGCCTGCCGGCGGTCATGACGATCACGCTGGCCGTGGGCGTGCAGGCGATGGCGCGGCGCAACGCCATCGTCCGCCGCCTGCCCGCGATCGAGGCCATCGGGTCGGTCTCGGTGATCTGCACCGACAAGACAGGAACGCTCACCCGAAACGAGATGGTGGTCGCCGCCGCCGAAACACCCGAAGGCGCCTTTGCCATTTCCGGCGAGGGATATGCGCCCGAGGGCCGCATCACGCCCGAGGGGGACCTCGCCCGCCTCGCCCGCGCGGCGCGGCTGTGCAATGACGCGGCCCTCGCGCTCCGCGACGGGATGTGGCTTGTCGAGGGCGATCCGATGGAAGGCGCCCTCCTCGCCTTTGCCCGCAAGGCCGCGGACGCCGCGCCGGGCGCCGTGCGGCACGACGTCATCCCCTTCGACTCGCGGCACCGCTTCATGGCCGTGCTGACCGAAGAGGACGGCGCCCGCCTGATCCATGTGAAGGGCGCGCCCGAGCGTGTTCTGCGCATGTGCAAGGGCATCGCGCTCGACCATTGGCACGCGCGCGCCGAGGCGATGGCGCATCAGGGTCTGCGGGTCCTGGCCCTCGCCGAGCGGCCGGCGACGGGGGATGCGATCGACCCCCGCGACCTCGAGGGCGGGCTGGAGTTCCTGGGCCTCGTGGGGCTGATCGACCCGCCGCGCCCCGAGGCGATCGCCGCCGTGTCCGACTGTCTTGCGGCCGGGATCCGGGTCAAGATGATCACGGGGGACCACGCCGGCACCGCCGCGGCCATCGCAGCCCGGATCGGGCTGGCCAACCCCTCGCGGGTGCTGACGGGCGCCGATCTCGACCGGCTCGACGAGGCGCAACTGGCGCTCGAGGTGGTGAGCGTGGATGTCTTTGCCCGCACCAGCCCCGAGCACAAGCTGCGCCTCGTGACCGCGCTGCAGGCCTCGGGCCTGTCGGTCGCCATGACGGGCGACGGGGTCAACGACGCGCCCGCCCTCAAGCGCGCCGACGCGGGCATCGCGATGGGCCGGAAGGGCTCGGAGGCGGCCAAGGAAGCCGCCGATCTCGTGCTGGCCGACGACAACTTCGCCTCGATCGCCGCGGCCGTGCGGGAAGGCCGCACGGTCTATGACAATCTCAGGAAGGTGATCAGCTGGACCCTTCCCACCAACGCCGGCGAGTCGCTCGTGGTGGTCCTGGCGGTTCTGGCCGGCCTCTCCCTGCCGGTGACGGCGGTCCAGATCCTCTGGATCAACCTGATCACCGCGGTCACTCTGGGGCTTGCGCTGGCCTTCGAGCCCACCGAGGCCGGGACGATGTCCCGCCCGCCCCGGCGGCGCGACATGCCGATCCTGACGAGCGGTCTGGTCTGGCATGTGGTGCTGGTGGCTTTCCTGTTCCTCGCGGCGGTGTTCGGCATCTTCAGCTATGCCATCGACCGCGGCTATCCGCTCGCCCTGGCGCAGACGATGGCGATGAACACGCTCGTGGTGCTCGAGATCTTCCATCTCTTCTTCATCCGCAACATCCACGGCACCTCGCTGACATGGGCGGCGGTGCGGGGGACCCGCGTGGTCTGGATCGTCGTCGTGGCGGTGACGGCGGCGCAGCTTGCCGTCACCTACCTGCCGTTCCTGCAGCGCATTCTGGGCACCGAGGCGGTTCCGATCGCCGATGGGCTTCTGATCATCGCCATGGGCGCGGTGTTCTTCGCCCTGATCGAGATCGAGAAGCAGATCCGGCTCGGCCTCACCCGGAGCGACAGCCGCAGGACCGCGTGACGCCTCACGGCCGCCGGCCGAGGGATCGGCCGGCGGTGTCCCTCAGAGCGCGCGGTCGGCCTGCCAGCCTTCCTCCATCAGCAGATCGTCCAGCGGCAGCCGCTGGCGCCAGCCCTTCAGCGCAAGCTCGGGCGCGGCATAGAAGCGATCCACATGACCCACGCAGAGATAGGCCACGATCTTCACCGCCTCGGGGATGCCGAGGATGGAGCGAAGCTCTTCCTCGCGGTAGATGCTGACCCAGCCGACCCCCAGCCCCTCGGCCCGCGCCGCCAGCCAAAGGTTCTGGACGGCGCAGACCGTGGAATAGAGGTCCATCTCGGGATTGTGGGTGCGCCCGAGCACCACCTCTCCGCAGCGGTTGCGGTCGCAGGTCACGCAGATGTTCAGCGGCGCCTTGAGGATCCCCTCGAGCTTGAGCGAGCGGTAGGTGTCGCGCTTCTCCTCCGGGAACAGCTCGGCGGCCTCGTCATTGGCGCGGCGGAAGGCGGCGTGCACCTCGGCGCGACGGGCGGCGTCGCGGATCAGGATGAAGTTCCAGGGCTGCATGAAGCCGACCGAGGGCGCGAGATGCGCCGCCTCGAGCACGCGCCGGAGCGCCGCCGGATCGACCGGATCGGGCAGGAACTCGTCCCGGACGTCGCGGCGCTCGGCGATGATGTCGTGGAGGGCCTGGCGTTCCGCCTCGGTGAAGCGGCGGGCAGGAAGGGGTTGCGGAAGGGGTGAAGCCGACATGGATCGGATCCTCTGGTCATGACGATCCCGCCGCCGTCCACGCGGCAGGAACCTCTTTGTCAGGCCGGTCTTCTGACTCCGGTTCACCTGCCCCGGGCGCCTTCCCGGCGAACCGGTGGCATCCTGCCCAAGGCATCCCCGTCACAGCGGCGGGCCCGCGCCGGAGTCGCACCGGCTTCCCGATTCTCCGCCCGCGGGCGGCACCTGACGCAGTAGCTGAGACCAGATCGGGCGCGGAAGTGCAACCTGCCCCGAACAGACCGGAGGCATGCCGAACGACGGACGAAGTCGCACCCGCCCGAGGGCCGCACCAGATGGACCGCGAGGGCCGCTCCCGTCTCGCCCGCACTCCGGCCTGCCACCTTCGGGGGCCCGGATCGCGCAGCCAGGCGCATCTTCCGGTGCATCTGTACCGCGGAGACGCACAATCGCATCCGGCCAGCGACACTTGCACCGCAGATCCGGTCGACGCGCCTGATCCGATGACGGTTTCCCATCCCCGCCGACTCGGCCAGGGTGGGACCATCCCCTTGCCGATCAGAAGGATCGGAATTTCTCACAAGGGGATTGGACATGAAAACGCTCTTCCTTTCGGCTGTTGCCCTGAGCCTTCTCGCCGTCGGCGCCGCCGGTGCCGGAAACCTGTCGGTCACCGAGCAGAGGGGGGGCTTCAATGGCTCGATGACCTCGCAAGGTGGGGACTGGAACCGCTCGTACTCGGGGCAGCTTGGGGGAGGGAACTCCAGCACGACGATGCAGCGCGGCTTCAACAACCTGTCCGAGACGATGCAGCGCGGCATCGGCAACAATTCGTTCACCGGCCAGAAGGGCTTCGGCAACGGGTCGATGACGAACCAGTCCGGCGTCAGGGGCCATATGTCCGAAACCTATCAGTCGGGCGTGGGCAACGTGTCGATCACGGATCAGCATGACTGAACATGAGCAGCCGGCGGCCCCGGAAGGGGCCGCCGCGAACCTCAGTCCTGAACGGGGAAATGCCATGCTCAGATTCATGATGATGACGTCGGCCCTGATCCTGACACCTGCGCTCCTTGCCGCGCAGGAGATGCCGTCGGGCGACAGATCCTGGGGCGACAGGTCCTGGGGCGACAGGTCCTGGGGCAACCGCGCCTCGACCACGCAGATCGGGTCGAACAACAGCTCCACCATCTCGCAAAGCGGCAAGGGCAATGTCGCCATCAGCGTTCAGAGCGGAGACGGCCACGTCCGCTCGATCACCCAGCAGGGCAATTTCCAGGGTTTCGCCGGCCTTCAGGTCTCAAGCCGCTTCGAGCGGGCGGCCGGGACCGAGTCCCGCACGGGTGGCAACGCGCGATCGAGCGTCACGGTCGAGTTCGACACGGTGCCGAAATGACCCTTCGGTTCCCTCCTGCGGCGGGGCGGCGGATGCTGGCCTCGGGCGCGGCGATCCTGTCCCTGTGCGCAGCCGTGCAGGGCGAGGAGCAACCGTCGGGCGGGGCGGCGGGCGGCTGGATCCGGTGCGAGATCCGCATCACGTCGAACGGCGGCCTGACGGAATATGCGGGGCTGGCCTGGGCGGCGCGACGGGTCGAGGGCGAATATGATCTCACCGTGTCGTCGCGCGGGCCGGGCGGCGTCTCGAACACGGTTCAGCGGGGACGGTTCGTCCTCGAGCCCCACAGGCAAAGCGTCCTGAGCAGGGTTCAGGTCATGGCCGGACGGACAGGCACGGTCCAGGCGCGCCTTTCCATACATTCGAATGGCCGGGAACTGTGCCAGTTCACCTCCTGATGGCGCCGCGCGGTGACCGCAGTCAATGCCGCGGGCCCTGGCTGCGCCCACGATCGAAGCAATGGCGAGTACGGAGGGTTTCATGGAACTCCTGCCACTGCTTCCGGGGCATGTCGGTGACCTTTACGATCGGGCTCTCGACGGCGATCTGATCGCCGGGATCCTTGACCTCCTTGCGGAAGCGACGACGAAGGCCACGGTCCTCGTCATCGGCCAGAATGACGACGCCCCCGCGGGCAATTTCATCCAGCACCGCGGGGGCGATCTGAGTCCCGGGACCCTCGAGCGGCTGCGCCGCAGACCGCCGGAGCCCTGGCTGGAAGGGCGCTGGCAGCAGCCGGTCGGGCGGATCTACCAGGATGAAGCGTCGGACCTGACGCGGAACCGCCCCCCCGACGCGACACCGCCTCCTGAGCTGGACTGCGGCACGGGCGTGGTCCTCAACCGCTCGGGCAAGGCGCAGATCCTTGTCGAGATCCGCTATCCGCGCCGGTCCGATGCCGCCATGCGCAACTCGAGCCGCCGGCTCCTGAGCGCTCAAGTCCCCCATCTCGTGCGTGCGGCGCGGATCGAGGATCTCGCCACGCAAGACCCGATCTGCGATCCCTTCATGGCGGGGCTTCTTGAACTGGTGCCCTTTCCCGCCTTCGTGGTGGATGCGGACCGGCGGGTGGTCAACCTGAACACGCGGGCGGGCGGGCTGTCGCTGCGGCCGGACGGGCTGTTCGTGGGGCCCGGCGATCGGCTGACGGCCTGCAGCCCGGCGACGGATGCGGAACTGGCGTCGCTGGTCCGGCGGCTGGGCGGCGCCAGCCGCCAGCGGACGGGCTTCCTGTCCTTTTCCGGCGAGGGGCTGCCCCGCAAGTTCGTGACGCTGACGCGGCTGCAGAACGCGCCCCTCGGGCGCAAGGCCGCCCCCTACCGCCCCGGCCGTGCCTGGATCGGCATCACCGTTCACGATGCCGGAGAGCCGCTCCTGCTCACCCACGACATCCTCTGGAGGACCTTCGGCCTCTCCGCGCGCGAGTCCGAGCTGGCCATGTCGCTGATCACGGGCGAGACCATCCCGGATCAGGCGCAGCGCCGCAAGATGTCGAAGCAGACGCTGCGCAACCAGATGGTCTCGGTCCTGCGCAAGACGGAGACTTCGCGCCAGTCCCAACTCGTCGCACTGCTGACGCGACTGGCGATTTCGGTACCGGCTTGAGGGGGAAGGACCATGGTCCGCAGGACCGGGGCGGCGGGCGCCGCCGGTTGGTGCATGGCACTCGCGCTGCTGCCGGTGGCCGCCATCGCGGAAGAGCCGGAGGGCCGGGGCGCGAACCTGGCGGAGCGTCTGCGCAACGTCCTGTCCGACGGGGCGCCCCTCCTGCCGGTGACGGCCGGGCCCGCACGGGAGCTGCCCCCTCCGAGGCCATTGTCGGAGTTCCGGCTGGGGCTTGCGGGGGGCGGCTTCAGCGGACGGAGCCTCTCGACCGCCACAGGGCATCCCGAAGCCGGCCGGCCGATGGCGCTGGCGGGGGGGCTGCCCCTTCAGGGCCGCCTGTCCGTGGGGTCGGGCCGCGATGCGCTGGGAAGCTGGGCCCGGGCCCGCATCGAGGCACCCGACGGCACCACCATCGAGAGCGAGGCCTTCTCGCCGGCCGGGCAAGCCGCCATCACGCAGCACGCCTACAGCCCGACCGAGGCGGGTGGTCTCTTCGTGGCGCTCGTCACCGGCCCGCCGGACAGGACCGCCGCTTTCGCCGCGCTGATCGATCCGGGCGGACTTCTCGTCCTGTCGGAGGGCGCGGCGCAGGGGGCCGCGATCCGGCGCTTCGCGTCGGAGGACGTGACGGGGCGGCATTACCGCTTCACCGTCGCGGGCCCCGAGCAGAGCCACGGCCGCTGGACCCTGCTGCCACTCGCCAGCCTCGCGCTGACCGAGCGCCGTCATCAGGCGCGCACGGGCTTTGGCCTCGACATCGCCGAGTCGGTCTCCGGTGCCCGCATCCCCGGGCCGGGATTCCGCACGGACGACCGGCTCGCGGCGTCCGGCGTGGGGCTCGGGACGGGCCTTTCCCTGCGTCGCTCGCTCGGGCAGGGCTGGGGGCTCGGGCTCGAGCTGCTGGCGGGGCTGGGCCTGTCCTGGGCCGACTATACCGGCGCGGGCTCAAGCGGGATTGCGGGCCTTCGGCAGATCCCGCTTGCGGTCGAGCACCAGTCGTGGCGGGGCGTCACGCGCTTCGGGCAGGTCTCGGCGGTGCTCGACCGCGACCTGGGGGGAGGGCGCAGCTTCAGCCTCTTCCTGTCGGGCGAACTGGAGGCCGGCCTTCCCGCGCTGCGCGATACAGGGCCACCCGGCATCCTGCTGGGGCAGACAACGGATGGCGCGCTGAACTACGAAGGCGCAGGCGAACCTCACCGCCGCCGCCGCATCGCTGACGAGAGCCTGCACGACCTCCGCATCGGGCTGTCCTTCGCCTGGCTCTTCTGAGGCGGCCAAGTCTCTCACGATGAGAACAATCAATGACGCGGCCCGCAGGCTGCCGCACAGACGGAGGCACAGCCACGCGCCTTGCGGCGCCAGAGCAGAGGAGGAGAGACGATGGGAGATCCGGACATCCGCCAGGACGTGCTCGACGGACTTGAGTTCGAGCCGAGCCTCAATGCGGCCCATATCGGCGTGTCGGTCGAGAACGGCATCGTGCTTCTGACCGGCCATGTCCGCACCCATGACGAACGCTTGAAGGCCGAGCAGATCGTCACCTCGATCAAGGGGGTGCGCGGGATCGCTCAGGACATCGAGGTGCGGCCGGTGGGCGCCAACGTGACCGCCGACGACGAGATCGCCCGCCGGGTGCTCGACGTGCTGAAGTGGAACGCCTCGGTTCCCGCCGACGCGGTCAAGGTGAAGGTCGCGAAGGGCTGGGTCACGCTGAGCGGTGCGGTGGAGTGGAACTTTCAGCGCGAGGCGGCGGAACATTCAATCCGTGGCATCGCCGGCGTCGTGGGGATCTCGAACGCCATCGAGATCGCGACGAAACTCAGCCCGGCCAATCTGCGTCTGCGCATCGAACAGGCGCTCAAGCGGCGGGCCGAGCTGGAAATGTCCGACATCCGGGTCGAGGTCTCGGGCGGCACCGTCACGCTCGACGGCAAGGTGCACAGCATCGGCGAGCGGCGCGCGGCCGAGCAGGCCGTGTGGGCCGCGCCGGGCGTGGTGGATGTGCGGGACCGCCTGTCGGTCGTCTGATCGCCGAGGGCGAGGGGCCGCCGCATCGGGCGGCCCCTGCGGATCGCGGCCGGAATGTCAGGCGTGATGATCCGCAACCGCGTGGACCACCTCGGCCGTCAGATCGCGTGTCGCGGAATGGGCAATGTCGCCAAGCGCCAGCATTCCCACGAGCCGCTTGTTGTCGTCGATCACCGGAAGCCTGCGGATCCGGCGCTCCTCCATCTGGTGGATCGCGTCCGAGATCGGCTGGCTCGTCCGGCACCAGACGATGCCCTCGGTCATCACGTCGCTGGCCTTGGTCGTCTTCGGGTCGCGCCCTTCGGCGAGCACCCGAAGCACGAGATCGCGATCCGTGATCATCCCGATCAGCCGGTCGTCGCGGCCCACGGGCAGCGCGCCGATGTCGTCGGCCTTCATCTGCCGGGCGACTTCGGAAACCGGAGTGTCCGCCTCGACCCAGGCGGCCGGCTTGTGCATGGCTTCACGAACTTCCATCGTCTCCTCCTGTTTGTCCGGGTTGCAGGGTCAGTCCGGCGGTCCCGTGGGATCGAGAAGGGGGCCCACGGGGCCACCGCGGTGGATCTGGGCCAGCGCGGCGCCGATCAGCGGCGCGACCGAGAGGCAGTGAAGGTGCGGCGTGGGCTCGGCCGGCACCGCGCTGTCGGTGACGGTGAGGCTGCCCACCGACGGATCGGCCAGCCGGGCGACGGCGGCCGCGTCCACGAGATGGGTCGCCACCAGATGCACCTCGGCCGCGCCGCGCGCGGCGCAGGCACGGGCCGCGCGCAGAAGCGTGCCGCCGCTCTCGATCATGTCGTCCACGATCCAGACCGTCCGGCCCTCCACCTCGCCCGCGAAGAGATCGCCCGACACGACACCCTCGGACCTGTGCTTCTCCATGAAGCCGAAGCCGACGGGCCGGGTGCTCACCTGCTCCACCGCATCGCGCAGGAGAGCGGCGCGCTTCACCCCGCCCCCGTCCGGCGACACGAGGCACAGCGGGCGGCCCGCGCTGCGACTGAGGATCTCGGTCGCGAAGAGGCGGCAGGTGTCGAGATGCACCGTCGCGCAGCGGAAGGCATTCTGGAAGGCCGCGAGATTGTGGACCTCGAGCGTGATCAGCGCGTCAACTCCCACCGCCTCGATCAGCCGCGCGACGCCGGCCGTGTTCACCGGATCGCGCGCCTTCGTCTGGCGGTCCTTGCGCATGTAGGGCAGCCAGGGGCTGACGATCAGCACGCGCGCTGCCCCGTTGGTCCGGCAGCAGGCCGCGAACAGCAGCAGCCGCACCAGCGCGTCGTTCACCGATCCCACCTCGCCCGCATGCAGGACCGAAAAGAGGCAGACCTCGTGTCCCCGGACGCTGACGAGCGGCCTGAGCTTGTGCTCGCCGCCGGAAAAGGCGCGGGCCTCGTGCATGGCCACCGAAAGGCCCGCCCTGCGGGCGACCGCATGGCCGAGCGGATGGGACGGGGTGAGGTCGAAATACAGCATGGCCCACGATCCGCCCGCAGGGCCGGGTGCGGCATTGACGACAGTCATTGAGGGCGCGGCTGCGCGGCCCATCATCCGATCATTCCGGGAAGGAGGGCGCCATGAAGATCTCGGGGATTGCCAGCCTCGATCACGCGCCTCAGGTGGTGGCCGAATGGCTGAACGAGCTGCAGGAGGATCTCGGCTGGTCGGATCGCGCCCGCGCCTACCTGCTCTTCCGCACGACGCTTCAGACGGTGCGCGACTTCCTGACGGTGGACGAGGCGGCCGATCTCGCGGCGCAACTGCCGCTGCTGATCCGAGGCATCTTCTTCGAAGGATGGGTGCCGTCGCGGACCCCGGTTCATCCGCGATCGGTCGATGACTTCCTCGAACGCGTCACGCGCCACTTCCCCACCGAGCCTCTGGTCGAGCCGGATGTCGCGGTGGCGGCCGTCTTCGACCTGCTGCGGCGGCATGTCTCGATGGGCGAGTTCCAGCAGGTCGCCTGGGCCATGCGGCGGCCGCTGCGCGATCTCTGGATGTAATGGGCCGGGCGCCGGCCGGTGCGCCCGCTTCCCCCGAGGCCGGGACCCCCAGCCGAGGACGCCGCGGCCTGTCTTGCGCGGCTGCCGGGACTGGAGCGGGTGATCGAGACCCACCTCGCGCGTGTCTTCCTGTTCCCCGACCGCGTGCTGAAGATGAAGCGGCCGCTGCAGACCGCCACGCAGGATCTGCGCCTGCTGCCCGCCCGGCACCGCGCCTGCGCGGCCGAGGTGCGGCTCAACCGGGAACTGGCCGGGCCGGAAGTCTATCGCGGTCTGCTGCCGGTGGTGCGGACCGCCTCGGGCCTGCGCCTCGACGGGCGCGGCGAGGTGGTGGAATGGCTCGTCCACATGCGGCGGCTGCCGTCGGACCGGATGCTCGACAGGCTGATCCTGGAGGGTCGCGGGCCCGGCACGGCCGAGATCGAGGCGCTGGGGCGCCGTCTCGCCGGGTTCTGGCGCACGACGCGGGGCGCCCCCAAGGGCGCCTATTTCCGCCACCTTCTGCACGAGGCCGCCATCGACGGAGGTCACCTCGCCGCGCTGGCCGGGCATGTGCCCGGTGCCGACATCGCGGGGCTCTCGGCCGCGCTGGTGCACCGCCTGAAGGGCGGTCGGCGCGAGATCGCGCGGCGCGAAGCCCTGGGCTTCGTGCGCGAGGGTCATGGCGATCTGCGCCCCGAGCACGTGTGCCTGACGCTGCCGCCCGTCCTCTTCGACCGGGTGGAGTTTGCCCGCGACTTCCGCCTGGCGGATGCGCACGACGAGGTGGCTTTCCTCGGACAGGAATGTGCGCTGCTCGGCCGGCCCGACATCGCGCCCCGTCTCGTTCGTCATCTGGAGGGTGCGGGCTTTCCGCCGCCCTCGCGCGGGCTGCTGAAGACCTTCCGCCTGCACCACTGCCTGACGCGGGCCAGGCTGGCCCTCGATCACCTGCTCGACCCGGCCTGCAGCGACCCGGCGAAGTTCCGCGAGCGGGCGCGCGTGCGACTGGAGCTGGCCGCCCGGCTGCTGGGCTGACGGGGCTACATCTTGCGTCCGAGATAGCCGAGGATCACCTGTGGCAGCTCATGTGCCGACACATGGATGAGGTTCAGCGGCATCTCGCACCGCACCAGCCGCCGCAGCGCAGGCGGCAGCATCGTCCGCATGAGCCCGAGCGAATGCGGCTCGGCAAAGATGACGAGCTGGTGAACCTCGCCCGCCCGCCGGTGTGTCTCGAGCACGGCCACGACCTCGCGCAGGAAGGTGCGTTCATCCTCCATCAGCGGATCGGAACCATATTCCATCGCCGAACGCCGGCCTCCGCCAAAGGACGCGAAGCTGCGCCCCGGCTTGTCCGACATCAGATCACGCAGCTTGTGCGATTCGCATTTCAGCACAAGCTCCGCCGTCGACGGCGGCCCACGGCGCGGCAACCCTCTCAGGATGCGCGCGCGCGTGCTGTCCAGAACCAGTGCCCAGGTATCCTCCTCACGTACCATCATCTTGGTATCTCCATCCTTGGGACAGAATTGGCCGGATCCGGTTCGCCGGCATTGACCGCCGTCACGAGCCCGCGCTCTTGACCCTCCTCATTGCCATGAGCGGCACCTGTCCAAGGATGCGGCACAGACCGGGCAGGCAGGGGGGAGCCGGAACGATCGCCACCCGTGGAAGCGATCCGGCGGACATGCGCAACCGGCTTTGCCAAGGCGCGAACAGGAATTGTCGGGGCGCCTCGGAACCTGCCGCTCCCCCTGTCCGCGCGCCGTCGAGCGGATGGGGCCGGACCCTCGGGGCGTGTATGCGGTCTTTCGTGATCTCGGACTGAACGTCGCCGAGATCGGGCGCTGCGTTCGGCCGTTCGCCGGACTGCGTCCTGACCCTCGATCCGGGGACCGGATGCGCCCTCAGTCCAGCACGAGATCCTGCCCCGAGGCCTGCGCCAGCCGCTTCGGGTTGCAGATCCGGTAGCGCCGCGCCGCTGCGTCCAGGCTCTCGATCACCTGCATCCGCTCGAGCGTGCGGAAGGCCCGGCTGAGCGACTCGGGCCGGGCGCCGAGGTAGTGCGCGAGGTCCTTGCGGCCCAGAGGCAGCGCCACCTCGCCTCCGTTGCCCGCACGACGGGCCAGAATGATCAGGAAGGAGGCCACGCGTTCGACCACCTTCAGACCGTTCATCATCATCAGCCACTCGCGCGCGGCATCCATCTCGTCGAGCAGATGGACGAGAAAGATCCGCTCCAGCTCGGGGTCCTGATCCAGCAGCGCCTGAAATTCGGCGAGGGGGAAGGTGACGAGCCGGCTGTGCGACAGGGCCGTGATCCGGTAGGTGAGCGGCCCGTCATAGACGCGGCCGAACAGATCGGTCGGGATCAGCAGGCCGATGATATGCTGCCGATCGTCCGGCAGCATCTTGATCATTCCGAGAGCCCCCTCGAGGACATATCCGATCTCGGCCACGGTGCTGCCCTCGGCGGCAATGACCTGTCCCTGAGCCACCTCATGTTCGCGCACCATCGACAGCAGTGCCTCGCGCGTCTGCGTGCTCACATGATCCAGCATCGAACGGAAATGGGCCAGATCCCCGGCGGCAATGCTCGTCATGCGCGGCCCCCCGCGGTGCACATCCTCAACCACCCGTTCACCCCTTCGTGATCCCAACGCCTCCAATCTAGCCCCGCGGCGCGCGGCGCGTGTTGACGCGCGACAATGCACAGGATCGGCTCCGTGCGACTCTGCAGCCCGAAAGCGATTGTTCGAGAATTTTATCAACCGCCAGTTTGACCGGGGGGAAGCGGCGATGCATTCCAGTTCTGACAGCACGAACGACCGACAGGGCAGCATCAGCGCGAGAATGTCGGCCGGTCCACCATGCGCGGCCTCGGGACGGCGGTTCCTGTCGCGCCCGGCGCTTCATGGCCGGAAGGTCCGCCTGTCGCCCGACGAGGTGCTGGTCGCAGAGGGCAACCACATTCGCAGCGTCTGGCTTCTCGAGAGCGGCATCCTGCGGGTCCAGCGGATCGGGTTGGAGGGGCGCAGGCAGATCCTGAACCTGCTCTTGCCGGGGGATCTGCTGGGCGCGGATCTTCAGGGACGGCAGGGCCTGTCGGTCGAGGCCTGCACCAAGGCGCGGCTTCTGGAAGTGCCGATGGCCGATCTGGTCCAGACGGTCCGGCACAGCCCCGAGCTGCGCCGCGCCGTGCACGAGGCCAATCTCGTCCATCTCGAACGGATGCGATGGCTGACCTGGATGCTGGGTGCGCTGAAGCCGGAAGAGCGGATCTGCGCCTTCCTTGCGCTGGCCGGGCGCCCGCTCTCGCCCGAGCAGCAGCCCGACGGCAGCCGGATCGTCACCAACCCGCTGTCGCGGCAGGATCTGTCGGACCTCCTCGGCATGACGGTCGAATCGATCAGCCGGATCATTCACCGGCTGGATGACCAGGGCGTGATCGAGATCCTGAGCCCCACCCGGTTCCGCATCCGCAATCTCGCGCGGCTTCTGGGAAAGGGCGGCGTGACGCAGGATCTTTCCGCGCTTGCGCTCGCCGCGCCGGACCTTGGCGAATGGATCGGCGGAGCACAGCCGCCGATGACCGCAGTCAATGAAGCCCGTCCGGCCAAGGCGCAGGTTTCCTGAAGCCCGCGATCTCCGGCCCGCCGTGGCGCGGCATACGCCGCGGGCAAGGCGCGGGCGCCGGTCCTGATCCGGCAGACCTTCGATTTGGGGAGGATTGCAATGACCGACGAGACCAATGTGGACGTCCGGCGCGAGGCTCCGACGCCACCGGCGCAGCTGCGCGAATGGGAGCCGCTGGCCTATATGCGCCAGCAGCTCGACCGGCTGATGCACGACATCGACTGGCCCGATTTCCGGTTTCCCTTCAACCGTCGCACGGGCGGCGTCGAGGCGGGCCCCGCCTGGCCGCATCCGGGCCTGACGCTTCCGGCCGTCGATCTGATCGAGCGCCCCGACGGCTATGAGGTGCAGGCCGAGTTGCCGGGCTTTGACCCTGCAGGGATCGACGTGCGCCTTGCGGACGGAAGCATGACGATCCGGGCCGAGCGCAGCTCGCAGCGCGACGAGGACAAGGGCGACTATCACCTGCGCGAACGCAGCAGCGGCATGTTCCAGCGCATGTTCCGCCTGCCGGCGGGCATCGACGCCGACAAGGTGGCAGCCCGCTACGAGAAGGGCATTCTGACGGTCACGCTGCCGAAGACGGCCGAGGCGATGGAGAAGGAACGCAGGATCGACGTGAAGGCCGCCTGACCCCCGCCGCGTCCCGAGGGCGGTCGAACCGGCAGGGGCCGCGCAGAGCTGGCGCGGCCCCTGTTGCCGTGGACGGCGCCCAGCACGCGCCCTGCCAGCCGTCCCATCGCCCGGATCCGACACGCCACGCCCGGAAGTCCGCCCGGCGCTGAACCTGTCCGACCAAGGAGAAAGAGAATGGACGGCCACATCCCGCGTTACCCTCTTGCCGCCCTCGCCGTGGCGCTTTGTGCCGGGCTGGGCGGTTGCACCGAGCAGAAGACCTATCCGCTGTCGGGCTCGCCCTGCACTCCGGGTGATCCGGTGCAGTCGATGCATGCCTCGGACTATGCGTCGCCCTGCCCGTAGCGGTGCGAGCCGCGGCTGGTGCGCGGGCCTCATCGTCCTGCTCCTCGCCCTGACGACGGCCCGGCCTGTGGCCGCCGCTTGCGGTCTCGCCGGTGTCTCGGTCTCGGGATCGGCCGAGGAGGTCGCCGAGGCATGCGACGTGCTGGCGGAGGTCACGGGCTACTTCCGGGCGCTCGGCTTCAGCCTGGAGCCGGAGGTCACCGTGGTCTTCGCAGACCGGATCGAGATCGAGTTGCCCGCCGAGCCGTCCGGGACGGGACCCTCCGACGCGGTGCGCGCCCGGATCTCCGGCTGCTACGATTTCCGGCAGGACAGGGTCTGCGTGGTGTCCGGCCACCGCGACCTGCCCCATGACCGCCAGCCCTGGGGCCTCGACTGGAGCCCGCCCGTCGCGCGCTCGATCCTGACGCATGAACTGGTTCATGCCGCCGTGAGCGACATCCTCGGGCCGCAGACGCCCGACCTCGGCATGGTCTGGCACGAGTTCATCGCCTATGCGGTGCAGTTCCACCTCATGCCCCCGGCGCTCCGGGCCGAGGTGCTGGCCCGCCATCCCGAGGCCACCGCCTTCGCCGCCCCGGAGCGCGTCAACCCGATGTCCTACGCGTTGGACCCCGACGCCTTCGCGATCAGCGCCTTTCTCTTCGCCGAGGAACAGGGCGGCGGCGCCTTCATCCGCCAGTTGCTGACCGGCAGCGCCCCCTTTTCCACCGACGAGTTCCAGTTGCTCTGGACCGAATGAGAGGATCGTGCGCCTCCGTGACAGCGATCAATGCGCGACCGACCGGGGCGGCGTCCGATGGAGGGGCAACCGGAGAAGACGGGGCCATGCGGAAGATGGGCGAAAGGCGTAGCGTGTTGATCAGGCCAGAGCGGCTCGACGCCATCGGGCCCATCCCGGACGGCAGCCGCCCGCTGGTCATCTTCGCCCATCGCGCGGGCAGTCGCCGCAGCGCGCGCACCATTGAAGAGCCGGCCCCCCGCGTTCAGGTCGTCGGTCTGGAGGCGGGTTGGTTCCCCGATCATCTGGACGGGGACGGATCATGACAGCCTTCCGCGACCGGACGGATGCGGGCCGCCAGCTCGCCGCGCTGTTTGCGGGGCGGGACGACAGGGATCCCGTTGTCCTCGCCCTGCCCCGCGGCGGCGTTCCGGTCGCGTTCGAGATCGCCCGTGCGCTGCAGGCCCCGCTCGATCTGGTCATGGTGCGCAAGCTGGGCGTGCCCTGGCAGCCCGAACTTGCCGCGGGAGCGGTGGCGGACGGCGATGACCCCGAGATGGTGATCAACGAAACGGTCGCGGCCATGGCGGGGCTCGACCGGGCGGACATGGAAGAGCTGGCAGCGGTCCAGCTCGACGAGATCGCCCGCCGCCGGAGCCTTTATCTTGCGGGCCGCACGCCGGTTGCGGTCGCGGGGCGGACCGCCATCCTTGTCGATGACGGCATCGCCACCGGCGCCACGATCCGCGCCGCCCTTGGCGCCACGCGGCGGAGGAACCCGGCCCGGCTGGTCCTGGCCGTGCCGGTCGCGGCGCGGGACACGCTCGAGAGTCTGCGGCCCGAGGTGGACGAGATCCTGTGCCCCCTGCCCGTTGATGCCCTCGGCGCCGTCGGTCTCCATTACGGAGATTTCACGCAGGTCAGCGATCAGGAGGTGGTGCGCCTGCTGTCAGCCGCCGCGCCGCCCGGGGGAGAGCCGGGATAGGCTGCGTCGCCGGCAGACGTCCGCCCGAAACTCCTCCGAGAGCCTCACATTCCCTCGCCTGCGTCAGCCCGGCGCCGGGGCGGTCCTGCGGACTACGCCAAGGCAGGCGTATCCCCGGAACCGGCTGCCCGAGCGGCTGATGCCGCCCACCCCTGCGGCCACTTCGGCCAGCGCCGCCCCGAGGTCGTCGCGCGGCTCGACGTGAAAGCGGCCGATCCAGCCGCGCAGGCCGGTGCGGAACCAGCGCGGCAGGCCCGCCTGATCCCCGAAATCGACCACATGAAGCTCGCCCTCCTTCGACAGCAGGGATGCGGCATGGGCCAGCGCCGGACGCCAGTCGGGGATCATCGACAGCGCGTAGGAGATCACGATGCGCTCGAACCGCCCGGCGCCGAACAGTGCCCGAGCGTCGAAGTCGGTGGCGTCGCCCTGCGCGAGACGCGCGCGGGTGCCAAGGCGGGCGCGCGCTGTCCGCAGCATCTCCTCCGAGATGTCGAGCCCGTAAAGGCGCAACCCCGGCCAGCGACGGTCGATCAGGTCAAGGTTGCGCCCGGTGCCGCAGGCGATCTCGAGCACGCGCGCGCCGGGCGGCGGGGCGAGGGCCGCGATCAGTTCGTCACGTCCGAGCAGGAAGTGACGGCGCGTGATGTCGTAGATCCGCCGCTGGTGACGGTAGGTGGCGTCCATCAGCGCCGCATGAGGCTCCGCCGTCATGCGTTGCGGCGGCGGTAGATGTGAAAGCCGCCATAGATCGCCGAGCGGTCGGCCTCGTGGCAGGCGCGGGCGAAGGCACGGTCGCTCTGCCACGCAGACAGAAGCTCGGGCGGCAGTTGCTGCGGCAGGATGTCCGCCGCGCCCCCGGTGCGGAAGATGACCGTGGCCCCGGCGGCGGCCGTGCGGGTGATCTCGCGCCACAGATCGGCCAGCTGGGCCCGCGTCATCCAGTCCTGCGCATCCAGAAGCGAGAAGCCGTGGATCGTTCCCGAGGCCTCACCCGCCAGCGCCTTCGTGAGCGGCTGGTTGACCACTTCGGCACGCGCGGCATGGGCGCGCAGGGCATCGAAGGCCGCGGGCTCCAGATAGGGCGGCAGCGCGCCCTCGCCGGGCTCGGGATAGCGGCGGGCCACAGCCTGCCAGGCAAAGTAGTTCTCGCGCAGCGGATGGTCGCAGAACAGCCGCCGCAACCGCTCGCGCAGCACCGGCAGCACGTCGCCGTCCCCGTCGCAGGCCAGCAGCTCATATTGCGCGGGCGGGATGCCGAGCCCGAACAGCGCCGCCGGATGGCGGGCCAGCGACTGCACGAGCGGCGTCGCGAACAGCGGATCGATGTGGCCGTTGAACCATGTGCGCTGCTCGTCAACCGTCCGGCAGGCCAGCAGGCCGCCCAGATCCGTGCCGCCAAGCCGCGCGACCAGATGCGCTGCGCCGATGAAGCGGCCAAGCGCCCCGTGGCGGTAGAAGCCACGGGCGAAGAGGCCGATCCGCCGGCCGAAGGGCGTCCGCGCCTCCCACCAGGCCCGCGTCGCCGGGTCGAGCCGCGGCGCGAGATACCGGTCGTAGGCGCGGATGTTGGCGGCACGGTCCGCGCGGCCGAAGAGGTCGAAGAAGGCCTCGTGGTCGGGCAGGTGCCGGGCCGCGGCCAGCTTCAGCCGCCCCAGCGCGACATGGGCGGGCGAGAGGTCCACGGCGAGCAGGCTTCCGGGACCGGCGGTCAGGTAGGACATCATGTTGCATCCGCCCGAGGCGATGCAGGCCAGCCGCTGCCCCGGCGCGATGGCCAGCGCCCGCATGTCCACCACCGGGTCCTCCCAGATCTGCGGATAGACGAGTCCGTGGAACAGCCGCGAGAACATCCGCTCCATCATCCCCTCGGCGCTGAGGGGCGAGCGGCGGTGGACGGCCGCGCCGATCTGGCGGGCCACGGTCGGCGCGGGAACGGGTTGCGGCGCCATGTCGAGCATGAGGAGACCTTTCGTTCGGGTAAGGAAGTCAGCGGCCAAGGATCGGCACAAGCGGCAGGCGCCGATGCCCGGAGAGGCGCTGGCGCTGCAGGGCGACGATCTGGCCCAGCGCGCGGTGCGGCGGGATGGTGCGGAAGATGTCGCCCAGCATGAGCGCGTCCGCCAAGAGGCCCGCCGCCAGCCCGCGCTTTCCTGCCTTGGCGGGGCTGGCCACATCGGGCCAGCGCACCACGGCCAGCCGGGCGGCCGAAGCGATCCAGAGGGCGTTCAGATAGGCCTCGAAGCCAAAGCGCGGCAGGCGCGCGATCGCATCGAGCCGATCCGCCAGCAGGGCTCGCGGCAGGACGCGCTCACCCGAGATGTAGTCGAGCCCCAGAAGCCGCCAGGGCAGCGGGGCGTTGCCGCGCAGGCT
Organism: Cereibacter azotoformans; assembly: GCF_021391315.1. Classification (NCBI taxonomy): domain Bacteria; kingdom Pseudomonadati; phylum Pseudomonadota; class Alphaproteobacteria; order Rhodobacterales; family Paracoccaceae; genus Cereibacter; species Cereibacter azotoformans. Next base: position 530,436 of record NZ_CP090022.1, on the reverse strand, counting down.
CAGGCTGCCCTCGGCCTCGTCGAGCAGGACCGGCGCGAGCAGATCCGTGACATGGTTCGCCGTCAAACCCCGAAGATCGGCGTCGAGCAGCAGGATCAGGTCGCCCTGCGCCGCCGCGATCCCTCGTGCCAAGGCCGCGCTCTTGCCGCGGTTGGCGGGCTGGCGCAGCACGCGCACGCCCGCGCGCTCGGCCACCTCGGCGGTATCGTCGGTCGAGCCATCGTCGATGACGATCACCTCGTCCACCAGCCGGTTGGCGCAGGCCGCGGCCAGCACCGCGCCGATGCGGCGGCCCTCGTTGAAGGCGGGGATGAGGCAGGTCACGGTGGCAAGGCTCATGAACAGGATCTCCGGCGATAGAGGAGGACGAGGAGGACAAGCAGGGTCGTGAGCGTCAGTGCGCCGGCCGCAATCCAGCTTCCCATCCGCGCGTGGGTCGCGCCGAACCACCAGCCGAGGCTCACGAAGAACAGGCTCTTGGGGAGGGTGGCCGCCGCATTGCAGGCCATGAAGAGGCCAAAGGGCACGCGCGCGACCCCGGCCGCCAACAGGACGGCGGCCCCGGCGGCATGGGTGAGCTTTGCGCCGATCAGCACCGCGGGCGCGCGGGCGCGCAAGCCCCCTGCAAGATCCTCGATCTGCGCCTCGCGCACCCGCAGCAGCGACAGCGCAGGCCGGCCTCCGCGGCGACCCACGGCGTAGAGAAGCGCGTCGCCCACGAGATCGGCCAGGATCACCGTGAGGGTGACGGCCGTCAGGTCCAGCACTCCGCGCTGCGCGAGCCAGGCCGCGATCACGGTGACGATGGGCCCCTCGACCAGCGCCAGCGGCGCGATCAGAGCCAGCCCGTGGACGGCCAGAAGCGTCGCGACGGTCTCTTGCGCGATCACCTTGCGACCCCCCATGAAACGACGGCCCGGGTGCCCGCCCCCGCGGCGGCGGCGCGGGGAAGCTGAGAGAGACGATGTCGGGGCGCGGACGGGCGGGCACTGATCATGGCCCTACCCTATGACCGCTCTCGGCCACGATTTTGTGACGGCTCCGCCGGTCAAGGTCCCGGCCCGGCCGTGGCAGCGCCACCCAGGCCGTCTTGCGGCGGGCCGGGGCTCAGACCTCCGGCGCGTCGGTCTGGGGGTCGGGGGGCGGCTCGGCGCCCGGAACGCCCTTCGTGCCCTCGGCCCGATCCCGGTGGAGCGCCGCCCGCCCCAGCATCAGGAGCGTGACCGGCGTCGTGATCATCACAAAGCCACCGATCACCAGCTCGTGCACGATGGGCCGGCCCTGCGTCAGGCTGAAGAGCAGCATCGAGGCGAGGATGATCCCGGCCGTCCCCCAGCTTGTGCCCAGCGTGGGCGCGTGCAGGCGGTCGTAGAAGCTGCGCAGCTGCACGAGGCCAATGGTGCCCAGCATCGTGAGCGTGCTGCCCAGAACCAGCAGCAGGGCCACCGGAACGGCAAGCCAGAGCGGGATGGCCTCGAGATGGTTCATTCGATGATCTCTCCGCGGATCAGGAACTTCGCCAGCGAAACGGTGGCCACGAAACCCAGGACCCCGATCACCAGCGAGGCCTCGAAGAAGAAGGTCGTGCCCATCCGCATCCCCGTCACCACGAAGAACAGCATCGCCGTGACATAGAGCGTATCGAGCCCCAGCACCCGGTCCTGCGCGCGCGGCCCGCGCAGGGTGCGCCAGCAGGCCAGGCAGGCGGCGATGCCCAGCATGGCCTGGGCATAGGTCAGGGCCGCGGCGAGGATCGTGGCGCTCATTCGAAGATCTCCAGCAACAGGGCCTCGTAGCGGTCGCGGATCAGGGCGATCCATTCCGCCTCGTCCTTCATGTCGAACACATGCAGAAGCAGCACGCCCGCCTCGGCGTCATGTTCCAGCCAGGCGGTGCCGGGGGTGGCGGTCAGGATGATGGCCAGCAGCGCCAGCGCCGGCTGCGACCGCAGCCGCAGCGGTATCCTCAGGAAGGCCGAGCGCCGGCCGCCGTGGCGGCCGCCGTTCAGGATCAGAAGCGCCACGGCCGCGTTCGAGCGGATGATGTCGAGGCTGACGATGCCCACCAGCCGGAAGACAGGCGCCCAGCGGCGGATGCGGGGTTTCTCGGGCTGAAGCGCCACCATCGCCCGCCCCGCCACCAGCGCGATGCCGGATCCAAGCAGCAGATGCCCCAGCGAGAAGCGCGTGAGCAGCAGCCACATCAGCACGAGTGACAGCGAGAGCAGCGGATAGGGCACGAGGCGGCTCAGGCTTGTCATGGGGCGGCGGTCCCTTCAGTGACGCGGGGTGCGGCGAAGACGCCGTCGGCGTAGATCGTCGGCTCATGCAGGGCGCGGGCCGTGGCCTGCATGTAGCGCAGCGTATCCTCGGCCCGGATCGTCAGGGTCAGAAGCAGCGCGATCAGCCCCAGGACCGGCGCGATCTCGAGCGCGAGAACCTTCGGCACCGACCCGTCCGTTGCCCAGAAGGTCTGGATGCCGATCCGCACCAGACCGATGAGCGTGGCCAGCCCCGCCAGCAACAGAAGCGACAGGAACGACCAACCGAGAACCGGATCCACCGTCGGCGCGGCCAGCAGCGGCGCCAGCATCGCCACCTTGCCGATGAAGCCCGACAGCGGCGGCAGCCCGGCCAGCACCAGAAGGCAGGCCCCGAAGCTGAGCCCCAGCACCGTGAGCGTTCCGGGAATGGCGAGGCCCACCTCGGGATCCTCCTCCTCCAGCTCGTCCAGCCCGTAGGCGTCGGCCGTCAGCGCGAGCATGCCGGCAATGCCGCCCTCCTCGCGGCTCATGGGCTCGATCAGCAGGAAGAGCGCGCCGGTGGCAAGCGTGGAACTGACAAGATAGTAGAGCGCGCCGCCCAGCATGTCCGGCCCGCCGCCCGCCAGCGTGAAGCCCACCGTTCCAAGGACCGTCCCGGACGAGATCAGCACCATGTGCGCGGCCATGCGCCCCAGTCCCTGCGAGGCCAGCACACCCAGAAGGCCGAACCCCACGGTCGCCATCCCGCCCGCGATCAGCAGACCCGAGCCGAAGCCGGCCGATGCGGCGGCGGCCGGCCCGAACAGCAGCATCGAGAGGCGCAGGATGATGTAGATCCCGACCTTGGTCATGATGGTGAACATCGCCGCCACCGGCGCGGCCCCCGCCATGTAGGCGGTGGGCAACCAGAACGAGAGCGGCCAGATCCCCGCCTTCACGAAGAAGGCAAGCCCCAGCAGCGCCGCCCCGGCCTTGAGGAGCGGAAGGTCGGCGTCGGTGACCGTCGGCACGATCCGGGCCAGATGCGCCATGTTGAGCGTGCCCGTCACGCCGTAGATCAGGCTGACCCCGATCAGGAACAGCAGCGACGCCGCAAGGTTGATGGCGATATAATGCAGGCCCGCCCGGATCCTCAGCTGCCCCGAGCCGTGCAGCAGAAGGCCGTAGGAGGCCGCCAGCAGCACCTCGAAGAAGACGAAGAGGTTGAAGAGGTCGCCGGTCAGGAAGGCGCCGTTCAGCCCCATCAGCAGGAACTGGAACAGCGAGTGGAAATGCTGGCCCTGACGCTGCCAGCCCGCCCCCGCATAAAGCAGCGTCGGGATCGCCAGCAGCGCGGTCAGGCACAGCATCATGGCCGACAGCCGGTCGCTGACCAGCACGATCCCGAAGGGCACCGCCCAGTCGCCGAGCAGGTAGAAGGAGATCTCGTTCCCCCCTGCCCCGCCCCCCTTCGAGCGGTTCAGAAGCTCGACCGACACCAGAAGGAGCGCCAGCGCCGAGCCGATCGACAGAGCGAACTTCGCCCGCCGCTGCCGGTCGTCGTAGAGCAGCATGAGGGCGCCCGCCACGAAGGGGATCAGGACAGGCGCAATGACGAGATGGCCGGCGGTCACTGGTCACGTTCCTTTCCGTCCACATGGTCGGTGCCCGTCACCCCGCGTGACGCCATCATCACCACCAGAAACAGCGCCGTGGTGGCGAAGCTGATGACGATCGCGGTCAGCACCAGCGCCTGCGGCAACGGATCGGCGTAGCGCGTGGGGTCGATGAAGCCGCCCTTGGGCATGATCGGCGGCTGCGCCAGCGTCAGCCGCCCCATCGAGAAGATGAAGATATTGACGGCATAGGACAAAAGGCAGAGCCCGACGATCACCTGAAAGGTGCGCGGCCGCAGCAGCAGCCAGATGCCCGAGCCGGCCAGGATGCCGATGGCGAGCGAGAGGACGATCTCCATCAGGCGGCCTCCTTGCGGGCGGCATCCTCGGCCTCCTGCTCGCGCAGGCGGACCGAGCGCAGCGACTGGTGCGCGATGGCGATGAGCATGATCACGGTCGCCCCCACCACCAGCGCATAGACACCCAGATCGAACAGCAGCGCCGTCGCCGCCGGCACGGGCCCGACCAGCGGCAGCTCGACATAGCGGGAATGGGCGGTCAGGAAGGGATAGCCGAAGAGGAACGCCCCCATGCCCGTGGTGCCCGCGATCAGCAGCCCCGCGCCCATCCAGCGGATCGGCAGCACCGTCAGCCGCGTTTCGATCCAGCGGACGTTGGTGGCCAGGTATTGCAGCAGGAAGGCGATTGCCAGCGTGACGCCGGCCGAGAAGCCTCCGCCCGGCAGGTCGTGGCCGCGCAGGAACAGGTAGGCCGACAGCACGATCAGCGCCGGGAACATCCATTGCATGATGACAGCCGGCACGGTCAGGTAGGTGCGCAGCGCCCTCTCCTCCTCGCCGCGCTGCTCGTCGGGCAGCGCCACGCTTTCCGGGGCGGGGCGGAAGCGGCGCAGCAGCGCATAGACCGTCAGTCCCACGATGGCGAGCACGGTGATCTCGCCGAACGTGTCGAAGGCGCGGAAATCGACGAGGATGACATTCACGACGTTGGTGCCGCCGCCTTCATGATAGGCGTTGCGCAGGAACCAGTCGCCGATGTTGGGGATCAGCGGCCGGGTCATCACCACATAGGCGAGGACCGCCAGACCCGAGCCCGACAGGCCCGCAATGACAAGGTCCCGGCCGCGGCGGAGGCGGGCGGGCAGCAGCTTGTCCTCGGCGATCTCCTCGCGCCGCTTGGGCAGCCAGCGCAGCCCCAGCAGCAGCAGCGCCGTGGTCACGATCTCGACCAGAAGCTGCGTCACCGCCAGATCGGGGGCCGAGAACCAGACGAAGGTCAGGCAGGTGACCAGCCCCGCGCCTCCCAGCAGCACCAGCGCCGCAAAGCGATGATACTTGGCCTGCCATGCGGCTCCGAGGGCGCAGGCCACGCCCACCACCCACATCAGCACGAAACCGGCGCTCAGCGGCGTCTGGCGCGCGGCCTCGATGGGCCAGAGGCTGCCCCAGAGCGTCGTGACCCCGACCGCGAGCGCCAGCAGCACCAGAAGGCGCAGCTGCGGCTGCAGCCGCTCGGTCCCCGCCAGTTCCAGGATCATCCGCGGCCAGATCCAGCTCAGGCGCAGCAGGAGCCACTCGTAGATCTTCTGCGCCCGCAGCCGGTGCAGGAGCGGCGGCCCCTCGGGGCCCGCGCCGATGCGGGAGCCGAGCAGCACATGCAGCCCCACCCCCAGCAGCAGCGCCACGAGGCTCATGACGAGGGGCGCATTGACCCCGTGCCAGATCGCGATCGAGGTATCGGGCAGGGCTTCGCCCACCACCGCACGGGCAGCGAGGTTCAGCGTCGGCCCCAGTGTCAGGCCCGGCAGGATGCCCACCAGCAGGCAGAGCGCCACCAGCAGTTCGACCGGCCGGCGCATCCAGGGCTTGGGCTCGTGCGGGGTGCGTGGCAGACCGAGGGGTGGCGGCCCGAAGAAGACGGTGGCGATGAAGCGCAGCGAATAGGCGACCGAGAAGATGCCGGCGAAGGTCGCAAGCCACGGCAACGAGACGTCGAGCCAGGTGCCGTTGTGCCAATCCACCGCCTGCGCGAAGAACATCTCCTTGGACAGGAACCCGTTCAGCAGCGGCACCCCGGCCATGGCCGCCGCCGCCACGATGGCGAGGGTCCCGGTCACCGGCATCAACCGGATCAGGCCCGACAGGCGGCGCATGTCGCGCGTCCCGCTCTCGTGGTCGATGATGCCCGCCGCCATGAAGAGCGAGGCCTTGAAGAGCGCGTGATTGGCGATGTGGAAGATCGCCGCGAGGATCGCAAGCGGCGTGCCGATGCCCGCCAGCGCCGTGATCAGACCGAGGTGGCCGATGGTGGAGTAGGCCAGCAGCCCCTTGAGGTCGTGTCGGAAGAGCGCGATCACCGAGCCGAGGATCAGCGTCGCCATGCCGGTGCCGGTAACGGCGTAGAACCACAGCTCTGTCCCTCCGAGCGCCGGGCTGAAGCGGACGAGCAGGAACACACCCGCCTTCACCATCGTCGCGGAATGGAGATAGGCCGAAACCGGCGTCGGCGCCGCCATCGCGCCCGGCAGCCAGAAATGGAACGGGAACTGCGCCGACTTGGTGAAGGCCCCGATCAGGAACAGCGCCAGCACCAGCGGGTAGGCCTGATGCGCCCGGATCGCCTCGCCCGAGGCCAGCACGGCGTCGAGATCGTAGCTGCCCACGATCTGGCCCAGAAGCAGCATCGCCGCCAGGAGGCAGAGCCCCCCGGTCGCCGTCACCACCAGCGCCGTCCGTGCCCCGTCGCGCGCCGTCTGGGCCTGATGCCAATAGCCGATCAACAGGAAGGACAGGATCGAGGTCAGTTCCCAGAAGACCACCAGCATCAGGATGTTGCCTGACAGCAGGATGCCGATCATCGCCCCGGTGAAGGCCATGAGGAAGGAATAGAACCGCGGCACAGGATCGGTTTTCGACAGATAGTAGCGGGCGTAAAGCACCACGAGCCCGCCGATCGCCATCACCAGCGTCACGAACATCCAGGCGAAGCCATCCAGCCTGAAGTCGAGCGTGAGTCCGATCAGCGGCACCCAGTCGATGCCGACCCGCAGCACCTCTCCCCGGGCCACGACACCATGAAGGCTCGCCAGCACCAGCAGCGATCCCCCCAGAACCAGACCCGAGATCCAGGCCGCCGCATTGTGGGCATTCACCGGCAGCGTCGCCGCCGCCAGCGCGCCCATGAACGGCAGGGACACGAGGATCAGGAGAAGGTTCTGTTCGATCATGCGGTGCCTGGTCCCCCCTGAGGTTTTTTCTGCCGGAACCACCGGAGATGACGCGGCGCATCGCAGCCGGAACGACCGGCGCGTGGGCGATTCATCTCGGGGACCGATGGCCTCAATGAAAGGCAGTCGGCGCGGAAATCAAGGCGAGAGGCACAGATTGAACAAGCTGCGGCACCTCTGGCCGCATCATCCGGCCTGGGGGACCGGCGAGGGGGTTTCGGCATCAGCCCCGGGCCCCGCGCACCGGTGGCAGACGGTGCGGTGGCCGCCGAGGGTGGCGCCGGTGGCGGGCCTGCCGCCGGCCGCCTATCGGTTCGAGCAGCCGACCTGGAACCCGTTGTCGCAATGAGCCTTGAGGCGCTCCGTATCGGCGTCGGTCCAGCCTTCGGGCGCGGTGACCTGCACCCAGGGCTCGATATAGTCCTGCGCATGGTAGGAGTGCCCGTACCCGGCCGGCGCGGTCGTGGAGAGCGCCATGTCGAGCCCGAGCTGAAGCTGCGTGACGATCGGCATGAACCGCAGATGGGGCGAAACGCCGTCGCCGGGCGGCTCGCCCATCCAGACCGGGGGGCGGAAGGTCGAGAACGGATCGAAGAACACGATCGGGTCGCTGGGATATTGCAGGAACATGATCCGCATCGCGCCCCAGTCCGCCGTGCCGGCGTCGCCGCCCTCTCCGCGCGCCGCGTAGCGGATCAGCGAGCCGTCTCCGATCCGCGGCAGGACCCAGGGGCTGCCCTCGGTCCGGGCGCGCTGGACCCGGTTCCAGAAATCCGACGGAAAGGGCGGGCCCGCCCAGAAGGCGCCCGCGATCGGATCGTTCACGAGATGAAACAGGGTGGTCGCATACATCGACGACCAGGCCCCGAGGCTCAGCCCATGGATATAGAGCCGCGGCCGTGTCTCCTCGGGCAGCCGTCGCCAGTAATCGTGGATGGTGGAGACGGTCGCGGTCGCCTGATCGAGCCCGGTGCTGGTCTCGAAGAGCAGCGCGTACGGGGACTGGAGGTAGGAATACTGGACCGCGACGGTGGCGATGTCGCCCCCGTGCATGTATTCAAGCGGGTCGTGAGAGCCCGGGTCCATCCAGCCCGTGCCAGTGGGACTCGTGACGACAAGGATCCTGCGGTCGAAGGCGCCGAGCCGTTGAAGCTCTGCCAACGCGAGATCGGCGCGCGCCTGGGGGGTCTGTGCGTTCGCGCGCCCGACATAGACGCGGATCGGATCGAGGGCGGGCCTGCCGGTGAAGGCCGAGATCACGGCCGCATCGGGGCCGGACGTCACGAAGTCGCGTCCGGGCTCGCCCATCGCCTCCCAGTCGATCACCGAGGCGGGGCTGCCGGGTATGCGCGCCTCGGTCGGCGGTGGTGGCGCCGTGTCGAAGAGATTCTGCGCCGCCTCGAAGGAGCTGTCCATCGCGCGGATGGTCGTGTCGAGCAGGCCATCGCGGGTGAGGATGAAGAGGGCGATCCCCACGAGCAGGAAGCCCAGAACATCGGCGCGGCGCCGGGGCATCACCCGATAGAGCCGCGACCGCACCAGGCGCGCAAAGGCCGCCACGATCTGTCCGGCCGCAAACAGGACCGCGAACACCGCCCCTGCAAGAAACAGAACCTGAAGGAAGTGCGCCCCGGTGGCGGGCTCGATTCCCATCCGCAGGCGCAGGTCGTTCTGCCAGACATGGCTGTAGCGCAAGGCGAGGCCGAGCGTCCCCAGCACGGTGGCCCAGAGAACACCCCGCACCACCCGCCAGAGCCGGCCCCGCAGCACCGGCATGTCGGCAAGCCGCCACAGGGCCTCGATGATCCGACCCACGAGATGGCCGAGTGCCAGGACCACTCCGCCCAGGATGCCCTGCAGCACGGGGTCGCGCGGGATCAGCGATGGGGTCAGGGAGGCTGCGAGGAACAGCACCCCCAGCAGCAGGCCGATCGTCGAGAACCGCGACAGCAGGAATCGCATACCCAACTCCGTCTGGCGGGCGGCCCTGCCCGTCGTGGCGTCGCGGCCCAGGCTCCCGGACCGCCAGGATGGTTTGTGGCGTCACAGCACAACCATCATGATGGCGTGCGGCTGCCCCGATGTCGAGCGCATCGTCATCTTGTCGCGCAGGCGGCACATGGTTCGGATGTCCAGAACTCCACCCGTTCCTCCCGGCGGCATGGAAGTCGGACCGGGCTGATGTCGCTGCCACAGCCGGATCCCGTGACGGTGATTCACAGGATCAGGAAAGGAAAAGGGCGGAGCCGCAGCTCCGCCCGTCCGGCAAGGGAGCGCACGGGCCGGCGCGCTGGTGCCGGACCCGTGCGAGGATCCACGTCCGGTCAGACCGGACGGGGGACTTGGATCAGATGTCCTGCTCGGCAGGCTCCCAGCGGTCGTCCGACTTCTCGAAACGCTGCATCTGGCTCAGGTCGTCGCCGCTTCTGTCGAGCACGAACTCACCCGTGGCGTCACCTTCGGCCGAAGACAGCTCGTCGAGCGAGATCATCACATGCCGCTCTTCGTCGGCGGCGCCGGCATCGCTCAGTTCGACGACGGCCTGGTCGATGTTGCCATCCTCGCCGATCGCAAGATCCACGATCCGGCCCAGCGTCTCACCGTCGCTGTTGACGATGCTGGCCTGCATCAGCTCATCGGCCGAACGGTCACCGGCCACCTGGCCGTTGAAGTCGTCGGTCTCGCTGTAGGAGTCATACGCCTGCATCGCGCCGGAGGTCGCGTCCATCGTCGCGTCATCCTGTGCGTAGTCCTGATCGGTCTGGCCCGGCATCATCGGATCCGTCTGATCCTGGCCAATCTGGTCCTGACCCATCGGGGCCGTATCCGTCATGCCCTGGCCGGTCTGGCCGGGCGTCTGGCCACTCAGGTCCGACACCGGGGGCGTGCCCTGCGTGTCGGTCTGCGTGTCCAACTGGGCGAACGCCGGCGCGGCAGCGATCAGACCCATGGCGACCGTTGTCAAAAGTGCTTTCGGCATGGTCGTCTCCTTCTGGTTTGGATTGTGACCGTCTGGTCACGGCGCAGGAAACAGTGGGGCCGGGGCATCGTTCCGGCGCCTCACGGACGCGTGAAGCGCACCTTTCCTTCGGCCTGATCCGTCAGAGGGCAGCCAGATCCCGCCGCAGGGCCATGGCCGTGCCGGCGGGCAGTTCGGCCTCGAGCGCGGCATGGGCCTCGTGCCAGACCTCGGCCGCGTCACGCATCAGCACCACCCCGTCCGCCGTGATCCGCAGCCGGCGCGACCGCCGGTCCGCCGGGTCCGGCTCCACCAGCAGCAGGCCGCGCCGGGCCAGCGGCTTGACCGCCGCGGTCAGGGTCGAGGGCTCCATCCCGAGGAAGGCGGCCAGGCGGCCCAGCGGCGGCGGATCGGGCTGGTTCAGCGCCACCATCAGCGAGAACTGGCCGTTGGTCAGGCCGAAGGGCCGCAGCACCTTGTCGAAGCGCCGCGCAAGCCGGCGCGCCGCCCGCTGCGCGGCCAGGCACAGGCAGGTGTCCCGGATGTGCAGGACGGTCTCGCGGGGGAGAAGCTCAAAGGTTGAATCCGACATGAATGTTTGATACCAAAGTAATGAGGCACGGGCAATGCGTGCCTGCGGGAGGAATGATGACAGATGCCAGCCTGATGCGGGGAGTGATCCCCTACCTTTCGATGGGCGGTCGCGGGGCCGAGGCCTGCGACTTCTGGTCCCGTGCCTTCGGCGCAGAGGATCTCGGCCGGATGCCCATGCCCGACGGACAGCCGGGGCTGATGCATGCGCAGGTCGCGATCAATGGCGGCGCGCTGATGCTGACCGACCACGGCGGCAGCGGCCCCGCGGCGGGCTTCGGGCATCTGCAACTGGTCGTGGAGGACGGCCGCGGCTGGTGGGATCGGGCCGTTGAGGCCGGTTGCCGCATCGTCGCCCCCTACGAGCGTCAGTTCTGGGGCGACGACTGGGGGCTGCTCGAGGATCCGTTCGGCTTCAAGTGGGCGGTCCTGCAGCCGGGCGAGGCGAACGCGCCATGATCCCCAAGGCCACGCTCTGCCTCTGGTTCGACCGCGATGCCGAAGAGGCCGCCCGCTTCTACGCCGAGACCTTTCCCGACAGCCATCTCGGGTCGGTGCACCGCGCGCCCGCCGACTACCCGTCCGGGCGGAAGGGCGACGTGCTGACGGTGCAGTTCACCGTCTGCGGCCTGCCCTGCCTCGGGCTGAACGGCGGGCCGGCCTTTCCCCAGACCGAGGCCTTCTCGTTCCAGATCATGACCGAGGATCAGGCCGAGACCGACCGGCTCTGGAACGCCATCATCGCCAACGGCGGCCGCGAGAGTGACTGCGGCTGGTGCAAGGACCGCTGGGGGATGAACTGGCAGATCACCCCGCGCGTGCTGACCGAGGCCCTGGTGGCGGGCGGCGAGGAGGGGCGCCGCGCCTTCGAGGCCATGATGACCATGAGAAAGATCGACGTCGCCGCCATCGAAGCCGCCCGACGCGGCGCATCACAGGAGGAGCATCCATGACCTGCATCACCGGATTTGTCGGCGCCGTGCCCACCGGAAACCGCCAGGCCTTCATCGAGCACGCCCGTCTCGCCGCCGAGGGCTTCCGCGACCACGGCCTGTCGGATGCCGTCGAATGCTGGGGCGAGGACGTGCCCGACGGCAAGGTGACGTCGTTCCCGCTGGCGGTTCAGGCCCGCCCGGACGAGACGGTGATCTTCTCGTGGTATCGCTGGCCCTCGAAGGCCGCGCAGGACGAGGGGATGCGGCGCGCGATGGAGGATCCGCGCCTGAACGCCGAGACGAACCCGATGCCCTTCGATGGCCAACGGGTGATCTGGGGCAGCTTCGAGCCGCTGTTCGAGGTGGGCGCTCCGCAGGCCGGCGGCTATTTCGATGGCTTCGTGATCCCGGTTCCCAGGGACAAGCGCGAGGCCTTCCGCGCCTTCGCCTCGGCCTGCGATCCGATCTTTGTCGAACATGGCGCGGTCTGGATCGTCGAGGCATGGGAACTCGAGGTGCCCGACGGCAAGCTGACCGACTTCCGCCGCGCCGTGGCGGCCACCCCCGACGAGGCCATCGTCTTCTCGTGGGTCCAGTGGCCCGACGCCACGGTGCGCGGGGCGGCCAATGCGCGGGTCATGGACGACCCGCGCATGGCGGCACTCGACTGTCCGTTCGACATGAAGCGGGTGATCTGGGGCGGCTTTTCCCCCGTGATCCAGACCTGAGGCGGCCGACATGCCCCATGACCTCACCCTGATCCGTGTGCTGCGCGCACCCCCGGTGCGCGTCTGGCGCGCGCTGACCGACGCGGCCGCCATCGTCAAGTGGAACCCACCGGACGGCTATGTCTGCGAGATCGAGACGCTCGATCTGCGCGAGGGCGGCCGGTTCCGCATGTCCTTCCGCAACCTTGCCACGGGCGAGGCCCACGGCTTCAGCGGCTCCTACCGCGAGGTGGTGCCCGAGGAACGTCTCGTGGCGAGCGATCTGTTCGATGAACCGAGCCTGCCGGGCGAAATCCAGACCGGCTACCGCCTGCGGCAGGTCTCGGCCGGCACCGAACTGACCGTGGAACAGACCGGCCTGCCCGACGCAATCCCGCCCGAGGCCTGCCGCATCGGATGGCAGCAGAGCCTCGAGCTTCTGGCCCGCCTGGTCGAGGCCCGCACGGAATGAAGCCCCGACGGCGGGCCCGGAACTGCCTTCGGCAGACAAGGGCCCGCCAGAGCGGAAGCCCATCTTTTTCCGAAGCGCGGCCGAGGGAATTGCAGCCGCCCCCTCGACCTGACGCGATCGCGCCCCAAGTTATCTGTCTTTGAGGAGAACCGTATGAATCGGATTCCGACAGCGCGTGCAGTCTTCGAGGGCTTTCTGCAGGGTACGGACCACCGCCCCGACGAGCCCCGGCTTGCGCCGCAACAGAAGCGGACATCGAAGGAACTTCAAGCCGAGCGCACCACCGAAGCCGCGCGGCTCCGCGTGGAGAGTGAGCGGGAGGAGCGGGCCCTCAAGACTCGCAGGCTCGCCGAGGTACGGCGTCGGAAGGAGAGCGAGGCGGGCCCCCGCTGACGCTCCGGCCGAACCGGCGGACGTGGCCTCTGCGCGCCGCTCCGGGCTCAGGCCATCCCTGCGCGGGCGGCCACGAGGGCCGGGGCCAGATGCGCCGCCGCCGCCACCCCGTCGATCAGCGCGAGACCGGACAGCGGCGCGAGCCTGCGCGCAAGGGGCGCCATGCCCGCACATCCCAGCACGGCCGCACTGACGCCGTCTTCCGCCTCGGCGGCGGCCAGCTCGGCGGCCAGCCGGGCCAGCGTGGCGGGGGCCGCCGCCTCGACCTCGAGCACGGCGAGCCCTGAGGCACGGACACGCGCGCATCCTGCCGCGAACCCGTAGCCCGCGAGGTTCTCCTCGATCACCGGCACCGAAACCGGCAGGGTCGTCACCACCGAGAAGCGATGGCCGAGAAGCGCCGCCATGTGGAAGGCGGCCTGCCCGATCCCGATCACCGGGCAATGGGCCGCCGCACGCACCTCGGCCAGCCCCGTATCGTCGAAGCAGGCCAGCACGATGCAGTCCGCGCCCGCCTCGGCGGCGCGCGGCAGCAGGGCAAGCAGACCGGCCACCGCCGCCGCACCGTCCTCGGGGCCCTGGATCGCGGGCGGGCCGTCCAGGTTGGTCCAGCCGATGATATCAAGATCCGGTGCCGCGATGCGGGCGACCTCGACCACGCCATCGGTCATCGAGGCCGTCGAGTTCGGGTTGATGTAGAGCAGTCGCACTCAGACCCCCTTGCCCGCGTCCGAGCCGGCGCGCGCCCGCCGCCGCCCCAGAACCGAGACGATGACGAGGAAGACCGCGATCACCCCGAAGGAAAAGACGGTGGTCAGCGTGCCCAGCGCGAAGATCACCGGCGTCGTGACGTTGGTGGTCATCCCGTAGATCTCGAGCGGCAGGGTGTTCCGGCTTCCCGAGGTCAGCAGCGTGCGCGCGAACTCGTCGTAGCTCAGCGTGAAGCCGAAGAGGGCGACCCCGATCAGCGAAGGCGCGATGATGGGCAGCACGACATGCCGGACGGTCTGCCAGGCGTTGGCGCCCTGGTCGCGCGCGGCTTCCTCGTAGGCGGGATCGAAGCGGTTGAAGACCGCAAACATGATCAGAAGGCCGAAGGGCAGGGTCCAGGTCAGCTGCGCGCCAAAGCCCGAACCCGCCCAGTGCACCGGCAGCCCCGCCTGCGAGAAGATCAGCCCCACCCCCAGCGACACGAGGATCGAGGGGATCACGAGGCTCGCCACCACCAGCTGGAACAGAAGGGCCGAGCCGGCGAACCTCTTTCGGAAGGCCAGCCCGCCCATGACCGACACCACGACGGTCGTCACCATGACCATGAGGCCCAGGAGAAGCGACCGCCCGAAGGCGCCCCAGATGTCGCCCACCGCCTGTTGCTGGAACAGGTCGCGGAACCAGTGCAGCGAGGCGCCACGCATCGGGAAGGTCAGACCCCCCTCCGGCCCCTGAAAGCTCAGGATCGCGATGGTGATCGTCGGGCCGTAGAGGAACAGCAGGAACAGGCCGAAGATGGCGGCGAGGATGTAGAAGGACCGCGGGCGGGGCTCCATGGTCAAAGCTCCTTCCGGATATCGACGAGGCGCAGGAGCGCCGAGATGGTCAGGAGCACCGTGACCAGCAGCACGACCGCGGTGGCCGAGGCCGAGGGATATTGCAGCAGCGCGATGTCGTTCGAGATCAGCCGCCCCACGTTCGCCGCCTGTGAACCGGACATGAAGCGCACGGTGATGAAGTCGCCCATCACCAGCGTGATGACGAAGATCGAGCCGATCATGATGCCGGGCTTGGTCAGCGGCAGGATCACGTTCCACAGCGTCTGGACGCCCGTGGCGCCGGCGTCGGTCGCGGCCTCGATCAGGTTCCGGTCGATCCGCATCATCGTGTTGAAGATCGGCACCACCATGAACAGCGTGTAGAGGTGGACGAAGGCAAGGATCACCGAGAAATCCGAGAAGAGCAGCCACTCCAGCGGCTCGTCGATCACCCCCCACGAGATGAGGGTCGAGTTCGCGATCCCGTTCCTCCCGAGGAAGGGGATCCACGAGATCATGCGGATGATGTTCGAGGTCCAGAACGGGATGGTGCAGAGCAGGAACAGCGTTGTCTGCCACGTCCGGCTGCGGACGTGGAAGGCGAGGAAATAGGCCACCGTGAAGCCCAGAACCAGCGTCACGGCCCAGGTGATGGCGGCATATTTGAAGGTGTTCAGGAACACCCGGTAGGTCACGGGCGAGCCGAACAGGAACTCGTAATTCTCGAAGGAGAAGGCCGGGACGATGGAAAATTCCGTGGCTGTCCAGAAGCTGACGACAATGATCATCAGGATCGGCAGCACGAGGAAGGCCGCCAGCACGAAGGCCAGCGGCGAGGCGAGAAGCCACCCCGTCACGTTCGGCGATGTCAGGAGCCGCTGCATCTTGTCTCCGCTGGCTGGATGGCCCCTCCGCCGGATGGGCGGAAGGGGGGATGCGGACCCCCTCGGGGTCCGCGCCGGATCAGGCGGCGATGAACTCGTTCCACTTGCGGACCATGTACTGGTTCTCGTCCATGACCGCGTTCCAGCAGGCCACCGCGCCCATGCGGTCGTAGAAGGAGCCGCCGTCGCGGACGTCGCCCGCCCCGGCGAGCTTCTCGCCGAAGGGGTTGGTGATGTCGCCCTCGGCCGGCTTGCCCTCGAACCAGTAGCCCCATTCGTCGGGCGACATGAACTCCTTCGAGGTTTCGGGCACCGCGGAGTAGTAGCCCTGCCGCATCAGGAAGCCGCCGACCCAGCCCGAGAGATACCAGTTGATGTATTCATAGGCCGCATCCAGCTCGAGGCCCGAAAGCGACTTCGACAGGCCGATGCCGCCGCCCCACGAGCGGTAGCCCTCCTTCAGGGGCTGGTAGACGCAAGGTATGCCACGCGACTTGACGGCGGTGATGGCGGGCGACCACATCGACTGGATGACGACCTCGCCGGAGGCCATCAGGTTCACGCTCTCGTCGAAGGTCTTCCAGAAGGCGCGGAACTGGCCGTTGCGCTTGGCCTCGGTGAAGATCGCCATGGTGCGGTCGATCTCGTCGCGGGTCATGTTGCCTTTGTCGCCATACTGGATCTCGCCCATCGCCTCGCAGACCATCGCGGCATCCATGATGCCGATGGACGAGATGTCGAGGATCGAGGCCTTGCCCTTGAACTCGGGGTTCAGAAGCTCGGTCCAGCTTTCGATCGGGCGGCCGATCAGGTCGGGGCGGATGCCCAGCGTGTCGGCGTTGTAGATCGTGGGGATCAGCGTCATCCAGCCCGACTCTTCGGCCACGAAGTCGGTGCCGCCCGGACCCGAGGTGAAGCCCACGGTATGCGGCGCGGTGCCCTGGGCGATGGTCGACTCGGGCGTCAGCTTGCCCGAGCGGAAGATGCCCACGATCTTGTCGTAGTTCTTGATCTTCGAGGTATCCATCGCCTGAAGGTTGCCGGTCGGCCAGACCTTCTTGCAGATCCAGTATTCGATGTCGGCGATGTCGAAGCTGTCGGGCTGGGTCGCCGCGCGCTGGGTCACCGCATCCGAATCCAGCGCGGTCATCGTCAGGGTGAAGCCGAGGTCCTCCTTCACCTTCTGCGCCACCTCGTTGAGGTTCGACACGCCGGTGCCGAACTGGCGCAAGGTCACGTTCCGGATCTCCTGCGCCCAGATCATCGGCGCCGGAAAGGCCGAGGCGACGGCGGTCGCGGCGGCGCCCTTCAGGAGCGTCCGCCGGCTGTAGTGGTTCTTCTTCATGGATGTTCCCTCTGTTGGACCTGGGTCATGCGTGAAGGCGGTGCAGCCGCCCCTCGTCCCACGACAGGCGGACAGCCTCGCCGGGGTTTTTCGGTTGCTCGAAGAAGGCGGCTTCGGGGATCAGCGCCACGATCTCCTGATCGCCCACCGCCCGCACCGTCAGCGCGACGTGGGCGCCCTGATATTCGACGGCCTGCACCACGCCCTCCTGCCCGGCAGGATCAAGACGGATCTCGTCGCAGCGGATGGCGAAGCGACCGTGAGGCAGGCCGATGACATTGTGGCCGCCCATGAAGCGGGCGACGAACTCGGTTCGCGGCGCGTTGAACACCTCGCGCGCGGGGCCGGCCTGCTCGATCCTCGCGTCGTTCATCACCACGACCTCGTCGGCCAGGGCCAGCGCCTCGTCCTGGCCGTGGGTGACATGGATGAACGAGATCCCCAGCTCGCGCTGCAGCCGCTTCAGCTCGGCCCGCATGCGGATGCGCAGGAACGGATCGAGCGCCGAGAGCGGCTCGTCCAGAAGCAGCACCTGCGGCCCGGTGATCAGCGCCCGCGCCAGCGCCACGCGCTGCTGCTGACCGCCCGAAAGCTGGGCCGGCAGGCGGTCGCCATAGCGGGCCATGTCCACCAGTTCGAGCATCCCGGCCGCCTTGGCCCGCCGCTCGGCCGCGGCGATGCCCTTCATCTTCAGGCTGAAGGCCACATTGTCCGTCACGGACAGATGCGGGAACAGAGCATAGTTCTGGAACATCATCGCCGTGCCGCGCCGCGCCGGGGGCAACCCCGTCACATCCTTGCCCGAGAGCAGGATCGAGCCTTCGCTCACCGTCTCGTGCCCCGCGATCATCCGCAGCGTCGAGGACTTGCCGCAGCCCGACGGCCCCAGCAGGCAGACGTAGCTTCCGCCGCGGAACAGGTGGCTCACATCCTCCACCGCGACCGCAGACGTCCCATACCGCTTCGTCACATGAACCAGTTCAAGATCGTGTCCGCCGCGCATGCCACCCTCGCCGATGCCTTCCGCAAGCCTGAACCAGCGTGGAACGTCGGGCCAAACGCCACGGTGTCACGGACGGGGCGGAAACTGCGCCTGCACAAACTTTCGGCGATCACATGCGCAACACGGTCGGATCCGGTGCGAAGTTGTATACAATCTTGTTCGCAGCCGCCCCGGGCTTGCCGCCCGTGCGACATGGCGCGAGGAATCGGGCGAGGAGCATGAACGCCATGAGCGACACCAGACAGATCCAGTCCGGCAGCAGCGACACGGTGGCCGAGCGGCTGGCACTCGCCATCCACGAGCACCGGCTGCAACCGGGTACCAAGCTCTCGGAGGACGAGGTGGGCGAGATCTTCGGAGTGAGCCGCACGGTCGTCCGTGCGGCCCTCCAGCAGCTTTCGCACGAACGGCTCGTGACGCTGCGGCGCAACCGCGGCGCCTATGTGGCGCAGCCCTCGGTCCGCGAGGCGCGCGAGGTGTTCGAGGCCCGCTCGCTGCTCGAGCCGCGCACGGCCCGCTCGGCGGCCGAACGGACCACGGCCGAGGACATCGCCCGCCTGCAACGCCACATCGACGCCGAGCATACGGCGCTCGACGCTGGCGATCCCGGCCGCGCGCTGCGTCTGTCGGGCCTGTTCCATATCGAGATCGCGCGCATCGCCGATCAGGACACGATCCGCGACTTCATCACCCAACTCGTTGCGCGATCGTCGCTGATCATCGCGCTCTACTGGCAGCGCCGGGCCGCGCTGTGCGAAAGCCATGCCCACCACGCGCTGCTCAGGGCGCTCGAGGTCCGGGACGGCGCCCATGCGGAAGAGCTGATGAAGGGCCACCTGCTCGACCTCGTCTCATCGCTGGACCTGCGCCGCCCGGCCCCGCCCGCCCATTCGCTCAAGGAGGCTCTGGACCGCCCATGATCCGCAGGATGACGCTGCCCGACCTGACCCGCGTGCTCGGCTGGGCCGCCGACGAGGGATGGAACCCGGGGAACGACGATGCCGCGGCCTTCCTCGCGGCGGACCCGGACGGCTTCTTCCTGCATGAAGAGGCCGGAGAGCCCGTCGCCGCCATCTCGGTGGTGAACCATGACGAGCGGACGGCCTTTCTGGGCCTCTATATCTGCCGTCCCGAGTGGCGCGGGCGCGGGATCGGGCTGGCGCTCTGGGCTCATGCGCTGGCCCATGCCGAGGCGCGCACCGTAGGTCTCGACGGGGTGGCGGCGCAGCAGGCCAATTACGCCCGGTCGGGGTTCGTGCGGGCGGGGGCGACGCTGCGGCTGGAGGGACGGCTTGCGGGCGAGCCCCTGCCCGAGGCGATCGACCCGCGCCCGCTGATCGCGCTGGACCGTGCGGCGAACGGATATGACCGGACGGCGTTTCTCGCCGCCTGGCTCGCGCCGACGGCCACCCGCCGGACCGTGGTCCACGGCAACGGGTTCGCCACCGGCCGGCTCTGCCAGAGAGGATGCAAGATCGGGCCCGTGGTCGCCTCCGATCCCGCGACGGCCCTCGATCTGATCCGCGGCGCCGCCGCCGCGGTCGAATGCGAGGAGGTGATCGTGGATGTCCCGGACACCAATCCGGCGCTGATCGCCGCGCTGGAGGCGCTGGGGTTCCGTGAGACCTTCCGCACCGCGCGGATGTATCGCGGCCCCGCGCCCGTGGCGGGGCCGACGCTTCAGGCAACCGGGACGCTGGAACTCGGGTGAGTTACAGGCTGTCGCCGAAGTCCGCGCGGAACCGCGCCGCCAGCTTCTGCTGCCAGTCGCCCACGGGATCCAGGCGACCGTAGAAGAAGCGCAGGATCTCGGGCTCTTCCACGAAGACCAGACCGCCCACGAGGTCGCGGTTCCGGTACAGCCAGTCGAGCCGGTCGATGGCGTATTTCACCTGGCTCAGCGTGAAGACCCGGCGCGGCATGGCCAGACGCAGCAGTTCCATGTTGGAATAGACCTCGGTCCCGTCCGGGTTGCGCTGCTCGGAAAGCGAGCCGCGCTCCATCCCTCGGATGCCCGAGGCGATGTAAAGCGCCGAGGCCAGCGCCCCCGCCGGATACTGCGACTGCGGGACATGCGGCAGGAAACGCATCACGTCGATGTGGCAGCCAAGGCCCCCTGCGGGGGTGATCACCGGCACCCCGCGCTTTACGAGTTCATTGACCATGTATTCGATGAACAGCGGCCCCTGGCTGATCATGTCGGTGTCCATGGTCTCTTCGAGCCCCACGGTCAGCGCCTCGATCTCGCGCACCGACATGCCGCCGTAGGTGAGGAAGCCCTCGTAGAGCGGCACCAGCACGCGCATCTTGCGATAGAGATCCTCGCTGCGGATGCAGATCGCGCCGCCGCGCGCGCAGCCCAGCTTGCGCGCCGAGAAGTAGATCACGTCGCACAGATCGGCGACCTGCCGGGTGATCTCGGGGATCGAGAGGTCGCGGCAGCTCTCCTCGCGGGTCTTCATGAACCAGAGGTTGTCGGCCAGAAGGCTCGCATCCAGCACGAAGATGAGCCCGTGCGCGTCGCAGACCGTGCGGATCTCGCGCAGGTTCGCCATCGAGATCGGCTGGCCGCCGATCAGGTTCGTGCCGGCCTCCATCCGCACGAAGGCAATGCGGTCGGCTCCGTGGGTGGCCACGAGCCCTTCGAGCTTGCCCACATCCATGTCGCCCTTGAACGGATGGGTGCTGGTGACCTCGAGCCCGCGGTCATGGCAGATCTCTTCGATCGAGCCGCCGTTGAGCACGATATGGGCCTTGGTCGTGGTGAAGTGGTAGTTCATCGGCACGATGGTGCCCGGCTTCACGAGAACCTGGCTCAGGATGTTCTCGCAGGCGCGGCCCTGGTGGGTCGGCAGGATCCACTCCATCCCGAACAGATCGCGCAGCCGGGCCTCGAACCGCTCGTAGGTGGACGAGCCCGCGTAGCTGTCGTCGGCCACCATCATCGCGGCCATCTGCCGGTCGCTCATCGCGTTCACGCCGCTGTCGGTCAGCATGTCCATGAACACGTCGCGGTTCTGCAGCAGGAAGGTGTTGTTGCCCGCCTCGGCAATGGCCCTGAGCCGCTCCTCGATCGGTGCGAGCGTCAGCTTCTGCACCACGCGCACCTTGTGCATCTCGAGCGGGACCGTGTCACCGCCGAAGAACTTCACCGTCATACTCTCCCCCCGGGCCCGAGCCCTTACCGATACCGCCGGAAGGATCGAGCGCGGCCGCCCGCGGATCAACCGCAGCGGGATGCGTCACAAGATCACGCCGCACCGGCCGGTTGAGGTGCGCGGGCGGGAGCAGCCCCGCGCACCGGCTGGCCCGGATCAGTAGGCCACGCGCTTGTAGTAGCGGCGCGTCACCAGCGGGTGATCGCGCATCACCTCGAGATGGGCGCTCAGCCGCTCCATCAGCGTGGCCATCACGGCGGGCGAGATCAGCGCGCGGATCTCGGGCGACAGGCTCCGCGGCAGGTAGTCGGCCGTCGAGATCACGGTGAAGCGGTCGGTGTAGTGCGGGGCGAACTGCGCCACGCGCTCGGCCAGCGGGTCGCACTCATCCTCGCCGCGGAAGAGGACCAGGCTCACCCCCTTCTCGATCAGCTCCAGCGGGCCGTGGAAGAAGTCCGAGGCATGGACCGGCCGCGTGCGGATCCACTGCATCTCCTCGAGGATGCAGGTCGCGTAATAGAGCGCCTCGGGCCACATGTTCCCGGCGCCGGCAAACATGTGATAGTCGGCGCCCGCGATGATGCGCGCATGATCCTCGGCCTTCGGCTCGAAGGCCTTCTTGGCCTCGACCAGCGCCGCGGGCACGGTCTCCAGTTCGGCCACCAGCGCGTCGTAATTGTCGATCTCGCCGCGGGCCTTCAGCACCGACAGGGCCACCAGCAGCGACTGGAGGTAGAAGCTCTCGGACGATGTGTCATCCTCGGCGAAGTTCACCAGCGCCGGGTTCCCGCCCAGCCCCAGCGGCGTGTCGGCGTGGCCCACCAGCGTGATGATCTTCGCGCCGATCTCCTTCAGGCGGTTGAGCATCGCGACGCTCTCCTTGGTCGTGCCGGACAGCGAGGGCATGACCACGATCGACTTGTCGGTCAGGTTCGCCGATCCGGTGAGGACCAGTTCGGCCGGATAGTCCTTGAAGGTCGGAAAGCCCGAGCGGCGATGAAGGAGTTGCACCGCCGGCTCCATCAGATAGGCCACGCCCCCGGTGCCGAGGAAATGCAGGTTCTCGGCACCCGCGGCGATGGCGGCGCCGATCTCGTCGTCGATCCGCGGCGCAAGCGCGACGGCGCCCGACTGGATGCGGAGGAAACGGTCCTCGTCGAAGTTCAGCATGTCTGGTCCTCTTGGTTTCGCCCCGCGGGGCAGGTGTCGGCAGCCCCGCCCACAGGCGGGGAATGAGTCAGTCGCGAAGGGCCGCGACGCGACCGGCAAGGCGGCTCGCGGCCTCGGCCAGCGCGGCCGTCCGCGCCTCGCGCGCACTGGCATCGGCCGAAAGGCGCGCCTCCATCCGGGCGAGCATCGCGGTCACGACCTCGGGCGCGGTGCCGCCCGGCACGGTGCGGGCGCGCACGGCCTCGACCGGGTCCATCCAGCGGCGCAGGCGCTCTTCCGGCAGGTCGAAGCGGCGGCCGATCTCGTCCTCGGCCGCGGCATTCAGCACCTCGACCGTCAGATCCTCCGCCCCGCCGCCGGTGGCGAGCACCCTCTGCACCGCGCGGCCCACGACGTGATGCGCGTCGCGGAACGAGATGCCGAAGTCGCGCACCAGCCCGTCGGCCAGATCCGTCGCGGTCGAGAAATTGGCCTTGCAGCGCTGAAGAAGTTTTTCGGCATCCGGCGTGGCCGTCTCGAGGATCAGCCGCAACAGCGGCAGCGCGGCCCGGAACCGGGCGAAGGCGGGCCAGGCGTCTGCCAGCCCCTCGCGCACGCTGTCGAGACCGATCGAGTAGTTCGACCCCTTCACCGCCGAGAGCGCCCCGGCCAGCGCGCCGATGCTGCGCCCGGCCTCGGCCCGGAAATATTCCAGCGGCAGCATGTTCTTCTTCTGCGGCATGATCGACGAGGTGCCCGCCACCCGGTCGGGAAAGCTCAGCGCACCGAATTCCCAGGTCGTGAAGGTGTAAAGATCCTGCGCCACCCGCGAGAACAGCACCTGCGCGCTGGTGACGGCCCAGAGAAGCTCGGTCACGAAATCGCGCGAGGCGACCGCATCGAGCCCTGGCACGGCCGGGCGGGCAAAGCCCAGAAGCGCCGCCGTCTCGTCGCGGTCGATGGGAAACGAGGTGCCGGCCAGCGCGGCCGAGCCCAGCGGGCAGGCGTCGGCGCGGTCGAGCACCGCCGCCAGACGCTCGTGCTCGCGCTCCATCCCTTGGGCCACGTTGGCCAGGTAATAGCCGAAGGTGATCGGCTGCGCGGGTTGCAGATGCGTGTAGCCCGGCATCACCGTCAGCACATGCCGCCCCGCCGCCTCAAGACAGGCCCGGCGCGTCGCCTCCATCTCGGCAAGCAGCGCAAGGCAGGTCTCGCGCACCGCCATCCGGTCCAGCGTCGCACCGATGTCGTTGCGGCTGCGCCCGACATGCAGCCAGCCCGCCACCCCCCGGCCCGCGATCTGGCCCAGACGGTTCTCGAAGGCGAAGTAGCTGTCCTCGAACTGCGGATCGAGGTCGATGGCGTCCGGCCCCTCGGCCCGGATCGTGGCGACACCGCGCAGCAGGTCGCGGGCGCAGTCGGCCGGGATCACCTCAACGCCGCCGACGCGGATCGTGCCAGACTGGTGCTCTTCGAGGCGGTTGATGCAGCGGATCATGGTGGACTTGCCAGAGCCCGAGGGGCCGCAGACCACGATCCGCTCGCCCGTCGCGACGGAGAAGGTCACGTCCTGCAGCACATGCATCTGGCCGTACCACTTGTTGACACGGTCGAAGGCGATGCCCTGCTCTGTCGCTCCCGTTTGGCCCATCCGCCCCCCGTCGCCGCTGTCGCTAACTTGTCTTACAAGTTTTGGCTTCCTTGACCGCCTTCTGTCAATCCGGTTTCTGAAGCACGTCCCATTTTCATACATAAACTTGATTAATAATAATATTTTCCAAGTTTCCTGCGTGCTTCTTGTAAGACAACATGCACCAAGGCTAGACAGAAAACCATGCCCGGCCGAGTCAGGCAGAGCAGACCCGAGGGAGAACCGGATGACCGAACAGGCGCACATTCCGAAGGTGGCGGTGATCGTGGGCGGCGGCACGCTGACGGCGCTTGCCCACGACCCGTTCGAGATCCGCGACTACGGACAGGCGGGCAGCCTGACCGCGGCCGAACTGATCGCACGCTGCGGCGCGATCTCGGACCGCGTGGCGCTGGTGCCGCTCGACTTCACCCCGCTGCCGAGCTTCGACATGGGGCCTGCGCAGTGGCTCGCGCTCTGCCGGCTCTGCGAGGAGGCGCTGCGGGCAGAGCCGGACCTCGCCGGCTTCGTCCTCACCCACGGCACCGGATCGCTGGAAGAGGCCGCCTTCTTCCTCTCGCTTGTCTGGGATCTGCCGGTGCCGCTGGTGGTGACCGGCGCGCAGCGCCCCGCCTCGGCGCTCGGCAGCGACGGCTACATGAACTTCTTTCAGGCGGCCCGCGTTGCCGCCTGCCCCGAGGCCCGGCCGCAGCGCGTCCTCGTGGTGCTGCATGGCGAGATCCATCGGCCGGCCGAGGTGACCAAGACCCACAATTTCGGCCTCGACAGCTTCCGCTCGCCCGACCTCGGCCCCGTCGGTCTCGTGATCGGCGGCGAGGTGCGCCTCGGGCGCGCTCCCGCGCTCCGCGCGCCGCTGCTCGACTGGCGCGGGATGGGGCCGCTGCCGCGCGTGGACATCCTGCACTGCCACAGCGGCGGCGATGCCTGCGCGATCGAGGCCTTCATCGCCGCCGGCGCGCGCGCCATCGTGGCCGCGGGCTTCGCGCCCGGCTATGCGACCAGCGCCCAGGCCGCGAGGCTCGAGGTATGGATCCGCGATGCGGGCGGCCTTGTCGTCATGGCCTCGCGCGCAGCGGGGTCGGTGGTCGCGACCAGCCGCAACGACGGGCACGGCTTCCTGCCCGCCGGGCGCCATTCGCCGGTCAAGGCGCGGCTGCTTCTGCAGCTCGCGCTGGCCGCCGGACTTGCGCCGGCAGAGATTGCGCGGCAACTGGCATCCTGAACCGGCGAAAGGGACAAGCTCATGGACAGGCCAAGGGAAAGCGGCATCGAGCGATTGCGCAGCGGCATCCTCGAGATGATCCGCGAGCTGGGCCTGTCGTTCGGCGACCGCCTGCCGACCGAGAAGGAGATGGTCGAACGCTTCCAGGTCTCGCGCCCGACCCTGCGCGAGGCGCTGAAGCTTCTGGAGCAGGACGCGATCATCGACGTGCATCAGGGCAAGGGCCGCTTCCTTGCCGCCGGGGCGCTGCTGACCATCGCCCGCCCGATCACCAGATTCGAGAGCGTCTCGCAGATGGTGGCGAGCCACGGCTACACCGCCGAGACGCGGCTGCTGGGCTTCACGACCGTCCCCGCCGATGCCGAGACCGCGCCCCGCCTTGCCGTCCCGGAGGGCACGCCCCTCATCCGCATCGAGCGGCTGCGCAGCAGCGGCGGCCAGCCGCTGGTCTATTCGATCGACTGGCTGCCCAAGGCCCTTGTCGAGGGAACCGAGGCGACCCCGGACTGGAGCGGGTCGCTTGTCGCGCTTCTGGCGGGCGCGGGGCGCGGGCCGGTCGCCTCGACGGCGATGGTCCGCGCCGTGACCCTGCCGCCCGAAGCCGCCCGGCTCCACGGGCTCGAGGAGTTCGGTCCCGCGCTCTTGATCGAGGAGGTCTGCTACGCCGCCGACGGCACCCGGGTGATCTACGCGATGGACCATCACCGGGGCTCGGCCTTCTCGTTCAGCTTCGTGCGGAAGTAGCCGCGTCCAGCTGCCGCTCGGGCGGCTGCTCGCGGGGCCGCAGGCTCTGCCCGTCCGCGCCGAAGAGGTGGAGATTCGCCGGATCGGCCGAAAGCGCGATGGGCGCGCCCGGATGCAGGTCAAGGATGCCCGGAAGCTTGGCGATCAGCGGCTCGGCCAGACCCGCGACCTCGACATGGGCAAGCTGCACCTCACCCAGCTGCTCGAGATAGGAGATCCGCCCGGCAAGAAGCGGTGCGCCTTCGGCCAGACGCAGATCCTCGGGGCGGATGCCGACCTGCACCGTCGCGCCCTGAAGCGCCGCCGAAAGCGGAAAGGGCGCAGCCACCGTGCCGCCGGTGGCAAGGCCGAGCCCCGCGCCCGCGACCTCGGCCGGGATCACGTTCATCGCGGGCGAGCCGATGAACCGCGCGACGAATAGGTTTTCCGGTCGTCGATAGAGCGCGAGCGGCGAGCCCACCTGCTCGATCCGCCCGGCCCGCAGCACCACGATCCGGTCGGCAAGCGTCATCGCCTCGACCTGATCATGGGTCACGTAGATCATCGTCGCGCCCGGCATCGACTGCTTGAGCTTGGCAATCTCGATCCGCGTGGCGACCCGCAGCGCCGCGTCGAGGTTCGACAGCGGCTCGTCGAAGAGGAACACCTTGGGGTCGCGCACGATGGCCCGCCCGATCGCCACCCGCTGCCGCTGTCCACCCGAGAGCGCGCGCGGATAGCGGTCGAGATAGGGCGCCAGCTGCAACACCTCGGCCGCGCGCGTCACCCGGCGCGTGATCTCGTCCTTCTTCATGCCGGCGATCCGCATGCCGAAGGCCATGTTCTCGAACACCGTCATGTGCGGGTAAAGCGCGTAGGACTGGAAGACCATCGCGATCCCCCGGCGCGAGGGGGCCACGTCGTTCATCAGCGCGCCATCGATGCGGAACTCGCCCGAGGTGATGTCCTCGAGCCCGGCGATGGTGCGCAGAAGCGTGGACTTGCCGCAGCCCGACGGGCCGACGAAGACCACGAAGGACCCCGAGGGGATGTCGAGGTCGATGCCGTGAAGCACCTCCATGCCGCCATAGGCCTTGCGCACGTCGCGCAGCGTCAGTTCGGCCATCTCTCTGCCCTTTCCTTGTCCTGCCGGCCCATCAGCGGCCCGGCGTGAGCGACGAGAGCCAGCGCACCAGCGGCCCCGCCGTCCGGTTCCCGATCTCGAGGTCGTTGCGGATGCGGATCGCCCGCCGCACCACCCGCGCGCCCAGCGTGCGGATCGGCTCGGGCGGCAGGACCATACGCCGGTCGAGACCCACGAGGCCGCAGCGGCTCCAGCGGTCGTCCCGCCCTAGCGCGAGGCTGGCAAGGATGCGCCCCGCCACCGGCGTCTGGGCGATGCCCGTGCCGTTGAAGCCCACACCGAACAGGATGTCCGGCTCACCCGGCAGATGGCCGAAGACCGGCAGATGCTCGGCCGAGCAGTCGATCGGGCCGGACCAGTCGGCCGCGATGCGGGCGCCCCGCAACTCGGGATAAACGCGGTGCATCTCGCGCAGATTGTCCTCGCCGCCCCCCGGCCGGCGGTTGAACGCGGCGCCGAAGCGGTTGCCATAGGCCACGTTCCCACTGCCCCGGCCGAAGATCACCCGCCCGCCCGTCGTGCGCTGGTAGTAAAGCACATGGGCCTGCGCGTCGCAGATCGACTCGCCCCCCGTCCAGCCGATCCGGTCGAGCGTGTCGCCCACCGGCTCGGTCGCGATCACCTGACTGTCCACCACATAAAGGTGGCGCCGCAGCGCGGGCAGCGCCGCCGCCCAGGCGTTCGAGGCGATCACCACCTTGCCCGCGCGCAGCACGCCCCGCCCCATGCGCAGCGTGCAGGGCTGGCCCGACGTGATCTCGGCCACCGGGCTTTTCTCGTGGATCACGACCCCGCGCGCCAGCGCCAGCGCCCGCAGCCCCAGCGCAAGCTTCGCCGGCTGCACCGTGCCCGCCCGCGCCTCGAGCACGCCCATGTAGGAGGCGCCCGAGCCGGTCCGGGCCAGGATCTCCTCGCGGCCGATCTCGCGCAGACAGGTCTCGCCCCGCGCGCGGCAGATCGCGGCCGCGGGCTCCCACGCACATTCCTGCGCCCGCGAACTGGCGGTCCAGAGCCAGCCGTCCAGCCTCAGCTCCATGTCGATCGTGCCCGAGGCCTGCAGCCCCGCCAGCTCCTCGATCGCCTCGGCGGTGGCGTGGCAGAGCATCAGGGCCTCGTCCGGTCCCACCAGCCGGGTCAGCAGGTCGATCTCGGCGAACCAGCTGTGGACCTGCCCACCGTTCCGGCCCGAGGCGCCAGCGCCGCAAAAATCGGCCTCGAGGATCGTCACGCGCAGCTCCGGCGCCTGCTCCTTCAGCCGCAGCGCGGTCCAGAGGCCGGTATAGCCGCCACCGACGATGGCCACGTCACACTCGGCCTCGCCCACGAAGGGCTGCGTCGCCGGACCGGCGCCCAGATCCCGCAGCCAGAACGAGCGGTCGCCCTCGGGCGCGATGGTGGGTTGTTCAAGCCTGTGCGTTGCCATCTCGGACCTCTCCCGCCGCGATCACATCGGAATACTTTTCCAGCAGCCACGACGGGATCGAGCGCAGCGGCTGGGGGAACCCGCCCTCGTGCAGGCAGGTGTTGGCGGCCGCGTCCGAGGCACCCCGCAGCGCGTCGGCATCCGCGCGTCCCTCGAGCGCCCAGAGCGCGATGAAACGCGCGATGAAGCTGTCGCCAGCGCCGCAGGTGTCCACGACCTCGATCCGCCGCGCCCGGACCTGCGTGACGCTGCCCCGGTTGTCGAGAAAGGCGCCACGGCTGCCGCAGGTGACGACAGTGCTGATCGCGCCGCGGTCGCGGAACCGCGCCAGCAGCGGCTCGACCGGCTCGGCCGGATCCTCGGGGCCCGAGGCGAAGACCAGCGGCACCCCGGCCAGATCCAGCAGGTCGTGATGCGTCGAGACATCGACCGAGAAGCGCGCGCCCTCGGCCACCAGTCGGCGGACCAGATCGGGCGCGCTGTGGGTGCCCAGATGCACCCAGCGCGCGGCCAGCATGTCGGCCAGCCGCTGACCCTCGGGGACATAGCCAAGGCCCACGCCCAGATCCTCGAGCAGGAAGCGCCGGTCGCCACTGCGTTCCAGCAGCAGCGTGACGGCGGTGCTGCCCTCGCGCCGCTCCATGTCGTCGGGGTTCAGCCCGGTGCGCGCCACGGCTTCGTGGATCGCGTCGCCCTCGGGGTCGTGCCCGATCAGGCCGAAGTAGCGGGCGGGCAGACCCGCGCACGCCCATTGCACCGCGACGTTCAGCGCATTGCCCCCCACCGCCATGCGGTCCTTGGACAGATAGACGTCAAGGCAGTTGTCGCCGACGGCGATCAGCTCGGGCGACATGCTCACGCGGCGGCCTCCCCGGGTTCCAGATGCGGTGCGATGGCCCGCAGGTTGCGGGTCCAGGCCGTCACCGGATCGAGCGCGTAGGAGCCGTCGCCGAAGGGCTCGAAGGTCAGCGTGCCGCCATAGCCCGCGGCCGCCAGCTCGCCCAGCCAGTCCGCGAGCGGCAGCTCGCCGTCACCCCAGACCAGATGCCCCGCCGGGCGCCCGTCCACCACATGCACATGCACCAGCCGCTCGCCGAAGAGCCGCATGTAGTCGCCCACGCTGTCGCCCGCGCAGGCCATCGCCACCAGATCGAGCACCACGTCCATGTTCGCCGCGCCCACCATCCCCATCAGCCGGGCAATGTCGGCGGCGCTCTGGGCAATGTTGCTCTCGACCCGCTGCAGCGGCTCGAGCAGGCAGCGCAGCCCCTGCCCCGCCGCGTGCTCGGCGATCTCGGCCAGCGCCTCGGCCGACCGCTGCCATGCGCGCTCGGCCGGCTCGGTCTCGAAGCCCCGGCCGGGGGTCAGGAACAGGTGCGAGGCACCCAGCTCGGCCGCGATATCGGCCGCGCGGCGAAAGCGGTCGATGCTGGCCCGGCGAAAGGCGTCGTCGCCCGAGGCGATGTTGATCGGATAGACCACCTGCTCGGGCGTGAGGCAGCGCACCGAGAGGCCCTCGCCCGCCAGCACGCGCTTCACCTCGGCCACGCGGGCGGCATCGGCATGGAACAGGTCGAGATGCGGCGCCACGCCCCAAAGCTCGATCCGGCTGAGGCCGAAGCCGCGCATGAGGCGCGCGACCTCGGGGAACGGATAGTGCTGGAAGGCGAAGTTCGACCCGATCAGCTGGCGGGCGGCAAGGCGGGGGCTGCTCATTTCGCCATTCCCTCGGTCAGGCCGCGGATGAAATACCGCTGGGTCAGGAAGAAGATGATGACGATCGGCAGCGCCGAGAGCGTCATGGCGGCGAAGACCTGCGAAAAGTCGGTGCCGTGTTTCGACATCATCGAGGTCAGGCCGACGGGCAGCGTCTGCACGCTGGGGCTGTTGGTGAAGATCATGGCGAAGAGATATTCGTTCCAAGCAAAGAGGATGTGGAGGACGACGCAGGAGACGATGATCGGCCGGCAGAGCGGCAGGATGATCCTGCGGTAGATCTGGCCGGGACTTGCCCCGTCCATCATCGCGGCCTCGTCGAGGTCGCGCGGCAGGTCGAGCATGTAGGCGCGGATCAGGAAGGTGGTGAAGGGCACGCGGAAGGCGGTGTAGAGGATGATCAGCGCCCATTGCGTGTCGTAAAGCCCCAGCGACTGGAGCATCCGCACCAGCGGCACCAGCGCGACTGTCGGGCTCAGCATCATGCCGCCCAGCACGAAGGCGGTGATCAGGGGCTTTGCGGGCATCGCCGTCCGCGTCAGCCCATAGGCCGCGCGGGCCGAGATCAGCACCGTGGCCACGGTCGAGGCGAAGGTGACCAGAAGGCTCGAGATCATGTAGCCCTGCACGCTCCGCCAGGCGGCGAAGTAGTTGTCGAGCGACCAGCTTTGCGGCAGCGCGAAGGGCTGGTCGAAGATCTGGCTGTTCGACTTGAAGCCGCCAAGCGCCATCCAGAGCAGCGGGTACAGGACGATCACCCCTACGGCCAGCAGGAAGGCCCAGAGGAAGGCCCGCCCGATCCCCGGCCAGAAGCCCCGGTCCTGCGAAAGGGCTGCGCTCATGCCATCACCCTCCGCCGCCGCGTGTACCAGAGCTGCAGGATCCCCGTCAGCAGGGTGATCGCGAAGACGACCGAGCCGATGGCCGCGGCATAGCCCATGTCGTTCTGGTTGAAGCCCTGTTCGTAGAGCCAGGTGCCCAGCACCTGGCTCGAATTGTTCGGCCCGCCGCCGGTCATCACCATCACCTCGTTGAAGACCTGGAAGGCGCCGGTCACGGTCACGATGATCATCATGCCGGTCATCTCGCGCGTGAGCGGGAAGGTGATGCTCCACAGCCGCCGGAGCGGCCCCGCTCCGTCCATCCGCGCCGCGTCATAGAGTTCCTGCGGGATCTTCTGGATCGCGATGGTGAAGAGCAGCGTCGAATAGCCGAAGCCCTGCCACTGGCTCATGGCGATGATGGCATAGATCGCCGTGCGCTCGTCGCCGAGCCAGACATGCGACCACTCCTCACGCCCCGCCAGCTTCAGCAGCCCGTCGAGGATGCCGATGTTGGGCTGGTAGATGAAGTAGAACAGAAGCCCCGTGACCGTGGTCGAGATCGCAGAGGGCACGAAATAAAGCGCCCGCCAGAAGTTGCGCCAGCGTTCCGACGCAAGGCCTTCGACGATGGCGGCCAGGCAGAAGGCCGCAAAGACCTGGAAGACGATCGACAGCACCGCATAGGCGCCGTTGTTCCAGAGCGCGCGGCCGATCACCGGATCCTCGGCAAGCCTTCGGTAGTTCTCGAGCCCGACCTGCGTCACCTCTCCGGTGAAGATGTCGTGGTTCGTGGTGCTGACGAAGAAGTTGTTGACGATCGGGTAATAGACGAACCAGCCCACGATGATGAGCGCCACGGCGATCCAGCGCAGCGCCAGCAGCCGGGCGAGGAAGGGGCGCAGCCGCGGCCCCCTCGCTGCCCCGAGGGCGGTGCCGCTGAGGGCGACCCCGCTCTTTCCCATGTCCGCGGACAAACTCATCACTTGGCCGAGGCGGCGGCCTTGCGGACCTCGGCCACGACCTCTTCGGCCGAGACCGTGCCGCCGGCAAAGGCCTGCAGGTTCGACAGCCACGCCGCCGCCACCCGCGGATGGTTCACCGTGTCCAGCCACTGCATGAGATACGAGGCCTCGGCGATATCCTCGAGGCCGCCCACCACAGCCGGGCTCATATCGGCCGGATCGGCGCCGCCGATCACCGCGCTCGGCTGGCCATAGGGCGGGGCCGACAGCACCTTGGCATTGGCCTGCGTCGTCACGAACTTCATGAAATCGAGCGCCAGCGGCACGTTTTCGGATGCGGAGGAGATCATGTAGCCCTCGGGCGCGCCCTCGAGCGCCCTCGGATCGCCCTTGGCCTCCTTCGGCGCGGGCAGCGGGAAGAAGCCGAACTCCTCGGGCGTGAGCTTGGTCGTCGCCGAGGCGGCGTTGTCGAACTCGATGATCTCCTGGTAATACATCGCGGCCTTGCCGTCGCTCAGTTCCTGAATGGCGGTCTGGTAGGAAATGCCGTTCATGCCCGCGCCGATGGTGCAGCGGTCGGCGATCGCCTTGAACTGCTCGAGCGAGGCGACATAGCCGGGATCGGAATAGTCGGCCGTCGCCGGGTCGAAGTCGCGCTCGAGCACCTCCTTCGGCACGTTGTAGGCCAGAAGCTGGCCGAGATAGTGGACCGCCACCCACGGCTCCTTGTTGCCGATCGAGATCGGCGTGATCCCCGCCGCCCGGATCGTGTCGCAGGCCTCGAGCATCTCCTCGAGCGTGGCGGGCTCCGAAATCCCCAGATCGGCGAAGATGGTCTTGTTGTAGCCCATGAACTTCGCATCGAGATAAAGCGGGATGCCGTAATTCTTGCCCTCATAGACAAAGGCGCCGACTGCGGCGGGGGCAAACGTCTTACCCCACTCGGTATCCGGCCCGATCACCGGCGTCAGATCCACCGCCCGCTTGCCGCGCACGAAATTGCCGCCCCAGGTGCCCGTCCACGAGAAGAAGACGTCGGGGATCGAGTTCGAGGCGACGAGCGTCTTGGTCTTGCCCTTGACGCTGTCGTCATCCTCCTGGATCAGCTCGATCTTCACGCCCGGATGCTGCGCCTCATACGCCTTCGCCAGCTCGACGAAATAGGGCGCAAGGCGCTGCATCCCGAACTTGGTCATCACCCTCAGCGTGCCCTCGTGCTCGACCGGGGCCGAGGGATCGGCGACGGCGGTCTGCGCCGTGGCTGCGCCCGCCCACCCGATGGCCGAGATGGCGGCGACGATGGCTGTCATGGACTGCAGGGACCGTTTCATTTCTCTCTCCTGTTGGTGGGCTTCTTGTTGGGGATTGGCGTCAGGCTTCGACGCAGGGTGACGGGACCGGCTCGCCGCTCGGCGCCAGATGCGCGCCGACCCGCCCAAGGAGCGCGGCCAGCACCACCGGCGAGGCAAGCGCCCGCACCTGCGGCGCAAGGCCGGGCAGTTCGGCCGCGGCGGCATCGACCGTCCAGAGCCGGTCGGTGTAGCGCGGAACGAACCTCTCGACCCGCTCGGCCAGCGGACGCAGCGCATCCTCGCCCTTCACGAGCAGAAGGCTCACGCCCGGCTCGACCAGCTCCAGCGTGCCGTGGAAGAAGTCACTGGCGTGAACCGGGCGCGCGCGGATCCTCAGCCGCTTCTCGAGCGTGTCGAGCGCGAATTGATGCGCCACCGGCCAGGCCGAGCCCGGTGCCGTGACGATCAGGTATCTCTCGCCCCGCAGACGCGCGGCCAGCGCCGCCGCCTCGGGATCAAAGGCCCGCACGGCCGCCGGCAGCATCGCCGGCAGACGCGCCAGATCGGCCAGCAGCGCCTCGGCCTCGGGCATCGCGCCGACCTCGGCCAAAAGCGCAAGCGCCATGGCCAGCGCCTGAAGGGCGACGGCTTCGGGCGCGGTGGCCGTCAGGGTGCATGTCGCAACGCCGCTTCGCGCGAGGAAAGCCCCAAGTTCGGGTTTCGGCTCCACAAGCACCGCCAGTGCCCCCGACCCAAGGCCGCACGGCGGCGCCAGCATCAGCTCGTCCGCCGACAAGGCGGCTGCGGGAATGCGCGACCCCCGGCAGATCAGCTGAACTGCCGGCAGCGTCAGAAGCCGCGGACCAGTCGGCGCCACGAAGAAGATCCTGCGCACGCCGCTGTCCAGACAGGCCCGCAGCATCGGACGCGCCTCGCACAGGAAGATCCCGGCGTCGGGCGCAAGGCGAGGGGCGAGAATGTCCGGCTGCTCGGCGGTGGTTGACATGAGACCGATCTCATAACGCTGCAAAAGAAGAGACCGGTCCGGGCGCGCATGGGCTAAGAGACCGATCTCACACGCCACTACTGCACGGCTCTGCCCACCAGGCAAGAGATTATTTCAGGATGCAGGTTAAGTGCAGGCGCGCCGCCCGAAATCTGCCCGCGCGACCGAACCGCGCGCGATCAGCCGCGTCGGAAACCGCACATGGCGCGCCGGCACGTCGCTGCCGCGGATTCGCTCGAGCAGCATCTCGACGGCCAGCGGCCCGATCTGCCCCACCGGCTGCGCCACCACCGTGATCTGCGGATCGGTGAAGGTCGCGAGGTCGAAATCGTCGAACCCGATCAGCGACACGTCGCGCGGCACGGCGAGACCCATCGAGCGCAGCGCCAGCAGCGCCCCCGTCGTCATCAGGCTGTCCACGGTGAAGAGCGCGGTCGGCCGCTCGGGCCGGCTGAAGAGGCGGATCGTGGCGTCGATGGCATGCTCCACCGTCGATTGCGACACCGCGATCAGCCCCTCCTCGACCGGGAGACCCGCCTCGGCCAGCGCGCGCAGATAGCCCTCGCGCCGCTGCCGGGCCGTGGCGATGCGCGACTCGTCATGGATCAGCGCGATCCGCCGATGGCCATTCGCGATCAGCAGGGCGATCGCCTCGCGCGCGCCACCCTCGTTGTCCACCGTGACGCTGTCGCAGTCGATCTCCGGCAATTCGCGGTCGATCAGCACCAGCGGCACCCGCTCGCGCACAAGACGCTGAAGATGCGGATTGTCCCCTTCAGAGGCCGGCGCCACGATCATCCCGCGCACGTTCAGCGCTCGCAGGTTGTCGAGCAGGCTCTGCTCCTGCGCGAGGCTCTCCTCGCTGCTCGCGATGAGCAGGCTGTGTCGGCTCCGCCGCAGCGCCGCGTCGATGTCATGCGCCACGCGGGCGAAGAACGGGTTCTGGATGTCACCCGGCACGAAGCCCACGATCGGCATCTGCCCCTGCCGCAGCGCCTGCGCGATGCGGTTGCCGCGGTAGCCCAGCCGCTCCGCCGCCTCCTGAACCCGGCGCGAAGCCTCGTCGCCGACATAGCCGTATCCGTTCAATGCCCGCGCCGCCGTCGCGCGCGAGACATTGGCGGCGGCGGCGACATCCTTCACGGTGACGGCGCGCTTGACCGCTCGGGGCGGCCGGTCTCCTGACACTGGACTCTCCCCTCGGCAGGCGCGGTCGGACGGTCCGGGCTTACCAGACGAGACGCGCCCTCTTCAAGGCTGGCACCGAATCCGCGGCCGACCCCCGTCGCAGCGTTCAGACCTGTGCCGGAGATGTCGGCCCGGCCTCGCCGCCACGGTCAAAGACGCTTTCCGACCAGAACAGGCGGAAACGGTAGTCGTCAATGTCGGTGAAAGTTGGCTGCTTCCTGCCTTTCGGCCAACAGCCTGATTTACTGGAGCGGGCGATGAGATTCGAACTCACGACCCTTACCTTGGCAAGGTAATGCTCTACCCCTGAGCTACGCCCGCACTCCGTGAGAGGGCTATTAGCGCAGCCGTCCGGCGGCTGCAAGGGATCTTTCGCAAGTTTTTTCGTCCGCACATGCGGCATGGCAACTTTCGCCCGAGACAGCCTGCGGCGGCTCCTTGCGGACCATAAGACAAGAGCGCGCGCCCTCCTGCGCGGCTCTTGCCACGGACATGACCTGCCGGGCCGGATGATTGGGACGAGGCCCACTGCAACGACGAAACCTGACCATCAGCGGCAGGTCGAGCAGTCGCCGAACTTGCTGACCCCCGGCTCCATCACCATCAGGTCGGCGGGAGTGGCGACGCCCAGGGGAGCCGCACGGCGACAACGCGCATCAGCACCCATATCCGCTTCACAGCGGAGCGACGCGGGCAGGCCGGGGCGGGCCTGTCAGGCGACGCGGACGGGCCGGCGGCGCCGGCGGTGGGCCGGCGGAATGTTCAGGATCTCGCGGTATTTCGCGACCGTCCTGCGGGCAAGCGGCATGCCCCGGGCCGCCAGCGCCTCGGCCAGTGCCGCATCCGACAGCGGAGCCGCCGCATCCTCTTGCGCCACAAGCTCCGAGATCGCCGCGCGGACCGCTGCGGCCGAAGCCCCCCCCTCGGCCACCCGGCCGCTGAACATGCGCCGTAGCCACCAGGTCCCTCGGGGCGTGTCCACGCAGGTGCCCGAAACGACCCGGCTCACCGTGCTCTCGTGGATCTCGAGCGCCCCGGCCACATCGGCCATGGTGAGGGGGACCAACGCCGCCGGGCCCTCGTCGAGTGCCGCCTCCTGCCGAGCGAGGATCTCGCGCGCGACGCGCAGGAGCGTCGCGTTCCGGGTCTCGATCATGCGCCCCACCGCCTGCGCCTGTGTCCAGGCGGCGCGGGCGGCGGCCGTCGCGGGGCGCTTGTCCGGCTTGCGGATCCGCACGGATGGCAGGGCCGAGCGATTGAGCGCCACTTCCCAGCCGGCATCGGTCAGGGTGGCGATCAGGTCGGGCTCGCGGACCGGCGCGGCGCCAGGGTCGAACTGGGCGCCGGGTTTGGGATCGAAGCTGCGGATCAGGCGCAGGCGCGCGAGGATGGCCGCCTCGTCGGTGCCGCACATGCGTGCGAGCCGCGCATGCGCGCCCTGCGCCACCAGGTCGAGATGGTCGAACATGGTGGCGAGGGCGGGATCGAGGCGCCCGGCCTCGACAGCCTGCAGCCGCAGGCATTCCGCAAGATTGCGGGCGAAGAGGCCCGCGGGCTCGATCCGCTGGAGGCGGGCGAGCACCGCCTCGACCTCGGCCACCGCAACACGGGCCTGACCTGCAACCTGAACGGGATCGGTGCCGAGCCACCCGGTCGGCTCCAACCCCTCGGCGAGCAGCATGGCGATCCGCCGCTCGGGCCCCTTCGGGAACAGCCGGTCGATCTGGCCCATCACATGCGCCATGAGGCTCGGCCCGGCCGCCCCCGCCGCCTCCACGGGCGGCCCATCCCCGTGCGCCATGCGCGGCAGGACGCTGGTCCAGCGCGGCAGCCACTCGGCGGACTGGACCCGTTCCAGCTGGATGTGGGGGTTCTCGCCCGCCTGCTCCTCCAGATACCGGGTCAGGCCCTCGGCGTCCGAGCTGAGGATGCGGATCGAGGCGGTCAAACCGAGGTTCAGCTGCAACCGCTGCGTCTGGGCGATACTGATGCGCTGTCTCGACTTCATGATCCGGCGAGGCTAGCAACCGGAAGACCGCCTTGCAACCATTGCGGGAACTTCTGCGCGATGGGACCGCCTCAGGGCGCGTCAGGGCGGAACTGCGCCATGAAACGGCGGTCGATGCGATCCTTCCACCGCCAGAGCAGCGCCCCTTCGAGCCGCAGTCCGAACTTGTCGGCAACCGCCACGCGCCCGCCGCAGGAGATGAGCTTCAGGTAGTCGCGCTGCGGCCTATAGGCCCGCATTGGTCCCCCGGACAGGGCGGCCTGCAGGTTTCGGCGCAACACCGGGGCCTCGCGGACGGCAAAGACACCGGCCTTGGGGCGCGGCGCGTGCGTAAGATGCGCACAGTCGCCGGCTGCGAAGATCGCAGGGTCCGACGTCTGGAGGCTCGGCCCGACGCGCACGAAGCCACGCTCGAGCGCGAGGCCGGTGTCTTCCAGCCACTTCTGCGGCCGCGCCCCGGCGACCGTCAGGGTGAAATCCGACGCGATCCGCGCGCCGTCCGCAAGGATCACCCCGCCGGATTCTATACGCTCCACCTCGGCCCCGGTGAGGAGGCGAATGTCCAGCCGCGCCATCCGGGCGAGCAGCGCCCTCCTCGCGCCGTCACCCAGGCCGGGAAGGGCCGTGTCCGCCCGCTCGATCACCGTGACGCGGGGCCGCGCACCCGCCGACCGCAACCGGAAGGCCGAGGCCATCGCCAGTTCCACCCCACCGGTGCCGCCCCCGATCACCACCAGCCTCGGATCTGCGGGGCGGGACGCGAGGAACCTGTCCCATCGGTCGGCATAGGAGCCGAGCGGCTTGGCGGCCACCGCATGTTCGGCGGCACCCGGCACGCTCGGCAGGTCCGACGAGATGCCCACGTCGATCGAGGCCACGTCGTAGGGCAGCGCCTCGCCGCCGGCGAGCAGCACCCTGCGCGCCGCGCGGTCGAGGCCCGTGGCCCGGTCGAGGACGAGCCGCGCCCCCCGTCGCCCGGCCAGCGCCGCCAGATCGATCATCATCTCGTCGCGGCTGTAGTGGCCCGCCACATGGCCGGGCAGCATTCCGGTGTAGGGCGCGGTCGGGTTCGGGTTGACCAGCGTCACCCGCACCTCGGGCGTCGGGACCCACCCATGCAGCACGAGCGCGTGGGCGTGCCCGCCGCCGATCAAAACCAGATCGCGCGGACCTCCCTCCATTCAGCGCCCCGCCAGCCGCGCGACCCTCGCGGCCACTCGCGCCGCGAGGGCGGGAAGGTCGTCGAGCGTATCCGTCTCGACCAGATCGGCCGCCCTGCCCGCGCGGGCACGATGTTTCGCGTAGCGGGGATCGTAGTGGCGCTCCATCAGCTCCGCGGCCAGGTCTTCGAAACGGCCCTGCGCGGCCAGCCCATGCCACTCCTCGATGGCCTTCGCCGGATGCAGAGGACGGAGCAGGTCGATCACCTGTCCCAGCCGCGGCCCGTCCTCGACCAGATCGCGATAGGCGCGGACCAGATAGGCCGCCCGCGCGCCCACGGGGGCCGAGACCTCGATCCGGGGGGCCGCCTGCATCGCCTTCCAGAGGCCGGGCGGCAGGCGGATCTCGCCCACCTTGCTCGACTCCGCCTCGACCACCACGGGCCGCACCGGATCCAGCCGCGAGAGCGCCACCGCCAGACGGCTCTCGAACCCGCGCTGCGCAGGCTGCCCGCCCGCGAACGCGCCAAAGAGCGAGCCGCGGTGGTTGGCCAGCCCCTCGAGATCGAGAACCTGCACGCCCAGCGCCCCGAGCTGGGCAAGAAGCTCGGTCTTGGCCGAGCCGGTGTTGCCGTCGATCACCACGACCGGCGCACGCACCGCCCGTTCGTAAAGTTCGCGGACCACGAGGCCGCGCCAGCTCTTGTAGCCGCCCTCGAGCACCTCGACGCGCCAGCCGATCTGGCCAAGGATCATGGCGAAGGAGTTCGACCGCTGGCCGCCGCGCCAGCAATAGACGAGCGGCCGCCAGCCGCCGGGCCGGTCGGCCAGAACCTCCTCGATGTGGCGGGCCGCGTTGCGCGCAACGAGGGCCGCGCCGATCTTGCGGGCCGAGAAGGGGCTGACCTGCTTGTAGATCGTGCCCACGCGGGCCCGCTCTTCATTGTCGAGCACCGGCAGGTTGATCGCGCCGGGAACGCGGTCCTCCACCCACTCGGCGGGCGAGCGGACGTCGATCACGTCGTCGAAGCCGTGACGGATGAGCTGGTCGAGATCGGTCGCGCGGAGGGCCATGGCCCGTCCTATCCTGCCCTTCGGGGCTTGACCAGCGGACGCACGCGCGCATCGCCTGCGCATCCCGGCACCGCCCGGCCCGCTGCGCGTCCTCATCCGCCCCGACATGAACGAATTGCATAAACATCCTGATTATTATGAAGATGGTGGTTTCCGTCCGACAAGGTATGGTCACACCTTACCTTGCCCTGACGGACCTGCCCGATGTTGCCCTTCTCACTGCCACCCTCCCCCGTCTTTCCCGTGCTCGATGCCCTCGCGCGCGAGCGCATCCTGATCCTCGACGGGGCGATGGGAACGCAGATCCAGCAACTCGGACTGGGAGAAGAGGATTACGCCGGGGATTGCGCCTGCCGTCACCACTCGGACCATCCGCAGAAGGGCAACAACGACCTGCTGATCCTGACGCAGCCTCAGGCGATCGAGGAGATCCATTTCCGCTACGCCATGGCGGGCGCCGACATCGTCGAGACGAACACCTTCTCGGCCACCACCATCGCGCAGGCCGACTATGGCATGGAATCCGCGGTGCGTGACCTGAACGTCGAGGGGGCGCGGATCGTGCGGCGGGCGCTTGACCGCGCCACCGCCATCGACGGCAAGCCGCGCTTCGTCGCGGGAGCGGTCGGGCCCACCAACCGCACCGCCTCGATCAGCCCGGATGTGAACGATCCCGGCTTCCGGGCCGTCACCTTCGACGATCTGCGCACCGCTTACAGCCAGCAAGTCCGCGGTCTGATCGAAGGGGGCGCCGATCTCATCCTGATCGAGACGATCTTCGACACGCTGAACGCCAAGGCCGCGATCTTCGCCTGTTTCGAGGCCTTCGCCGAAGCCGGGCGCCGGCTGCCGCTGATGATCTCGGGCACGATCACCGATGCCTCGGGGCGCACGCTCTCGGGCCAGACGCCCACCGCCTTCTGGCACTCGGTGCGCCATGCCCGGCCCTTCACTGTCGGGCTGAACTGCGCGCTTGGCGCGGCGGCCATGCGCCCGCATCTGGCCGAACTCGCCGGCGTCTCCGACAGCTTCACCTGCGCCTATCCGAACGCGGGCCTGCCCAACGCCTTCGGCCAGTATGACGAGGGTCCCGAGGATACGGCCGCACAGGTGGCGCGGTTTGCCCGCGAGGGGCTGGTCAATATCGTCGGCGGCTGCTGCGGCACCACGCCCGACCACATCCGCGCCATCGCGGACGCGGTGGCGGGCCTTGCTCCGAGGGCCGTGAAATGAGCCGCCACCTCCGCCTCTCGGGCCTCGAGCCCTTCGTGCTGACCCCCGACATTCCCTTCGTCAACATCGGCGAGCGGACGAACGTCACGGGCTCGGCGCGCTTCCGCAAGCTGATCACCAACCGCGACTATGCGGCCGCCCTCGAGGTCGCGCGCGATCAGGTGCAGAACGGTGCGCAGATCCTCGACGTGAACATGGACGAGGGGCTGATCGACTCGAGGGCCGCCATGGTCGAGTTCCTCAACCTGATCGCGGCCGAGCCCGACATCGCCCGCGTGCCGCTGATGATCGACAGCTCGAAGTGGGAGGTGATCGAGGCGGGGCTGAAATGCGTGCAGGGCAAGCCCGTCGTCAATTCGATCAGCCTGAAGGAGGGCGAGGAGATCTTCCGCCAGCAGGCCGGGCTCTGCCTCGCCTATGGCGCGGCGGTGGTCGTCATGGCCTTCGACGAAGAGGGACAGGCCGACAGCTTCGCCCGCAAGACCGGGATCTGCGCCCGCGCCTACCGCATCCTCGTCGAGGAGATCGGCTTCCCGCCCGAGGACATCATCTTCGACCCGAACATCTTCGCCGTGGCCACCGGCATCGAGGAGCACGACAACTACGGCGTCGATTTCATCGAGGCCACCCGCTGGATCCGGGCGAACCTGCCCCATGCCCATGTTTCGGGCGGCGTCTCGAACCTGTCCTTCAGCTTCCGCGGCAACGAGCCCGTGCGCGAGGCGATGCATGCCGTCTTCCTCTACCATGCCATCCGGGCAGGGATGGACATGGGGATCGTCAACGCGGGCCAGCTGGCTGTGTATGACCAGATCGACCCAGAGCTGCGCGAGGCCTGCGAGGATGTGGTCCTGAACCGTCGTCGCGACGCGACCGAGCGGCTTCTGGCCGTTGCGGACCGCTTCCGCGGCGGCGCCCGCGAGGAGAAGGTGCGCGATCTGGCGTGGCGGGACTGGCCGGTGGAAAAACGGCTGGAACATGCGCTGGTGAACGGCATCACCGAATTCATCGGGGCCGACACCGAGGAGGCCCGGCTTGCGGCCGAGCGGCCGCTGCATGTGATCGAGGGCCCGCTGATGGCGGGGATGAACGTGGTGGGCGATCTCTTCGGCGCGGGCAAGATGTTCCTGCCGCAGGTGGTGAAGTCGGCGCGCGTGATGAAGCAGGCGGTCGCGGTGCTTCTGCCCCACATGGAGGCCGACAAGGGCGGTGCCCGCGAGGCGGCCGGCAAGGTGCTGCTGGCAACCGTCAAGGGCGACGTGCACGACATCGGCAAGAACATCGTCGGCGTCGTGCTGGCCTGCAACAACTACGAGATCATCGACCTGGGCGTGATGGTGCCGCCGGCGAGGATCCTCGAGGTGGCGCGGGCCGAGAAGGTGGATGTGATCGGCCTGTCGGGCCTCATCACCCCGTCGCTGGACGAGATGGTGACGCTCGCCGCAGAGATGGAGCGCGAGGGCTTTGGGGTTCCGCTGCTGATCGGGGGGGCCACGACCTCGCGGGTGCACACCGCCGTCCGGATCGCGCCCGCCTATCACCGCGGCCCGGCGGTGCATGTTGCCGATGCCAGCCGGGCGGTGGGCGTGGTGAGCCAGTTGCTCAGCCCGACGCAAAGGCAGGCCTATGTCGAGGGGCTGCGCGCCGACTATGCGCAGGTGGCCGAGCGCCATGCGCGGTCCGAGCGCGCCAAGCAGCGCCTCTCGCTCGCCGCCGCGCGGGCCAATGCCCTCCGGCTCGACTGGCCGTCCTATTCCGCCACCCCGCCCACCTTCACCGGGGTCCGGGTGATCGAGGACTGGGATCTGGCCGAGATTGCGCGCTACATCGACTGGACGATGTTCTTCCATGCATGGGAGATGAAGGGGGTCTGGCCGCGCATCCTCGAGGATGAGACGCAGGGCGAGGCGGCGCGCGCGCTCTTTGCCGACGCGCAGGCGATGCTCGAGCGGCTGGTGGCGGACCGCTGGTTCACGCCCCGCGCAGTGGTGGGCTTCTGGCCGGCCAATGCGGTGGGCGACGACATCCGCCTCTATGCCGACGAGAGCCGGCGCGAGACGCTCGCCACCCTCCACACGCTGCGCCAGCAGGTGCCCAAGCGCGAGGGCCGGCCGAACGTGGCGCTCGCGGACTTCGTGGCGCCCGAGGGGACGGCGCCCGACTGGGTTGGCGGCTTTGTCGTGACCGCCGGGCCGGAGGAGGCCGCGATTGCCGACGGATTTGACCGCGCGAACGACAACTATTCCTCGATCATGGTCAAGGCGCTCGCCGATCGCTTCGCCGAGGCGATGGCCGAGATGCTGCACGAACGTGTCCGCCGAGACTACTGGGGCTACGCGCCCAATGAGGCCTTCGCGCCCCAGGACCTCCACGCCGAGCCCTACCGCGGCATCCGGCCCGCCCCCGGCTATCCCGCCCAGCCGGACCACACCGAGAAGGTCACGCTGTTCCGCCTGCTCGATGCGACAGCGGCAACGGGGGTGGAGCTGACCGAGAGCATGGCGATGTGGCCGGGCTCGTCGGTCTCGGGCCTCTACATCGCCCACCCCGAGTCCTACTACTTCGGCCTCGCACGGATCGAGCGCGACCAGGCCGAGGATTACGCCCGCCGCAAGGGCATGCCGCTGGCCGAGGTCGAGCGGTGGCTCGCCCCGGTGCTGGGCAGCCGCCGCGAGGCGACCTCTCTGGCGGCGGAGTAGCGGCCCGGGCCCGGCCCGTCAGCCCCGCCGCTCCAGACGGGTGGGCGGCACCGGCTCGGCTCGCTGGCGCCTCATCGGCACGGCAAGCCCCTGCCGCGAAAGCAGCACCGCGATCGGCCGCAGCGGGTCGATCTCGGCGCTGACGATCATCAGCGCCACCATGATCGGCACCGACAGGAACATCCCCGGGATCCCCCAGACCGCACCCCAGAAGGCCAGGCTGATGATGATGCCGAAGGACGAGAGCTGCAGGGCCCTCCCCATCAGCATCGGATCGAGAACGTTGCCGCAAATGAACTGGATCGCGCCCACGAAGGCCAGCAGCGACAGGGCGGTGGCGACATCGACGGTCTGCACGAATGCGACCAGCACGATCAGCAGCGTCGAGACGATCGAGCCGATGCTCGGTATGAAATTCAGGATGAAGGTCAGCATCCCGAGCGGCGCCGCCAGGTCGAGCCCGAAGGCCAGGGCCACGCCCCAGACCAGCAGGCCGGTGATGGCGCTGACCAGGGTCTTGACCAGCAGGTAGCGGTTCACCCGCCGCATGATCGAGCCCACGATCTCCTCGACGCGCCGCGCGCGGTCGGGGTCTCCGATCAGGTTGAGCAGCTTGACCGGGAACCAGACCCGCTCCGCAAAGAGGAACCCCACGAACAGGATCACCAGAACCGTGGCCTGCATCAGCGCCCCCGCCTGCGCAGCCAGTGTCCGCAGGTAGCCCGAGATCTCGACGGCGCGGATCGAGGAGAGCACCGCCTCTTCCGCATCCTGTCCAAGCCACGAAAAGATTGCCGCCACGGCCGCAGGGGCCTGTTCGCTGTAGCTGAGGGCGGTCAGCAGCACCGTGTTGACCTGCGAGACGATGACCGCCGCCACCGACAGGAGCACCGTGGCCAGCAGCAGCAGCGCAAGGCTGGTGGCCAGCCAGTTGGGGATCTTGACCGGTCCGAAGCGAACGCGCCCGACCAGCGCGATCGCATCGCTCGTCAGGCTGAAGAGAATGACCGAGACGGCCAGCGAGATGAGGATGAACTGGGCCTGAACCAGCAGGAAGAGCACCACCGCAAAGGCGATGATGACCAGCGCCCCGGTCTGCACGCGGGCAACGAGCGTGCGGTCCTTGGGCGGGCGGGGCGCGGGGTCTGTGTCGGG
The DNA here is from genome assembly GCF_021391315.1 of Cereibacter azotoformans. NCBI lineage: Bacteria > Pseudomonadati > Pseudomonadota > Alphaproteobacteria > Rhodobacterales > Paracoccaceae > Cereibacter > Cereibacter azotoformans. The sequence goes on along the minus strand of NZ_CP090022.1, from coordinate 485,726 downwards.
CATGGATGGTCCGTGAAAGAGGCGTTGCTGCCACAATGGCGATCCCGCGCCTGCGCGGCAACCGTCGAAGGGTCCGCAGGATGCCCCGGACGTTCCGCACAATGCCGCGGCCTGCCGTTCCGATCGTCATGATCTTCTTGAAGCGGCGGAAATTCGTGCAGGATTGCCGCAACTTGAGCTTTACGAATTGACTGCAGTTGCATTAGCACATCGGCAGCGGTCACGAGTGCATCATGTGGTTTGTCCGATCCATAATTTCCGAAGAGGCGTGACTCATGACCATCGAGCCGAGGCCAATCGAGGAGTCCGCCTTCGACCTCGCCCCCGTCTCGATGTGGATCGAGGATTTCAGCGGTGTCCGCGCCCTGATGGACGAGTGGCGGGCCGAGGGGGTCGAGGATATCCGCGCCTTTCTCGAAGCCGACCTGTCGCGCGTTGCGGCCTGCTCGCGCCGGATCAGGGTCATCAAGGTCAATGCCCGCACCCTCGACCTCTACGAGGCGCAGGACATGGCGCATCTGGTGGAAAATCTCGGGTCGGTCTTTCGCGACGAGATGTTGCAGAGCCATGTGAACGAGCTGTCGCAACTCTGGGCGGGTGAGACGAGCTTTGCCAGCACGGCGGTGAACTATTCGCTGACCGGACGCCGGATGGATATCCAGTTGCGCGGCACGGTGCTGCCCGGCTCCGAAGACAGCCTCGAGCGCATCCTGCTCACGTGCGAGGACGTGACCGCCCGCGAGGAGGCGCGGCGGCGCGAACTCGTGAGCCGCCGCTATGCCGAGGGCATCTTCGAACATTCGCCCGTCTCGCTCTGGGTCGAGGATTTCAGCCAGATCCGCCACCTGCTCGAGAATCTCCGCTCGCGCGGGATCGTGGATCTGCGGGTCTTCACCGACGTCCACCCCGAGTTCGTTCGCCAATGCATGGGCGAGATCCGGGTGATCGACGTGAACCGCGCGACGCTCGAGATGTTCTGCGCCCCTGACAAGCGCACGCTTCTCAGCCGGCTGCGCGACGTGTTCCGCGACAACATGGAGCAGCATTTCCGCGAGCAACTGATCGAGTTGTGGAACCATCACTATTATCACAGCCGGGAAGTGGTGAATTACGCGCTCGACGGCACGGAACGGGCGGTGATCATGCATTTCGCCGTGCTTCCGGGACATGAGCATGACTGGTCGCTGGTGCAGGTCGCCCTGACCGACATTACGGCGCGCAAGAAGGCCGAGGCCTATCTGGCCTATCTGGGCAAGCATGACGTGCTGACGGGCGTCCACAACCGGGCCTTCTACATCGACGAGTTGAACCGGCTCGAACGGCAGGGGGTGCGGCCGGTCTCGGTGGCGATGCTCGACCTGAACGGCCTCAAGGGGGTCAATGACGCGCTTGGCCATGACGCGGGCGACCAGCTGTTGCGCCGGCTGGGCGAGGTGCTGAAGGAAGCGGCGGGCGACACGAACCATGCGGCCCGGATCGGAGGCGACGAGTTTGCCGTCGTCATGCCGCGCGCGGGCGAGCCCGAGGCGCAGGCCATGCTCGACACGATCAAGCGGCTGCTCGCGGTGAACAACCGCTTCCATTTTGCCGCGCCGCTGGTCGTCTCGATGGGTGCCGCCAGCAGCCAGGCGGGCGAGTCGATGGAGTCCCTCGTGAAACGGGCGGACCAGCGCATGTACGAGGACAAGCGGAAGTTCTACTCCGAGATGGATCGCCGGGCACCTCCGGCGGCGCAATCCGCACACGGATAGGGGCGGAAAGGCCCGGGCCAGGGCCGCAGCTGCGCCGTCATCGGGGCGGAGCCATCCCCCAGCCCGCAGAAGAACCGGAACCGAAGCCCGTCGGCCGCCGTTGGGCGCGGTCGCTCTTCAGTCACGGTCCCACCTTGCAACGCTTCAGCTGTCCCTCCTGCCGGCAGGAGATCTTCTTTCGCAACACCGCCTGCCTCGCCTGCGGGGCGCAGCTTCGGTTCGACCCGGACACAGGCTTTGCCGACCTGCAGGAGGGTTCGGGCACGCCCTGCGCCAACCGCGAGGTGATCAACTGCAACTGGACCGCGCACGAGGGCGTACCTCTCTGCCTCTCGTGTCTGCACACGACCGTCGTGCCGGACCTGTCCATCCACGACAACCGCGAGCGATGGGAACGGATCGAGACAGCCAAGCGGCCGCTGATCCTCATGCTGCACCGGCTGCACCTGCCTCTCTTCGACGGGCGGGGCGCCGCCGTGCCCCGGTTCGAGCTGAAGGGCGATCCGCTCGACGGCAGCGCGCCCCGGATCCTGACCGGCCACGCCAATGGCACCATCACCCTCAACATCGCCGAGGCGGACGACGCCGAGCGCGAGCGGATCCGCTCGGAGATGAACGAGCCTTACCGCACCCTCACCGGCCACCTGCGCCATGAGGTTGCGCATCACTACTGGGACGTTCTCACCGAGGGCCGGGCCGACCGCCTGGGGCAACTGCGCGAGGTCTTCGGGGACGAACGGCAGGATTATGCCGTAGCTCTCCAGACCCATTATGCCGAGGGACCGCCGCCGGATTGGCCGGACCGTTTCATCTCGGCCTACGCCACGGCCCATCCCTGGGAGGACTTCGCCGAAAGCTGGGCGCATGTCTTCCACCTGCTCGACGGGATCGAGACGGCGCAGGCCTTCGGGCTGCTGACTTCGGCCACACTGCCCCAGGGCCTCGACGCGCTGATCGAAGAACCGATGTCACGGCTCACCGGGGTCTGGGTCGAGCTGGTGATCGCCCTCAACGCGGTCAATCAGGCGCTGGGACACGAGACCTTCTATCCGTTCGTTCTGGCGCCCGCCGTCGTCCGCAAGCAGGAGGCGATCCGCGCCCTGATCCGCGAGGCGGGCCGCAGCGGCGGCTGAACCGCGGCGGCCCCGCGTCAGGCGGACAGCGGCGGAGCGCCGGCCGAGGGCACCTCGGGCGCGGGCATCGCGATCTCGATGTCGCAGCGCACACCTTCGGGCCGGAAATCGAGCTTCACCGTGCCCGCCACCTCGGCCGCCAGGACCGTCTCGATCATCCGCACCCCGAAGCCGGCCCGCGAGGGCGGCACGACATGGGGCCCGTCCGCCTCCGCCCAGACCAGATGCAGCCGCGCGTCGGGAAGTTGGGTCCAGCGGATCGTCACGCGGCCTTCGCGAGCAGAGAGCGCCCCGTATTTCATGGCGTTGGTGCACAGCTCATGAACCGCCATGGAAAGCGGCACGGCCGAGCGGGGCGGCAGCATCACGTCCGGCCCGTCCAGCGTGACCGCCTCGGCGTTGGCGCCGCATCCGGCGACCGAGGTGCCGATGATCTGGCGGAGCGAGGCCTGCGCCCAGCTCTCGTGCCGGAGGTGACTGTAGGCCCCCGCCAGGGCCTGAAGCCTGCCGTAGAAGGCGTCGCGCGCCTTCGCCGCCTCGGGGATGCCACCGAAGGACTGGCGCGCCACGGCCTGCACCAGCGCGAGGATGTTCTTGACCCGGTGATCCATCTCCTCGAGCAGAAGCTGTCGCCGCTGCTGGGCAAGCTTCATGTCGTGGATATCGGTGCACGAGCCCATCCAGCGCAGGATCCGCCCCTCGGCGTCGCGCACCGGCAGGGCGCGCCCCAGCATCCAGCGATAACAGCCGTCGCGATGGCGAAGCCGGTGTTCGATCTCGTAGGGTTCCCCGGTGGCAAGCGCCTGCTTCCACCTCAGGTCCATCTCGGCCCGATCCCCGGGGTGGAAGAACGCGTGCCACCCCTCGCCGTCGGCCGGGCGCGCGGGCGCGCCAGTGACATCCGTCCAGCGCTGGTTCAGGAAATCCACCTGCCCGCCCGGCTGCGCGGACCAGACGATCTGCGGCATGGTCGAAGTGACGGTGCGGAACATGGCCTCGCTTTCGCGCAGCGCCTCCTCGCTGCGGCGCCGTTCGGTCACATCCTTGAACACCATCGCGAACCGGCCGTGCGCCGAAAGCGGGGTGGCAAAGACATTGAACCAGCGGCCCATCGCATCCGACGGCAGCTCGAAGCGCAACGTCTCGCGCCCCAGCCCCACCCGGGCGTAGGTCTCGATCCAGTGCCGCTCGAGATCCGGCACCAGTTCAAGGGCCGTCCGGCCCATCGGGTTCGAGAGGCCCGTCATGCTCTCGAACAGGGGGTTTGCCTCGAGAAAGCGGTAGTCGATCGGCTCGCCCGCCGCATCGGTGACCATCTCGCAGATGCAGAAGCCTTCATCTATGGCCGAGAAGACATCGCGGTAATGCTCCTCGCTCTCGCGAAGCTGGGCCTCGGCGCGCTTGCGGGCCGAGATGTCGTAGGCCACCCCCACGATCCGCTCGGGCTGGCCGTCGCGATCCCGCTGCGTCTCTCCCACGAGGCGCAGCCAGCGATCGCCACCGCCCGCAAGCGTCAGCCGAAGCTCGACCTGCATCGGCTCGCCGCGCAGGGCCGCAGCCTCGGCATTCCGCAACGCGGGCAGGTCCGCGGCATCGACGCGCGCCTCGAAAAGCGCGGCCGGGATCTCGCGCGGCAGGTTCTGCACGCCGAGGAGCCGCGCCGCATCTCCGCCCAACTGCACCACGCGCCGCGCCAGATCGAGCTGCCAGACGGTCATCCGCCCCGCACCCAGAGCGACCCGCAAGAGCGCATCCTGCTCGTCGCGCGTGGTAAGGCCGGCCAGCCGGGTGGAGACATGAACGTGGGCCGGCTCGAGATTGCACGCGGCCTCGTCGCCCTCCGACCCGGGCAATTCCACGTCGACTCCCGTAATGCCGATGGCGGCGCCATCCGCGCCAAGGATCAGCCGGCCGTGGCTGAGGACGCGACCGATGCTGCCGTCGGCCCGGATGATGCGGAAGCTGTGGCTCTGGCGCGTCTTGCGGTGCGTCAGAAACTCGCCCACGGCGGCGAAGAGCCTGTCCCTGTCCTCCGGGTGGATCATCTGAAAGAACTGAAGGACGCCGGGCTCGGGTGCGTCGGGGGCAAGGCCGTAGATCTCTCGCTGCTCGGCCGACCAGGTCAGCGACTGACGGCGCAAATCCCAGCGCCAGCGGCCGAGCCCAAGCTCGGCTTCGCCAAGATCCCGGAGACGCTCCTGAACGCGGCCTTCGTCCATCGTCCCAATCCCTCCTCCGGGAGCCTCGGCCCGGACGGCGCTGCGATAGCGGTAACGCTCAATATGATCCCCATCTTCCGGGTTCCGCAACATGAAGTTGGTCCGGGACCCCCAAAGAGGGGATCCCGGACCCTTCGTCATCCAGCGGCTCAGGCGCGGTCATCGGGCCGGAGCGCACCGGCCGTTGCCGCACCGGCGGATCAGGCGACCGCCATTCCCGGCTTCAGCACAACCTTCGTCCATTCGTTCTGGTTGTAGCGGAAATTCTCGTAACCGCGTGCGGCCTCCTCGAGCGGAAGCCGGTGCGAGATCAGGAAGGTCGTGTCGATCTCGCCGTCGCCGATCCGCCGGAGAAGCTCCTCGGTGTAACGCTGCACATGGGTCTGCCCGGTCTTGAGCGTGAGCCCCTTCTCCATCAGCGCGCCCAGCGGAAACTTGTCGAGAAAGCCGCCATAGACGCCGGGCACCGACACGCGCCCACCCTTGCGCACCGCCATGATCGCCTCGCGCAGCGCGTGGGCGCTGTCGGCGCCAATGCCGATCCGCTGTTTCATGTTGTCCATCAGCGTGTCCGGCATGAAGCCATGCGCTTCCATCCCGACCGCGTCGATGACCGCATCCGGCCCGAGCCCGCCCGACATCTCCATCAGCGCCTCGAGCACGCGGGTCCGGCGGAAGTCGATCACCTCGGCGCCGAGCTTGCGGGCCAGCGCCAGCCGCTTGGGATATTCGTCGATGGCAATGACCTTGCCCGCGCCCATCAGGAAGGCGGACTGGATGGCAAAGAGACCGACGGGCCCGCAGCCCCAGACAGCCACCGTGTCCCCCTCCTGGATCTCGGCGTTCTCGGCGGCCATCCAGCCGGTCGGCAGGATGTCGGACAGGAACAGCACCTGCTCATCGTCGAGCCCGTCCGGGATCACGATCGGCCCCACGTCGGAATAGGGCACCCGGACATATTCGGCCTGCCCCCCCGGATAGCCGCCCGTCAGATGCGAGTAGCCGAAGAGGCCGGACACCGCATGGCCATAGAGCGGCTCCGACAGGTCCTGCTTCTCGGCCGGATTGGAATTGTCGCAGGCGGAGAACAGCTGATGTTCGCAGAAGAAGCACTTGCCGCAGGAGATGGTGAAGGGCACCACGACCCGCTGCCCCTTGGTCAGGGTGCTTTTCGGGCCGGTCTCGACCACGCGGCCCATGAACTCGTGCCCGAGGATGTCGCCGGACATCAGGCCCGGGATCACGCCGTCATAAAGATGAAGATCCGAGCCGCAGATGGCCGTGGCCGTCACCTCGATGATCGCGTCCCGCGGATTGACGATCTCGGGATCGGGGTGGGTCTCGACGCGGACATCGTGCTTTCCGTGCCAGGTGAGTGCGCGCATCGGTCAGTCCTTCCGGTTGCGGGAGGTGGCGATCTCGCCCGCCTCCATCAGCATCTTGAAGCGGCGGAGTTCGCGCCGCCCCTGCAGGGCGGGGGCGAGGCGGAAGAGCCGCGAGACCATCCGGCCGACCTCGCCTCCGGTTGGAATGTAGGCCACCACGGCCTCGACTTCGGTACCACGCCCTGCGGGGGCGTCGCGGAACGTCACGGCCCCCTCCGCCCGGATGTCCGACGCCTCTGTCGAGCGCCAGGCGATCAGTCGGTCCGGCACCTCCTCGATGATCCGGGTCTCGAGCGTCGCGGTCCGGCCGAGGGGCATGGCGATGGTCCAGCGGCTGACATCCCCCACGGCCGTCACATGCTCGATCGACTCCATGAACCGGGGAAGGTTCGAGAAGTCGCGCCAGAAGGCGAAGAGTTCGGAGCGCGGCCGGTTGATGGTCACGGTCCGGCCGGCGGGCGCCGGTCCGTCCTGGAACGAGGATCGGGCGGAGCGGTCGGGAGCGTCGTCGTTCGGCCGGTAGGCGACAGGGTTCTCCCGGGACCTGGCGATGGCCCAGGCGGTCACGCCGGCGGCAACTCCCGCCCCGGCGAGGAGCGCGAGCGTTCCGGGCTCGGGGCCGGTCCGTTCGGATCGGTAGAGCGGCATGGAGATCTCCGGTTGCTGACAGGGGTTGGCCTGCGCAACCGGGCCGCGGCGGATAGGTTCCAGAGGCCCGCCCTCGAAGGAATCCTTGCCTTGGCCGCCTCGACGGGCAAAGTGCCGCGATGCAATCGGCCCCCGTCCCCGTCAGCGGCATCCGGCGCGCCTTCGTGATGCGCCTAATGTCCGTCCTTGCCACCCTGCTGCTGGTGATGCTGCCCGCGGCGGAGCGGCATCATCTGCCGGGGGGCCTGCTCGCACATCATCCCGACGCAATCCTCGCGCCTCGCGGTCTCGAGCCCGCACTGGCGCCCGCCAGCCGCGGCGAGCGTCCGCCGCTGGCCGCCAATCCCATGGCGTTGCACGGCGATCGGCAGGATCTCGCGCCTCCTGGCGGGCATCGCCTCCTGCGGGTGGCGCGCGATGAGGCACCGCGGCCCCGCCCGGCCGAGGTCTTCTTCCTCGCGCGGGCGCCTCCGGTGCCGGCCTTCGCCCACTGATGTGACCCGCGGCCCTCGTCGGGCCGGCACACCGGCATCTCTCGGAACGCGCCGTCCGCCCCTGCGGGGTGACACGGTCGTCTTCCCCGCCGTCGGACATGCCGTCGGCAGCCTGCCCCGACCGGGGACACGGCTGCCGGGGCGCGGTCGCCGATCACCCTCACCGCTCAACGGGCCGACGGGCACCGCATGGTGCCGGCGAGCCCTTTTCAGGACGAACCCATGACCACAGACCCTGCAATCCTCGGCGGGCTGCTGCCGGCCGCCGGCGCGCTCGCGCTGCTCCTTCAGGGCGGCAGGCGCAGCCTGCGGCGACGCGCCGAGCGCCGAGACGCCAAGGCCGAAACGGCCACCTCCCGAAGCGAGCGGAGCGAAGTCTTCCTCCACTGGATCCTGCTCATCCTCGGCCTCGGCGCCATCTTCGGCCTCGGGGCGCTGATCTGAAGGCCGGCCGGCTCCGGCCGGCCGCCACATCCCGACAATCTTTCGGATGTATCGGCGAGATAAACTTGAGATCACGCGGGGAATCACGGATGCAGGGCCTGGTGTTCCGAAAGGACATGACGGGAACGCTCCTCCGGTCAGAGGATGCCATTCGCGAAGCGTGAACCGCGGGGGCCGTGGGTCGGTGGGCAGGCGGCGGCTCGGGCCGCCGTGAGGAGATGAGGATGGACAGGCCCCGATCGTCCGTGTCGCTCTCGGCGCAACTCGTCGCCGCAATCCTGATCTCCTGCCTGATCGCCACGATCTCGGTCCTGTTCCTCAGCTTCACCGCCGTCCGCGCTGTCGATGCCGATGCCGAAGCCCGCCAGCTGCGCTTTGCGAACCGCGCCATCGAGGAGGAGGCCCGGCGGATCGTCTCCGAACAACAGGTATCGACCGTCTGGAACGAAGCGGTCGATCGCGTCAAGGCCGTCGATCACGACTGGATGGAGAACAATCTCGGCGCCTGGATGCACCAGCAGTACGGGCACGACGAAAGTTATGTGGTCGATACCGGCAATCATCCGATCCATCTCGCGCGCGAGGGCATGACGGTGCGGCCGGGGCCCGCGGCCGCCCTTCCCCCACCCCTCGCCGAACTCGCGCAGGACCTGCGCTCCGAGATGCAGCGGGCCACGCGGGATGAAGCGGACTCCACCCCGGATATCGCCGATCTTTCGCTGTCGCGCTTCCTGCTGCTGAACGGCAAACCGGCCCTCGCCGGCATCGTGCCCATCGTGCCCGACAAGCCCGACCTCACGCAGCGGGCGGGGACGGAGTATTTGCATCTGGCCATCCAGTTCGCCGACGCCGACATGGCCGAGCGGTTTTCCTCGACCTTCGAGTTCGACGGCGCCGCCTTTTCGGTGTCCCCCGGCCCCGAGGACAGGCTCTCCGTTCCCGTCAGGGACGCGGCGGGTGACGCCATTGCCTGGTTCGTCTGGCGCGCCGATCGCCCCGGCCATCGGCTCGTGGACGAGATGCTGCCGGTCGTCACGCTCTTCGCCGCCTTCGGAGCCGGGCTTCTGGCCTGGCTCCTGCGGCGCCTCTGGTCCGCGTCGCGCCGCCTGCACCAGAGCGAGGAGGAGGCCCGCTATCTGGCGATGCATGACCCGCTGGCCGGGATACCGAACCGCACGCTCTTCGAGGATCGGCTCGATCAGGCGCTGAAGGCCGAGAAGCGCGGCGGGCCGCCCGTCGCGCTGCTTTGCCTCGACCTTGACCGATTCAAGGCCATCAACGACACGTTGGGCCATCCGGCAGGCGACGAGCTGATCCGGCAGATGGCGGGACGGCTCTGCTCGCATGTGCGCGAGACCGACACGGTGGCGCGGCTCGGAGGTGACGAGTTCGGCGTGATCCTGATCGGCATGGGCAGCGAGGAAACGCTCGCGCGCTATTGCAGCGGCCTCATCCACCTGCTCTCGGCGCCCTGCGACCTCAAGACAGGCCAGGTTCAGATCAGCGCCAGCATCGGCGCGGCCTGTGCGGCGCGCTTCGACGGCGAAATGGAGGCGCTGATGCAAAGCGCCGACGCCGCGCTCTACCGCGCCAAGGCGGACGGGCGCGGGCGCTTCTGCATCGCCACGCCCGAAATGAACGACATGTTCCGTCTCCGCCACGAGATCGAGCGCGACCTGCGGCGGGCCGTTGCCGAAGGTGGCCAGTTCCAGGTGCTCTACCAGCCCATCTTCGATGCCGAGGGCGGCATGGTGGCAGCCGAGGCGCTGGTGCGCTGGACCCACCCCGTCCGCGGCGTGCTGGGACCGGAGAGCTTCATCGGCATTGCCGAAGACACCGGCCTGATCGAGCCGATCGGCCTTTGGGTGCTCGATCAGGCCTGCGTCCTGGCGGCGACATCCGGCCTGCCGAAGATCTCGGTCAATGTCTCACCGATCCAGCTGCGCCGCGCGGGCTTTGCAGAGGAGGTGCTGGCGCGGCTTGCGGCCCACCGTCTTCCGGGCCACCGGCTGGAACTGGAGGTCACCGAGAAACGCGCGCTGGACACCGGAAGCGAGACTCTGTCGAACTTCGATCGGCTCCGTGCTGCCGGCGTGTCGATCGCGCTGGACGACTTTGCCACCGGCCAGTCGCTCCTGCGCTATGTCCGCGACTACCAGATCGACACGATCAAGATCGACCGCTCGTTCGTGGCCCGGCTGGGCAGCGGCGACGGGACGGACCAGATCGTGCGCGCGATCCTCGACCTTGGGCGGGCGATGGGGATCGAGGTCACGGCCGAGGGCGTCGAGAACGCAGCGCAGCGCGAGGCCCTGCTCGGAATGGGGTGCCATGTGTTCCAGGGCTTCCTGCTCGGCCGGCCGATGGATGCCCTGCGACTCGCGGCCCTGAGCGCCCGCCACCGCCCTTCGCAGAAAAGCGCCTGAGGCGCAGCAGGAACCGTCGGCCTCTCCCGTCGTTGCCCCTGTGCGCGCAGGTCGCGCGCGGGTGATGCGACGCGGGATTGCGAAGCGGGAGCCAGTGCCCCCGCCCGCGCGCAGGTCACGCTTCGCGAGAGGGGAACGGATGAGGGCACGGAACATCGAGGCGCGTTCGGCGCGGCCGCCGTGCAGGCTGCGGGCTTGCCGGACATGATCGAGTTCCTCGGGCCGATCATCCCGCACCTCAAGGCGCTGCACATCTCGATGCTCGTGATCTGGTGCGGAGGGCTCTTCGCCCTGCCGCTGATGCTGAGCCACCACGACAAGGCAACGGGGCAGGCCGATTATTCGCGCGTGCGCCGTGCGACCCACTACGGCTACACGCTGGTGGTGACACCCGGCGCGGTGCTGGCCATCGCCAGCGGCACCCTGCTGATCTTCCTGCGCGAGGTCTTTGATCTGTGGATGTTCGCCAAGCTCGTCTTCGTGGCGCTGCTGGTGGCGTTCCATGCCTGGGTCGGCCACACGCTCGTCATCGTGGCCGAGACCGAGGGAACGCACCGCGTCCCCCCGGCCACAGGTCCCCTGCTGCTTCTGCTGGTGCCCGTGCTCGGGATCCTGACCCTCGTGCTCGCCAAGCCCGACCTCCATGGGATTCCGCTGCCCGACTGGCTCCAGGAGCCTCTGGGCATTCAGCTTCCCTTCGACGTTCCCAGCCGATAATCGAACACGAGCTTGCCGCCATGCCAGCCCGCTGCCGACACCATGATCACGCCGAAGCCCGAGAGCAGGATGCCGTAGGGCAGAACCGCCTCCTCGAACCCGAGGAGCCGGTAGCCCCAGTTCGCCCCCAGCACCGACAGAAGCGCCACGGCGATCACGAAATGCGTCCAGGCGGCCGCGCGGGCGCGGATGCCCGGCACCATCAGAAGCTCGGTCGTGCCCGTGACACCGGCCGCGAGGCCGAAGAGGAAGGCGGTTCCCGCAGCCCAGAGCGCCGCGCGCGCCCAGAAGATGTCGGCCGAGAGCCAGTAGAGCACGTCCGCCCCGAAGGCGCAGAAGGTGAGCGCGACCGGGAACGAAACGGTCATCGCATGGGCCGGATGACCCCAGATGGCAATCCGGCTTTCGGTCTCCTCGAAGGCGGGCGCAGAACTGATCGGGTCGATCAGCGTCTCGTCCTTCGTCTGCACCTGCTTTTCCGGCATCGGCTCCTCCTGCGCTGGCTGTTGCCCACTCTAACGCCGTTCCTGCTCTCCGGTTGCGCCGAGGATCTCTCGGCGGTGCATCCGGCAGGTCCGGCCGCCGAGGCGATCGCGACACTCTGGTGGGTGATGCTGGCCGGCGCCACGGCGATCTTCCTGCTGGTCGTGGTGCTGCTGACCCTGGCCATGCGCCCTCGACCGGGCGGCGGGAGCGAGCGGGTCTGGCTGCAGGGCATGGGCCTTGCCTTCCCGCTGACGGTGCTCGCGGCGCTGCTGGCCTACGGGCTCGTGATCGGTGAACGGCTTCTGCCGCGCGACCATCCCGACCGGGTGACGGTGCGCGCCGAGGCGCGTCAGTGGGAGTGGCGCTTTGGCTACGAGGACCGCCCGGACCTCGAGACCCGCGACATCCTTCACATCCCCGCCGGCCGGCCGATCGACGTCGAGATCACGAGCCTCGATGTCATCCACGGTTTCTGGGTGCCGCGCCTTGCCGGAAAGATGGACGCCATTCCCGGCCATGTGAACATCCTGCGGATCGAGGCCCGCAGACCCGGCGACTACGCCGGCGTCAGCGCCGAGTTCAGCGGCCCCGGCTACCGCACCCACCGTTTCACCGTCCGCGCGCTCGATGCCGCGGACTGGGACACATTCCTGGAGGAAGGAGCCCCATGAACGCCCTGCGCCGACACCGCATCCTCACGCGGATCTGGGCCTCGGAGCCCGGCTGGCGCGGCTGGTTCACCACCGTGAACCACACGGATCTGGGGCGGATGTTCATGTTTGCCTCCGCCGTCTTCTTCCTGATCGGCGGCATCCTCGCCATGCTCATCCGGGCGCAGCTTGCCAGCCCCCGCTCGGCCTTTGTCGGGGCGGAAACCTACGCGCAGCTCTTCACGATGCACGGGACCATCATGATGTTCCTGTTCGCGATCCCGCTGTTCGAGGGGCTGACGATCTACCTCTTGCCCAAGCTGCTGGGCTCGCGCGATCTGGCCTATCCGCGCCTGTCGGCCTACGGCTTCTGGTGCTATGTGCTGGGCGGCTCGATGCTGATCTTCGCGCTGCTGGCCGGGATCGCGCCCGACAGCGGCTGGTTCATGTATCCGCCCCTGGCCTCCACACTCGGCTCGCCGGGGATCAACTCGGACTTCTGGCTGCTGGGGATCACCTTCGTCGAGATCTCGGCCATCGCGGCGGCGGTCGAGATCGTGGTGACGGTGCTGCGCTTCCGCGCGCCGGGCATGTCGCTCGACCGGATGCCGATCTACGGGTGGTATGCGCTGGTCACGGCCACCATGATCCTGACAGGCTTTCCGCCGCTGATCCTCGGCTCGATCCTGCTCGAGCTTGAGCGCGCCTTCGGCCTGCCCTTCTTCCAGGTGGCCGAAGGTGGCGACAGCCTGCTGTGGCAGCATCTCTTCTGGCTCTTCGGCCATCCGGAGGTCTATATCATCTTCCTGCCCGCGGCCGGTGCGATCTCCACCATCCTGCCCGTCATGGCCCGGACCGAACTGATGGGCTACCGCTGGGTGGTGGCCGCGGCGATCGCGCTCGCCGTCCTGAGCTTCGGGCTCTGGGTGCACCACATGTTCACCACGGGCATTCCGCACATGGGGCTCGCGCTGTTCTCGGCCGCCTCGACCCTCGTCGCGGTGCCGACGGCGGTGCAGATCTTTGCCTGGATAGGGACGCTCTGGCGGGGCTCGCCTCAGATGCGGCTGCCGATGATGTGGATCCTTGCCTTCTTCGCCACCTTCGTCATCGGCGGGCTGACGGGCGTGATGGTGGCCGTCGTGCCGTTCGACTGGCAGGTGCATGACACGCATTTCATCGTGGCCCACCTGCACTACGTCCTCGTGGGCGGCTTCGTCTTCCCGATGCTCGCCGCGCTCTACTACTGGATGCCGCACGTGACGGGGCGGAAGCGGTTCTTCCGGGTGGGTGACGCCGCCTTCTGGCTGATCACGCTGGGCTTTCACGCGACGTTCCTGGCCGTCCACTGGGTCGGGCTGCTCGGCCAGCGGCGCCGGACCGAGACCTACGATCCCGGTCAGGGGTGGGAGGTGATCAATCTCATCTCCTCGATCGGCGGCTTCGTCATGGCGATCGGCTTTGGCCTCGTGCTGCTGGACGTGGCGATGAACGCGCTTGTGGCGGTGCGGGGCAGCCGCAACCCGTGGCGTGCGGGCACGCTCGAATGGGCGATGCCCACGCCGCCACCGGCCTACAATTTCGCGAGCCTGCCACAGGTTACCACGCGCGAGCCGCTGCACGAGGATCCCGATCTCGGCGTCAGGATCGCGAAAGGCGAGTTCTATCTTGGCGAGCCGCGGGGCGGCCGGCGCGAGACGCTGATGGTCGAGGTGGCCAGCGGAACGCCTGCGGCGCTGGTCGTCTATCCCGGCAACAGCGCGCTGCCCTTCCAGCTTGCGCTTGCCACGGGGCTCTTCTTCCTCGGGATGCTGCTGAAGACCTTCTGGCTGGTGCCGCTGGCGCTTGCGGGCGTCGCGGCCCTTGGCTGCCGCTGGGTCTGGAGCCTCACCTCCAGCCGCGACGAGGGCCGTCTGCCGGTCGGCCGGGGCGAGAGCCTGCCGCGCGAGGTGCCGGACACGCCGGGATGGTGGGGATCGCTCTTCCTGCTTCTGGCCGATGCGACGCTCTTCGGATCGCTGATGTTCGGCTATGCCTTCCTCTGGACGGTGGCGCCGAACTGGCCGCCGCCCGAGTGGCTGCAGCCCTCGATGCTCCTCATCGGACTTCTGCTTGGCGGAGCGGCGACCGCGCCGCTTCTGGTCCGCCTCGCGCTGCGGTCGGTCGCGGGCGGAGGCTCTCCGACACCCGCCTTGGCGGGAGCGTTGCTCGGCCTCGGCGCCCTGTCGGCGGCGGCGCTGATGCTTCTCTTCGCGCTGCCCGTGCCCCAGCGCCACGCCTATGATGCAACGGTGTGGGTAATCGGCGGCTATGCAGGCTTTCACGCGCTGCTCGCGCTGGGAATGACGCTGTTCGTGATGGTCATGCAGGGCCGCGGCCGTCTCTCGGCCTTGCGGATCGCGCCGCTCCGCATCCTGCGGCTCTGGATCGACTGGGCGGCCTTCGTCGGCCTCGTGGGTGTGGCCGCCGCCTGCCTGCCGGGGGTTCTGGCATGAGCGCGATCCTCCGCATCAGCCTGCCCCTCACGCTCTGGCTCGTCTGTTTCAGCGCGGTCTATGGCCTGCACGGTTTGATCTGCTCGGGCGGCTGGCCCGGGGGGCGGCCGGCGCTGGTCGCGGCGGCGCTGGTCTCGGTGGGACTGCAGGGGGTGCTCTTCCTCGCCCTCCGCTCGCACCGCTTCGGGGCACCTCCGGGCTTTGTCCGGCACACCAGCCTCGTCCTCTGCATCGCCGCGCTGTTCGCAACCTTCTGGAGCCTCGTGCCGGTGGCGGTCACCTCCACCTGCCTGCCTCCCGGCTGATGGGGCGAAAAAAATCTCGCAATGTCGGGATGAAGGAGCGGCCCGGCTCCGTATATCGGGCAAGATGCGAGAAACCGACGAGATCCTTGCCGAACTGACCCCGCTCCGGCGCTACGCCCGGTCGCTCACGCGCGACGAGGCGGAAGCCGAGGATCTGGTGCAGGAGGCGCTGTTGCGCGCGCATGAGCGGCGGGCGAGCTTCCGGCGTGGCAAGGGGCTGCGGGTCTGGCTCATGTCGATCCTGCACAACAGCTTCATCGACGGCCTGCGCAGCCGCCGCGCGCGCGAACGGCGCGAGGCCGCGGTGATGGAGGCGGCACCCGCGTCTCATCCCGCGTCGCAGGAAAGCGCGGTGCGGCTGGCGCAGATCCGCGTGGCCTTTGCGCAGCTGCCGGAAGAACAACGCGCCGCCCTGCATCTCGTGGCGATCGAGGGGCTTTCCTACAACGAGGCAGCGCTCGTTCTGGGCGTGCCGCAGGGCACGCTCATGTCGCGCATCGCGCGGGCACGGGCGGCGCTGCGGGAGTTCGAGGATGGCACGGGAGCGGCGCGCCAGCCGCTTCGGGTGGTGGGAGGACGCGATGCAGACGATGCCTGATCCGGTGACCGAGCTCGACCTGGTGGCCTATGTCGATGACCAGCTCGACCCCTGGCGGCGCGTGGCGGTGGAGGCTCATCTAGCGGCCGATCCGAGCTCCGCCGCACGGGTGATGGCCGACCTGCGCGCGCGCGACGAGCTGCGGCTCGCCTTCGCGGATCCGCTGCCGCACGAGGCGCCCGAGACGCGGGCCGCCGCACGGAAGCTCGCCCGCGGGCTGGGCCTCGACCGGCTGCTGGTGCGGCTGGCGCCGATGGCGGCGGTCCTGGTGCTGGGCGGCCTGATCGGGGCCGGCGCCGCGGGGCTTGGTCCGTTGCGCGTGTCGCATGTGGTGGCGTCCGAGCCGCCGCCCGCCTTCATCCAGACCGCGCTTGAGGCGCATGAGGCGGGCCGGCTGCGTCTGTCGATGCTGTCGCAGCCCGCGGCGACGCGCCTCGACGCGGCCGAGATCCGCGCCAAGACCGGGATCCTGCTGCCCGGCCTGCCCGCCGACTGGCAGGTGCAGGACGTGCAGATCTTCCCGTCGCCTCAGGGCCCGAGCGTCGAGATGGCGCTCGAGACGCCGGGGCTGGGGCGGCTGTCGCTCTTTGCGGTGCGGCCCGGCAGCTTCCGGGTCGCGCTGCCCGACGCAACCCAGGCCGGCGGCCGCGATGTCGCCTGGTTCCAGATCGGCGAGGTGGCCCATGTCCTCGTGGCAGAGGCCGCCCCGCCCGACGCGCTGCGTGAGGCGGCCGACGGCCTCTCGCGCACACTTTACTGACCTCAACTTCCAGCAGTGACGGAGATCCGACCGATGAATCCTGCCCCCCGTGGCCGCAGCGCCGGCTTTGCGCCGAGCGCCTACTACGACGAGGGCCTGCGCGCCCACATGCTGCGCATCTACAACTACATGGGCCTCGGGCTCGCGCTGACCGGCCTCGTGGCCGTGGTCGTCGCGGCCACGCCCGCCATCTATGTGCCGATCTTCTCGACCCCGCTGAAATGGGTCGTGATGCTGGCGCCGCTGGCCTTCGTGCTCTTCCTGTCCTTCCGCATCGAGGCCATCTCGGCCGGCACCGCGCAGATGCTCTTCTGGGCCTTCTGCGGCGTGATGGGCCTGTCGCTCGCCTCGATCTTCCTGGTCTTCACCGGAACCTCGATCGCGCGCGCCTTCTTCGGTGCGGCGGCCATGTTCGCCGGCATGAGCCTTTACGGCTACACCACCAAGCGCGACCTGAGCCAGTTCGGCAGCTTCCTGATGATGGGCCTGATCGGCGTCATCATCGCGAGCGTCATCAACCTCTTCCTCGGCTCGTCCGCGCTGCAGTTCGCGATCTCGATCATCGGCATCCTGGTCTTCGTCGGCCTGACCGCCTGGGACACCCAGTCGATCAAGCTGCAATACGCCGAGCACCACGATTCCGAGACGTCGCAGAAACTTGCCGTCATGGGGGCGCTGTCGCTCTACCTGAACTTCATCAACATCTTCCAACTCCTGCTCTCGCTCACGGGCGAGCGCGAGTAACCTTGCCAGTCACAGAGGGATCACATGGACCATAACGACCGTCAGGCCATCGAAGGGCTGTTCCACAAGCTCGCCACCGTCGAACAATCGGCACCGGCACGGGACGCCGAGGCGGAGGCCTTCATCTCGCAGCGGATCGGCCGCCAGCCGGGCGC
Source organism: Cereibacter azotoformans (assembly GCF_021391315.1). Classification (NCBI taxonomy): domain Bacteria; kingdom Pseudomonadati; phylum Pseudomonadota; class Alphaproteobacteria; order Rhodobacterales; family Paracoccaceae; genus Cereibacter; species Cereibacter azotoformans. Next base: position 468,316 of record NZ_CP090022.1, on the reverse strand, counting down.
GCCCTACTTCATGGCGCAGACCATCGTGGTGCAGGAACAGGCGCTCGAACAGGCCCAGGCCCGGATCGAGCAACTCGAGTCGCAGGTTCGGCAGGGAGGGGGTGCCCAGCAGGGCGGCTTCTTCGGCAAGCTCTTCGGCGGGGCTTCGGCGCCCGCCGCACCGCGTCGGCCGGTGGCTCCGCCCGCGCAGGCCGGAGGCGGCGGCTTCCTCGCCGGCGCCGCGCAGACCGCGATGGGCGTCGCCGGGGGCATGATGCTGGCCAATGCGATCGGCGGCATGTTCGCCGGTGAGGCCGAGGCGGCCGAAGCGCCGGCCGAGGACGACATGGGGTTCGACGACGGCGGGTTCGACGACAGCGAGTTCTGATCGCCCCTGCACTTCCGTCGCATGAAAAAGGCGCGGCCGGGAAACCGGCCGCGCCTCTTGCGTTCGCAAGGGGAGATCAGTGGGCCAGCGCACCCGCCGCGCCGAGACCCGTCTCGGAGCGCACGAACTGCGCCGGATAGCCCGCGCGGTCGATCCGCGCACGCTCGGAGCGGTCGGTGACCGAGAAGAACCAGATCCCCGAGAAGGCCGCCGTCATCGAGAAGAGCGCATATTGCTCCCACGGGAAGATCGCGGTCTCGAAGCCCAGCACCTTGACCCAGACCGTCGGCCCCAGCACCACGCAGGCCACGGCCGAAACCAGACCCATCAGGCCCCCGATGAAGGCGCCGCGAGTGGTCATGTCCTTCCAGAAGATCGACAGGAACAGCACGGGGAAGTTCACCGACGCCGCCAGACCGAAGGCGAGGCTGACCATGAAGGCGATATTCTGGTTCTCGAACACGAGGCCGAGGCCGATCGCAAGGACGCCCAAGACGAGCGTGGCGATCCGCGAGACCATCATTTCGGTCTTGTCCGACGCCGCACCCTTCTTGATCACCCGGGCATAGAGGTCATGGCTGACCGCCGAGGCGCCCGACAGGGCAAGGCCCGAGACCACGGCGAGGATCGTCGCGAAGGCCACCGCCGAGATGAAGCCGAGGAACACGTCGCCCCCCACCTCTTCCGACAGATGGATCGCCGCCATGTTGCCGCCGCCCACCAGCGCACCGGCCGCGTCGAGGTAGTCGGGGTTGGTCCCGACCAGCGTGATCGCGAGGAAGCCGATCGTCACCGCCAGCATGAAGAAGTAGCCGATGAAGCCGGTGGCGTAGAAGACCGATTTCCGCGCCTCCTTCGCATCCGGCACGGTGAAGAACCGCATCAGGATGTGGGGCAGACCGGCCGGGCCGCACATCAGCGCCAACGCGAGCGAAATGGCGGTGATCGGATCGGAGATCGAGCTGGAGGGCGCGAGGATCGCCTCGTGCGCCGCGTGGTTGTCCACCGCCGCCTGCATCATCACCTCGGGGTCGAAGCCGAAGTGGCTGAGGCCCAGGAGCACCAGCAGCGTGCAGCCCGACAACAGCAGCACGGCCTTGATGATCTGCACCCAGGTCGTGGCCAGCATGCCCCCGAAGGTGACGTAGAGCATCATCAGCACGCCCACGAGGATCACGGCATAGGCATAGTCGAGCCCGAAAAGCAGCTGGATCAGCTTGCCCGCCCCCACCATCTGCGCGATCAGGTAGAAGATGACCACGGTCAGGGCGCCGAAGGCCGAAAGGGTGCGGATCCGCGTCTGCTCGAGACGGAACGAGGCCACGTCGGCGAAGGTGTAGCGGCCGAGGTTGCGCAGCCGCTCGGCGATCATGAACAGGATCAGCGGCCAGCCGACCGTCCAGCCGACGGTGTAGAAGACGCCGTCCACACCCTTGCCGAACACCATCCCCGATACGCCGAGGAAGGCCGCGGCCGACATGTAGTCGCCCGCGATGGCCAGACCGTTCTGAAAGCCGGTGATCCCGCCGCCGGCGGTGTAGAAGTCCGAGGCCGACTTGGTGCGCCGCGCCGCCCAGGCCGTGAGGACGAGGGTGGCGGCGACGAAGAACAGGAACATCGAGATGGCGATGAGGTTGACCGAGCTCTTGGTCACGTCGCCGTCGATGGCACCGCCCGCGGCGAGGCCGGTTCCGGCGATGGCCACGAGCGCCGCCGCCGACAGGAAGAAGATACGGATCATGCGGCGCTCCCGCGGATGGCCTCACGCGCGAGCCGGTCGAACTGGCCGTTGGCGCGGGAGGTATAGATGCCGGTCATCGCGAAGGCGAAGGCCTGGATGCAGAAGCCGGCGACCAGCCCGACGCACCAGGCCGAGGTACCGAAGACGGGCATCGCGAACAGCTCGGGCCGGAACACGGCCACGACGACGAAGCATGCATAGACGGCCAGCACGATGATCGACAAGGTGATGGCGAAGCGGTTGCGGCGGGCGACCAGTTGCGTGAAGCGCGGGTCGGCCAGGATCTTTTCGTGAATCGGAACCATGAACTCCTCCTCGGTGCCTGGGCGCGCAATATTCGTTTGCCAGTGACATTCAAAGCGAAACTTTTGCTCCTGCAGCATCGGATGCCGCACCTGCGGCATAATGCGGCAGACACAATACGGCGAGCGGAACCGGCCCTTGCCGCCGCAGCGTTGACAGTGCGGGAGGGGCGCCGGACAGTTGGCGCAGCCGGGTCGCGTCCCGCACATCCGTTCGGAGGAGCCGCCGTTGCGAGCCATCCATCTTTCGCTGGCCCTCATCCTCGCGCTGCTCCCCCTGCCCTCGCAGGCCGAGCGTCCCGTGCAGGATCCGCTCGCCGGTGCGGGGAACCTTGCTCGCGTGTTGGCCGTGGCCGGCGAGCAGCAAGCGGTCGCCATGCTCGCCTCTGCGATCGAGGAGTCGCGCCGGCAGGCGCTGGCCGAGGGCACCGCTCCGATCCCCGAGGCGATCCGGCACCGGCTTGTCGGCCATGTTCCGGTCATCGACCTCGAGATGGTGCGGTGGCGCGTGGGCGGCGGGACCGAGTTCTCGCTCCAGCGCAACGCTGTCCTGCATGGCAACGCCTCGGCCATCACTCTGGGCGAAGTGGTGGTCTTCGCCGATGAAGGCGACGCGCTTGCCAATGCCTCGCTGTGGGCGCACGAACTGCGGCATGTGGGCCAGTACCGGGAATGGGGCGTGGTCGGATTTGCGCGCCGCTACCTGCGGGATCATGCAGCCGTCGAGGCCGATGCCGTGGCCTTCGCCGCGGCGCTTGCGAAACGGCCGGCGCCCATCCTGCCCGAGAGCGCCACGCGGCCTCCGCCGCGGGCGCCGTGGTAGGGCTCAGGCCAGCGGCAGGAGGAAGAGCCCGGCCAGCAGCAGCAGGTAAAGCCCGAGGATCAGGCCGAAGATCCGCCGCGCCGCGGGCGTCTCGTCCAGCCGCAGGTAGGAGGCAAGGATCGTGCGCGCCTTGAGCCATGTCAGGCACAGCATCCCCGCCCCGCCGGCCGCCATCGTCGCGGCGCCCGTGTCAGCGGGGGCCGAATATTCGGCGAAGGCGGCCGAGAGACCGGAGAGGACCAGCAGCAGGATCCAGGCGCGAAACAGGGTCATGGCTCAGCTCAGCAGATAGACGACGGGCAGGATCAGGACCCAGACCAGATCCACCATGTGCCAGAAGGCAGCCGCCATCTCGACACCGGCGGGCCAGCACCGCCAGCCCACGACGGCAAAGAGCAGGATCCCGGCCGCCACATGGGCCGCGTGAAAGCCCGTCAGAAGATAATAGAAGGTGAAGAAGGCATGGCTCTCGGTCGAGATGCCGGCAGAGGCCAGATCGCGGAACTCCGATCCCTTGACGATCAGGAACACCAGCCCCAGAGCGGCCGCGCCGGCCAGCAGCAGGCGGACCCTCGCGGCACGGCCCTCGAACGCCGCCCGCGTGGCCAGGGCCGCAAGCAGACCCGAGGTGACCAGAACCAGCGTGTTCAGCCCCGCCGCGCCACGGTGAAGAAGGTCCTGCGCCGCGGCGAAGCCTGCCGGATCGCTCAGGCGGACCGCCATCATGGCCGCAAGCCCCGCGCCGAAGACGAGCAGCTCGGAGATGATGAGGATCCACATCATCAGGTCGCCCGGAAGGGGCGGCGCCTCGGCCTCGGGTGGCGGTGCCACCAGCGTCTGATCCTGCATCCCGACCTCTCGTTCCGGCTGCGTCCTTCCTGCCATGGCGCGCGGCCATCCTCGTTGCGGAGGCGCAAGGAAGTGCGCTCGGCCGGACGGGGCGGCTGTTGCCTGCGCCGCCCGCGTGCTACCTGATGCGTTCCAACGGGACGGAGACAGATGCGGATACTCGTCGTCGAAGATGACGCGGTGCTCTCGGACGGGCTGCGGGCGGGGCTCAGGATCGCCGGCTTCAGCCCCGAGACGGTCGCCAGTCTCGAGGATGCACGCGCAGCCCTTCTCGCGGGCCGGTTCGATGCGATGGTGCTGGATCTCATGCTGCCGGACGGCTCGGGGCTGGACCTTCTGGTCGAGGTGCGATCGGCCGGGCTTGCGGTTCCGGTGCTCGTGCTGACCGCGCGGGACCGGCTCGACGACAGGGTGCGCGGGCTCGACCTCGGGGCCGACGACTACCTCGGAAAGCCGTTCGAGCTGGAAGAGCTGGCCGCGCGCCTCCGGGCCCTTGGCCGCCGCCCCGCCGCGCTGTCCGAGACCCGGCCCGCGTGGAACGGTGTCACGCTCGATCTCGCGGCCCTCGTGGCCAGCCGGGCGGATGGGCCGGTCCCCCTTTCGCCGAGGGAATTCTCGGTGCTGCGCGCGCTGATGGACCGACCGCGCGCGGTCCTCAGCAAGGCCCAGCTCGAGGAACAGCTCTACGGCTGGCAGGAAGAGATCGAAAGCAACGCGGTCGAGGTCCATATCCACAAGCTGCGCTCGAAGCTCGGCCATGATTTCATCGAGACGGTGCGGGGCGCGGGCTATCGGCTGGCGGAGGCCCGATGAGGTCGCTCCGGGGGCGGCTCTTCCTGATCCTCATGACCGCCACCGGCGCGGTCTGGCTCTCGGCCGCGGTCTGGATCCACGTCTCGACCCGTGCCGAACTGAACCGGGCGCTCGACAACCGGCTGGCCGAGGCCGCCCGGATGGTGGGCAGTCTGGTCGTCCGCGACGGGCCGACGCTCGATGCGGCGATGGGCATGGCCGCGCCCGCCCTTCCCGGCGAGGACCGCCACGGCTACGCGCGGCAGCTCTCGTGCCAGGTCTGGGGGCTCGACGGGACGCGGGTGGCGGCCTCGGCGCAGGCCCCGCGCGAGGCGCTGTCCGTCGCATCCCAAGGCATCAGCGAGCGGGAGGTCGAGGGGATCATCTGGCGCGTCTATACGCATGTTGACGAGGGGCGTGGCATCCGCGTGATGGTGGGCGACACCCTGCAGGTCCGCGAGCGCTTGGCCAACGACATGCTGCTGGGGCTGATGTGGCCGGCGGCCGTGGTGCTGCCCCTGCTGGCCGCCGCCATCTGGCTCAGTCTGCGCAGCGGTCTGGCCCCGCTTCAGCGGATGGCCGGAGACCTGTCGCGCCGCACCGCCGAGGATCTCGCACCGCTCGATGCCCCTGCCCCGCCCGAGCTGGCGCCCATCGTCGCGGCGCTCAACGGGCTCTTCCGGCGCGTGAGAACCGCGCGCCAGCATGAACAGGACTTCACCGCATATGCCGCGCATGAGCTGAAGACCCCGCTCGCCGGGCTGAAGATGCAGGCCGAAGTGGCGCAACGCGCGCCCGATGAAGCGACGCGCACGCACGCCCTGGCCCAGATCCGCACCGCGGTGGACCGATCCGACCGGCTGGTGCGGCAACTCCTCGACATGACGGCCGTGGATCAGGGGGCCCCGCAGGGCGCCCCGCGAAGCCTCGGCCGCATCGGAGCCGAGGTGCTGGAGTTGACGGCGCCTGTCGCGGTCGCGCGGGGCGTGCGGCTCGGCTTCGACTGCGCGGAGGCGCTGACAGGGCGGCTGCAACCCGATCCCGGGCTTCTCGTGGTGGCGCTGCGCAACCTCGTCGAGAATGCCGTTCAGGCCAGTGCCGCGGAGGGGCGCGTCGATCTCCTGTTTCGTCTGTCCGGCGGGGGCTGGCGGGCCGAGATCCGGGACGAGGGCCATGGCATCCCCCCCGCAGCCCGTGCACGGATCACCGAGCGTTTCTTTCGGGCGGCGACGGCGCGGGGCGAGGGCAGCGGCCTCGGCCTTGCGATCGTCGAGGCCGCTGCCGCGCGGCTTGGCGCGACCCTCACGCTCGAACCCCGCCGGCCACAGGGTGAGACGGCCATGCTGACCTTCGCAAGTCTTCCGCCTCGGCCGCCGGGCACCTGAACTTCAGTTTGCTTCCGGCAAGACAGCCTCCCACCCGAGGGTATCAGCCCTAGTCCGAAAGATCTCGTAAATCTCTCTGATGGATGATGCCCCTGACGGCGACAAGGGTCTATTCCGGCAAGATGAAACATCCGCGATCCGGCCCTGCGCAGAAGGTGCGAGAAGCATGAAGGTAACGATTAGAAGCAAGCTGGTCATGGCCTTCGCCGTGGTCTTCGTCATGTCCGGCCTGGCGGTCGCCATTTCCCTCTTTCATCTCCAGCGACTCGACGCCCGGATGACCCAGGTCATCAACGAGAATGTCCATCAGGTCGTCCTCGCTCAGCGGCTGAGCATCGGCCAGTATCGCGTCATGGCCAGCATCCGCGCGCACTTGCTCGACCGCGACGCCGACGCGGCCTTCCGCATCGAGACGAGCGTGCAGGAAGGACGGATGGTCCAGCGCCGCGCCCTGCGCGAATTGCGCGACAGCGCCGCGGATGAGACCAGCCGCGAGATCGTCGTGCGCTACAACGACCTGCGCAAGCAGATCCAGCGCATCAACAACCGGGCGATGATCTTCTCGCTCGGCGGAAACCCCGAGGGTGCGGCCAGCTACCTGCGCGACAACGGGGCCAGCGATCTCGAACGGTCGCTCGAGACTCTCTCGGAGGAACTGGTGGCGCACAAGCTCGCGGTTCTGGAGCGCGTGAAGGCCGAATCGGAAAAGGACGTGCGCGGCACCTTCGCGCTCGTGATGCTGATCGCCGCTCTGGCCGGGGTTCTGGGTTCGGCCGCCGCCCTCTGGATCACCCTTTCGATCGGCCGCGGGCTCCGCCGGGCGCTGGCCCTGACACAGCGGGTCGCACAGGGCGACCTGTCGCAAGGCGAGGAGGTCCGGGGCCGCGACGAGATCGCCGACCTTCTCGGGGCGAGCAACAGCATGCTTCTCAAGCTGCGCGAGGTGGTCGAGGAGGTTGGCGGCACCGCACGCGACGTGGCCGCCGCAAGCGGCCGGATGGCCTCGGCCTCGGGCCAACTGAAGTCCGGCACCGAAGAACAGGCGGCGGCAACGGTCGAAGCCTCGGCCGCGGTCGAGCAGATGGTGGGCAACATCACCCAGTCCGAGGAGAATGCGGGCATGACGGCCCGCATCGCCAGCAGTTCCACCGACGACGCCCGCCGCTGCGGCGAGGCGGTTGCGGACGCCGTGCGCTCGATGCAGGAGATCGCCGAACGGATCGGGATCGTCGGCGAAATCGCCCGCCAGACCGATCTTCTTGCCCTCAACGCCGCCGTCGAGGCCGCGCGGGCCGGCGAACAGGGTCGCGGCTTTGCGGTCGTCGCCGCCGAAGTGCGCCGACTTGCCGAACGCAGCGCCGAGGCGGCGGCCGAGATCTCGACGCGTTCGGCCGAAACCGCGCGGGCCGCGGCCGGCGCGGGCGAGATGATCGACCGACTGGTTCCCGAGATCGAGCGCACCTCCAATCTCGTGACGGACATCTCGGTGGCCTCGCGCGAACTGTCCGAAGGGGCGCGGCAGGTCTCGCTCGCCATCGATGCGCTGGATCGGGTGACGCAGCAGACCGAGGCCGCGTCGCGCCTGCTGGATGAGGATGCCGACGAACTCGCCACACGGGCGCGCCGCCTGTTGACCAGCGTCAACTATTTCCGCACCGGCACCGAGGCTCTGGCCGCGGAGGACGATCTGGCCCCTGCCCCGCAGCCGCTGAGGGCGGCGGCCTGAACTGGCAGCACCGCTGGCCTGTCGTCCTCCCGATCAGGATCGGGGAACGGCAGGCCGCCTGCGCAAGACCGCCGCAGGAGCCGGGACCTCTACCCCTTCAGGAGCCCGGCCCGCCCTGAACGGCCACGTTCATCCAGAACTCACTCCGAGCGACGCACCCGCAGGGCTTTGGTCTCGGCCCGGCGCGCCATGTAGATGGCCACCACCAACCCTGCGATCAGCGCGAGGATGACGGGCGGAGCGGCCGTGGCCGCCATCAGCCCGAGGAAGACCGCCAGCGCGATCAGGAGCGCGATGAGAAGTTGCATCAGGATCAGCATGAGGTTCTATCCTTTCCCGCTGCCCGCAGCCTTGCATGCACCATTCTGCCCGGCGGCGGATCTGTCATTGTCCGGCTTCAAGCCGGTTCCCCCTTCCTTTTCGGCCCGCGCCATCGCCGGGGCAACCAGAGTTGCCTGCGGCCGACCGTCGCCGCCGCGCACGCACGGGGCCCGCGCGCTCGTCAGCTCCGCGCGGTGTCCGACCGGAGCGCCGCCACCAGTTCCGCCACCCGGGCCGCATTGTCGGGCGCCGGATGCCCGTCCGATTGCAGCAGGTTGTTCTCGAAGCCGATCCGCATCTTGCCCCCCATCCGGTGCGCGGCGACAAGGCACTCCGTCTCACGCGGGCCGAAGGCGCAGACCGCCCAGTCGGCCGCCGGGAGGGCCTGAAGCAGGGCCGCGGCCGGCAGATCGAGATCGGCCGGCGCGGAGACCTGTCCCGGAGTGTAGCGGCCCAACACGAGCAGGACCGCCAGCCCCTCGCGCGGGATGATGCCCTCGTCCACCGCAGCCACGAGGCGGGCAATGTCCTCGAGATCATAGAGGATGTGCTGCACCTGGCACCTCGCCTCGGCGCAGAAGGCGAAGAAGCGACGCGTCACATCGGCGTCGGGCTCGGCCGTGATTTCACGGAACGCGATCGAGACGAGGCGCGGGCGCAGCCGCTCGACCAGAGCGCGCTGCTCGGCCGGGCTGTAGATCCCCACGGCCTCGGTCGTCACCTGCACCGGAAAGCCGGGGGCCTGCCGGTCAAGCTCGGCGAGCAGCTCGGCGTAGAGACCGGCGTCCAGAACATGCCGTCCCTCGGCGTCGCGCACATGGGCGTGCAGACCGTCCGCCCCTGCAGCCCGACCGGCGAGGGCGGCGGACACGATCTCGGGAATCGTGACGGGCAGCGCCGGATGGTCAGCCTTCGTCAACCGCGCCCCGTTCGGGGCCAGCATGATGCGCGGCAGCCCGGCCGATCCTTCGGGCAGACTCATGCCGCAAGCGCCCGGTCGATGGCCGAGGTGAGCTTCTCGACCAGTTCCTCGATCTCTGCGTCCGAAATGATGAAGGGCGGTGCGAGGAGAATGTGATCGCCCCGCACCCCGTCGATCGTGCCTCCCATCGGGTAGCAGATGAGGCCTGCGGCGAAGGCCTCGGCCTTGACCCGGGCATGAAGCTTCAGCGCCGGATCGAAGGGAGCCTTCGTGCCGCGGTCCGCGACCAGTTCGACGCCGCGGAAGAGACCGCGGCCCCGGATGTCGCCGACATGCGGGTGCTGGCCGAGCCGCTCGTGCAGGAGGGCGTCGAGCCGCTCACCCTGACGGCGGACGGCCGACAGCAGGTCGCGCGCCTCAATCTCGTCCAGCACCGCGTTGGCCGCCGCCGCCGCCATCGCATGCCCCATGTAGGTGTGGCCGTGCTGGAAGAAGCCCGAGCCGTCGGCAATGGCCTGATAGATCCGGCCCTGCACCAGCAGCGCCCCGATCGGCTGGTAGCCCGCGCCCAGCCCCTTGGCGATGGTGATCATGTCGGGCGCAACGCCGTCCTCGGCACAGGCGAAGAGGTGGCCGGTGCGGCCCATGCCGCACATGACCTCGTCGAGGATCAGCAGAACCCCGTGGCGGTCGCAGATCTCGCGGATGCGCCGGAGGTATCCCGGCACCGCGGGCACGGCGCCGGCGGTGGCGCCGACCACCGGCTCGGCCACGAAGGCCATGACGGTCTCGGGGCCGAGGCGCCGGATCTCGGCTTCCAGCTCGTCGGCCACGCGCAGACCGTAGGCCTCGGGGCTCTCGCCCTCGGCCCGGCCGCGGTATTCGTAGCAGGGCGAGATGTGCGAGGTCTCGACCAGAAGGGGCGCGAACTGGGCCCGGCGCCACTCGTTGCCGCCCGCGGCCAGTGCGCCCAGCGTGTTGCCGTGGTAGCTCTGGCGCCGTGCGATGACCCGGTGCCGCTGCGGCTGGCCAAGCTCGGTGAAATACTGCCGTGCAAGCTTGAGGGACGCTTCGACGGCCTCGGAGCCGCCCGAGACCAGATAGACCCGCTCGATCCCCTCGGGCGCGGCGGCGGCAAGACGGTCGGCCAGCCGCTCGGCCGGCTCGGAGGTGAAGAAGCCCGTATGGGCGAACGCCATCCGGTCAAGCTGGTCGTGCAGCGCCGCCCGCACGCGCGCGTTGGAATGGCCGAGGCAGGAGACCGCCGCCCCGCCCGACCCGTCGAGGTAGCGCCGCCCCTCGGCATCGACGAGGTAGCAGCCGTCGCCGGCCACGGCCGTGGGAAGGCTGCCCCGGGTGGAGCGGCCGAAGACATGTCCGGGCATGGGTCAGTTCCTTACGACATAGACGGACTGGCGGGCGTGCCGCACCACGCGCGCGGCATTGGGCCCGAGGAGATAGTCGCTGAGTTCGGGGCGATGGGCACCGATCACGATGAGGTCGGCGCCGAGCTTGCCGGCCGCGCGCAGGATCTCGTCATAGACGGTTCCGTGCAGGACGTGGGGGTGGACATCCACCTCGTCGGGCACCGCCTCGGCGACCCAGGCGGCGAGCGCCTTCCCGAGCGCCTTGAGCGCCTCCTGCTCGTAGCCCTGCCGGAAGAAGCCCGACACCTGCGCGTAGCCATAGTCGGGCAGAACCGAGACGACATGCAGGCGTCCCCCCGGCTCCAGAAGCTTGAGCGCCTCGGCCAGCGCCGCGGTGTTGGCGGGCGGATTTCCCAGATCGACGGGCAGCAGGATGGTCCGTGCCATGATCTTCTCCTCGATGCGCGCTCAGAACGCGGGCTTGGTCTGCCGCCGCCGCTGGAGGGCCACGACGAGACCCAGAAGCAGCAGCGCCGGAATGTAGAAGAGCTGCTTCGGCGGCCGGTCGGCCGGACTCTGAAGCGTGGTCACCTCGACCCGTTCGGCCCCGTAGAAGTCGAAGCCCTGCAGCCGCTGCTGGTAGTCGGTGCCGAACATCGGCTCGTCCATGAAGAGCCGGCCGTCCTCGGGCAGCAGAAACAGGCCCGCGGCCTCGGCACGGCCCGTTTCCGGTGCCTCTTCCGCGATCGTGTGGACCACCGTCAGGCGCGTGGGTCGGCCGGTGGTGAAGTCGGGGCCGGAGACCACGAAACGCACCGTCTCGCCCGGCTCGGCGGCATCGAAGGCCTGCGCCAGTTCGGTCGGGGGGCGCTCCTCGAAGCGGGGCATGATCCGGTCGAGCCAGAAGCCGGGCACGAAGACGGTGAAGGCCACGAGGAGGAGCGCCGCGCTCTCCCACAGGCGCGAGGGAGCGAGGAAATAGCCCTGCGTCGCCGCCGCGAAGAGCAGCATGGCGATCGTGGCCACGACGAAGATCCCCGCGGCCTGCAGCAGTCCGGCCCATGTTCCGAGATCGACCCCGTAGAGGATGAGCGTGGGATTGTAGATGAAGAGGAACGGCAGCGCCGCCGTCCGCATCGAGTAGAAGAAGGCGGTGAAGCCGGTCTTGATCGGATCGCCGCCCGAGACGGCCGCGGCGGCAAAGCTCGCGAGGCCGACGGGCGGGGTCACGTCGGCCATGATCCCGAAGTAGAACACGAACAGGTGCGCCGCGATCAGCGGCACGATGAGCCCCTCCTGCGCGCCCAGCGTCACGACGACGGAGGCCATCAGCGAGGAGACGACGATGTAGTTGGCCGTCGTGGGCAGGCCCATGCCGAGGACCAGCGAGAACAGGCCCACGAGCAGGAGCATGATGAAGAGATGGCCACCCGAGAGCATCTCGACGAGGCCGGCCAGCTCGGTTCCGATCGGGGTCTTGGTGACGGTCGCCACGATGATGCCCGCCGCGGCGGTGGCGACACCGATGCCGATCATGTTGCGCGCCCCGGCGATCATCCCCTCGATCAGGTCGCCGAACCCCGCCCGAAGCGCCTGCCCCGCATCCTCGCCCCGAAACAGCGCCTTGAGCGGCCGCTGGGTCACGATGATGAAGAGCATGACGGCCACGGCGTAGAAGGCCGACTTGCCGGGCGACTGCATCTCGATCATCAGGAACCAGACGAGGACGAGGATCGGCAGCAGGTAGTGCAGCCCGGTCGGAAAGACCTCGGCCACGCTCGGCAGCCGGATCTGGCGCGCGTTCGGATCATCGAGAGCCAGATCGGGCCGGCGGGCCGAGGTGCGCACCATGAGCACATAGGCCAGACCGAGCACCGCCAGCACCAGCCAATCCGAGATGCCGGGCGCTGCGCCGCGCAGGGCCTGGATGGCCCAGACGAGGCCCGTGAAGGCGAGGCCGGTCACCACGAAGCCGGCGGCGATCTTGGCAAACATCCGCCCGAGGTTGACCGCCGGACCGAGGGCCGGCATGTCCAGCTTCAGCGCCTCGAGATGCACGATATAGACCAGCGCGATGTAGGAGATCACCGCCGGAATGAAGGCGTGCTTGATCACCTCGACGTAGGAGATGCCGACGAACTCGACCATCAGGAAGGCCGCTGCCCCCATGACCGGCGGCATGATCTGGCCATTGACCGACGAGGCGACCTCGACCGCGCCCGCCTTCTCGGACGAGAAGCCCACGCGCTTCATCAGCGGAATGGTGAAGGTGCCCGTGGTCACCACATTGGCGATCGACGAGCCGGAGATGAGGCCGGTCATGGCCGAGCCCACGACGGCGGCCTTTGCCGGGCCGCCCCGGAGCGCGCCGAGGCCCGCGAAGGCGAGCTGGATGAAGTAGTTGCCGGCACCTGCCTTGTCGAGCAGCGCGCCGAAGAGCACGAAGAGGAAGACGAAGGCCGTCGAGACACCCAGCGGGATCCCGAAGACGCCGTTCGTGTCGAGCCATTGCGCATTGACAATGGAGGTGAAGGACAGGCCGGAGTGGGCGATGATGTCGGGGATGAGCCACCCCTGCCCCATCCAGGCGTAGAGGAGAAAGACCGCCCCCACGATCGTCAGGGCGGGCCCGAGTGCCCGACGTGACGCCTCGAGCAAGAGCACGATCCCGACGGCGCCCACGAAGATCTGCGTCTGGGTGGGCAGACCCGCCCGCGCCGTCGCCGCCAGTTCGCGGGAGAAGAGGAACACATAGAAGGCGCAGCCCGCCCCCGCGATGGCCAGCACCCAGTCGAGGATGGGCACCCTGTCTCGGGGTGAAGACTTGAGCGCGGGATAGGCGAGGAAGGCCAGCAGCATCGCAAAGGCGAGATGAACCGGCCGGGTCTGGGACGAGTTCAGCACCGGCAGATACTGCCCGAACCAGAGTTGCGGTTGCGCGATCCAGAGCTGGAACAGCGACCACAGGAATGCGGTGGTGGCAATGAGGATCGCCACGATCCGGTTCGAGGGATTTCGGCCTCCGCTGTCGGTGCTCGCGACGAGATCCTGAAGCTCCTCGTCGGTGAAGCTGCGGCCACTCTTCTTCTGGCTCTCGTTGGTCATGCGTCCCTCCTGCGCGAAAGGCCGCCGCAGCCCTGGCATGCGACGGCCCGGTGATCCGGGGCCCTCAGGCCCGCGGGATCATTGGATGAGGCCCGCCTCGCGGAAGTACTTCTCGGCGCCCGGATGGAGGGGGGCAGAGAGACCGTCGCTGACCATCTCGGCCGGATCAAGCTCGGCAAAGGCCGGATGGAGGCCGCGGAACTGCTCGATGTCCGAGAAGACCGCCTTGACCAGCGCATAGACCACATCGTCCGGCGTATTGGCCGAGGTGACGAGCGTGGCGCCGACGCCGAAGGTCTGCACGTCCTCGGCATTGCCGCGATACATCCCGCCGGGGATCGTGGCCTTGCGATAGTAGGGATGCTCGTCCACGAGCTTGTCCACCGCCTCGCCCGCCACGTTCACCAGGACCGCCTCGCAGGCCGTCGTGGCTTCCTGGATCGAGCCCGAGGGGTGACCCACGGTATAGACCATCGCGTCGATGTTGTTGTCGCACAGGGCCTGGCTCTGCTCGCCCGCCTGCAGCTCGGAGGTCAGGGTGAAGTCACCCATCGTCCAGCCCAGTTCGCCCATCAGCACTTCCATCGTGTCGCGCTGCCCCGAACCGGGGTTGCCGACATTGACGCGCTTGCCCTTGAGATCCTCGAAGTCGGCAATCCCGGCATCGGCGCGGGCCACCACGGTAAAGGGCTCGGGGTGCAGCGAGAAGACCGACCGCAGTTCGGGATAGGCGCCCTGCTCGGCAAAGGTGCCCTCGCCCTCGAGGGCCTTGAACTGCACGTCGGACTGCGCCACGCCGAACTCGAGCTCGCCCGAGCGTACGGCGTTGACGTTATAGACCGAGCCGCCCGTGCTCTCGACCGCGCAGCGGATCCCGTGCTCGGCGCGCGTGCGCGACATCATCCGGCAGATCGCGCCGCCGGTCGGATAATAGACGCCGGTCACCGCGCCCGTTCCGATCGAAATGAAATTCTCCTGGGCGAGGGCCGGCGCCGCCAGTATGGCGAGCGCCCCCGCAAGGGCACCGGCCAGAGCAGGTTTCCCTGTTCTCATCTTGTTTTCCTCCTGTTGGTCTTGGCCTCGATGGGGTAATGCAATCGTGATATTTCCCGGCGAAGGACAATGCAAATGAATTGTCCTACCGGGCGGGTTGCCTGGCAACGCCCGTGGGCGGACAGGGAGGCAGGGCGCGGACGCATGCAGCAGGAGACCGAGATCCGGCAGGCGCTGGCGCGCGTGGCATCGGGCGACGCGCCCATCCTCCGCGGCTTTGCGCTCTGGCTGCTCGACAACCTTGCGGCGGTGGCCTTCAACTCGATCCGCAGCCTTGCGGCGCAGGCGGGCACCAATCCCAACACGGTCACCCGCCTTGCGCGCGAATTGGGCTACGACGGCTACGACAGTTTTCGCGCGGCCGTGCGCGAGGTGGTGCAGCGACGCAACAGCCGCTACGGGGAACGGGCACAGGCGCTTCGCCACCGCTCGGGGGCGGACATCTGGGAAGAGGCGCTGGCCGCGAACCTCGTCAATGTCGAGGCCCTGTTCTCGGCCGAGGGGACGGAGCTGCTTGAGAGTTGCGTCGATCCCCTCCTGCTCGCGCGGCGCGTTCATACGATCGGCGTGCGGAGCTGCTTCGGCATCGCGCACTACTTCTCGTATGTCGGAGCGCGGGCCTTCTCGAACTTCATCGAGGTGCCGGTGACGCCGGGCGCGCTGCTCGATCAGGTCTCGGCCGCCACCTCCGAGGACATCGTGGTGGCGATCAGCTACGAGCATTATTCGGCCGAGGTCGTGCGCGCCTGTCATGTGGCGCGCCGCTGTGGCGCGCGGGTGCTGGCCTTGACGGACAGCCATTCCTCGCCGCTGGCACAGGACGCCTGGAAGGTGGTGCGCCTGCCCATGTCAGGGCCTCAGATCATGCCCTCGCTGACCTCTGCCTTCATCGCGGTCGAGTTGCTTCTCTCGGCAATGGCGGCGCGTTCACCCGATGCCGCGGCCCGCCTGCTTGCCTTCGAGGGACGGATGGAAAGGTTCGGCGGCTACATTCCCGGCCGCTGATCAGCGGCGCAGGTTTCGCGGCGATACCCGCCCGTGGGTTCAGGACCGCCGCTGCCGGGTCGCCTCTTCGATCTTGCGATCTGTCTTGTACTGGCTGAGCGCATAGACCGACCAGATGGCCGCGGGCAGCCAGCCGATCAAGGTCAGCTGAAGGATCAGGCAAATGATGCCCGCAAAGGGACGTCCGATCGTGAAGAACTGAAGCCACGGAAGCAGGATGGCCAGGATGAGGCGCATGTTGATGTCCTTGTGTCTGGGCACCTAATGTAGGAACGCCGAAGCGGGTTTCCAGCCTGTCACGCATAGCCGGCCATGCGGTTTCGCGGCGAAACGGATAGCCGTTTCTCATCGTTCGATGTGGTGCGCAAAATCCGGGAGAATTGACGTTAAAAATCGCAACCCCTTGAACATAAACGACTTCGTGGCCCTGTATGTCGCGCTCCGGAGTCCCACGATTGCCGTCGCGCGAGCGGGAAGACCGTTCAGCAGAGTGTGCAACCTGGCATCTGGCTTGTCCACTGCTCTTCTGAACGGCCTGTGTGAGTTAACGCTACCGAAGTTTCGCCGGCGAAACCTTGCCGGACGCGAGGATCTTTCTCAGTTCCAGCGCAAGGCGCTGCGCAAGGCCTTCGTCCACCTCTTCGCCCTCGACCCGGAGCAGGAAGCCTCGCCCGTCAGCCGGACGCTCCACCTGCACCGCCGCGGCCAAAGGAACCTGTTTACGGGTCGGCCGCCCCCCGCGCGACGGATCGGGAGCCGTGCCCTCGGCGGCCTTCAACAGCGGCTCAAGGAGCGCCCATTCCGTCTCGGGATCCTGCCCGCGCCCCGTGGCCAGCGCCTCGCGCAATGCGCCGGCATAGCCCAGGCGCAGCGCATGCGCGAGCCTCAGGCCCGGCCGCTCGCCCAGCGTGGGCGCAAAGGCCAGCAGATCGCCGAGTTCCTCATGAACCAGTGCGAAACTGCGGATCTTCGACCGCTTCGCCTTGGAGGCAGAGCCGAACAGCACATCCACCGCCTCTTCCACAGAGTCGAACGCGCCCTGCCCGGCCGCCAGCGCCGCAATTCGGCCGCGCTCGTAGGGTGAGAGATCGGCGCGGATCTCGTTCTCTTCGACCATCGCAACATAGGCTGCGGACACATCGGCTGGCCGGCGGACGAGGGCGCGAATCCGGCCATAGGTCTCGTCGCCGGTGTCGGCATGAAGGGACCGCATGGCCCAGAGGCGCCGCCAGCCCGAGATAAGGCCGTAACGCTCCCCCTGCCCCTCCGGCCGCTCGAAAACCTCGACCGGCAGTCGCATGCCATGCGTGCGGATGGACGACCGAAGCTCGTCCATCTCCTCACCGTCGATCTTCAGCCGGTCCCGTGTGAGGTCATCCGCACGAATCTCGGACAGAGGGATCTCGAGCAGGAGGAGTCCCTCGGCCTCGGCGCGGCGCAGCCTGGAGGCGTCCGCGCTGTCCTTGGCCGCCGCGGCGCGCTCGGCCGCGGGGAGGGGCGCCGCAAGCGCCGCCGCATCGGCGGCGACCTGCGCGATCGGGGGCCGGGTGCTGGCGGGGGTTTCGCGGGCGAAACCTGTCTCGAGTTCCTGAAGCTCTGCGGCCGAAGGCGCCTCAAGCCGTCTGCGCTTCGCCATTCTTCGCCTCCTTCTCCTCCATTGCCTGATCGCGCCACCAGGATCCGATGAGGATCTCCTTGAACTCCGCATAGGTCCGGTCGAACGTCTCGCGGCCCCGCACATAGGTTTCGCGGTTGAAATCCCGGTAGTCCGCCTCGTAGATCCCGTTTACCTGCTCGCCCGCCTGGCCCACCAGCGCGGTGAAGTCCTGACGGTAGGCGTTCATGAAGTCGCCGAAGTAGGCCTGAACCACATTGGCAAGATCGGTCTGCTGGTTCGCATCGAACCGGGTGATGAGCGCCCGCACCACGTCCCACTCGAACTTCATCTCGGGCAGACCCGCCGCCCGCCGGGCGGCGTTCTCTCCGTCCTCGATGGAGGCAAAGGTCGAATAGAGCATGTCGAAGAAGCGCCCGGTGGAATCGAATTCGAGGAAGGAGGCTCCAAGGGGCACGAGCAGGATGTCCGCTGCCGCGAGCGCATTGATCGTAAGGTACCCAAGTGCAGGAGGCGTATCGAGCAGGATGACATCGTAATCCCGCAGCAGACCCTCGCGATCGAGGAACCCTGTCAGTGCGTCCCACAAGGGCCAGCGGCGAAGCATCATCCTCCAGACAGGCACCTGGAACTCGGCCCAGTAGAGGTTCAGCTGCGCACCGATCAGGTCGATGTTGGGCCAGTGCGTTTTCTGCACGACGTCGGAGGCGGTGATCTTCAGCGCCTCGGTCAGCGTCTCATCGAGGGGCAGGGGGGCTTCCCCCTTTGCCTCGCGGACCTCGTTCTCCTCCTGAACATGAAGCGCGTAGTCCTTGGCCAGAAGCGGGAAGACCGTCTGCCACTCGTCGGCGACTTTGCCCCCCATGATCGAGGTCATCGAGCCTTGGCTGTCGAGGTCGATCACGAGCACCCGGTAGCCGTCGAGCGCGGCCGACATGGCGAGATGGGCCGCCGTCGAGGTCTTGCCGACCCCTCCCTTGAAGTTTGCGACGGCCACCACCTTCGCCGGCAGACCCTTTGGCCGGTACGGGCGGTATTCCTTCTTCGCCGCACCCTCTTCGGCAAAGAAGTTTCGCAGCGCGATGACCTCTTCCAGCGTGAACCACTTGGCTCCGCCCTCGCCCTCGCCCTGCGGAAGGTCGGGATTGTTGCGCAGCACCCTCCGCAGGTGAGACGATGCGACGGGAATCAGATATCGGCAGATCTCCCAGGTCGAGAACTTGCGCAGCCTTTTCTTGCCGTCAGGCGCGTATCCCTTGCGTGCGAGATCATCTCGACCGCGCGCGCAGAAGGCGGCGGCTTTGGCGAATCGTGTGGTGTCCACCGGCTTGCCCAGCTTCGACGCGGCGTTCGCCGGATCGAGGTTGAAGTAAGGCGGCAACGGGAGGTCCGTCTTGCGGTTCATGTGCGGCTCTCTGCTCGATGTCTCATGTTTGGTTGCCTGTTGCCGAAACTATGGCACATCACGGGCGGGGCGGGAACCTGCTTCGGATGCCGGCCTCGAAGAGGAGGTTTCGCGGGCGAAACCGGGCCTTAGGCTCCTTTCCATACGCAGAAGTGGACATCAAAGCTTGTCTGTTCTTTCAGAACTTGAGAGTCTTTGGCGGCGGGAAAAGATTATCTATCAGTAGGTTGAAGCTCAAGAGGTACCTGTTTGCGGGCCGTCAGGCACCCGGATGCAGGACGAAAGGAACCCGTTCCCGGGCGCCGGGGTCTCCGATTCCGGGATCGTACGGACCCGTATGCGGTCCAGATTCGCGATGATTCGGTGCTTGAGGGGGTCGAAGGCCACAAAGGAAGCCAAGCGCGGAGGTATCGAGATCGGCCCATCCCGTAAATTGGTGCCTTAACCGGCGTTACGGCTCGCGAAAGGCACCCGTTTGCGGGAGCCGAAGCCAGGGCTCAATGGTACCTCGCACCGGCTTGAGGCGGGGTTCCTTTTCCGGCATGATAAGGCCGAGCAGAAAGAGGCAGGGCATGGCGCAGAAGACCGCTGGCCGGGGCAGGGCGACCGATCGCGCCCTCATGGAGATCCCGCGAGAGGCGCTGACCGGCGCGTTGCGCCGCGAGTCGGTGAAAAAGAACGTGGCGGCGATCCATGTTTCGGGAAAGCTCACGCTTCTCCAGCGCAAGCTGTCGAACGTCCTTCTGCTGAACGCCTACGATCATCTGATCACGCGGCCCAAGCATTCGATCGATGCACGCACCCTCTGCCTGATGATCGGCTACAACTCGAACGATATGGAGACGCTGAAGGCGTCGCTGCGCAGCCTCGCCGAGACGGTGGCCGAGTGGGACATGCTCGACCAGAAGGGCCGGCAGGAGTGGGGTGTCTCGTCCCTGCTCTCCTACGCGAAACTGTCCGGAGGCGTCTGCGAATATGCCTATTCGCCCGCTCTCGCCGAGAAGCTGCACGATCCGAAGGTGTTCGCTCTCATCAACCTGAACATCCAGCGCAGGTTCACCTCGGGTCACGCGCTCGCGCTTTATGAGAACTGCTTCCGTTTCGTGCGCACCGGATCGACGGGCTGGTGGCCGATCGACATCTTCCGCCGGCTGATGGGTGTGGATGACAGCGCCTATTACGAGAACTTCAAGCAGCTGAACGCCAAGATCATCAAGCCCGCGGTCGCCGAGGTGAACAAGAGCTCGAACATCATCGTCACGCCCGAGTTTCGGAAGATGGCGCGCGCGGTCACCGACATACGGTTCCTCATCAAGGAGAATCCGCAGCTTGCCATGTTCTCGATCGACGATGGCGAGGCCGTGCGCAGCTCGCGCACCTATCAGCGGCTGATCGAGGTGGGCGTCGGAGACCGGCTCGCCAGGCAGTGGATCGCGGAACATGGGGAAGCCCATGTGGCTGAAAAGCTCGATTATGTGGCGGGGCAGGGCAGGGTGGCCAGTCCGGTCCGCTATCTGTCGGCGGCCCTGAGGGATGACTATGCGGTTCCCTCCGCGCCCGAACCTTCGCCGCAGGCGGTCGAGGCACTCGCGCGCCGGAAGGCGGCCGAGGATGAGCAGGCGCGGGCCGATGCCCTGCGCGAAGCAGCCATCGCTGCCGAACGGAGGGAACGGGCCGAGCGGATGGCGAAGGTGCGGGCGGTGGCCGAGTCGCGCAATCCGACTCAGCGCGACGCTGACCGCCGGCTCTTCCTCCGGCGCCTCGAAGGCGAGCTCGAGCGCGAGGATTTTGCCAGGCATGGTTGGGGATCCGCCCTCAACGCGCGTGCGATCTTTGCCTTCTGGGAGGAGCTGGAACCGGGGATCTTCGACGATCTCGCCGCCTGAGGTGGCGCGCGAGGAACCGTGGGGCAGGGGGCGGAGGCAGCGCCTTCACGGTTCCCGAAGTTATTTAATCTCAACATGTTACATGAAAATTGCAGGGCGTTGCACTTTTCCTCTTGCGGGTTTTTTTGTGGTTCCCTAGATAGCGCCTCACC
>NZ_CP090022.1:382500-445000 GCF_021391315.1 Cereibacter azotoformans | reverse complement strand
AGCCTTGCTCTTTCCGGATCAGATCAAGCGCGAAAAGGGCGTTTGGTGGATGCCTAGGCAGCAAGAGGCGATGAAGGACGTGATACCCTGCGTTAAGCCATGGGGAGCCGGGAATAGGCTTTGATCCATGGATGTCCGAATGGGGAAACCCACCTGATTGTTCGTTGTTGTCCTACCGCTTCGCTACTTGAGGACTCGTCCGACAGTGGCAAGCGCGGGATCATCAATGGGCAAAGACAGGTATCATTACCCTGAATACATAGGGGTTTTGAAGCGAACCCGGGGAACTGAAACATCTAAGTACCCGGAGGAAAGGAAATCAACAGAGACTCCGTTAGTAGTGGCGAGCGAACGCGGACCAGCCGATCCTCGAAGAGTGACTGGAATGCGCTGGAAAGCGCAGCGATACAGGGTGACAGCCCCGTACAGGAAGCTCCACAGGACATATCAAGTAGGGCGGGACACGTGAAATCCTGTCTGAAGATCGGGGGACCACCCCCGAAGGCTAAGTACTCCTTGCTGACCGATAGCGAACCAGTACCGTGAGGGAAAGGTGAAAAGCACCCCGACGAGGGGAGTGAAACAGTACCTGAAACCGGACGCCTACAAGCAGTCGGAGGGTCCCATGTTCTTCGGAACCGGAGACCTGACGGCGTACCTTTTGTATAATGGGTCAACGACTTGGTCTCACGAGCAAGCTTAAGCCGGTAGGTGGAGGCGCAGCGAAAGCGAGTCTTAAAAGGGCGTCGAGTTCGTGGGATCAGACCCGAAACCAGGTGATCTAGCCATGAGCAGGATGAAGTCAGGGTAACACCTGATGGAGGTCCGAACCAACACCCGTTGAAAAGGGTCTGGATGACTTGTGGCTAGGGGTGAAAGGCCAATCAAACCTGGAGATAGCTGGTTCTCCGCGAAAGCTATTTAGGTAGCGCCTCGGACGAATACCTCGGGGGGTAGAGCACTGCATGGATGATGGGGGCCCACAGCCTTACTGAGTCTAAGCAAACTCCGAATACCCGAGAGTACTATCCGGGAGACACACGGCGGGTGCTAACGTCCGTCGTGAAGAGGGAAACAACCCTGACCTGCAGCTAAGGCCCCCAATTCGTGGCTAAGTGGGAAAGCATGTGGGACGGCCAAAACAACCAGGAGGTTGGCTTAGAAGCAGCCATCCTTTAAAGATAGCGTAACAGCTCACTGGTCTAGATAAGCTGTCCTGCGGCGAAGATGTAACGGGGCTCAAGCCACGAGCCGAAGCTCAGGATGCACAGCAATGTGCGTGGTAGCGGAGCGTTCCGTGATATAGCGCACTGTCTGTTCTAATGATCGCGACACCAATGCGCTCAAGCAGCGAAGCGGTAGCGCGCGCATATGCGCAGACAAAGCGCTTTCTGTGAAGCCGGGCCGTAAGGCATCCGGTGGAGAGATCGGAAGCGAGAATGTTGACATGAGTAGCGACAAACAGGGTGAGAGACCCTGTCGCCGAAAGTCCAAGGGTTCCTGCTTAAAGCTAATCTGAGCAGGGTGAGCCGGCCCCTAAGGCGAGGCCGAAAGGCGTAGTCGATGGGAACCAGGTTAATATTCCTGGGCCAGGAGGATGTGACGGATCGCAGGTGTAGTTCGGCCTTATCGGATTGGCCGGGCTGCTGAGCGGTCCCTGGAAATAGCCCTCCATCAGACCGTACCCTAAACCGACACAGGTGGACTGGTAGAGAATACCAAGGCGCTTGAGAGAACCACATCAAAGGAACTCGGCAAAATGCCTCCGTAAGTTCGCGAGAAGGAGGCCCCGTCTTTGGGCAACCAGAGGCGGGGGGCACAAACCAGGGGGTGGCGACTGTTTACTTAAAACACAGGGCTCTGCGAAGCCGCAAGGCGACGTATAGGGTCTGACGCCTGCCCGGTGCTGGAAGGTTAAAAGGAGAGGTGCAAGCCTTGAATTGAAGCCCCAGTAAACGGCGGCCGTAACTATAACGGTCCTAAGGTAGCGAAATTCCTTGTCGGGTAAGTTCCGACCTGCACGAATGGCGTAACGATCTCCCCGCTGTCTCTGATGTGGACTCAGCGAAATTGAACTGTGTGTCAAGATGCACACTTCCCGCGGTTAGACGGAAAGACCCCATGAACCTTTACTATAGCTTCGCACTGGCATCAGGAATGTGATGTGCAGGATAGGTGGTAGGCATCGAAACGGGGACGCCAGTTCCCGTGGAGCCAACCTTGAGATACCACCCTTCGCATTCTTGATGTCTAACCGCGGTCCATTACCTGGATCCGGGACCCTGCGTGGTGGGTAGTTTGACTGGGGCGGTCGCCTCCCAAACAGTAACGGAGGCGCGCGATGGTGGGCTCAGACCGGTCGGAAATCGGTCGTCGAGTGCAATGGCAGAAGCCCGCCTGACTGCAAGACTGACAAGTCGAGCAGAGACGAAAGTCGGCCATAGTGATCCGGTGGTCCCGAGTGGAAGGGCCATCGCTCAACGGATAAAAGGTACTCTGGGGATAACAGGCTGATGATGCCCAAGAGTCCATATCGACGGCATCGTTTGGCACCTCGATGTCGGCTCATCTCATCCTGGGGCTGGAGCAGGTCCCAAGGGTATGGCTGTTCGCCATTTAAAGAGGTACGTGAGCTGGGTTTAGAACGTCGTGAGACAGTTCGGTCCCTATCTGCCGTGGGTGTAGGAGACTTGAGAAGAGTTGCCCCTAGTACGAGAGGACCGGGGTGAACGAACCACTGGTGGACCAGTTGTCGTGCCAACGGCAGTGCTGGGTAGCTATGTTCGGACAGGATAACCGCTGAAGGCATCTAAGCGGGAAGCCCCCTTCAAAACAAGGTCTCCCTTGAGGGCCGTGGAAGACCACCACGTCGATAGGCCAGAGGTGTAAGCGCAGCAATGCGTTCAGCTGACTGGTACTAATTGCCCGATTGGCTTGATCTGAACCGGTAACAGCAAGGCTCAAAAGCCAAGCTCTACCCCAGATCAGAAGCAGCACGACCTGGAACAAGCATAAGCCTGATGTTGTCGTTTCTTCTCCGGTCTGGTGGCCATAGCACGAGCAAAACACCCGATCCCATCCCGAACTCGGCCGTTAAGTGCCGTCGCGCCAATGGTACTGCGTCTCAAGACGTGGGAGAGTAGGTCGCCGCCAGACCTGATAAGAAACGAAAATCTCCAGAACGATCAAAATCAACCGCGTCAAAATACAAACGACGCAAAACGGCCGCGGGGTGGAGCAGCCCGGTAGCTCGTCAGGCTCATAACCTGAAGGCCGCAGGTTCAAATCCTGCCCCCGCAACCAAAATAATAAAATATATCAGATGCTTAGAGCTCGATGTAAACCGTCGAGTTTTTGCTTTTGAGATTCTTGTCAACACCTGGTCAACGTTTTACGAGGCCCCCTTCGACGGGCAACTTGATCGTGGCCATGACCGTCACAGCACCAACTCATAGTGCGTGCTACGGCCGCCGCCTTCGCCCTTCCGCAGCAGGCCGAGCTCGAGCAGCGCCGCGATGTCGCGGTTCGCGGTGTCCTGTGAGCACTTGGCGATGATGGCCCACTTCGACGAGGTCATCTTGCCTTCGAATCCATCGAGTAAGCGGTTCAGTACCTTGATCTGGCGTTCGTTCAGCGCCAGCGCTGCAGCGCGTTCCCAGAACTGGCCTTTGGCGACGACCGCCGCCAGAACGACATCTGCGCCGTGGATGGCTCGGCCGAGGCAGTTGAGGAACCACAGGATCCACGCCGTGATGTCGGTGCTACCCTTCTGGGTCCGCTCTAGCTGATCGTAGTAGGCGCTCCGCTCGGTCCTGATCTGCGCAGACATGCTGTAGAATCGCTGCGAGCTCCCCTCCGACCGGGCAAGCGCCAGGTCAGCGATGGCGCGGGCGATGCGGCCATTGCCGTCCTCGAAAGGGTGGATCGTCACGAACCACAAATGCGCCAGTGCCGCCTTGATCACCGGATCGATGGCCAAGGGCGCGTTGAACCATGCGAGGAAGGCTTCTATCTCCGCCGCGATCCGCGGTGCGGGTGGGGCCGAGTAGTGAACCTTCTCCCGGCCATAGGGCCCCGACACAACCTGCATCGGGCCGGTGCTGTCGTCGCGCCAGTCTCCGACGATGATCTTCGTCATGCCGCTTCGCCCGGTAGGGAACAATGCTGCATGCCAGCCGAACAAGCGCTCGGCGGTAAGCGGGGCCTGATAGTTCCGCGTCGCGTCCAGCATCACCTCGACGATGCCTTCCACATTGCGATCGGTCGGAGGCAGGGCGCCAATGTCGATGCCAAGCCGTCGGGCGAGGGATGACCGCACCTGAGTGGCATCCAGCTGCTCGCCCTCGATCTCGCTTGTCTTGACGACGTCCTGCGTCAGGGTCTGCAGGACCGCCTCCTCGCGCAGCTTGAAGCCCAGCGCCTCCATCCGGCCGATCAGTCGCCCCTGGTCGTGACGCACTGCAGCCAGGGGCGCGGCGATGCTGCCATCCTGCCAGGTCAGCTTCGGCCAGTCTGGTTGCTCCCAGATGTACACCATATTCTCCGCGCTAGGTGCGGCGATGGTGGGATGAATACTCCGCAAGCGCAAGGAAAAACACCGCACGATATGCGGAGAATGATGGGCCTATTCTCCGCATCTCCGATTTACCCTGACCATAGGGTGCACTTAAGGCTGTGATGATCCCTAGGACTTTGGGTCATCCTGTACGAGGTTTTGTAACACGAGAAGCCGTTCCGGACAGCTTGGACATCTGTGCCGCGGCTTCTCCGACAGTCGCTCGGCCTTGGCCAGAATGGTGATCAACACCGCATCGGAATGCTGCGCGAGCCGGATCAGATGCTCCCCGCTCGGTCCGCGTTCGCCAGACAGCCAATACTTGGCCGTCCGTTCACTCGCTCCGGTCCAGCGCATCACCGTCTTGATGGCCTGATGCGTCGGCCCCAGTTCGCGATGCAGGGCGTCGGCAATGGCCTTGCGATAGGCGGTCTGATCAGCGTCCAGGTGCACAGTTGTGCCCATTTTCGGCACAGATGTGCCCATCTTGATCCGCATCGCGGCGTCCTCCTCCGGTAAACCTTTGGGGAAGACAACACAGCGGCATATTCCATTTTGCGCCCCAGCCAATACCCCGGGTCCGACCAGACGGAGACGCCTGCATGAACTGATCGGGAGACGGGAATGGCAGGCAAAGAGCTGCCCTCAAGAAGAGAACCGGCGAACTCCCCGCCAAAGCGCCGTGCGGCTGATCCCCGACTACGTCCGCGCCAACGCGCCCAGCTCGCCGCCTCCGCCACCCAAGCGCCGGGGGCGGCCGCCGAAAATCAAAAAATGGAGCTGCCAATCACTGACCCCGGCTGATTGCCGGACCCGCCGAAGTGGGGAATTTTACTTCGGCACTTCTGGGGAAATTTGTGTCGGCGTTGACACGAATGGCTGGACCTCTACATCTTCGAAACCATCGAGGAGGTGCAGCGGACCGCCACCGAATGGCTATGGACCTATAACAACGAACGCCCCAACATGGGCATCGGCGGGGTCACACCCGCCATGAAGCTGAAAATGGCCGCATAATTCTACGGTCGCGCCCCGTTAAAGTGGGGAGGATTACCCGCGTCCATGACAGAAGTTCCACCGGACAAGATACTTGACGATGGTGAGTTGCTGCTTGAACGTCATGCAACCACTATCGCGTCAGCTTTGGACGCGCGAAAGGCAGCAATTGATGCAAAGTTCAATGCAGGTAGAAGCATGCGCCCCAAGGAGCGAGAGGACGCAGTTTGTAGTTTAATCAAGTCCGTTATCGAACTTCAGGAAGAGGTTCTTTGCTCGACGCCAATCCTTAAGTTCTTCTTTGCGAGAGATTGTCCAGTACGCGCGAAGGCGGCAATCGAGCGTCTCAACCCCCGCGGGCGAAGCCTAAAATGCCCTTCAACAACGCCAAGGTGGGTGCATGCACTGTGCCACGAACCCGATCACGCTACGCCCCGCCTGGGTCCCGCAGCCGATACCCGACCCCCGGCTCATTCTGGATCAGCCTCGGAGCCGACGGGTCTTCTTCGAGCTTCTTGCGCAAGGACCGGACGGTAACGCGTAGATATTCGACATGGTCGGTGTGAGCCGGGCCCCAGACTTCTCGCAGAAGGTGCGTATGGGTCAGGACCTTGCCCGGATGACTGGCCAGAACGGCCAGAAGTGTGAACTCCTTCGGTGTGAGTTTGGCCTCGGCGCCATTCATCCATGCGCCATGAGCATCGAGGTCGATGGTGACGGGTCCGACCGTCAGCTTGCGCAGGTGCCCATGGCTCTGATCTGCCCTGCGCAGGCATGACCGTATCCGGGCCATGAGCTCCTCGCTGTCGAACGGCTTGGTGACGTAGTCATCGGCACCAAGGTCAAGGGCAGCGACTTTCTCGCTCGATGCCTCTCTGGCCGTCAGCACGATGATCGGCACAAGCTTCTCGCGGAACGCCCCGATCAGTTCCAGCCCGTCGCGGTCGGGTAGGCCGAGATCCAACAGTACGAGCTTCGGCACGGACCGGCGCAGGGCATCGAGCGCGGCAGCCCCGCAATCGGCCTCGATGGTCGCATATCCGCTGCGCTCGATGGCAACACGAAGAAGGCGGCGGATCGGCATTTCGTCGTCGACGATCAGGATGTGCCCGCTCACGCGATGTCCTCCATCGACACGTGGACCGTTGCATCATGCGGGATGCGGATCGTGAAGCGTGATCCGCCGCCCTGGCGCCGCGCGGCCTCGACCGTGAAGCCCATCGCTTCCGCGAAGCCCTTGACGATGGCAAGGCCGAGCCCCGATCCGCCGGTGCGATCCGACGTCTCGCCGCGGGCGAAGCGGTCGAAAATGCGCTGTTCGCTGCCTTGGGGAATGCCGGGGCCGCCATCGAGCACGTCGATCACCGGGCCGCGCCGCCCCATCCGCGCGATGATCTCGATCGGTTCCTCCTGCGGCGAATACTTGGCCGCATTGTCGACGAGGTTCAGGAGCGCGTGGTTCAACAGAACCGCGTCGGCCCGCACGAGAGGCAGGTTCGGGTCGATCGATGTCTGCACCTTTCGTCCCGCCAGCGTCTTGGCCAGGTCGCCGACCGCAGAAGCGATCACGTCGGTCAGATCGGTAGGCACAAGATCGGGCGTGACGGCGCCTTCCTCGATCCGCGTCAGGTCCAGCAGATCGGACAGAAACCGGTTCAGCCTGCGCGCCTCGCTGCGGACCGTCTCGACCAGCTCGGCCTCGTCACCTGTCGCCGAGAGCGCCTCGGCCGCCGCGGTCACGGCCGTGAGCGGTGTGCGCAGGTCGTGGCTGAGCGAGGCGAGCAGCGCCGCGCGCAAGCTATCGCGCTGGCGCACCACCTCCATGTCGCGCATGTCGGTTTCCAGCTTCAGGCGCTCGTGCGCCAGTGCGGCCTGGTCGATCAGACTTTCGGCCAGAGCCGCGCGCTCGGTTGGAATGGGGTCGCGACCGGGAGGACCGCGAAACCCGAGGACAGCGAGCGTTCCGAGGGACGTCTTGAGGGGACGGAACTGCCATTCGCTGGCCGTGAGGGTGTTCGTTCCCAAACCGGCGTCCTCACCGTGCTCCATCACCCACTCGGCCGCCGCTTGATCTATGGGGCTCAGTTTCGGTTTCGTCTGCCCGAACGCGCTGATCTCGACGCTGTCCCCGGAGCGATGGAGCACGATGGTCTGCACCGCCAGCAACGACCGAAGCTCATCTCTTATGAGCTGTGCCGTCTCTTCGGTGGTGCTCGCGGCGCCGAGGCGCGTGGCGAAACGGGCGAGACCGGCGTTCTCGCGGGCGCTGCGCATGGCAAGGGCGGCGGCAGCCCGTGCGCGCGCCGCCAGCTGTCCGGTAATGATCGCAACCACCACGAGCAGCACCGCCGTGATGATGTTCACCGGGCCGTAAATGATGAACGTGTAGAACGGGGGAAGGAAGAAGAAGTTGTAGGCGATGCCTGCTGCGATGGCAGCGACCAATCCGGCACGGAAGCCGTAGAAGCTGGCGCTGAAGATGACAGGCAGCAGGTAGAGAAGATCGATCGGGCCGCGGCTGATCCAGCCCTGTGCAAGAAATGCGGCAAGCGTCAATGCCCCAACCGCCCCGATTGCCACCACGTCCCCGGTCCAACTGCCGCGGGGCCACAGCCGCCGCCAGTCTCGCCCGCGTGGTGTGTCCTGAAAGGGGATGACATGGATGGCGATGCCGGTCGTCCCGTCGAGGATGTCCTGAACGATGCCATCGCGCCGCCCGAACCAGCCGCCCTTGCCCCGCGATCTGCCAAGGACCAGCTGCGTGGCGCGCAGCTCCTTGCACTGGGCCAGCATGGCCTCCTGAACCGAGGTGGCCGGTACGGATTGCAAGGTGGCGCCAAGAGAAGCCGCGAGTGACAGGTTGCGGGCAAGCTGGGTCTTCTCCGCGTCGCTGAACCGCTCGGCCCTCGGCGTCTCGACGTAGAGCGCGATGAGCGGCGCCTTCAGGGCATCGGCGAGCCTTTTGGCGGCCCGCACGACCTGCCCGCCACCGGCCGCTTCCGAGATCGCGACAAGGATGCGCTGCCCACCGGCGTAGCCGTTCTCCTTGCCGGTGACGCTCTTGTGTTGCTGAATGCGCGCATCGACGTATTGCGCGGCATGGCGCAGGGCGAGTTCGCGCAGCGCCAACAGGTTGCCCTTGGAAAAGAAGTGTTCAAGCGCGTGGCGGGCCTGATCGGGCACATAGATCTTCCCGGCATCCAGACGCTTGATCAGGTCTTCGGGCGGCAGGTCGATCAGTTCGATCTCCGCGTTCTCGAACACCTTGTCGGGCACGGTCTCCCGCACCCGGACATGCGTGAAGCTGCCGACGACGTCGTTCAGGCTCTCGACGTGCTGGATGTTGACCGTGGTCATCACGTCGATGCCCGCAGCCAAAAGCTCCTCGATATCCTGCCAGCGCTTGGGGTGGCGGCTGCCGGGCGCGTTGGTGTGGGCCAGTTCGTCGACCAGGACAATCTGCGGATGGCGCTCCAGAACGGCGTCGAGGTCCATCTCGGTCAGGGTCTGGCCCTTGTAATCAATGGACTTGCGAGGGATCACCGGCAGGGGCGAGACCAGCGCCTCGGTTTCTCTTCGGCCGTGGGTCTCGACGATGCCGATGACCAGATCCGCGTCAGCCTGAAGCTTTTCCGCACCTTCGAGAAGCATCTCGTAGGTTTTCCCGACACCGGGGGCGGCGCCGAGAAAGATCTTGAGGGTGCCACGCCCCTCGCGCTGCGCTTCGCGCAGCAGGGCATCGGGCGAGGGGCGGGCGTCATCTGTCATGGCGCTGGTTTACTCTGTGCTGGCGGGACTTACCAATTCCGCATCGAGTTCGAGGTTCAGTTCCAGGACGTTGACGATGGGCGCTGGGGTGAAGACCCCCCCGGGCCGATGCGCCATCCGGTCGATGATCGCCCGGACGGCTGCAGGCTCGACCCTGCGCGCCTCCGCCACGCGATCCACCTGAAACAGCGCACCCTCGAGCGAGATATGGGGGTCAAGCCCCGCGCCCGAGGCGGTCACCAGATCGGCAGGGATCGGGGCGCCGTCCCGACCATGGGCCGCGATCAGCGCCAGCGCGCGTTCCGCCAGTTCGGGATTGGCGGGCGACAGGTTCGATCCGCCCGCACCCGCGGCATCGTAGTCCACCGCCGATGGGCGCGGCCAGACGTATTCCGGCGAGGTGAAGCCCTGTGCGATCAGGCGGCTGCCGATCACGCTGCCATCGGCTTGCGTGATCAAGGACCCGTTGGCGGTGGCCGGTGTCACCGCCTGCGCGAAGCCGAGGATGACCGTGGTATAGCCTGCGACGCAAATAGCAATGGTGGCGGCCGTGACACGAAGCCCCGAGATGATGTCATTCATGGGTCTGTCTCCTTTCAGCGCCGGTCAGGGCAGCGAGAAGTGTTCGGCAAGCGGGCCAAGGGCCGCCGCCGGAAGGAAGGTGAGTGCGCCGAAGATGACGACTGTCAGGCCAAGCATCGTGCCGAATGTCGCATCCTCGACCCCGAGGGTGCCGGCACTCTCCGCCGCTCGGCGCTTGGCCATCAGGCTGCCCACGATGGCGAGCGGCAGGATGATCGGCAGGTAACGGCCCAGCAGCATCACGATGCCGGTGGCGATGTTCCAGGCCCAGGTTCCGTCGCCCAGGCCTTCGAAGCCCGAGCCGTTGTTGGCCGCAGCCGACGTGAACTCGTAGAGGATCTCGGAAAAGCCGTGCGCGCCCGGGTCCTGAACAGTGGCCTGGCCCAGCGATGTCGCGGCGAACAGTGCCGTGGGCCCAAGGATCAGGACCGCGTGAGAGAACAGCGCCAGAATGGCCAGCCGCACCTCCTTGGCCTCGACTCTGTGGCCGAGGTATTCCGGCGTGCGCCCGACCATCATGCCCGCGACGAAAACCGCGACGATGATGTAGAGGAACATGTTGATCATCCCCACGCCGACGCCGCCGAAGGTCGCGTTCAGCCACATGCCCGCCATGGGCATCAGGCCGGTCAGCGGGTTGAGGCTGTCGTGCATCGCACCCACCGACCCGTTCGAGGTGGAGGTGGTCAGCACCGCCCAGAGCGGCCCGCCGGTGGCGCCGAAGCGAAGCTCCTTGCCTTCGAGGTTGCCGGTGTCCGTGGCCACGGGCAGTTCGGCGAAGGCCGGGGTCGGCGCGGATTCAAAGGTCACCGAACCCGTGATCTTGACCAGGATGAACAGCGCCATCACGGCAAAGATGACGGTGGCGTGTTTCATCCGGCCAAGGATGCCGCCGAACATCCAGACGCAGGCCATCGGGATCAGCAGGATCGCGATCATCGCCAGCCCGTTGGTCCAGAAGCTGGGGTTCTCCAGCGGATGCGTGGCATTGGGGCCGAAGAAGCCGCCGCCATTGGTGCCCAACTGCTTGATGGTCAGGAACGCCGCGACCGGGCCCCGCGCGATGGTCTGCGTGGCACCTTCCAGCGTCGTGGCCACCGCAGAGCCTTGCAGCGTCATCGGCATGCCCATCAGCACCATCAGCATCGCGACGATCAGTGCCAGCGGCAGCAGCACAAGAAAGCTCGCCCGCTGCACGTCGATCATGAAGTTGCCCACGCTCTCGCGCCCCGCGATCCCTCGCGCCAGTGCGGCCAGCGCCGCGATGCCCGTGGCGGCCGAGACGAACTGCAACCACATCAGCCCTGCAAGCTGGCTGAGGTAGCTCATCGAAGCTTCGCCCGAATAGTGCTGCAGGTTCGTGTTGGTGGTGAAGGACGCTGCCGTGTTGAAAACCAGCGTCGGGTCGTGTGGTCCCATGCCGTCCGGGTTCAGCGGCAGGTATTGCTGCAGCGCGAGGATCGCGAAGGTCACTGTGAACATGATGGCATTGAAGATCAGCATCGTGACCAGGTAGCGCTTCCAGCCCTGCTCCTCGGTGGTGCCACAGGTCCGCCCGAAGAGGCTGGTCCAGCGTGTCATCCGGTCCGAGCCCGGGTCCATGGCCAGTTTCATCCAGGCCCCCAGCGGCAGCGACAGGAGCGCCGTTCCGCCGATGATCAGGGCAACGATAAAGACGTGTTCCATCTGCTCAGTCCTCGAAAAGCCGGATCACGACGCCGATCAGCGCGGCGAAGATCGCAATCCCGAGTGCATAGGTAAGAATGATCATGTGCGTCTCCCTTCACGCGAGGCCGAGGCCGGATACGACCACGTCGATCAGCTTGATGCCGACGAAGGGGACAATCAGGCCGCCGATGCCGTAGATGCCGAGGTTGCGGACAAGCTGGCGCGCAGCACTTTGCGGGCGGTAGGTCACCCCGCGCAGAGCCAGTGGGACCAGCAGCGGGATGATGACGGCGTTGAAGATGATCGCCGACAGGATCGCGCTTTGCGGGCTCGACAGCCCCATGACGTTCAGCGCGTCGAGGCCCGGATAGAGCGCCACGAAGATCGCCGGCAGGATGGCGAAATACTTGGCCACGTCGTTCGAGATCGAGAAGGTGGTCAGCGCGCCCCGTGTCATCAGCAGCTGCTTGCCGATCCCCACGATCTCGATGAGCTTGGTGGGGTTGTTGTCGAGGTCGACCATGTTGCCGGCCTCGCGTGCGGCCTGGGTGCCGGTGTTCATGGCGACGCCGACATCGGATTGCGCCAGAGCGGGCGCGTCGTTCGTCCCGTCGCCGCACATGGCGACCAGCTTGCCGCCGGATTGCTCCTTGCGGATCAAGGCAAGCTTGTCCTCCGGAGTCGCCTCGGCGAGGAAGTCGTCGACACCGGATTCCGCCGCGATGGCCGCAGCCGTCAGCGGGTTGTCCCCGGTGATCATCACCGTCCGGATGCCCATCCGGCGCAACTCGGCAAAGCGGTCCTTGATGCCCGCCTTGACGATGTCCTTCAGCGCGATGGCCCCGAGAAGCCGGGTGCCGTCCGCCACGGCCAGCGGTGTGCCCCCGGCGCGCGCGATCTTTTCGGTGAGGGTGCGGATTTGTCTGACGGCACCGGGGTCGAAATCATGCAGCTTCAGGATCGCGTCGACCGCGCCCTTGCGGATTTTCCGGTCCCCGATGTCGATTCCGCTGACGCGCGTCTGCGCGGTGAAGAACACCATTTCCGCACCCGCAGGTGCAGTTTCGCCAGCCCCCGCCAGCTCGACGATGGAGCGGCCTTCAGGGGTCTCATCCCCCAGCGAGGACAGGCGCGCCGCCTCGACCAGTTCACCTTCGCGCACGCCCGACAGCGGCAGGAAATCGGTCGCCTGCCGGTCGCCGAGCGTAATCGTTCCGGTCTTGTCCAGAAGCAGGGTGTCAATGTCGCCAGCCGCCTCGACCGCGCGGCCCGACTTGGCCAGGACGTTGAAGCGGATCAGCCGGTCCATGCCTGCGATGCCGATCGCAGACAGCAGCGCCGAAATGGTCGTCGGGATCAGCGCCACGAACAGCGCCACGAGGATCGGCACCGAAATCGACCCGCCCGCGTATGCGGCGAAAGCGGGCAGCGTGCCGACCGCGATCAGGAAGATCAGCGTCAGGCCGGTCAGCAGCACCGTCAGCGCCACCTCGTTCGGCGTCTTCGCGCGGCTCGCGCCCTCGACAAGGCTGATCATCCGGTCGAGGAACCCCTCGCCAGGCTCCGCGGTCACCCTGACCTTGATCCAGTCGGAAATGACCCGCGTGCCTGCCGTGACGGCGGAACGGTCACCGCCCGACTCGCGGATGACAGGTGCGGATTCCCCGGTGATCGCCGCTTCGTTGACGGATGCCACGCCCTCCACGACCTCGCCATCAGCCGGGATCTGATCGCCTGTCTCGACCAGCACGATGTCGCCTGCGCGCAGCTCGCTGGCCGGAACGATCTTGACGGTATCGCCCTTGACCCGCTTGCCCTTCAGTTCGGCCTTGGTGGACCGGAGCGAGGCCGCCTGCGCCTTGCCGCGGCCCTCGGCCAGTGCTTCGGCGAAATTGCCGAACAGCACCGTCAGCCAGAGCCAGAAGACGATCTGCGCCTCGAATACAATGTCGCCGCCCGAGATGATCGAACGCACCAGCAGAACCGTCGCAAGCAGTGCGACACTCGCCGTGGTGAACATCACCGGGTTGCGGATCAGCTGGCGCGGGTCGAGCTTGGTGACGCTGTCCCGGATCGCTTGCCAGACGAGTTCGGCGGAAAAGATCGATGTGTTGTGGCGTTGTGCCATGCCACGCCCTCAGAACCGTTCCGGCCGCAGGAGCACGGCCAGCAGGTAGACAAGGAGCGCTGCGGCAACGATGCCGCCGAGCACGAGATCGAAGCCCATGTATCAAACCTCCAGATACCGTTTCGTTTTGGGTATCTGCGCTTGATGGGCGTAAAGCCGCCATGTGAAGTTCAGGGGGCGGGAATAAGAGGGGCGTAAAAATGATTTGAAAGCATGGACTTGGGACCTTCGATCGCGGCACTTCCCGAACGACCTTGTGTTGGGTATCGCGCCCGAGGTGGTTCACCCCGCGCGCTGAAGGCTCGCGTAGAGCCCGGCCCGGTCGACCAGTTCGTCGTGCGTGCCTTGCTCGACCAGGTGTCCGGCCTGCATCACGATGATCCGGTCGGCACCCCGGATCGTCGAGAGACGATGCGCGATCGTGATCGTGGTCCGTCCCTTCGACAACTCGTCCAGCGCCAGCGACATGGCGCGTTCGGTGCGGGTGTCGAGGGCGCTCGTCGCCTCGTCGAGCAGCAGGATCGGCGGATCGCGCAGGATGGTCCGGGCCAGCGCCAGCCGCTGCTTCTCGCCGCCCGAGAAACGATGGCCGCCCTCGCCCACCAGAGTGTCGTAGCCATCGGGGAGCGCCACCACATGATCGTGAATCTGGGCTACCCGTGCGGCGGCGATCAGGTCGGCTTCGGACGCCTCGGGCCTGGCAAAGCGCAGGTTCTCGGCCACCGAGGCATGGAGAAGATACGGCTCCTGCGACACCACCCCCAGCATCTGCGCCAGCGTGTCGAAGCTCAGGTCGCGCAGGTCCACGCCGTCGAAGCGGATCGCTCCGCCGTCGACGTCATAGAGCCGCGCAAGAAGATAGCCGAGCGTCGTCTTGCCCGAGCCCGTGGGCCCCACGATGGCTATGTGGCTGCCCGCAGGGATGGTCAGGCTGACGTCATGGACGGCGGGGCGGCCGCTTGGGGCATAGGCGAAGCGCACGCGATCGAGCTGGACCTCGCCCCGCATCCCGGCGCGCGGCAGGATGACCGGATCCGCGCGCTCGGTGATTTCGACCGGCCTGTCGAGATATTCGAAGATGCGGGCGAAAAGCGCACGGGCCTTGCGCATGTCGCGGCCGATCTCAAGCAGTTGCTCGAATGGCCACAGAAGTTGTTCCTGCAGGGCGATCATCGCGACCAGCGTGCCGATGCTGGCCGGATCGTCGGTGCGCATGAGCAACCCGCCCGCAAGCAGCGTCAGCGCGGGCAGAACCGCCAGCGCGAAGCCGATCAGCATCCACTGCCACTCGCCGGCCGTGTGCGAGCGCACCTCGAGCCGCGCCAGATCGCCCGAGATGCGGGTGAACCGCTGCGTCAGGTGCGGACCGCGCCCCATGGTGCGGGCCAGGATGACACCCGGGACCGACAGGGTTTCCTGCACCACCGCCGACAGGTCGGCGGCCCGGGCCTGCCGCTGCCAGGTCAGCGTCTCGCGCAGGTGGGCGACGCGATGGCTGATCAGCACCGTCCCGGGAACGATCAGCAACACGAACAGTGCCAGCCGCCAGTCAAGGATCACGATGGCGACGGCGGTCATCGCCACGGCGCTCAGCGCGCGGCCGAGGTCGCTGGCGGTCTCGGTCATCAGCGATTGCAACCCCGAGATGTCGCCTGCGATGCGCGACTGCACCTCGCCGGTCCGGGTGCCGGCGAAAAAGCCCAGCGACAGGCTTTGCAGATGGGCGTAGAGCCTGACCCGCAGGTCGTGCAGGATCGCCTGCCCAATGCGCGAGGTCAGCACCACCTGCAGCGCCCCCACCGCGGCGGCGGCCAGTGCCACCGCAACCATCCCCGCCACCAGCCTGAGCAGCAGCGTCAGGTTGTGCTGCGGCAGCGCCTCGTCGATGATCGCGCGCAGCAGGAAGGGACCGGCCAGCCCGATGGCCGAGGCCAGGATCATCAGTGCGGCCACCCCGGCTATCCGGATTCGATAGGGGGCGAACAGCGCCAGCACCCGGCGCAGCGATACATGACGTGCCGCGAGGTCGTCGTAGCCTTCGGGGTCGTCGTGAACAGTGGTCATGCGGGTCTCAGCCGGAAACGGGGGATCGGTGGCGCGGCAGGCGGATCTCGACCGCAAGGCCGGGCGTGTCGGAGGTCAGGATCCGCGCCTCGCCGCCATGGGCGCGGGCGATGGCGCGCACGATGGGCAGGCCCAGCCCCGAGCCGCCAAGGCTGCGCCCGCGCGACTCGTCGGCGCGCCAGAACCGGTCGAAGGCGCGGGCCCGGCCGTCCTCGGAAAGGCCGGGACCGCCGTCGGTGCAGCGAAAGACCACATCTGTGCCGTCGATGCCGGTCTGTACCTGAACCGGCGTGCGCGGCGCGTAGCGGCAGGCGTTTTCCAGCACCGCGACGAAGGCCTGCCTCAGCCGCGCCCGGTCGGCAAGGGTGGCGGCGGGGTCGAGGTTGCGCGTCACCGCGATGCCCGCCGCGGCCAGTTCGGCTTCCAGCGCGGTCAGCGCGGCCGCGGCCTCGTCAGCCAGATCGACCGGTGTGAAGGCCAGATCCAGCTGGCCCGCGTTGCTCAGCGCGAGCGTGCGCAGTTCCTCGACGATGCCGGACAGGTCGTCGACATGTGCGATCAGCCGCCGGTAGAACTGTGGGCCGGGCTCGAACACGCCGTCGAGCAGCCCCTGCAACCGCCCGCGCAGGATGGTCAGCGGCGTGCGCAATTCATGCGCGATGGCCGAATTGGAATAGGCAAGCTCGGCCTCGGCCTGTTGCAGGCGCTCGGCCATGCGGTTGAAGTCGGTGACCAGATCCCGCGCCTCGCCGAAGCTGCCGGGGGGCAGATCGGCCCGCGCCGAGAAGTCGCCGGTGGCGATCCGGCGTGCCGCGGCGGCGACCGTCTTGAGCGGCGCGATGATCCGGCGCGCCAGCCGCCAGCCGATGAGCGAGGCCGTGAGCAGCCCGACGCCCAGCACGAGCCCGACCATCACCGTATCGCCCAGCCGCCAGCTTTCGTCAGTGGCGGCATCGGGATAGAGCCATTCATAGATGACGAAGAAATAGGCCATCATCCCGACGTAGACGACCGCAAAGGCCGTGAGCGTCAGGCCGACCATCGCGAGGGTGATGCGGGAGTTGAGGTTGCCGCCGCGCTTACCGGACATCGCACGCCTCCAGACGGTAGCCCACGCCGCGCACGCCGGTCAAAAGCCCCTCGACCCCTGCCGCGGCCAGCTTGCGGCGCAGGTTGCTGACGTGACTGTCCACGGTGCGGTCGAGCGCCTCGCCTTCGGGCAGGCAGGCGTCGACGAGATCCGCGCGCGCGAACGCGCGCCCCGGCGCCGCGGCCATATGCGCCAGGATGCGGAACTCGGTCGGCGTCAGATCCAGCGTGACCGGACCCCGGCCCGTCTCGATCACCGCGCGGTGGGCCTGCGGATCGACCGTAAGCGGCCCGAGGCGGAGCAGGGTCTCGGGCCCCCGCCCGAGAGTGCGGCGCAGCACGGCCCGCGCGCGGGCCACCACCTCCAGCGGATTGAAGGGCTTGACCACATAATCGTCCGCGCCGATGCGCAGCGCCTGCAGCTTGTCCAGATCCTCGGCCAGCGCGGTCACCATGATCACCGGCGTCTCGCCCCGGCGCCGGATCGCCGCCAGCACCTCGTAGCCATCGACGCCCGGAAGCTTGATAT
Source organism: Cereibacter azotoformans (assembly GCF_021391315.1). Taxonomy (NCBI): domain Bacteria; kingdom Pseudomonadati; phylum Pseudomonadota; class Alphaproteobacteria; order Rhodobacterales; family Paracoccaceae; genus Cereibacter; species Cereibacter azotoformans. The sequence goes on along the minus strand of NZ_CP090022.1, from coordinate 427,621 downwards.
CGAGCACCACCAGATCGGGCCGCAGCCGCTGGTGATGGGCAAGGCCCGTGGGCCCGTCGCCCGCGCAGATCACGCGGAACCCTTCGCGGGCGAAGTAGGTCTCGAGGATCTCGGCGATCTCGGGTTCGTCTTCGACGATCAGGATCAGGGCGTTGGTCATGGCTTCAGGGTCCGGACGGGATTGGCAGTCAGGCCGGGGATTGCGGAAGCGCCCCGGCCGAACCGGCTGACCGTCACATAGAGCACGGGGATGAAGAAGATCGCCAGCACGGTGGCCGAGACCATGCCGCCGAAGACGCCGGTGCCGATGGCGTTCTGGATCTCGGACCCGGCGCCGCGCGCCAGCATCAGCGGCACCACGCCGAGGATGAAGGCGAGCGAGGTCATCAGGATCGGCCGCAACCGCAGGCGCGCGGCGCGCAGGATCGCGCGGTGCGGCCCTACGCCCTGGCTGCGCAGGTGGCGGGCGAACTCGATCATCAGGATCGCATTCTTGGCCGAGAGCCCGATGATGGTGACGAGGCCCACCTTGAAGAACACGTCGTTCTCGCCGCCGCGCGCCAGCACCGCCAGCACTGCGCCCAGCACGCCCAGCGGCACCACCAGCAGGACCGCGAGCGGGATCGACCAGCTTTCGTAAAGTGCGGCCAGCACGAGGAACACCACCAGCATCGAGGCCGCGAGCAGCATCGGCGCCTGACCTGCCGACTGCTTCTCCTGCAGGGACTGTCCCGTCCATTCCAGCGCGAAGCCCTGCGGCAACGCCTGCGCCAGCCGCTCCATCTCGGCCATCGCGGCGCCGCTCGACGCGCCCGGCGCGGCCGAACCCGAGATGCGGGCGGCGGGATAGCCGTTGTAACGCTCCAGCTGCAGGGGCGCGGTGGTCCAGACCGGCGTCACCACCTCGGACAGCGGCACCATGCCGCCCTCGGAGTTGCGCACTTCAAGGCGCAGCACATCCTCGACGTGCATTCGGTTGGGTGCGTCGGCCTGCACGATGACCTGTTGCAGCCGCCCCCCATTTGGAAAGTCGTTCACATAGCCCGAGCCGACGGCGGTCGAGATCGTGTCGTTGATGGCGGCGAAGGACAGGCCAAGCGCCTGCGCCTTCGGCCGGTCGAGCTGCAATTCGATGCTGGGGCCGTCGGGCAGCCCCTCCGACATCACGTCGCTGAGCAACGGGCTTTCCGCGGCCAGCGCGATCAGCCGGTCCTCGGCCGCCTTCAATGCGGCGGGGCCGGCGTTCGCGCGGTCTTCCAGCCGCAGCGAGAAGCCCGAGGTCGTGCCGAGGGACTCGATCGCGGGCGACTTCAGGATCATGACGGTGCCTTCGGGGACATCGGCCATCGCCGCCTCGGCCGCGGCGATCTCGTCGTTGACGGTCGAGCTGCGCTCGCTCCAGTCCTTGAGGCTGGTGAAGGCCTGCGCGGCGTTGGGGCCCGAGCCCGAGAAGCCGAAGCCGAGGATCACCGTGTTCTCGACGATGTCGGGCCGGGTGGCGGTATAGGCCTCGTAGGCGGCGACAATCGCGCGCGTGCGCTCGGCCGTGGCCCCGGCAGGGAGTTCGATGGCGGCCATGAAGTTGCCCTGATCCTCGTCGGGCACGAAGGCGGTCGGCAGGCGCTGGTAGCCCACCACCAGCACCGTCAGAAGGGCGGCATAGAATACCAGCATCCGCCCGCCGCGGCGCAGCCCCCAGCCGACCCAGCCGGTGTAACGCGCGCTCAGCGCCTCGAACCGACGGTTGAACCCGCCGAAGAAGCCCCGCGTGGCGTGACCCGTTCCGGGCCTCAGGAGTGTGGCGCAGAGCGCGGGCGTCAGCGTCAGCGCGAGGAAGGCCGACAGCAGGATCGAGACCGCCATTGACAGGGTGAACTGCCGGTAGATCGCGCCCACCGATCCGCCCGCCAGCCCCATCGGGATGAAGACGGCCGCGAGCACCAGCGTGATGCCCACGATGGCGCCCGAGATCTCCTGCATGGCCTGCCGGGTGGCGGCGCGGGCCGACAGGCCCTGCCGGGTCATGATCCGCTCCACATTCTCGACCACGACGATGGCATCGTCGACGATGATGCCGATGGCGAGCACCATGCCGAACATGGTCAGCACGTTGATCGAATAGCCCGCGACGGCCATGATGGCGAAGGTGCCGAGAAGCGCGATCGGCGCCACCAGGGTCGGGATCAGCGTGCAGCGCAGGTTCTGCAGGAACAGCAGCATCACGAGGAAGACCAGCACCATGGCCTCGATCAGGGTGCTGATCACCTTGGAGATCGACACCTTCACGAAGGGCGCCGTGTTGTAGGAGATCGTGAGCTCCATGTCGCCGGGCAGCGCGGGGCGCAGCTCGGCCAGCCGCGCCTCGATGGCGGCGGCGGTGCGCACGGCATTGGCGCCGGGCGACATCTGGATCGCGGCGGCGGCGGCGGGCTTGCCGTTGCTGCTGACGCTGAAGGCCAGCGTCTGCGCGCCCGACTCCACCCGCGCCACGTCGCCCAGCACGAGCCGCGACCCGTCGGCCTCTGCGCGCAGCGGAATGGAGGCGAAGGCCTCGGGCGTCGTCAGCTGGCCGCGCAGGATCAGCGGCGTCGACAGGCGCGTGCCGGGCACCGTCGGCTCGTCGCCGACACGGCCCGGCGTCGTGGGCGCGTTGTCGCGCGTGATCGCCTCGGTCACGTCGGCCATGGTGAGCCCGTAGGCCGCGAGCTTCGCCGGATCGACCCAGACCCGCATCGCGCGATCGGACCCGAAGGGCTGCACCCGCCCCACGCCGGGAATGCGCTTGAGCTCTTCGGCGAGGTTGCGCGACAGATATTCGCCAAGGCTCAATTCGTCGGTCGCGCCCTCGCGCGATTTCAGCGTGATCACCATCAGGAAACCGGACTCGGCCGCCTCGACGCCGATACCCGCGCGGCGCACCGGCTCGGGCAGCAGGGCCTCGGCATTCTTCAGCCGGTTCTGGACATCGACCTGCGCCATCTCGGGATCGGTGCCGGGCTTGAAGGTCACAAAGACATTCGCGCCACCGGTCGCATCCACGGTCGATTCGACATAGAGCACGTTCCGGACGCTCGAGACTTCCTTCTCGATCGGGCGGACGACGCTGTCGGCAACGGTCTGGGCATCCGCGCCGGCATAGGTGGCGAAGATGCTGATGCTGGGGGGCGCGATGTCGGGGAAGCGCGCCACCGGAAGCTGCGGAATGGCGACAAGCCCGGCCAGCGCGATGAAGATCGCAATGACCACGGCAAAGATCGGGCGGTCGATGAAGAAACGCGGCATGGGATCGGCTCGGGCTTCAGTTTTTCACAGAGGCGGGGGCTGCATCGGCGGCCATGGTCGCCTCGGGAACCGGCACGCCATGGGCCACGCGGTCCTGCCCGCGGATGGCGATCGTCTCGCCGGGCCGCAGCCCGGAGGCGACCACCACGCGCCCGCCGATGGCGTCGCCCAGCATCACGGGGCGCCGCACCGCCCGGCCATCGCCGGATACGACCACGACCTGCGCCTGGCCGGCCTCGTCGCGCAGCACCGCGTCCTCGGGGACAAGCAGCGCCTCGGGCAGCACGCCGCGCGGCAGCCGGGCGCGGACATACATGCCGGGCAGCAAGACAAGGCCGGGGTTCTCGACCTCGACCCGGACCGAAACGGTGCCGGTGCCCGGATCGACGTTCACGTCCATGGCTTTCAGCTGTCCCTGCCGTCCATGGGTCCGGTCTCCGTCCATCAGGATCTCGACCTCGCCCAGCCCCGCCGCGGCGGCGGTCCGGATGGCGTCGAGCGAGGCCGCGGGCAGACGGAGATCGACATGCACCCGGTCAAGATCCTGCACCACCGCCAGCGCCCGCTCGGCGCCCGGCGCCGCCAGCCCCCCGACATCGGCCAGTCCGCTCGCGACATGGCCCGCGATGGGGGTGCGAAGGGTGGCAAACTCCAGATCCAGCCGCCGGCGATCGACGATGGCCTGCGCTTCGGCGCGGTTCGCCTGCGCCTGCGCCAGATCGTTGCGGGCGGCGTCGTTCTTCTCGCCGCTGGTTGCGCTCTTCGCCATGAGCGCGTCCGACCGTTCCAGACCGCGCCGTGCATGGGCCTCCGCGGCCTTGGCGCGGGCAAGCCCCGCCCCGGCGGTCGCTAGATCGGCCTTCAGCGGCGCGGGGTCGATGCGGAACAGCACGTCTCCGGCCGCGACCCGCATCCCCTCGGTCACCGGCCGCTCCAGGATGATCCCGCCCACCTGCGGCCGGATCTCCACCCTTCGCCACGCCGCGACGCGCCCCGCGAACGTGTCGGACAGCACGATCCGTTCAGGCGCCAGCGTGACGAGCGTCAGCTGGACCGGCCGGTCGCCAGCCAACTCCGCCCCGGCCGTGGCCTCGACGGCGGAAGCGAGGGTTGGCGCCGCAGCAAGGCAGCAGATCAGAAGCAGCCTTGGAACAAGCAGGCATGTCATGTCGGAATATCCACGGATCGGTTCTGCTGCGCCCGATGACATGCCGGCGTCGACGAACCGCGGAGGTTCCGTGGAGGTTTCGTGGAGGTGCGGGAACTGGCGGCACAAATGATCCGTTTCGGGCTCGTTCGCTTCATCGGCGCGAGCGGCCGGTATTTCAGAATGCCGTGGATGCGATGCCGCAGAGCCAGCAGTCCGCTTCCGCCCTCTGCGACGGTGCCAAGCTTCGCGCTGCGCCCCGGATGACCGACGGTGAAGGGCGGACTGCGGTCTTTCGCCGCGCCGCGATCTGATCGCGGCGCAGCGCAGGAAGCGGCCTCTCCGCCTTCTGCCCTGCCGTGCACTACTACATGGCGCGCCGGGCCCTGGGCGACGGTGACGACCTTCGGGCGCTTGCGCTCCTTGAGCTGCAAGAGCCACGCCTTGCCCGGATCGCCCTGGCGCGTGAACCGCAGCACGGCGCTGGCACCGGAGACGAGGAGACGCCGGATGTATCCGTGGCCCTGCTTGCTGATCCCGGTCTGGCGGTCCTTGCCGCCGCTGCAATGCGCTCTCGGTGTCAGCCCGAGTGAGCGGGATCAGGCAAGCTTCCGGTGGACGCTTGCCCCCGCGAACAACTGGCGGGCGGAGCGGAAGAGGCTCGCGTCCGGCACGTTCGCCGCGATTGTATTGACCCAGGGAAAATCTGCTCATGCTACAAGGAGTAAGGTGGCAATGAGTGTGACGATGGACGACCCGATCAAGCGGTGGACGGCGAAGCGCAGTTGAAGGGGGCCGTGGCGCCAGTGGCGCCGCGTAAGCCCCGGAAATGCGCTCGTGGTGGAGATCATCCAGGGGAAGACGACGGTGGCCGAGGCCAGCCGGTCCTATGATCTCTCGCCGTCCGAGATCGAGGGATGGGTCGAGGATGCCAAGCGGGGATGGAACATGCGCTCCGCGCCAACCCGCTCGACATCCCGCGAGCAATACGAGAAGCAGCTGATTGCAAGCCGACCAAGGCCGCGCCTAAGGTGGATCCGCACTTTGCCGAGCCGATCAAGGCCTTGATCGAGAAGGAGCCTTCCTTCGGCTGCCGCACCGTGGCCTGGCTTCTGGGCTTCAACAAGAACACGGTGCAGCGGGTCTTCCAGATCAAGGGCTGGCAGGTCCGCAAGCGCTTGGTCGGAATGCGACCCAGGATCGAGGCGGTGCCCTCGGTGGCGACAGCTCCCAACGAGCGCCGGTCGACCGACATGTGCCGGGTCTGGGCCGGGCGCGACGGCTGGGCCACGCTCGCCCTGGTGATCGACTGCCACACCCGCGAGCTTCTCGGCTGGCACCTGTCGCGCTCGGGCAAGGCCTCCACGGCCGCGAGCGCGCTGGAGCACGCGCTCATCAACCGGTTCGGGACGCTTGGCCGGGTGACCCGCGAGTTCCTGCTGAGGTCCGACAACGGCGTTCGCCATGGGCCACGGACCAGTGGCGGCACCATGGCTCACTCTTCACCAGCCGCAAGTACAAGGCCCTGGTGCGCAGCTACGGCCTGAAGCAGGAGTTCATCACCCCGCACTGCCCCAGCAGAACGGCATGGTCGAGCGCGTGATCCGGTCCCTGAAGGAGCAGTGCGTCCACCGCCAGCGCTTCGAGAGCCTCCAGCACGCGGCCCGCGCCATCGGCGACTGGATCGCTTTCTACAACGCTGTTGCATAACACCCATCTCTCTATGTCGTTGAGGGGAATAGGTTTTTCTGGTCATGATGCGGTCCTGCGGGGTGTTTTGCCTTCCGCTTGGCTTGCTCCGCGACTTGCTGTGCCTGTGGTGTGGCGAGTTCGGACCGCCGGAAGAGCCACGGGCCGTCGGACAGGGGGTGGTTCCCCTCTACCACTCCGGCTTCGGCCGCAATCCTCAGGGTCTTCGGCGATACACCGAGCAAGCGCGCTGCGTCGGTCAGGTTGAGCCACGGCTCGATGCCGTCAGGGGCCAGGCGGAACACCGGGATCCTGTGATGCGAGCGCAATGCGGTGACGCGCTCACGCGTCCAGCGATTGCCATGGCCGGTCAGCAGACCGTTTCGATTGAGGATGCTGGCAATCAGATCATCGGAGGCGATGAGCGCTAGGTGGCGCACCGCGACGATGATCTCGGGGGCGGTGCTGTTGCGCTGTCCCCGCCGCCGCTTCGGCAATCGAAGCTCCGTGTGCGCGCCGCCGATCCAATGGATCAGCAGGACGATCTCGGACGCGCCGTTATCAACGTCGGCAACCACTTCATGAATGACGGCACGGACGATACGCTTCTTCAGCCGTGCATCCGTTGTGGGGGCGGCCCATATCGCTCGAAGGTTCCCGGCCAGCCTGGTGGCGTCGAGCACCGCCAGCGAGGAAGGTCCGGGCGCTGTGTCATCATGCATCGCGATTCTGGCCTCGACGTCGGCCGCCTGCTTCAGGGCGCGGTTCCAGCGCGTCTCCAGTTCCGCCGCCACCAGCCGGTTCGCTGGATCGGCGGCATCGTACTGCCGGAACGCCCGATCGGCATGATAGCGGGCCGCTTCGAGATCGCGCAGAAGAGCTTCGCGAACCTGGTCGCATCGGTCGGCAGCCTGCGCCTCTGCCTCGGCGGCGGCAGCGATGGCGCCGGGTTCGACTACCTGCAGCAGGGCTTCCTCGATGGCATCGTCGACTCGCAGGCCGCCGAAGGCGATGCAGCGTGGCTCGCCGTTGTCGAGCAGCCCGCGCCAGCAGGAATAGCGCGGGATGTCGTGCCTGGCTCCGGTGTAGCGGATCGTCAGCTTGCGACCGCAGCGCCGGCAGCGCAACAGGCCCGCGAGGAGGGCATCGCCGTGCTTGGGCGCGCCATGGTGACGGCTTGCGGGGATGTTGTCGCTGACCATCGTGCGGATCGCCTCTGCCCGCTCCCAACCGACATAACCTTCATGCGCACCGGGCTTCAGCGCAAGCCAGTCGCCGCGCGGCTTGCGGCGGCTGCCGGAGCGCGCGATGGCGGCACCGTGCCTCGGCGCCACGCGGGTTTTGCCATAGGCGTAGGCGCCGCCGTAGGCCGGGTTAGCTATCATCCGGTGGATGGAGGCGTAGGTCGGCCTGCGCCAGAAGACGTCGCCGTTGGCGCGCCTGGCCGGCAACTCCAGACTATGTTCGAGAAACCAGAGCAGAGCCTGCCGGGCGCTGCCGAGTTCCGCCACTTTGTCGAAGACGAGGCTGATGGCCTCCTGCACGCGACGATCGGGATCCTTCTCCAGCCGGTCGCCGGCCTTCACGAAGCCGACCGGGGCGGCGACGATCAGCTCGCCGCGGCGGGCCTTCTCGTACCGCGCCGAGAGCGAGCGCTGTCGCAGCAGATCGAGTTCGTACTCGTTGAGGCTGCCCTTCAGGCCGAGAAGCAGGCGGTCGTTGCCCTGGCGCGGAGCATAGACCGTCTCCTGGTCGACGAGCACGGTGTCGACCACGCGGCACATCTCGATCAGCTGCTGCCAGTCGCGGCTGTTGCGGGCGAAGCGCGACACCTCGCGCGCCGCGACCGCACCGACCTTGCCCAAGCAGACCTCGGCCACCATCCGGTCGAAGCCGGCCCGCGCGACACCGCCCGCGGCCGAGCGGCCGAGATCCTCGTCGATGGTCTCGATGGAACTCCAGCCGAACGCCACCAGCCGGTCGCGCATCGCATATTGCAGGGTGCTGCTCTCGCGGTTGTGCAGAACCTGATGGGCCGAGGACTGCCGCACATAGAGGATGGCCTTGCGCTCCAGGTGATGCGGCCCGATCTTCTCATGCATCATGTCCCGCCTCCTTCCGCTGCCCGTCCGCGCCGTCGGCATGGTCGAGGATCAGGCGGACCATCAGCCCGGTCAGCGTCGCCTGCGTCTCGTCGGGCAGGCTCCTCCAGTCCGGCAATGGAAGCGATCCGGCGGCGCAGGGCGGATCGAAGAGGTCGAGTTGCTGCGGTATCGTTCGGCGCGGCATGGGCATCTCCCGGAATCGCATTCAAGGAGGTCGATCCTGCGCCCGAATCCCGCGATCCAGATGGCCCGCCGCCCGCGTCCGCCGTATCGTTCAGCAGAGCTGCCAAGCTCGCCAAAGCCCCGATCGATGCGATCGGGGCCGTCTTCAGCACCCAGTGGTGACTGGCTGCCCGGTCGAACATCCAGGCCGGAACCTCAAGAGCGCGAGCGGAGGCAACACCCGTCAGACTGCAGCGAAATCTCGCCTCGCCCGCCTTCTCGACGGCCTCGTGAACATAGACCCGACAGCCTGCCCATGGATGCCAGGGATAGAGAAGCGTCCGCTCCTCCGTCCCGTGGGTGTTGTGTGATCGAGTTGTACAATCACCGCCGCCCACATCAGGCGCTGGACATGAAAACACCCGCCATGGCATTCGCATTAACGACTTAACCTGTGCAGATTCCGCCGGGTCGATACATGTGCGCATGCGAAGCAGTTCCGGCGCATGCGCAAGGCGTTGAGAACGCTGAAAGGCTACACCGGCCGCGTGATGCGGGGCATCCGGCGGCAGCTCGACGAGATCCCCGAGGGGCCGCTGCGCGAGCGGGTGCTCGACAAGCTCGTGCTGGTCTCGCGGCTGCTCCACCAGCGGCCGAAGGACCCCGGCAAGACCTGCGGGCTGCATGAGCCGGAGGTCGACTGCATCTCGAAGGGGTGAGGGCTGTCGGGCTTGCCCGCGCAACGCTCCAGTGGAGCGTTGCGAAGCCCGAACGCTCGGGTGCGCTACGAGTTCGGCACCAAGGTCAGCGTGGTCACCACTAAAAGGGACACTAGGTGACGCGCTCTTCGCCGTCCTCTGCGGCTGCGGCCACAACATCCGCAAGATCCTCGCCCATCTGAGGGCTCTTCTTGCCGCCGTCATCCCCCTCATCCTGGCGGTGCTCCGGCAGGCAAGACTCAGCGGCACAGCCTCGCGGCCGCCTGATCGCGTTGTTCAGGCTGAACTAATTGGCGACGGCGGCATAGACCCCATGATCGCGGTGTGACCTGACCGGATCGGTGGCCTCTTCCGCGGCGTTCTCCTTCGAGGGTTGCGCCAGACGGGCTGGTCTGGTGCCGAGCCTCGAGAACGAGGGAGAGACCGCATGCAGGACAGCACGTTCATCGGGCTGGATGTCCACAAGGCGACGATCTCGGTGGCTGTAGCGCAAGGAGAACGCGGGGGCGAGGTCCGGCACTGGGGCACGATCCAGAACCGGCCCGATCACGTCCGCAGGCCTGCCGAGAAGCTGGGCTGCGACGGACGGGGGCTCCATTTCTGCTACGAGGCGGGGCCTTGCGGCCATGGCCTCCATCGCCAGCTGACCGAACTCGGGCATGACTGCATGGTCGTCGCGCCCTCGCTCATTCCGGTGAAGGCGGGCGACCGGGTGAAGACCGACCGGCGCGACGCGACCATGCTGGCGAAGCTGCATCGGGCGGGCGAGTTGACGGCCGTTTGGGGTGAGGGGCGTCCCGGAATTGATCCCGTGGATCAATTCAGCCCCGAACGGGCGGAGCCCCGACGCGGCGCACGAGGCGATGCGCGATCTGGTCCGGACACGTGCGACGGCGGTGCGGGTCGCAGGCAAGGCGCGCCAGCACTTGCAGGGCTTCCTCCTGCGGCACGGCCGGATCTATCCCGGGAAGAAGGGCTGGACGAAGGCCTATCGCCGCTGGCTGACGACGGTGCGGTTCGCGCACCCGGCGCAGCAGGTTGTGCTGCAGGATCATATCCATGCCGTGACCGATGCCGAGGCCCGCATCGAGCGGCTCACCAGGCAGATCGCCGACCTGATGCCGGGCTGGAGCCTGGCGCCGGTGGTCGAGGCCGTGCAGGCGATGAGGGGGTTCGGCATGGGCCTCGGACCGTGTATGGATGGCTCCCGCGTGACAAGGGGGTCGGCGATCTTCGGCAATTGGTCGGGTGCGGCCATGTATTCGGCGTCTCGATTGCGGTTTGCCCGCGCGCCCTGATGAACGTCCGCGTGAGGTCGGGTCCCTATCAATGGCACGCGCTTGATGCGCTCCGGTCCGAACGGGGTGTCCCTTCCTCGTTTCCGTCAGTGTGCCATCATCTCACCTTGCCCTCGTCGTTCCGTTCAGGCCGTGTCGGTCCTGCGTTCAGTCTCGTCATGCAACGCACCAGCTCTCGCCCGTTCTCAGCATTGCCCAGACCTGTCGCGCCATGCGGTTGGCCAATGCGATGGCCACGACCTTCAGCGGCTTCTTCGCCAGCATGCGTCCCAGCCAATCCTCGCCGGGATCGGCGCGTTTGCGGGTGGAGATCACCCCCATGGCCCCGAGATAAAGCAGCCGTCGGATGTATCGGTTGCCCATCTTCGAGATGGACCCAAGCCGTTCCTTGCCACCGCTCGAATGCGGTTTCGGCGTCAGCCCAAGCCAGGCAGGCAGATCGCGGGCCGAGCGGAAGGCCGACACGTCCGGCAGTGTGGCCGCCAGAACGCTGGCCGTGATCGGACCGATCCCAGGCATTGCCTGCAGGCGCCGCGCGGTTTCGTCCGCCTCCGCCGAGCGGCGCAGATCGGCGGTGATGGCATCGATGCGCGTCTTGGTATCGCGGAACTGCTGCGCCAGCAGATCGAGCGGCATGCGGGCTTCAGCGGGCAGATCGGCGGCCTCGGCTTCGGTGACGAGGCGGTTCGTTCGTCGGGAAAACGATCCCCCGGATCGTTTTCTGGCCCGCCTCACTGTGGACGCCCTTCGGCACGACCAGGCCGAATTCGCCGACATGGGCGCGGATCGCATTCGCAAGCTGGGTCAACTGGCGGACAAGGAAGTCTCGCGTCCGATGGCTCATCAGCACCGCCTGTTGCGCCTCGGTCTTGACCGAAACGAAACGCATGGTGGGCTGGGTCACGGCCGTGCAGATGGCCTCGGCATCGTTCGTCGGCTTACGCGGCGCCACTGGCGCCACGGTCCTCCTCACCATCCGTCTTGCCGCGCCGGACGAAGGGCTTGACGTAGGACGGCGGGATCAGCCGGACATCATGACCGAACTTGGCCAGTTCGCGCGCCCAATGATGCGCTCCGGCGCAGGCCTCCATGCCGATCAGGCAGGGCCGCAGCCGCGAGAAGAACAGCAACACCTGCGCCCGCTTCACCTGGCGCCGTACCACCACCACGCCCTCCGCATCGACGCCGTGAATCTGAAAGACGTTCTTGGCCAGGTCCAGCCCGACCGTGGTAATCTCCTTCATGGATGGCTCCCTTGCTGGGTTCGTGTGACAGCACCCAATGTGGCACATTGCGATGCCGGGAGCGGGAGCCATCCACTCCATCAGTGGCGGCACCATGCCGAACCGTTCATCGTGGCGGTGACGGTGGTGGCCGAGGTCGGCGCCCGTGCGGGTCTGACGCGCAGGACGGAGAAAGGACACTTCGACCCTTCCGATGCGCAGGGTTGGGGGCGGAACGCGGTGGGGAACCCTCGTGCCCTGTTACGAGCCGACCATGTCGAGGCTCGACACTTGGAGCGAGGCAGCCCCGAGACAAAACCACGGTCATGCGGTAGCCAACCCGCGCATGAGAGCTTTTTGCGCTGGCACAGGATGTGCCCGCGCCCTCGGCCGGTGACGCGGCGGCGCTTCCCGCGGCCTGCCAGACATCGCGGGGCGGCATGATGGATCATGGCGGGATGATGCAGATGCGCCACGGCGGCGGGGCCGCCTCGGAGGGCTTCGGCGCGGTCATGCAGAGGATGCAGGGAGCGATGATGATGGCCATGGCCATCGGGGACCCCGACCTTGCCTTCGCCTGCGGAATGATCCCGCATCATCAGGGCGCCATCTCGATCGTGCGCACCGTGCAGCAGCACGGCAAGGACCAGACGATCAAGGCGATGGCGCAGAAGATGATCGATGACCAGACCCAGGAGATCAAGGAACTGACGGACTGGATCGGGCAACACGGGCAGAGGTGACGGAAGCCGGGGCAGCCGGAGCACACAGAGTGCTGCGCGGAAACCAACTCACAATGTCAAAGAGCGCACCGATCTCAAGGACCCCATCAGTCCTTCATTGGCGGGAAGAAGCTCACGAACTTCAGCCCGTCGACGTCAACGGGCATCCGGCGGTTCCGGCCGGTGGTGGCGCAGTCAAACCTCTGGTCCGTCGGTGCCTTCCAGACCATGGCCGCATCACCCTCCTCGGTGTGGTTCACCACCTGCGCGCCCGCCCAGTTCCCCGCCTGCGACCCCGGCACGCTCCACGACGGCGGCTCGCCGCGCGCGAAACCCACTTTGCCCTGTCCTTCATCGGCCCGCCCCGCTATAGGCCCCGGCCATGACCAGTGCTCTGCCACCTTGCCCCGAATGCCGCTCCCCCTACGCCTATGAGGCGGGTTCCCTGCTGACCTGCCCGGAGTGCGGGCACGAGTGGTCGGCGGACGCCGCACCGGAGTCGGGTGCGGAGGTCCGCGACAGCGTCGGGAACCTCCTTGTGGATGGCGACACGGTCACCGTCATCAAGGACCTGAAGCTCAAGGGCTCGTCGCAGGTGATCAAGGTCGGCACGAAGGTGCGCGGGATCCGGCTGGTCGACGGCGACCACGACATCGACTGCAGGTTACCGGGCGTGGGGCAGATCGGCCTCAAGTCGCAGTTCGTGAAGAAGGTCACCGACTGACGGCATCGCGGTCTGCGGCGCGGACCCGCCGCGCGGCCGGAGCGCGCGACGGGGACAGGCTGGTCTCAGGCCCCGAGCGTTTCCGCCAGCGTCTGATCGGGCGTCGAGATCAGGCGCAGACCGAACTTGGCGTCGAGTGTGGCGATCAGGCCGGGGGTCAGGAAGCCCGGCGCCGTCGGTCCCGCGCGGATGTCATTGCCCGCCAGCGCCAGCCGCGTGAGCAGGATCACGATCGCCTTCTGCTCGAACCACGACAGCACCCGCGTCAGCGAGGAGGGCGGTGAGCCGCCTGACGGTGGTGCGGCATTGCACTGCAAAACTCTACCGACGACGAAGCCGCTCGGCGGAGTTGGCGCCCTCGGCTGACACTGGCGATCAACGATGCGTCGGCGATGATCGCACCTCTCGCCATCGCGGCGCTGGTATGCGTCCCCTGCAGCCGGAACCAGTCTCGAGAATGAACGTCCCTCGCCGGGAACATTCCATCGGGGACAGCGTGTTTACCATGTCAGGTACGCGGTGCGGGAGGATCTTCCCCGTCGGCGCCTGCGGCCCGAAGGGCCAGACATCGGAGAACACTCGGCCTCCCGGACATTGGGCCGGATAAGCCAGCGGCGGCTTCCCGGAGCCGCTTTCCCATTGGCGGCCCCAAGAGGGCCAAAATAATGAACGGAAAGTGCGAGATGAGTGACGCGACCACGTCCCGGCCCTCCCTTCACGAGGCAGACCGTCCCAGCGCCAGCGAGGACGCGCATACGATCATGATCAACCGCGTCTCCTGGGGCGCCATCTTCGCGGGCGTGGTGCTCGCGCTGGTCGTGCAGGTGATGCTGACCATGCTCGGCGTCGGCATCGGTGCCGCGACGCTTGACCCGGGTACAGGCGACAACCCGCAGGCCTCCACCTTCTCCATCGTCTCGGCGATCTGGTATGCCCTCTCGGGGATCATCGCCGCATTCGTCGGCGGCTACATCGCGGCCCGCATGTCGGGAAAGACCGTGGCGACGACCGGGGCGCTGCATGGCCTCACGACCTGGGCGCTGACGACGCTGCTGGTGCTCTACCTCGTGTCCACCTCGATCGGCAGCGTCGTCGGGGGCACCTTCCGCGGCATTTCCAGCGCCGTCGGCGGCATCGGGCAGGCCGCGAGCGAGATGGCCGGCCCCATGTTGCAGGACGCCAATCCGCTGGAGGAATTGGAGCGCGGCGTCCGCGCCAGCGGCACCGATCCCGAGGCGCTCGATGCGCGCGCGGTGAATGCCATGCGGCGCGTCGTGACCTCCGACGGGTCCGGCGCGGCCGAGGCGCGGCAGCAGGCGGCGCAGGCCCTGTCCGAGGCGCGGGGGATTCCCCTGCCGGAGGCGGAACAGCAGGTTGCGCAGCTCGAGCAGCAGTATCAGCAGACGGTCGATCAGGCGCAGCAGAGGTTGACTGAAGCGGCCGACACCGCATCATCGGCGGTGGCGACCGGCGCGCTCTCGGGGTTCCTGGCGCTTCTGCTGGGCGCGGCTGCGGGCTGGCTCGGCGGTCGTTCCGGCGTGGTCCATCCGGTTTATGCCGACCGTCTCATGCCCAGCAGGCGCCGCGTCTAGCTGTTCAGTCCCGGCATCTGGTGGATCGGATCAAGGATGAATCGGTCCGGGTCTGATGTCCGGATTTTGCAGATGTATTCGTAGGGCGTGAGGCCGCCGAGTGTCTTCAGTCGGCGGGCGAAGTTGTAGGCTGCCAGGAAGTCGGCGAGGTGTGTTCGCAGCTGGTCGTGGTTCTCGTAGTGGAAGCGCTTGACGGTGGCGTCCTTGAGGCGTGCGGTTATCCGCTCGACCTGGCCGTTCGGCGGGAAAACGATCGACTGGATCGTTTTCTGCCCCGCCTCACTCCACGGGTGGTTGGGTTTGGTTAGTCTGTGCTCGATCCCGTTCGCCTCGCAGATCATGTCGACGCGCATTGGCCGGGAGTAGATGGTGTTCCGGTTGCGGGGCTGCTCGGCGAACTGGATGCCCCTCGCCATTGTCTCTCGGACCATGTATGGATGGCTCCCGCGTGACAAGGGGGTCGGCGATCTTCGGCAATTGGTCGGGTGCGGCCATGTATTCGGCGTCTCGATTGCGGTTTGCCCGCGCGCCCTGATGAACGTCCGCGTGAGGTCGGGTCCCTATCAATGGCACGCGCTTGATGCGCTCCGGTCCGAACGGGGTGTCCCTTCCTCGTTTCCGTCAGTGTGCCATCATCTCACCTTGCCCTCGTCGTTCCGTTCAGGGCCGTGTCGGTCCTGCGTTCAGTCTCGTCATGCAACGCACCAGCTCTCGCCCGTTCTCAGCATTGCCCAGACCTGTCGCGCCATGCGGTTGGCCAATGCGATGGCCACGACCTTCAGCGGCTTCTTCGCCAGCATGCGCCCCAGCCAATCCTCGCCGGGATCGGTGCGTTTGCGGGTTGAGATCACCCCATGGCCCCGAGGGAGAGCAGCCGTCGGATATATCGATTGCCCATCTTCGAGATCGCCCCCAGCCGTTCCTTGCCGCCGCTCGAATGCGGTTTCGGCGTCAGCCCGAGCCAGGCAGGCAGATCGCGGGCCGAGCGGAAGGCCGACACGTCCGGCAGTGTGGCCGCCAGAACGCTGGCCGTGATGGGGCCAATGCCCGGCATTGCCTGCAGCCGCCGCGCGGTCTCGTCCGCCTCCGCCGTGCGGCGGAGATCGGCGGTGATGGCATCGATGCGCGTCTTGGTATCGCGGAACTGCTGCGCAAGCAGGTCAAGCGGCACGCGGGCTTCAGCCGGCAGATCGGCGGCCTCGGCTTCGGTGACAAGGCGGTTCGTTCGTCGGGAAAACGATCCCCCGGATCGTTTTCTGGCCCGCCTCACTGTGGACGCCCTTCGGCACGACCAGGCCGAATTCGCCGAGATGGGCGCGGATCGCATTTGCAAGCTGGGTCAACTGGCGGACTAGGAAGTCCCGCGCCCGATGGCTCATCAGCACCGCCTGTTGCGCCGCGGTCTTGACCGAAACGAAACGCATGGTGGCTGGGTCACGGCCGTGCAGATGGCCTCGGCATCGTTCGTCGGCTTACGCGGCGCCACTGGCGCCACGGTCCTCCTCACCATCCGTCTTGCCGCGCCGGACGAAGGGCTTGACATAGGACGGCGGGATCAGCCGGACGTCGTGACCGAACTTGGCTAGTTCGCGCGCCCAATGATGCGCTCCGGCGCAGGCCTCCATGCCGATCAGGCAGGGCCGCAGCCGCGAGAAGAACAGCAACACCTGCGCCCGCTTCACCTGGCGCCGTACCACCACCACGCCCTCCGCATCGACGCCGTGAATCTGAAAGACGTTCTTGGCCAGGTCCAGCCCGACCGTGGTAATCTCCTTCATGGATGGCTCCCTTGCTGGGTTCGTGTGACAGCACCCAATGTGGCACATTGCGATGCCGGGAGCGGGAGCCATCCACTCCATCAATGGCGTTCCAATGGCTCGATCGGTCAGAACCGTGTGGACCTGGTAGGGCACGACCTCGAGCATGTGCTGGAGGAACTCCCAGGCAGTCTTTCTGTCAGCTGTTGCAACGGGTTGAGCAACGGCGAACTTGGACGTCCGGTCGATGCCGACGAACAGGTAGAGCTTCCCTTCGCCGGTCTGCACCTCCGCGATATCGATGTGAAAGAAGCCGATGGGGGATGGGTAATCCTCCCGGTTTTAGCGGGATCCGGCCGTAGAATTCACGCGGCCATCTTCAGCTTCATGGTAGGTGTGACCCCGCCGATGCCCATGTTGGGGCGTTCATTGTTGTAGTTCCAGAGCCATTCGGTGGCGATCTGCTGCACTTCCTCGATGGTTTCAAAGATGTAGAGGTCCAGCCATTCATGCCGGACCGTCCGGTTGTAGCGCTCGACGTAAGCGTTCTGCTGCGGCTTGCCGGGCTGGATGTAGGTCAGGGCGATGCCCTGCTTCGAAGCCCAGGTCATCAGCGTGGAACTGACGTATTCCGGGCCGTTGTCCACCCTGATCGCCAAGGGCTTGCCGCGCCACTCGATGATCTGGTTCAGCGACCGGACGACGACCCGCTCGGCGGGCAGCGAGAAGTCGACCTCGATACCCAGACCTTCGCGGTTGAAGTCGTCCAGCACGTTCAACAGCCGGAACTGCCGCCCATCCGCCAGCCGATCGGCCATGAAATCCATCGACCAGACCAGGTTCGGCGCCTCGGGCACGGCCAGTTCCTCGGGCTTCTCCCGCTTCAGCCGTCGCCGCGGCTTGATGCGCAGGTTCAGTTCCAGTTCGCAGTAGATCCGATGGACCCGCTTGTGGTTCCAGACGTGCCCTTTGACGTTCCGCAGGTGCAGGAAACACAGCCCGAACCCCCAGGTCTTGTGGACATTGGTCAGCCCGACCAGCAGGTCTGCGATCATCTCGTTCTCTTCGTCGCGCTTCGGGCTGTAGCGGAAACAGGTCTCGCTGACGCCAAACGCCCGGCAGGCCAGCGCGATGCTCACACCCTTCGTCGCCACCTGTAGAGCGTCAACCTTCTTGGCCGTGACCGACAACCAGGATGGCCGGTTTTGACCGCTGCGGTCGTTGGTGTTACTCGGCGCTGATCTCCCTAAGCTTGTCGTTGATGTTGTCGGTGGCTTCGACGCCGATGTTGTCGCTGGAGGCTGTCGGCGCAGCGACAGGCTCGGAGGATCGGCGTCGTGCGGCGGCGCGGCGGCGGAAGCTCTCGCCGTTCATCTCGAGGATGGTGGCGTGGTGAACCAGCCGGTCGATGGCGGCGACGGTCATGGCCTGATCGGGGAAGACGCGGTTCCAGGCGCTGAACGGCTGGTTGGCGGCGATGGCGAGGCTTCGCGTCTCGTAGCGCCGGGCGATGAGCTCGAAGAGCACCGAGCTCTCGGCCTGGTCCTTCTGGGCGTAGGTGATGTCGTCGAGAATGATCAGGTCGAACTTGTCGAGCTTCGCGAGTGCGGCCTCGAGGACCAGATCGCGGCGGGCGGCCTGCAGCCTCTGCACGATGTCGGTGGTGGGGGTGTAGAGGACGCGCTTGCCGGCCTCGACGAGAGCATGGCCGATGGCACAGAGAACGTGGCTCTTGCCGGCGCCCGAGTTGCCGATGGCGATGAGATTGGCGCCGGTCTCAACCCAATCCCCGGCGGCCAGCGCCTCGATGCGGGCCCGGGTCACGCCGGGCAGTGCCTTGAAGTCGAGCGTTGCCAGCGTCTTGCCGCCGGGGAGTTCGGACTGCTGCAGATGGCGCTGGATGCGGCGGGCATCGCGATCGGCGAGCTCGACCTCGGCCAAAGCTGCGAGGAAGCGCGACGCGGGCCAGCCCTCGGCGTCGGCGCGGTCTGCGAGCATCGTCCAGTGGCGCTGGATGCTGGGCAGGCGGAGAGCCGTGAGCATGGCGGGCAACGCATGCACATCGACGGGGCGCGGGGCAGCGGCGGTCATGCGCGCGCCTCCAGCAGTTCGTCGAAGCGGGCGAGATCGGTGAGGTTGACGGGCGTGTCGTCGGGCAGCTCGCGCCGGCGCGGCTCCAGCTTACTCCTTAGCGCATGGGCTTCGGGCAATTCGCCATGACCGAGGGTCTGGGCAATCAGCGCGGCCAGTTCAGCCTCACAGCCCTCCTCATGGGCGAGCCACAGCAGATCGACCATGCGACGGCAGGCGTCGCGACGCGGCAAGGCGGCGGACAACGCGACCCAGGCCTCGGCGTATTCCGATCGCGGGAACAGGCCGTCGCGGTAAACGGAACCGGCCAGCGCCTGCGGCTTGCGGCGCAGGGCGTGGATGACATGGCGATAGTTGACGCAGTGGACGCGGGTGCCGTCATCGCGGCCGCGACGACGGCGGGGGTGCGTGACGACAGGGGTCGCTCCGAGAAAGGCCTCGATCCGGTCGTCGTAGACATGGACCCGTTTCGCCGGAGGCGAACCTCCGGTTCGACCGCTTGCCGATCAGTTGGGAGGGCGCCGAGTAGAAGACCTGGTGGACCAGGAAGCCCCCCGGTCTTCGTGACCCGCGCGACCACCTCGGTGAAGTCGGTGGTGCGCCGGGCCGGCAGCGGCCTGAGCGCCGCCATCTCAATGCGCACCGCGGACTCGCGCCGGCGGTTGCGTCGAGCAACCAGTTCATCGACGAAGCGGCGCCAGCTGGCGAGATCGGCGAAGTCGCGGGAGCCGCGCAGGATCAGGGCCTGATCAAGGGCGACCTTCAGGTGGTTGTTGTGGGCCTCGACAGATCCATTCTCGTGCGCCTCGCCCGGATTGTTGCGGCTGGCGAGCATGCCGTAGTGGGCGCAGAAGGCGTCATAGCGCTTGGTGACGTCCGCCGCGGCCTCGGCATCGAGGTTCCGATAAGCTGCGGACAGGCTGTCGGTGCGATGCTCGCCAGGCACTCCGCCAAGGGTCCAGAGCGCGTTCTGGAGGTTCTCGGCCAGCGCCGGGAAGCTCTCGCCGCCCAGCACCACGGCGGCATGTTCCCAGCCGCTGTAGGCCAGGACGAAGTGGTAGAGGCGCTGCTCAAGCGGCTGCCCCGCGATCGTCACGCAGAGTTCGTTCGCATCGGTGAAGTCCGACAGCGCCATCCGGCCGGGTTCCGGCGTCTGGCGGAAGATCACGTCGCGCTCGGGTCCGTTCAGGGCACGCCAGTCGCGGACGCGCCGCTCGAGCGTCCGGCGCACGCGGTCGTCGGGGAAGGCCTCCGGATCGCTCGTCTGAAGGTGCCGCAACAGGGTGACGGCCTGAACGGCTGGATCACGCGCGAGGATCGGCAGCAGCACCGGTTCCCACACCGCCTCGAGCGGGTCGGGCACGGTGCGGCCCCGGGGGGCCGGACGTTGCGATGGAAGGCGCGGATCGGCATCGATGCGGCGGGCGGTGCGTTCGCTGAAGCCGGCGCGGGCGGCGGCGACACGCTGGCTGTGCTGGAGACGGTCGGTCATGTAGACTCTCACTTGCTGGTCGGTGACGGGTTTGCCCGGCACGGTCGGATCTCCGTTTGGTAGCAGAGACCTCGACCCTACCGGCCCGCAGCGGCCAGCACCTACCCTTCTCCCCCGAAACGAGGGCCAGCCGCTGGGTTCAGCCTCCGGGACGGGCTACGCCCGTCCTCCGGCTGAACCCAGCGGCCAACTTGCCTGACGGTTTCGGCCAACTTGGTTGTCGCTCATCAGCCACCGCCTTCTCGGCCAGCTCGCGGCGCTGAGCTGGCCGCGTCACTTTTTTCCAAGGGCCTCGCGAAGCAGGTCGGCCTGCATACTCAGGTCGGCGAACATGCGCTTCAGCCGCCGGTTCTCGTCCTCGAGGGCCTTCATCTGGCTCATCATGGACGCGTCCATGCCGCCATACTTCGCCCGCCACTTGTAGAACGTCGCAGTGCTGATCCCATGCTCGCGGCACAGTTCGGCCACGGCCAAACCGCCCTCCGCCTGACGCAGCACGCCCATGATCTGGGCTTCGGTGAAACGGCTCTTCTTCATCGGAATCTCCTCGTCCATCCTGCCGAGAAAATTCTACTTCCGCATCCCTCTAACCTTGGGGAGGATTACCACTGGATCGAGTCCAGCGTTTACATTCCGGCCAGCGCATCCGCGCTGCCCGGCAGAATGCAGCTTTGGCCCTTCCAGCACAATGCTAGCGCGGCGTTTTCCGGGCGGCAGCCTGAAATTCCTTGCCGCCAAATCCCCCCGTAATCTGCGGCGTCACACAACGCGCTTTCTGGCGATGGACGAAATAGACGGATACGAAATTACGCAGGAAGGCGACCCGATCAAGCTGGCGGAAATGCGCACGCTCACCTTCCGCGACCGCAAGATTTTGGCAGGTTCGACTCCTGTGTTCGATTTTGGCCCGATTACTCGCCTCTATGATCAGTCGGACAAGCGCGTTTTTGAATGCCTTTGTCCCTCCTGCGCCGAGTATAGCGAAATCACATGGGCTTCGATCCAGTGGAAAGAGGATGACCCGGATTCTGCGCATTGGGTTTGCCCTCGCAACGGCTGTGTCGTGGAAGAGAGGTTCAAGCCGCACATGGTCGCTCAAGGCCGCTGGCGGGCCACCGCGCCCGAGGTGAAGGGTCACGCAGGTTTCGCGGTCAATTGCCTTGTCAGCCCGCACCACAACGCCCGTTGGGGCAAATTGGCGGCGGAATTCCTTCTGGCAAAGCGTGCCCCCGAAACGCTACAGGTTTTTCAAAACACGATCCTGGGCCAACCGTGGAAGACCGAAGGCGAGGATTTCGACGAACACGAACTTTTCGCGCGGCGGGAAGCCTTCAACCTAGACAATCTGCCCCCGGAAACCCTCTGGATCACGGCAGGAGTCGACTGCCAAGACGACCGCCTAGAAATCGTGCTGATGGGCCACACTGAAACGGATTGGCTGATCCTCGATCATCGCGTTTTCTGGGGGCCAATCGACGGCGAAACGATCTGGCAGGAACTCGATTCCCTGCTGAAAGAGGCGTGGCAGCACCCGAACGGCGGCACGATCAGGATTGACGCCTGCGCGGTGGACTCGTCGGACGGCGGGCACCTCGAAACCGTCATGGGCTTCTGCCGTCCCCGTTTCGGCCGCCGTGTCGTGCCGATCAAGGGCGTTGCGGGGTTCTCGCGTCCGATCTTCCAGCGATCCGGCACCAAGGGACAGCACCTCTGGATTGTGGGCGTCGATGCCGCGAAATCCGCGTTGTTCGCGCGTGTCGGCCGCAATCAGGGCATCCGCTTCGGTGACGCGCTGCTGCCGATCTTCTTTGAGCAACTGGCCTCTGAGCGGCGCGTGGTGCGCTATGTGCGCGGCAAGCCGGAAGCCCGGTTCGAGCGGATCAAGGGCAAGAGGGCCGAGACGCTGGACGCCAGCGTATATGCGCTGGCCGTGCGGCAACTGATCGGGCAGAGTGTGGACAGGCGGGCTGAGGAACTTGCGAGTCAAGCTGCCCCGAAGCGTCCGCCTGTCGTGATTAAAAGCAAATGGCTAGGGGGCTAAATAAAGTGAGCGAAGCCAAATGGGAAGACGACCAATTGGTGCGACTGTCTATCGCAACATTGTTCGGCGCTCTTGTTGAAGCAATTGACAAGAGTAACCCCGGCGTGGGCGAGAATTTCAGAGCCATTCTGAAAGGTCACTATTATAGGTGGCGAGATGAATCGTCCTATCCCGCGGAACTTTTGGAAACCATAAAGTGGGCCGCAGATTCCTCTGCCCCGAGAGAATAATCAATCAGGAGCGCTTGCGCTCCTGATCTTATTTTCGGCTTGGAATGAATCCAAGCGAGACCAAGATAGTAGGCGGATGAGTTATCGAGCAAGGCGGCACCGAAAGCGCCGCCTCGCGTGATTCGTTCTAAGTGTCTTACGGTCAGTTAAGCAGGCTGTCCACATGAGCGATTGCTGCGCTGGCAGCTTCGGCTAGGAAGACAGTGTCGCCGCGCTCGACCGCTTCGACAATCGCAGCAATGAGCGCGTCCGGCTCAATGCTGTCGCTTGAGATGCACTTAGCAGCAACTTGGGCGAATTGACCCTGAGTTTGCATGTTCCCTCCTTTGGACTGCAGTTCGCAAAAGAGGGATAGCGCCAAGGGCGCGATTCTCCAACGTGTAAATTGCTGTTTTAAAAAGAACTTTTGGCTGACTAGACCACATTAGGTTGATTGGATCGCCCTAGATAACATCATCCAACTGACCCGTGAAGGCGGAGGTGATGCCTCTTGCGCGCTCTTCGGGTGGCAGGCGCTTGAGGATATTGAATGATTGCCGCCACAGGCGCAACCATTCATGGCGCTCTGTCTCTGATAGCCATTCTGGCGGGCTTGGCTTCATCCTTTCGCCTCTTAATAAACCCGCCCGATGACTCCAACAAGATCACCGGGCGGGAAAATCCGGTTGCGGCAGGCGGAGAAGGAGGAAAACACCCTCAGCAACCGGCTTCTAAGGTGGGCGACCGAAGTCGCCCACCTCACCCCTGGACTCCAAACAAGTTCTACCTATCAGTCTTACACGGTTAATGCAAGACCACTTGCACAGGAAATGCAAGACTTGTATATCGGCATCATCACATAGGAGACCCTGACATGCGCCTTGCTGAGATCGCCGCCCGTCTTTCCGAACTAACCGGGCGGGATGACGCCAAAATTCACGCCGTTCTTCGCGCTCCTGCGATGAAACCGCTACTGCGTGTAAGCCCCGGCCCGACCCCGAAAAGCCCCGGTGATTATGCCCCTCTCGAACTACTGCGGGCACGGCTGCTGCTGGCAGGTCAAGGTTGTGGCCTGTCCGTTGCCGAACTGGCGCGCGTGAACGTCGCGCTCAACAAGGCGATTCCCCCCAAGGAAGGCGGGCGGGTTCCGACGCATCTTGAAGCACTGGCGGCGGGCGAAGAATGGATCGTCCGAGTTCGGTTCAACGAAGACATGGCCGGAGAGCGTCAAGCTTATGTCACCATCGGGCCGGAAGCGGAACTGACGGACAAGGTATCCGAGCGCGCCCATGCGGCACAGCGTGGACTCGACCACGAAACTGAACTGGGCGTTCTCGTTATCCCAGCCCATCGGCTGGTTGCACCGCTCCTGCCGCTGCTGACCGAGGGCTGAACAATGGGCCTGCTGTCGCGCCTCTTGAACCGCACCGCTCAACCTGCACAGCATCCGACTGCGGTCAGGATGCTGGAGGGCGCATCGGGCAAACGCTGGCCTTCAACACCTGCGTTTGGCGCTACTGGGTCGGAAGTGCTGGCGGGTGCGGCCCAAGTGCGTGGACGGGCGCGGCACCTGCGCTTCAACGATCCCACGGCAGGCAATGGTGCCGAGATACTGAAAACTGCGCTTGTCGGCTATGGCGTCACCGCTGCCAGCCTGTCGCCTGTTGACCGAGACGAACAGGACGCGGCCTTCAACAAATGGGCCGAGGCTAATCAGTTCGGCGCGCTGCTGTCGGAAGTTGCCGATGCGCTGGTGACGGACGGCGAAAGCCTGCTGATCCTGCGGACTGACGATATAGGGGCGCTGCGCTTGCAGCACGTTCCTGCCGAGCAACTGGACGAGTCCTACAGCCTCGAACTGGGCGAAGGGCGCTACATCGCTGCGGGCATTGAATATGATGCCGATGACCAGCCGATTGCCTATCACTTCCGCCCTGCGCGTCCGACAGATCAATATCAGACGTTCCGCGCCCCCGTCCGAGTCGATGTAGCGGACGTGATCCACATATTCCGCAAGCTCGGCGCGGGGCAGACTCGCGGCCTTAGCTGGTTTGCGCCCGTCATTCTGCCGCTGAACGAACTGAGCCAGTTGCAGGACGCCCTTCAGGTCAATGCCAAGATTCAAGCGATGATGTGCGGATTCATCATCGACCAGAACGGCACTGGCCCTAACCCATTTGACAGCGAAAACGCCGATCTGGACCTTTCAATTGAGCCGGGTGCGATGCGCGTTCTTCCTGCTGGATGGGATGTGCGCTTCAGTCAGCCACAACAGATGGCCCAAGCGGTTGATCTGGTGGCCGTATCGCTGCGCCAGATCGCGGCGGGATTGCAGGTGCCCGAGTTCCTTCTGTCCGGCGACATGCGCGGCGTGAATTACTCAAGTGCCAGAACTGCCTTGATCCAGTTCCGGTCTCATATTGAGGCGATTCAACACACCGTTCTCGTTCCCGCGCTAAATCGCATTTGGTCCCGATGGCAGCTTTTGGAAAGCCTGCGCGGCACGAATAGCGCCGATCCTGCCGCACCCGCTGAATGGCACTTCCCCAAACCTCAGTGGGTGGACCCTGAGTCCGACGCCAAGGCTACGCGCGAGATGCTGGACATGGGCCTTATCAGTCGCCGTATGGCTGTAGCCCAGCTTGGCTATGACGTTGCGCAAGTGGACGCAGAAATCGCCGCTGACCGCACCAGAGAAGCCGAACTGGGCCTGTCTTTTGGCGTTATAAAGCCAGAACAAACAGGAATCCAATCATGAACGTAAGGCTCACAGCAAACCCCGCAAAGGCGGGACGCCTTATCAGCGCACCGAAAGCCACGCGCCTTGATGTTGAATCGGGCGATCAATTCACCCGCGCAATGCCGCGCGTTGGCGATCTGGACGAAGAATCCCGCACCTTCCGGGCTGTTGTCGCAACCGCGACTCCGGTCAAGCGTCAGGATGCCAAGGGGGCGTTCCTTGAAGTTCTCGACCCTGCGGGGCTGATCTTCGATCCGAGCGACGATCTGCCCTTGCTGACCGATCACAAGCAATCCGCCCGTGAAACTGTCGGGCGCGTCTCGGGCCTGACCATCGACGGCCCCAGTGTGAGCGCAACGCTTCGCATCGGAATGGCTGATGACATCGAACCGATTTTCCAGCGCGTGAAGGACGGCACCGTCCGCCACGTCTCTGCCGGTTATCAAGTTCTCGCGTGGAGCGAGTCCCGAAACCCTGACGGCACAAGGATCAAGACCGCCATTCGCTGGCGGCTCTCGGAGGTCAGCCTTGTGCCGGTGCCTGCCGACCGAAACGCAATCATTCATAGGAGCGCAGAAATGCCCTTTGATCTTGAAACCCGCGCTGCGCTGATTGAAACGCTGCGCTCTGCCTGCAACCTGCCCGACACATGGGGCGAAGACCTCTCGGAAGAAGCTGTGACTGACGAAGAGGTCCGCGAGGCGGCGCGGGAAGCCATGCTGACCCGGCAGGCCCCCCGCATCCGCGTCCGTCAGGATCATACCGACCCCGCGCAAATCCAGACGCGGGCTGCCGGTGCTCTGGCGTTCCGCATGGCTGGCGGCGATCTGCCCGACGCCTCGCGTGAGTTCGTGGGCATGTCCCTGCGTGAACTGGCGGCTGACTCGCTTCAACGGTCGGGTGTCTCGACCCGTGGCCTGTCGGCTGACGACATCTTCACCCGTGCCTCGCATGGCACCAGCGACTTCCCCCTGCTGGTCTCGAACGCGATAGGCAAGGTCGCGGCCCAAGCCTATCAGGCGGCTGAAAGCCCGCTGAAGGCTCTGGCACGTCAGCGCACCCTTCCGAACTTCAAGACCTCGACCAGTATCCGCCTGGGCGAAATGGGGCGGCTCGAAGAGATGACGGAACACGGCGAGTTCAAGCACACCAGCCGCGCCGAAGCTGGCGAGGTCATGAGCCTGAAGACCTTTGGTCGCGCGATCAATGTCAGCCGCAAGCTGCTGATTGACGATGATCTGGGCCTTCTGGGCGACATGACCGCCGCGATGGGGCAAGCCGCCGCTCAGACCGAAGCGGAAGAACTGGTTGCGCTGCTGACCGGCAACCCCAAGCTGTCGGACGGTAAGGCGGTCTTCCACGCCAGCCGGGGCAACCTTGCCTCTGGCCCGGAAGCCGAACTGACCGAGGAAGGGCTGTCCGTCGCGCGGCAGCACATGCGGACGGTCAAGGGCCTTGACGGCAAGACGATCATCGACGCGAAGCCGAAGCATCTGGTTGTCGGGCCGGTGATGGAAACCTTGGCAGAAAAGCTTCTGTCGAAGATCTACGCGGCCAGCATCGAAGATGCGCCGGTCTTCGCTGGCAAGCTGCAACTGGTCGTGGAGCCGCGCTTGTCGGCTCAAGACTGGTTCCTGTTGGCCGATCCCGCCCGCGTCCCGTCGCTGCAATATGGCTACCTTGCCGCCGCTCAGGGCGTCCAAATCCAGCGGCAAGAGGCTTGGGATACGCTGGGGCTGAAGTTCCGGGCGTGGCTGGACTTCGGCTGCGGCTGGCTGGACTGGCGCGGCGCTTACCGCGCAACGGGCATCTGATCATGACCAGCGTCACCCGCCTTCGGGAATATCGCGACCAACTTCAGGATGCCCGGTTCTCGGGCGTCCGCAGCTTTACCGACCAGAACGGCGAGTCCGTTCAGTATCGGTCGCAAGCTGAGATTGAGCGGGCGATTGCCGCGCTCGACTCCGAAATTGCCCAGCTTCAACGCGGGCGCATGGCGCTGGTGCGCCTTCAGACCTCGAAAGGACTTTGACCATGAAGAACTTCGTTCAACCCGGTGACACTCTCACCATTCCCGCCCC
Organism: Cereibacter azotoformans; assembly: GCF_021391315.1. Taxonomy (NCBI): domain Bacteria; kingdom Pseudomonadati; phylum Pseudomonadota; class Alphaproteobacteria; order Rhodobacterales; family Paracoccaceae; genus Cereibacter; species Cereibacter azotoformans. Next base: position 400,547 of record NZ_CP090022.1, on the reverse strand, counting down.
CGCGTCCGTGCTGTCGGGGCAACCCGTCATCGCCGGGGAAATCGTGGGCATCGCCTCTGGTGACGCTGCCAGCGGCGCGGCAGTTGATGTTGCAACCTCGGGCGTCTTCGAACTGCCGAAGGTGGCCGCTGATGCCGTGACGCTGGGCGCGCCGATCTACTGGGACGCGGAAGCCGAACTGGCGACCACCACTGAGACCGACAACATCAAACTGGGCGTGGCTGTCGCTGCCGCCGCCGCCTCGACCGCAACCGTCCGCGTCCGTCTGTCGGGCTTCTGAGAGGATGACGACCAATGGCTAAGATGTATGCGAAAACTCAGATCATCCTTCCCGGTGACGTGATCGTGCCGAAGGGGGCGGTCTTCGATGCCAACCCCGCTCAGGCGCGCCAGTTCGACCACCTCAACGCCGCCCATGCTGCGACTGCTGAGGAAGTCAAGGCGGCTGCCGAGGCTGACGCGATCAAGAACGGCACGGCGGTCTGACACGATGCTAACCGAAGCCCGCCCTTCTTCACCGATTGCACCGCCGACTCGGCGTGGGCTGTCGCGCGTGGAAGCGGCGGGCTACATCGGCGTAAGCCCCACCACCTTCGACAAGATGGTGATTGCTGGCGAAATGCCCGGCCCAAAGCGCGTCGGCACCCGCAAAATTTGGGACGTGCGCGCTTTGGACTTGGCGTTTGACTCTCTTCCGGGTGAGGATTCCGCTACCGACAACAACAGTTGGAGCGATCTGTGAAAACGCTGAGAAAACCGCCAAAATACTGCAAAATCTTCGAAGACCGGCATGGAAAGGTGCGGGCCTACTACCGCCGTCCCGGCTTTCCCAGCACGCCGCTGCCCGGCCTGCCTTGGACGCCTGAGTTCATGGCCGCTTATGAAGCAGCACAGAAAGGCGAAAAGCTGGAAATCGGAAAGAACAAGGCCGCACCCGGCAGCTTTTCAGCCCTGATTGGCAGCTACTATAAAACCTCGGACTTCACCGGCCTGAGCAATTCTACAAAAGCGACCTATCGCGGAATCATTGAACGCTTCCGCTCTGAGCATGGGCACCGGATCGTTAAGGAGATGGAGCGGCAGCACGTCCAGAAGCTAGTTTCAAAGAAAGCGGAGACACCGGCAGCGGCCAATAACATGCTGCGGATGATTCATATTCTAATGCGTCATGCCGTAGAATTAGGCTGGCGCAATGACGATCCGACTAAAGGCGTGAGGAAGGTGCGCAACAAGACTGTGGGCTTCCTAACGTGGGAAGAAGAGCACATCGGGGCTTTTCTCGAACATCACAAGCCCGGCACACGGGCGCATTTGGCACTGATGCTGCTGCTATATACCGGACAGCGGCGCAGTGACGTTGCGCGCATGGGGCGGCAGCACGTCCGCAAAGATGTTCTGTCCATCACGCAGCAGAAGACGGGACAGGACGTGCATATTCCTCTGCACAGCGAGTTGCAGACGGTCCTTGCCGCTCTGCCTTTGGACAACCTCGCCTTCCTCGTGACGGCGCAGGGAAGGCCCTTCACGCCGCCCGGTTTCACGAACTGGTTCCGGGACATGGTGCGCGAAGCCGGGCTTCCTGACGGGCTGTCCCCGCACGGGCTGCGGAAAGCTACCTGTCGCCGCTTGGCAGAGGCTGGATGCACGCCTCATCAAATCATGGCTATCTCGGGCCATAGATCGCTTGCCGAAGTGACCCGCTACACGGTCGCAGCAGGCCGAAAAGAACTCGCAGCGCAGGGAATGCTTGCGCTCGAAAGGAAAGAAGGATGAATATCAACTGTCAAACCTCTTAGGACAGTTTGACAAACTGCCCCGCAAGTCACTGGCAAATAAGCGAAATTGTAAGGATATGGCGGAGAGACAGGGATTCGAACCCTGGGTCGGCTCACACCGACAACGGTTTTCGAGACCGCCGCATTCGACCACTCTGCCACCTCTCCGCGTCAGGGGTCGTCGTGGAGGGGCGTTTAGCGAAGCTCGCGGACGCTTGCAAGGGTCAAAACGACGGCGGTATCGCGCCGCGCCGCCACGGGGGCGTGGCTCTTCCCTTGGCAAGGGCCGGGTGAGCCACTAGCTCTGGGCGAAATCACCCCCAGAGGCTTGCCATGGTCCTCCCTTCGTCGCTGATTCGCCTCGTGCTCCTTCTCGGCGTGGCTGTCGCCCCCGTGCCGCTCATTGCCCAGACCGCGCCGGTTCCGGGCCCGCAGGGAGAGGCCGTGGTCGCCCCCGCGGTGCAGGTGGCGGCGCTGGAAGAGGCCCTGCGGATCGGGGACGTCATCGCCATCATGCGCGAGGAAGGGCTCGAGTATGGCACGAGCCTCGAGTCGGAGCTCTTCCCCGAGCGAGGCGGGGCACGGTGGCGGGCCGTGGTCGGCCTGATCTACGATACGGCCACGATGCGCAAACGGTTCGACACGGCCTTCGAGGAAGAAATCGGCGCGGATACCGAGGCCATCGGGCAGATGCTCGACTTCTTCGGCAGCGAGAAGGGCCAGCACATCCTGCGGCTCGAGATCGAGGCACGGCGTGCGCTGCTCGACGAGGCGGCCGAGGAAGCCGCGAAGGTGGCCGTGGAGAACATGAGCGCGAAGAACGACCCGAGGCTCGAGCTTCTGCGCGAGTTCGCGGAAGCGAATGACCTGATCGAGTTGAACGTCGCCGGTGCGCTCAATTCGAACCTCGCCTTCTATCGCGGCCTCGTCGAGGGCGCGGCCTTCGATCAGCCGATGGGCGAGGGAGACATGCTGGCCGACGTCTGGTCGCAGGAGGCGGAGGTGCGGCGCGAGACCGAGGAGTGGCTGTTTCCCTATCTGACGCTGGCCTACGGTCCGCTTTCGGACGAGGATCTGCGGGCCTACATCGACTTCTCGCAGTCGCCGGCAGGGCGCAAGCTGAACGGAGCGACATTCCGCGCGTTCGACGTGGTCTTTTCTTCGATTTCCCGGGACCTGGGCCGGGCCGCCGCGCGCCAGATGCAGGGCGAGGACATCTGAGGCGCGACCGGGCCGGAGTGCTTGACTCGAGAGGGACTTTCTAAGATAAGCGCGCATCCTGGCCGGGGTGCTCCGGCAGGTCACTGCATCCGTTGGCGAATCGCCCCTTGGGGACGGCCTCCGGCAAATCACCATGACACCTCTCGGGGTGCGCTGTCCGAAGGCACTGAACGCCGGGTCGCACCGGGGCCGCAGGACGCGGAGCAATGAAGGAAAGACCCATGTTCGCGGTCCTCAAGACAGGCGGCAAGCAGTACAAGGTCCAGGCGGGCGATGTGCTGCGCGTCGAGAAGCTGGCGTGTGAAGCCGGCGACAAGATCCAGTTCAACGACATCCTGATGGTCGGCGGCGAGTCCGTGACCGTGGGCGCGCCCTTCGTGGCCGGCGCCGCGGTTCAGGCGGAAGTCATCGCCCAGATCAAGGGCGAGAAGGTCATCCACTACGTCAAGCGCCGCCGGAAGCATTCGTCGCAGCGCACCAAGGGCCACCGCCAGCAGCTCACCCTGCTGCGCGTGACCGACGTGCTCGCCTCGGGCGCCGAAGCCTCGGGCGTGGCCGCCGCGACCGGCACCGCCGATGCGCGCCGCGCCGCTCACAACGCCAGCGCGAAGGAGTAACAATCCATGGCACACAAGAAGGCAGGCGGTTCGTCCCGCAACGGCCGCGACTCGGCGGGTCGTCGTCTCGGCGTGAAGCTCTACGGTGGCCAGGAAGCCATCCCGGGCAACATCATCGTGCGTCAGCGCGGCACCACCTGGTTCCCGGGCGCCGGCGTCGGCATGGGCCGCGACCACACGATCTTCGCCACCGTGGAAGGCCGCGTCCAGTTCAAGAAGGGCCTCAAGGGCCGCACGTTCATTTCCGTGCTCCCGGCCGCGGAGGCTGCGGAGTAAGCCGACCTTCACAGTTCGTCTGTAACGGGGGGATCGGCACTAGCCGGTCCCCTTCCGCTTTTCCGGCTTCGGTCGGCGAGCGGAGCCCGTGCCGGGAGCAGCCCGCTCCCGTCCCAGGTGCCAGTGCTTCAGAGGAGGAAGCCCGTGACGCTTGACATGATCTCGACCACGCTTCCGGCGACGGAGGCCCATCCGGCCGGCGGCCGCCTCGTGCTGCGCCCGGTGCGCAAGTCCGATGCGGGCCTCTTTGCAATGTATGCGGGCGACCGGCGCGTGGCCGAGGGCACGCGCGGCATCCCGCACCCGCTGCCGCCGGGCGCGGCCGAGGCCTTTGTCACCCGCTCGACGGCCGAGGGCCGGTCCGAGGATGTGTGGGTCATGGACGGCTCCGCTTCGGGCTTGTCGGAAGTGTTGGGCGTGATCTCGCTCAAGCGGATGGACCGCGACCAGTCCGAGATCGCCTATTGGGTGGCGCCGGCCTTCTGGAACGCGGGCTTCGCCTCCGAGGCGGTGCGGGCGCTGATCGAGGCCAATCCGCAGGGCTCGCGCACCATCTTCGCCGAGGTCTTCCAGGACAATCCGCAATCGGCGCGGGTGCTCACGAACTGCGGCTTCGAATATATCGGGGATGCCGAGGCGTTCTCGGTGGCGCGCAACGCCCGCGTGCCGACCTGGACCTATCTGCGCCGGCTCTGACCGCCCGATCGGTCGCAGGCGCCAAACGGCGGGCGGAGGCTTGAGCCTTTGCCCGTTTCTCTCTATCGCCAGAAGCGACCAACCGGAAAGTCCGCGCCCATGAAGTTCCTCGACCTCTGCAAAGTCTACATCCGCTCGGGCGGGGGCGGGGGCGGCTGCGTCAGCTTCCGGCGCGAGAAGTTCATCGAGTTCGGCGGCCCCGACGGGGGCGACGGCGGCAACGGCGGCTCGGTCTGGGCCGAGGCGGTCGAGGGTCTGAACACGCTGATCGACTTCCGCTACCAGCAGCATTTCTTCGCCAAGTCGGGCCAGCCCGGCATGGGCAGCCAGCGCACCGGCAAGTCGGGCGAGGATATCGTGCTGAAGGTGCCGGTCGGCACCGAGATCATCGACGAGGACGAGGAAACCGTGATCGCCGACCTGACCGAGGTGGGCCAGCGGATCCTCCTTGCGCAGGGCGGCAACGGCGGCTGGGGCAACCTGCGCTTCAAGTCCTCGACCAACCGTGCGCCGGCGCGGGCGAACCCCGGCCAGCCCGGCATCGACCGGACCATCTGGCTCCGGCTGAAGCTCATTGCGGACGCGGGTCTGCTGGGCCTGCCCAACGCGGGCAAGTCGACCTTCCTTTCGGCCACCTCGAACGCCCGGCCGAAGATCGCGGACTATCCCTTCACCACGCTGGTGCCGAACCTCGGCGTCGTGGGGGTGGACGGCAAGGAATTCGTGATCGCCGACATTCCGGGCCTGATCGAGGGCGCCTCCGAGGGGCGGGGTCTCGGCGACCAGTTCCTCGCGCATGTCGAGCGCTGCTCGGTGCTTCTGCATCTGGTGGACGGCACCTCCTCGACCATCGTCAAGGATTACCGCACCATCATCGGCGAGCTTGAGGCCTATGGCGGCGATCTGGCCGGGAAGCCGCGCGTCACCGCGATGAACAAGATCGACGCGATGGATCCCAGGCAGATCTCCGACCGCCGCCGCGCGCTCGAGAAGGCGACGGGGGGCAAGGTCTTCACCATCTCGGGTGTCGCGGGCACCGGCCTGATGGAGGTGCTGCGCGCGCTCTGGGCCGAGATCGACGGGGCGCGCGGCGATGCGGTGGAGGAGCATGTGCCGTGGCAACCCTGATGCCCCTTCAGGCCCCCGATATCCGCAACGCGAAGCGGCTGGTCGTCAAGATCGGCTCGGCGCTTCTGGTGGACGGCGAGGGTCTGCGCCGCCAGTGGCTCTCGGCGCTGGCACTGGATGTGGCCGAGGCGCGGACGCGGGGGACGCAGGTGATCCTCGTCTCCTCGGGCTCGATCGCGCTGGGGCGGCGGGTGCTGCATCTGCCGCCGGGGCCGCTCGCGCTCGAACAGAGTCAGGCCGCCGCCGCCGTGGGCCAGATCCGGCTTGCCCGCGCCTATGAGGAGGTGCTGGCCCCGCACGGCATCACCACCGCGCAGGTGCTGGTGACGCTGGAGGATACCGAGGACCGCCGCCGCTACCTGAATTCCCGCGCCACGATGGAGACGCTGCTCGCGCTCGGCACCGTGCCGATCGTGAACGAGAACGACACCGTGGCGACGGACGAGATCCGATATGGCGACAACGACCGGCTGGCCGCGCAGATCGCCGTGACGGTGGGGGCGGACCAGCTGGTGCTGCTGTCGGACGTGGACGGCTTCTATTCGGCCAACCCGAAGGAAGACCCGGCGGCCGAGCGCTTCGATCTGGTCGAGGCGATCACGCCCGACCTCGAGGCGATGGCGGGCGATCCGATCTCGGGCGTCTCGAAGGGCGGCATGAAGACCAAGATCATGGCGGCGAAGACCGCCGTCGCGGGTGGTTGCGCGATGGCGATTACCGAAGGCTCGGTGATGCGCCCGCTGAAGGCGCTGGAAACGGGCGCGGCGCGAACCTGGTTCGTCGCGCAGGGCGATCCTCAGGTGGCGCGCAAGCGCTGGATCAACGCGATGAAGCCGCGCGGCACGCTGAAGGTCGATGCGGGCGCGGTGCATGCGCTGCGCGCAGGCAAGTCGCTGCTTCCCGCCGGCGTGACGGCGGTGGAGGGCAACTTCGGCCGCGGCGATCCGGTGGACATTGCGGGGCCCGCGGGCGAGGTACTGGGCAAGGGCCTGACGCGCTACACGGCGGTCGAGGCGGTGCAGATCGCGGGCCACCGTTCGGCCGAGATCGAGGGCATCCTCGGCTATTCGGGTCGCGCGGCGCTGGTGCATCGCGACGACATGGTGATCTGACCCGCCGGGCGCGGGCATCGGGAAGGGCAGGACGATGGACGGACAGGACGTCACGGGGCTCATGCAGCAGATCGGCGCGCGGGCGCGCGCGGCGGCCGCCGAACTGGCCTTTGCCGAGCCGGAGGCGAAGCGGCAGGCGCTGCTTGCGGCCGCCGATGCCGTGTTGGTCCGGCAGGAAGAGATCCTTGCCGCCAATGCCGAGGATCTGGCTTTTGGCACCGCAAAGGGTCTGTCGCCCGCGATGATGGACCGGCTGAAACTCGATGCCGGGCGGATCGGCGGCGTGGTCGAGGGGCTGCGCGCGGTGGCCGCCCAGAAGGACCCGGTGGGCGAGGTGATTGCGGAATGGGACCGGCCCTCGGGCCTGCACATCCGCCGCGTCCGCACGCCGCTCGGCGTCGTCGGCGTGATCTACGAAAGCCGGCCCAACGTGACGGCCGATGCAGGCGCGCTCTGCCTCAAGTCCGGCAATGCGGTGATCCTGCGCGGCGGATCGGAGAGTTTCCATACCTCGACGGCGATCCACGCCTGCCTTCAGGACGGGCTGCGCTCGGCGGGTCTGCCCGAGGATGCGATCCAGCTCGTGCCCACCCGCGACCGCGCCGCCGTGGCCGAGATGCTGCGCATGGTCGAATTCATCGACGTGATCGTGCCTCGCGGGGGCAAGGGTCTTGTCGGCCTCGTGCAAGCCGAGGCGCGGGTGCCGGTCTTCGCCCATCTGGAAGGCATCTGCCATGTCTATGCCGACGGCGACGCCGATCTCGAGAAGGCGCGCCGGGTGGTGCTGAACGCCAAGACCCGCCGCACCGGCATCTGCGGCGCGGCTGAATGCCTGCTGATCGACCGCGCCTTCCTCGCCAAGCACGGGCCGGTCCTGATCGAGGATCTGCTGAAGGCGGGCGTCGAGGTCCGCGCCGAGGGCGAGCTGGCGCAGGTGCCGGGCACCGTGCCCGCGCAACCCGACGATTTCGGGCGCGAGTTTCTCGACATGATCATCGCGGCGACGGTGGTGGACGGGGTGGACGGGGCGATCGCCCATATCCGTCGCTACGGCTCCAGCCACACCGAGTCGATCCTGACCGAGAACGACGCGACGGCGGGACGCTTCTTCCAGCGGCTCGACAGCGCGATCCTGATGCGCAACGCCTCGACCCAGTTCGCCGACGGCGGCGAGTTCGGCATGGGCGCCGAGATCGGAATCGCCACCGGCAAGATGCACGCCCGCGGCCCGGTGGGCGCCGAGCAACTCACCAGCTTCAAGTATCTGGTTGAGGGCGACGGAACGATCCGTCCCTGAGGCTCAGAACGACAGGCGGATCTCGGTCTCGCGGATCTCGGAGGTCAGACGGCGGCCCTGACGGGACATCTCGTCGGGGACAAGCGCGAAATGCACGCGGGCGGCGGACATTTCCACCTGCGCCATCGGGTTCGAGAGCATTTCCCACAGGTCCGCGTCGATCCTGATCTTGTGCGCCTGGCCCACCAGCACCCACCGCGCATCGTTGCGCTCGACCCGGATGCGGCCGCCATAGGCCATCGCCGTCTCGAGGCAGAGGATGAGCAGGAAGGCGAGCTTCACCTCGCGGCGCTGCAGATCGGTCGGGCCCTGCCAGTCGATCTGCAGCCGGCCGCCGCGCGTCAGGTCCTGGAGGATCGACAGGATCTCGGGACGGCCGATCCGCTGCTCGGCGCCCGTCGCGCCAAAGGCCACCCGGAAGAAGCGGATGCGCGCATTGGCATTGGCCACGCTCTCCGAGATCAGCGTCATTTCCGGCCCCCGGATCGACCCGTCCATCATCAGAAGCTCGACGCCATTGCCGATCGCACCGATCGGGCTGATAAGATCGTGACAGATGCGCGAGCCCAGAAGGGCGGCCAGATCGGTCTTTTCGGTCATGGGCGTCTCCAAGAAAGGCGAAAGGAACGGAAATGAACACGCTGCTCGAGCCGGGGATGCTGGTCCGCCATCCGGGGCAACCCGACTGGGGGACGGGCCAGGTTCAATCGAACGTAAAGGGACGGATCACCGTGAATTTCGAGCATGCAGGCAAGGTCTTGATCGATGGGAGCAGGGTTCAGCTTCAGCTTCTTCCTGATCTACCCAAATGATGTAACGAAGCCCGAAGGCGTATTTCAATCATCAATTGAGGGCATTTCGGCGCAGGGTTGTGTCCGGCTGCCGCGGGCGGCAGTTGCATCCGGCGAGGGCATTTCCTATGAAGCCCTGACGGCCGGCGAGGGGGGCAAGATCGGGGAATGATTGCCGACGATCCGCATCTGGAGCTGCGGCTGGCCTCGTCCGAGCGCGATCTGCGGGCGGCGCAGCGCCTGCGCTACCGCGTTTTCGTCGAAGAACTCGGTGGCGACGGCGACATGGTCGATCATCCGGCGCGCCTCGAGCGGGACGAGTTCGACACGATCTGCGATCATCTTCTGCTCATCGACCGGCGCCGCGATGCCGGGGCGCTCGAGGATGTGGTCGGCGTCTATCGCCTGCTTCCGGGAGATCGCGCGGCGCACGCGGGTCGCTTCTATTGCGACAGCGAATATGATCTCGGCCCCCTCCGGTCGAGCGGGAGGCGGTTGCTCGAGCTTGGGCGCTCCTGCGTTCATCCCGACTTCCGGGGCGGCTCGGCGGTCTTCCTGCTCTGGAGCGGGCTTGCCGACTATGTGCTGGCCCAGGGGATCGAGCTGCTGTTCGGGGTCGCAAGCTTCCACGGCACCGATGTGGAGGCGCTGGCCCAGCCCCTGTCCTATCTTCATGCGTTCCATCTGGCGCCCGAGGATCTGCGCGTGCGCGCAAGGCCCTGTCATGCGCAGCGGATGGACCTTGTCCCGGCCGGTTCGGTGGACCGGCGGGCGGCGATGCTGACCATGCCGCCGCTGATCAAGGCCTATCTGCGCCTCGGCGGCTTCGTGGGCGAGGGGGCATGGGTGGACCATGCCTTCAACACGACCGACGTCTGCCTTCTGCTGGACACGGCGCGAATGTCCACGCGGCACCGGGATTTCTACGCCCGTCGCGCGGTGACCGTGGAATGAGCGACTGGAAGGCGGCCCGGCCGGCTCCGCGGCCGATCGGTGCGGGGGGATGGCTGCGCCTGGCGGTGAAGGGCAGCGCGATGGCCCTCCTTGTCTATGGCGGCTTGCTGCTTTTGCTGCTGTTGCGCCAGATCGAGCGACCGTTCTGCGGCATGGCGCGGCCGGTCACGCCCTGGATCACCCAGGGCGTCTGTCGCGGCGCGCTGGCCATCATGGGGCTGGGGATCCGCGTCCGTGGCAGGCCCATGACGGTGCCCGGAGCGGTGGTGGCCAACCACGGCTCCTGGCTCGACATCTTCGTGCTCAACGCCGTGCAACGGATCTACTTCGTCTCGAAGTCCGAGGTGGCGGGCTGGCCCGGCATCGGCTGGCTGGCGCGCGCGACGGGCACGGTCTTCATCAACCGCAAGGGCTCCGAGGCGCGGGCGCAGCAGCGGCTGTTCGAGGAGCGGCTCCGGTTCGGGCACCGGCTTCTTTTCTTCCCCGAAGGCACCAGCACCGACACGCTGCGCATCCTGCCCTTCAAGTCAACGCTCTTTGCGGCGTTCTTCACGCACGGGCTGGAACATGCCCTGCACATCCAGCCGGTGACGGTGCACTACATCGCGCCCGAGGGCGAGGATCCGCGCTTTTACGGCTGGTGGGGCGACATGGACTTCGGCAGCCACCTCGCCCGGCTTCTGGCAGCGCCCGGGCACGGGAGGGTCGAGATCACCTTCCACGAGCCGGTGCCCGCCGACGGCTTCGACGGGCGCAAGGGGCTGGCGGCCCGTTGCGAGGCGCTGGTGCGGCAGGGCTTCCCGGCGGAGGGGCGCGAGGTGGCCCCGGCCGAAGGCTGGACCCTCAGCCCAGAGGGCTGAGGAGGCTCCGCAGCGCTTCGGCCGCATCCTCTTCGCGCCAGATCTCCTCGCCGACGGCAAAGAAGTCGGTCACGGGTGCGAGTTCGGCCACCTTCTCGCGCGTCAGCGCGCCTTCGGCCACCACCGGAACCTCGATCATCTCGGACCACCAGGCGAAGAGGTCCGTCTCGGCAAGGCTGCCGTCGCCAAGCGCGGTCGCGCCCACAGGGCCGAAGGACACATAATCCGTGCCGGCCTCGGCCGCGTTGATCCCCTCGTGCCGCGACCGGCCGCAGAAGGCGCCGACGATCGCGTCCGGCCCGAGGTCCTTGCGCAGCTTGCGCACCAGTCGCGCGCCATCGGTCAGATGCACCCCGTCGAGGCCCAGCCGCTCGACCATCAGCACATGGTTCTCGATGACGATCGCCACGTCGCGCGCATGGGCCACCTCGCGCAAGGCATCCGCCGCGCGGGCGATCCGATCCTCGTCCTTGCCGGCCAGCGCCAGCCGCAGGCAGGCGATCCCGGTCGAATCCAGCACCCGCGCCAGCCGGTCGGGAAAGATCCCGAGGTCGATCTCGGGCGGCGTGATCAGATAGATCTGCGGACGTTCGGCTTCGGCCATGATGGGTCTCCTTCGGTCGGCGAAGCCTATAGCCGAGGGGCGCCGGCTTGGAAATGCCATTGCGCCGCGTGGGCCTTCTCCCCTAGGAAGCGCCGGACCCGAGGGAGCGCCATGAGCATCGAACCCGTCTTCATCCTCGTCCGCCCGCAGATGGGCGAGAACATCGGCGCGGCCGCGCGCGCCATGCTGAACTTCGGTCTCGCCCGGCTGCGGATCGTCGATCCGCGCGACGGCTGGCCCAATCCCAAGGCCGTGGCCATGGCATCGGGCGCGGGACGGCTGCTCGATCATGCGGGGCTCTTTCCCTCGGTGGCCGAGGCGATCCGCGACTGCGACTATGTCTTCGCGACGACCGCGCGGGGGCGCGAACTGACCAAGCCCGTGATGACGCCCGAGCGCGCCATGACCCATGCCCGCGCGTTGACGGGCGAGGGGCGGCGCGTGGGCATCCTCTTCGGGCCCGAGCGGACGGGTCTCGAGAACGAGGATGTGGCGCTCGCCAGCGCCATCGTCACCGTGCCGGTGAACCCCGAGTTCTTCTCCCTGAACCTTGCGCAATGCGTGCTGCTTCTGGCCTACGAATGGCGGCGCCAGCACGACGAGACCCCGCCCGAGGTGATCGACATGGCGCGGGTCGATTTCGCGAGCGGCCTCGAGGTCGAGAAGCTGGGCGACCATTTCGAGGAGAAGCTCGAGGCCGCGGGCTTCTTCTTCCCGCCCGAGAAGGCGCCGGGGATGAAGCTGAACCTGCGCAACATGTGGGCCCGGCTGGCCTTGACGCGTGCGGATGTGCAGACGCTGCACGGGATGCTGCGCCAGATCGCGTGGAAGCTGAAGCAGTAGCGGGACCGACCATTGGATGAAGCCTCCGGCGCCGGAAACATGTCAGAGTGGCACGGCGGAACGGAGGACAGACATGGCCAGACTGATCGTGATGTATCGCACGCCCGAGGATGTGGCGGCGTTCGACAGGCACTATTCCGGGACACATATCGGGCTTGCGTCGAAGATGCCGGGCCTGCGCAGCTACGAGATCAGCCACGGGCCGGTGATGACGCCCGACGGCGCCTCGTCCTATCATCTTGTGGCGATGCTGCGGTTTGACGAAATCGCGAGCCTGAAGGCCGCGCTTGCCAGCCCGGAGGGGCAGGCCGCGGTCGAGGATGTGGGCCGTTTCGCCACCGGCGGCGTGGACATCTACATGTTCGACGACCGGGTCGCCGGCGGGTAGCTCCGCGTCCTCGCGCCACTCCCCGCGGGCCCTTGAAGCGGGCAGGCGGGGGGCCTAGTCTCGCCCGCGGAACGGGAGAGCCGGATGGCAGTCAAGAAACGCAGCATCTTCGAGGAAGTGGGGCAGGGGGCGAAGGCTCCGGTCCCGCAAGGCGGCAGCATCGATCGCGGCCAAGGTGGCGCGCGGCGCGGCATCCGGCTGTGGCTGATGGCGCTGTTCGTTCTGGTCATGGCGATGATCGTGGTGGGCGGCCTCACGCGGCTGACCGATTCCGGCCTTTCGATCACGGAATGGCGGCCCGTCACCGGCGCTGTGCCGCCGCTGAACGAGGCGGAATGGACGGCCGAGTTCGAGAAATACCGCCAGAGCCCGCAATACCGGCTGATGAACGCCGGCATGTCGATGGCCGAGTTCCAGCGCATCTACTGGTGGGAATGGGGGCACCGGCAACTGGGCCGCGTGATCGGCCTCGTCTGGGCGCTGGGGTTCCTCGGCTTCCTGGTTGCCCGCAAGATGCCGCGGGGCTGGTGGCCTCGGCTGCTGGCGCTGGGGGTCTTGGGCGGCATCCAGGGCGGCATTGGCTGGTGGATGGTGGCCTCGGGCCTCGAGGGCGACCGGGTCGCGGTCGCGAGCACGCGCCTTGCGGTTCACCTCAGCCTTGCCTTCATCATCCTCGGCATGATCGCCTGGCAGGCGCTCCTCCTCGGGCGAACCGAGGCCGAACTCTTCCAGGCCCGGCGCCAGCGTGAAGGGCGCCTCTATGGCATGACCACGGTGCTGATCGTGGTGACCTTCCTGCAGGTGGTGCTGGGGGCGCTCGTGGCGGGCATTGATGCGGGCCGCGGCTTTCCGACCTGGCCCGACATGAACGGGACCTTCCTGCCGGCCGACATGCTCTATGTGCCGGGGGTCGAGACCGACTGGCGCAACCCCGCCTGGTGGCTGGGGCTGCTGCAGAACCCCGGTTTCGTCCAGTTCCTGCACCGCATGGCCGGCTATGCGCTGGTGGCGCTGGGGCTGGTGTTCTGGATCTTCGGCCGGCGCTCGAAACACCGGGCGACGCGCGGGGCCTTTGACCTGCTTGCGCTTGCGCTTCTGGCGCAGGTCGCGCTTGGCGTGGGCACCGTGCTGTCGGCCGCCGAATGGCAGGTGGCCATCGCCCATCAGGTCGGCGCGGTGGTGATCTGGGTGCTGATCCTTCATGCGCGCCACCTCGCGCACTATCCCCGCGTGGGCTCGATCCGGAAAGGAACGCTATGAGTGCCGATGTCGCCTTTGCCGAGCTGATGGACTATCAGCGCCAGACCGAGGCGCTGGCGCAGGTCATGGGCCGGCTGTCGTGGGACCAGGAGACGGTGATGCCGCGCGGCGCCGCAGAGCAGCGGGCCGAAGAGATGGCCGCGCTCGAAGGGGTGCTGCACGCCCGCCGCACCGATCCGCGCATCGCCGAATGGCTGGAGCTGGCCGAGCCCGAGGATGAGGAGGACGAGGCGCAGCTTCGCCTGATCCGCCGCAGCCACGAGCGGGCGACCAAGGTGCCGGGCCGGCTCGCGCAGGAGATCGCGCGCGTGACCTCGGCCGCGCAGGGCATCTGGGCCGAGGCGCGGGCCGCGGACGATGTGGCGATGTTCCTGCCGACGCTGACCGAGGTGATCCGCCTCAAGCGCGAGGAGGCGGCGGCGCTGGCGGTGGGCCGCGACCGCTACGACGCGTTGGTCGACGATTACGAGCCCTCGGCCACGGCGGCTTCGATCTCGGCGATCTTCGACCGGATGCGCCCGCGCCTTGTCGCGCTGCGCGAGGCGGTGCTGGGCGCCGAATACCAGCCGAAGCCGCTGTCGGGCCATTTCGGCCTTGAGGCGCAGGTGCGCATGGCCCGCGATCTCGCCGCGACCTTCGGCTATGACTGGACGCGCGGGCGGATGGACATGGCGGTGCATCCCTTCTCGTCGGGCTCGGGCAGCGACGTGCGCATCACCATGCGGGTGGTCGAGGCCGATCCGTTCAACTGCTTCTACTCCACCATCCACGAGGTCGGTCACGCCGCCTACGAGCTTGGGATCGACCCCGACTACGCGCTCACCCCGATCGGGGCGGGTGTCTCGATGGGCGTCCACGAGAGCCAGAGCCGCATCTACGAGAACCAGCTCGGCCGCTCGCGGGCCTTCACCGGCTGGCTCTTCGGCCGCATGTCCGAGCGGTTCGGCGATTTCGGCATTGCCGATGCCGAGGCCTTCTATGCCACTGCGAACCGCGTGCAATCCGGCTACATCCGCACCGAGGCCGACGAGGTTCACTACAACCTCCACATCATGATGCGCTTCGACCTCGAGCGCGGGCTGATCCGCGGCACGCTCGAGCCCGAGGATCTGGAAGAGGCCTGGAACGCGCGCTTCCTCGAGGATTTCGGGGTGGCGGTGGACCGGCCTTCGCACGGGATGCTGCAGGACGTGCACTGGTCGGTCGGCCTCTTCGGCTATTTCCCGACCTACGCGCTGGGGAACGTCTATGCCGGCTGCCTGATGAAGGCGATCCGCGAGGCGGTGCCGGATCTCGACGAGCAGCTTGCGCGCGGCGATACCTCGGGCGCGACCGGCTGGCTGCGCGAGAACCTGCAACGGCATGGTGGCCTCTACAGGCCGCACGAGACCGTCACCCGCGCCTGCGGCTTCGAGCCTTCGGAAGAGCCCCTGCTCGACTATCTCGAAGCCAAGTTCCGCGGCATCTACCGGCTCTGACGGCAGCCATGGGGGACGGCTTTGCCCAGGCGGTCTGGCGTGCGGCGCGGCGCAGCGCCGCCACGCTCGTCGCGAGCCTTTGGCGCGGCCTCTCGAGCGAAGAGGTGGAGTCCCGGATCGCACGGCGCCCCCCACGCGATCAGGCCGTGATCGTCGGAGGCGTGCTGGCCGCCCTGTTCCTGATCAGCACGCTGTTCGCACAGGCGGGGGTCGTGGGCTTCCTCACCTTCCTGCTTCTGGCGGTGATCGTGGTCAAATAGGCGATCACGTTCAGTTGATCGCTGCCCGAGGCGGGTCAAAGCGGCTTCTTCTTCAACATGTTGCCTGCGGCCGGGCGCGGATGGCCGGATGGATGCGGCAAAATCGCGCGGGCGGCGTGATCCGCTGCGTCCATGCTCCCGTATTCCAGTCACGACAACCCAGACAGGAAAGGGAACTGATATGATGAACTACCTGATCATGGAATATGTTCTGACCTTCGGGACCATCGGTTTCGTCCTCGTGCTCGCCTACATCAACATCCGCCAGACGGAGAAGCAGCTGGAAGAAACGCGCAAGCGCCGTCAGTCCCAGGCGGTTCCCGCCGCCGAATGATGAAGTCGGGCCGGGCGAGGGATTGCCCGGCCGGTGTCTGCCGTGAAGGTGCAGACCGCATGTGAGCGCCCGGCTCGTCAGGCCCAGTCGGGCCTGCGCTTTTCCAGGAAGGCCTTCACCCCCTCCTCGGTATCCCGCCACATCATGTTGTCGGCCATGACCGCTCCCGCGAAGGTGTAGGCGGCCGCCAGCCCCATGCCCGCCTGATCGTAGAAGGCGCGCTTGCCGGTCCGCACAGCCGCACCCAGCTTTCCCGCCACCACCTCTGCCAGCTTGCGCACGTCCGCCGACAGATCCTCGGCCGGGGCTATGCGGTTGACCAGCCCGACATCGCGCGCACGCTCGGCGTCGATGAACTCGCCGGTCGTCAGCATCTCGAAGGCGACCTTGCGCGGCACGGCGCGGGTCAGGGCAACCATGGGGGTCGAGCAGAAGAGGCCAATGTTGACCCCGTTGACCCCAAACCGCGTGCCATGCGCCGCCACCGCCATGTCGCACGAGGCCACCAGCTGGCAGCCCGCCGCGGTGGCGATGCCATGCACTTCGGCGATCACCGGCTGCGGCAGGGCCGGGATGGACTGCATCACCGCGGCGCAGCGGGCGAAGAGGTCGGAAAAGTAGGCCGCGCCCCGGTCTTCGGACTGTCGTGCCGCCTGCATCTCGCGGAGGTCGTGGCCGGCGCAGAAGGCCTTGCCCGCGCCCCGCAGCACGACGACGCGGATGCTCGGGTCTTCGGCCAGCGCACGGAACTGCTCTTTCAAGGCGGCCAGCATCGCATCCGACAGCGCGTTCAGCGCCTCGGGCCGGTTCAGTGTCAGCGTCGCCACGGCGCCGCTGTCCTCGCGCAGCAGGATCTCGGTCATCTTGTCTCTCCTCCCCTTTGCGGTCAGCCTAGCGGGCCGGAAGCAGGGAGGAAAGCATGGGGCTGAGACTGGAGGCCGCGGACCTGTCCGCGTTCCTGACGCGGGAGTTTCCCGAGGTGGCGGACGATTTCGAGGTGCTCTCGGCCGGGGATGAGCTGGCCATGCGCCTGAAGGTCGGGCCGCAGCATCTGCGGCCGGGCGGCACCGTGTCGGGCCCCTCGATGTTCGCGCTGGCCGATGTGGCCATGTATCTGGCCATCCTGTCGCGGATCGGGCCGGTGAAGCTCGCCGTCACCACGAACATCTCGATGGATTTCATGCGCAAGCCCGAGGCCGGGCGCGACCTGATCGGGACGGCGCGGATCCTCAAGCTGGGGCGGGTGCTGGCGGTGGGGGATGTGCTGATCCGCTCGGCGGGCTCCGAGGGCGTGGTGGCGCGGGCAGGGCTGACCTATTCGATTCCGCCCGGCCGCGCCGCCTGAAGTCGGCGCCGGCCCGAAGGGTCAGTCCTTGGTGATCTTGAAGCGGCCGTCCACGGTCGCGCCGCTCTCGATCACGACGCTGCGGTAGGTCACGTCCGAGGTCAGCTGCGCCGCCGCCCGCACCACCAGCGACGAGCAGGACAGCCGGCCGTCGAGTTGCCCGCGCACCTCGACATTTTCCGCGCTGAAGGTGCCGCTGGCGCGGCCTTCGGGCCCGACCATCAGTCCGCGCGCGGTGATCGTGCCCTCGACCTCGCCCATCACCTCGATGCTTCCCGACGAGGTGATGTCGCCGACGATCCTGAGATCCGAGCCCAGCGTGGATTTGGAGGCATTGGAGCCATTGCGCTGCGGCGCAGGCTCGGCCGGTCTGTTCTGCATCGTGATTCCCTCTCTCGCACGGGCCCGGCGGGCCACGGTGCCGGGCGAGCGCCCGCGCGTTTGCCCGATAAAGGGTCAAGCCCGGTCCACGGTCAAGAGCGGCAGGGCCATTTTCCGCCGGTCGTGGACAAAAGCGGAAGCGGCTGTTCAGATGGCCCGGATGCCGGCGGCCCGCAAGAGGTGGCAGCGTTGCCGCGGCCGACGGAGCCGCCTGATCTTGCGCCTGCCGATCCAGTCCGTCGCCGGAGCCTTCGCATGACCGACCTGATCCTGACCAATGCCGCCGTCCTGACCATGGATCCCGCCCGCCCCGAGGCCGAGGCCGTTGCGGTTCTCGATGGCCGCATCAGGGCGGTGGGCGCACGGTCCGAGATCGAGCCCCTCGCCCACGCCGGGACCGAGATTGTCGATGCCGGCGGGGGAACGG